>CAURIK010000020.1:0-3583 GCA_963525145.1 uncultured Candidatus Saccharibacteria bacterium | reverse complement strand
CACGCCTCCAATGATGCCACCCAGCACATAGTTCTGTACCTGATCGCTGGCAGACGATGGCGACAGATTACCTTTTCCGGAAACGTTGATGATTATCGTCAGCGCGAAAAAGCCAATCAGCAATTTTATGGCTACTAGGATGAATTCGTTCATGGTTTGATTTTAGCACAACTTCATCATGATGCGCTTTTGGCAATGGACGCTTTATATAGGCGGCGATAGCTGGGGGCTCGTTTGATAACTTCAACACATAGTTTAGAGTGAATTATTGCTAATATTATCTTTATACGTGCTCCAAACAAAATTGACAATAGTCGCTGAAGAGCTTGCAGCAAGCCTTGCATATCTTGGAGGCAGTTGAGCGGCGCCACCGCCCGTACCGTGACCATTTCCATACTGATTTCTAATCTCAGCTATGCCTTTTATAATCTGATTTAGACTGTTTAAAATTTTCTTTACATTCTCATTTGCTCTTGCCGCATTGTTAGTGTTTGCGTCTATATTTAATCTTGTAAAAACCTTTTTCTGAAGATCTCCTAGGTCATCACTATTGCTATAGTTAATGCCGCATTCGTTCAAGATAAACTTAAAGCAACTTTCCGCTAAATTTTTAGCCTTGTCAATAGCGTCATTCGGTGATTTTTCAATACTCTCCTGCATTGATTCTATTTCTTCAGAAATATATTCATCATCAAAATGCTTAACCGTATCCGCCATAATACTTTCTGGAATTCTATCATTCGAAAACGCTCTTGAAAGGTCGGCTCGTAGTTTACTTGCTTGTTCGTCTTTTTCGCTATTCCTGTAAGTAGAACCTTTAGGTAGCTGCTCGTAGTAATCAAGAAGAGACTCTATCAACATTAAGCCTTTTTTGGGCTCATCAAATAAAAATTGCTTAAGAGCCTCACCCTTACTTACCTTATCTTTAGGAGTTGTATTATATTTATCTTTAACAGATTCTCCGACACTAGATTTAGTCAATCTTTGAAAATCTCTATCGCTAAGATTTAATACGTAGCCATCTTTTACAAAAATTAATATAGCTTGTGAACGAATTTTATTATACATTCTTCTCATCTTTTTTGCCCCCCTCTCGTGAATTAGATTTTTCTGTTGCCTAGCTAATATTATACAACTGCTAGTCAATTTAAGAAATCAGTTTAGTTGATGTTGGACCAGTAGCGAAGCCTTAAGGTTGTCTTGACATGCTCCAGAAAACTCATAAAGAAAGCTTTCGCTCTTGCAGCCACTCCGCCAACTCCCGCCAAACGTTTGCCGTCAATCCCGCTTTCTCTTCATTAGTCATTTCAGCCAGCGTTTTATTTTTACCGTCTGGCAAGAAATATTTGTCGTAATTGCGACCGTTGTTGCCGCGCGGTTCTTTTAGTAACGCGCCGTGTAGTTTTAAGGTAAAGGTTTGCGGTTTGTTGCCGTCAAAGTAAGTAATTGTACGCTGCGTGTACGCCCGAGTGCCGCCGCCGAGCAGCTGAATTATCCTGTCAATACCGATGGTGTCGAGCGCGTATTTGGTGTAAACGCCGGGAAAGCCATTTAGTTCGTCAATGAACAGGCCTGAATCTATCACCACCAGCGGGCGCTTAAGTAGATCGTAATATTTTAGCGCTTTATCGACAGAGACGGCTTGTTGATCGTCGGATTGGATTTCTGGCACGTCAGGTAAGGTTTTATCTGGCATAATCAGGTTAATGTTCGTTCCTGCCAGCGCCTGCTTAGCGCCAGCAAGCTTGTACTTATTGGTCGTTGCGTAAATTAAGTCCATAAGTATAGCTTAACACTATCTGTTTCAGGTAAACCTCACCACAAACCGCATGCCCCGCCCGTGCGGTGTGAAGTCATAGTCTAGACCCTTGGTATCGAGTAGCATTTTCACGGTGTAGAGGCCAATGCCACTGCTGTCGGCATGTTGCTTCTTGTCGCTGTTGCTTCGATAAAACGGGTCAAAGATGTGCTGGAGTTGTCGTTTAGTAAGCGGCTTGCAAGCATTTTCGATGGCTAGTTCGTGCTGACTACAGGTAATTGTTATCATACTCCCCGCATCGCCGTGGCGCACCGCGTTTGACACCAGATTCGAGATGACGTGGCGCATCATGTCGCAGTTGGCACGAATGGTCGTCGGACGGGCGTCAACCGTGAAAGTCATGCCGCGCGTTTTTGCCAGCAACACATAATCTTCAACCACTTCAGCGATTAGCTTGTCAATCCTCAGCCGCTTCTCTTGGCGCAAAGCCTGCTCGGCGACGCTGCCAGAGCGCAAAACGTCATTCACCATCGCCGCCAAGCGGTCAACCTGCGCTACCGACTCCGCCAGGTACTGATCGCGATTTTTATATTCGCCGATATTGAGTTGCATGTTTTCGAGCATGATCCGGAGGGCTGCCAGCGGTGTTTTCAGCTCGTGCGAGGCCGCACGTAGGAAGGCGATTTTCTCCTTCTCGAGCTGGGTGATCCGCTTATTTTCGTGTTCCAGCGAGCGAATCGTTTGCCATAGATTTTGATAGAGTTCGTTAATATTTCGCCCCAGCACGCCGATTTCATCATGGCTATTTACCGGGTATCGCGCATCCTTTTCCAGCCGTTGCATAGTCGTGGTCACTGCCGCCATCTGGCGAATCGGCCGCGTCATAAAACGGCTATAAATGTAAGAAAACAACAGTGCCACCAGCAGCGACCCGAGCATAGTGTATGGCAATACATGCAAGGTAGCGAGCTTGGCCTGGGTAACAGGCGCTACGTCAGCCAGCAGCTTGACCGTAATCGCTCGCCCTTGGGTGTTCGTCACACTACCCTGTCGCAAAATCACCGAGCGCGGATCGACCGTTTGCCCGTCAGCAATTTTCACCACGCTGGTGTCGACCGATTTGCCGCTATCCGTCACGATATTGATGGATTGAAAACCTTGAAAATACTGGTCGTGCCCGTCAATTGTCAGCGTGATATTGACGTTTTTCATGGTAGCAAGCTCTTGGCTGAGGCGACGTATATCCTCAGTCGATTTACCGTGCAGTTCGGCTGCCAGCGCCGTGAGATTGTCCGCCGCCTCGCGCTCTTTTTGCTGCAGATAAAATTGCGGCATCAAGGTGTAGACCAGCGCGTGCACCAGGATGATCAACGCCGCGAACAGGCTGATTGACACTAAAAATGTTTTAGGAAATAACTTAAGATTCTTCATAGCGATAGCCTACTCCCTTCACTGTGATGATGCAGTCCAGGTGCAATTTCTTACGCAGGTTTTTGATATAGACGTCGATCACCCGGTCAAACGGCACCTCGTCATCACGCCACAACTTATCGATGATAGCCTGCCGGCTCCAGACCATGTTTGGATTGTCTACCAGCAGCTTGAGCAGCTGCACCTCCTTGGGCTTGAGATGCGCGTCAGCATTATCATAAAATCCCTGATAGGCCGCAAAATCCACCGAGGCTAGGCCGCGCTGCCATAAGGTTTTTTTGATAGACTGCTGACGGCGAAGCAAGGCCCTAATTCGCTTCTCCAAAATCACCAGCGAGAACGGCTTACTCATATAATCATCCGCCAGCTCGTCAAAACTCGCAACTTGCGTCG
>CAURIK010000019.1:0-8780 GCA_963525145.1 uncultured Candidatus Saccharibacteria bacterium | reverse complement strand
AGACGGTGGCCCCGGCAACGACACATATATCTTCAACAAGGGAGATGGGGAAGATAGTATACTAGAAGAAAGCGGTACTGATACCATCCAGTTTGGTGAAGGTATAAAGCCGGACGACGTTATTGCTAAAGCAGTGAATGGAAGCGGCAATATAAATCTTGAACTATCCATTAAAGGCACTAACGATAAAATTACCGTCTACCAACACTTTGGCCGCAATTGGAACAATTTCGAAGAAAAGCCTAACCAACGAATCGAGAAAGTTGCTTTTGCGGACGGCACTATATGGGACTTAAAGACCATCCATGAAAAAGCACACAACATCACTGGTACCGATAACGCCGACTCGTTTGGTGTTGGCGATGCCAGTTCGCTCACCTACCACGGCCTGGGCGGCAACGATAACATCTACGGCGGTATCGCCAACGACCTCCTATATGGTGACGCCGGCGACGATAGCCTAAACGGCAATGCCGGCAACGACACTCTCTACGGCGGCGAAGGCAAAGATAGTTTTGACGGCGGCCAAGGCGACGACACTCTCATCGGCGGCCAAGGTACGGACCGCCTAGACGGTGGCCCCGGCAACGACACATATATCTTCAACAAGGGAGATGGGGAAGATTACATTATAGATATTGATGGCGAAGCTGACAAAGTTCGCCTAGAATATGAACCAATTAGTGTTGTTTTTGAGCGCGTGAATAACGACCTCCGCCTCCGCATGCCAGGCTCGCTTGACGCTATTACGGTTAGTTCGTGGTATAGCAGCGATAATTACAAAATTGAGACTTTCAAGTCGGCTAACGGCAGTGTTATCACGCATACTCAGGTCGATAGTCTCATTCAAGCTATGTCTTCTTTCCAAAAAGACACTGGTATGACTTGGGAGCAAGCTGTAATAAATCAGCCAACGCAGGTGCAGTCTATCATTCAGCAATATTGGACGGCGCCAACCACTTGATTTAGCCGAGAAAAGGCTTGCATAAGCGGCATAAATCTATATAATGAAAACTATATAAGTAAATAAACAATGAATCATTTAGATCATAGCGGAGGTGGGCGTGAATCAAAAACCATTGCAAATCAATTCTGAAATCGGCGTACTCAAGACCGTACTGCTGCATCGGCCGGGTGAGGAGCTCGAGAATCTTACTCCTGATTATCTCAAGGACTTGCTGTTTGATGATATTCCGCACCTGAAGGTGGCTCAGCAAGAGCACGACGAGTTTGCTAACGTCCTGCGCGACCATGGCGTTGAAGTGCTGTATTTGGACGAATTGGTAACAGAGGCATTAAACAGCGATAATTTGAAAGCAGAATTTGTCGACGAAATGCTAGCAGCTTCCAAACAAGATTCGCGTCGAGTGACTCAAAGTCTGCGCGATTACTTATTGTCGATGCCGACCAACAAGATGGTGCGCAAAATTATGGCCGGTGTGCGTAAAGACGAGATTTCTTTGCCGCCAGAGCATCACCAGCAGCTGCACGATATGGTTGAGCAAGACCATTATCCATTTTACCTAGATCCAATGCCGAATTTGTACTTTACGCGCGATCCAGCCGCGACTATTGGCAACGGCTTGACGATCAACAAGATGCACTGGCCAGCTCGCCGCCGCGAGTCGCTGTTCATGCGCTATATCATCGACCATCATCCGCGATTTGCTGGCCACGATATTCCAGTTTGGTATAATCGCGACGAGAAGTTCTCGATGGAGGGCGGCGACGAGCTGGTGTTGAACAGCGAAGCCATGGCCATCGGTATCAGCGAGCGCACTACCGCCGAGGCAATCGAGAAAATGGCAACTGAGTTGTTCGCTGATTCTAACTTCAAGAAAATTATTGCTCTCGAGATCCCGAAGAGCCACGCATTCATGCACCTAGATACAGTCTTCACAATGATCGATTACGATAAGTTCACGATCCACCCGGAGATTCGTGACTTTGAAGGCAAGATGAATCTGTTTATCCTCGAAAAAGTTGAAGGGCAAGCTTATCCGAAGATCACCAAGCAGCATGATCTTGAAAAAGCGTTGTGCGAAGCGCTGCATTTGCCAAAGATTAACCTGATTGAATGCGGCGGCGGCGATGAGATTGCAGCAGCTCGCGAGCAGTGGAATGATGGTTCGAATACTTTGGCGATTGCGCCGGGCGTGGTGGTGACTTACGATCGTAACTATGTCACCAATGCTAAATTGCGCGAGGCTGGTGTCGAAGTTATCGAGGTTAGCGGTTCAGAACTCGGCCGCGGCCGCGGCGGCCCGCGCTGCATGAGCATGCCGCTGGTGCGTGAAGATCTGGATAACGAGCAAGTTACTGATAGAGTCACTTCGGCGGAGCGTTCGCTGGCAGCCACCTTGGCGGTACCAATGATTCAAGAGGAGCACGTGCGCAAAGTGGTGCCAGTAACTACAGATTCAACTACTACAACGGTAGCTAAGCTGCCAACCAGTCTGAAGGGTCGCTCTTTCTTGACCTTGAAAGATTTTTCGCCAAGCGATATTCGGCTGATGCTTGATACAGCACACGACCTCAAACAACAAAAGAAAGCGGGCAAAGCACACCGTATTCACGAGGGCAAACAAGTGGCTTTGCTCTTTGAAAAGACATCGACACGAACTCGCTGCGCCTTTACAGTGGCTGCTAATGATTTGGGCGTGGCGCCAGAATTTCTCGGTAAAGACGATATTCAGCTAGGCAAAAAAGAGTCAGTCGAAGATACTGCTAAGGTGCTGGGCCGCATGTTTGACGGTATTGAATTCCGCGGCTTTAAGCACTCCAACGTCGAAGCGTTAGCGAAATATGCTGGCGTACCAGTCTGGAATGGTTTGACGGATACTTTCCACCCGACACAGATTTTGGCAGACTTTATGACTATCGAGGAGCATGTCGGCAAGCTCAACGGTGCTAAGCTGGTCTTTGTCGGCGATGGTCGCAACAATATGGCTAATAGTTTGCTGATTGGTGCGGCTAAAATGGGCGTCGATTTCCGGATTTTGGCGCCGCGACAGCTGCATCCGTCGGGCGATCTAGTTAGCCTAGCACGTTCAATTGCTATGGAAACTGGCGCGAAGATTACGATCACTGATAACCGTGCCGAAGCGCTAGAAGGGGCTGACGCTATTTACACTGATGTCTGGGTATCAATGGGTGAGGAAGACAAGTTCGCTGAGCGAATTGCCCTTCTCAAGCCGTACCAGGTCAACGCGCAAATGCTAGCCGAGACGCATAACCCGAACGTCAAATTCTTGCATTGTTTGCCATCATTCCATGACCTTAATACCGAGACTGGCCAGAAGATTCACGATCAATTCGGTCTTGACTCGATGGAGGTTACTGACGAGGTCTTTAGCGGCGAGCACAGCGTTGTCTTTGATGAGGCTGAAAACCGCATGCACACTATCAAGGCTGTGATGGCATTGACGCTATAAATCCGAGTTGAAGGAGGCTCGAACAAAATGGCAATCAAACAATTAGCAAGAAAAAAGGATGGGTTAGGACTCTGGTCGCTGACTGGCTTAGTGGTCGGCAGTATGATCGGTGCGGGTATCTTTAACCTTGTTCAAGGTACGGCTGAGGCGGCTGGTCCGCTGGCGACGATTATTGCGTGGCTGATTACGGGCGTTGGAATGATATTCCTGATTCTCAGTTTCCGCAACCTGACTATCAAAAAGCCGAAACTTAACGCTGGTGTGTATAGCTACGCTGAGGCTGGCTTTGGCAAGTATGTTGGCTTTAACTCGGCGTGGGGTTACTGGATTTCTGCCTGGATTGGTAATATCGCTTATGCGGTAGCCGTTTTCTCGGCGCTTGGTTATTTCTTTCCAGACTTGTTTGGTAAAGGCCAAAACTGGGCGTCAGTGGTTGGCATGTCGGTGCTGCTGTGGAGTGTTCATTTATTAATCCTTAAGGGTGTCAAAACGGCAAGCTTCATTAATGCTTTGGTGACGGCGGCGAAATTAATCCCGCTTGCGATCTTTTTGCTAGCGATATTCTTGTCGTTCAAGGTCGGATTGTTTAACCAAGACCTTTGGGGCTTAGCTGGCAACAACTTTGATATGGGCGCTGTGATTGAGCAGGTCAAGAATATGATGCTGGTTACCGTCTGGGTGTTTATCGGCATCGAGGGTGCAGTCGTATTTTCAGGTCACGCCAAGAAGCGCAGCGATATCATCAAGGCAACGTTGATTGGCTTTGCTGGCGTGCTTTCGATTTATGTGCTGATGACGGTGCTGGCTTTCGGTGTAGCGACTCAGAAAGATCTGGCTGCACTAGATAGTCCGGCAATGTCGATGCTGTTGGAACGCTTGGTTGGCCCGTGGGGCGCTTGGCTGGTTAATATCGGCTTGATGATCGCAGTTTTGGGTGGTTGGCTAGCTTGGACGATGTTTGCTGCCGAACTACCGTATCAGGCAGCTAAGAATAAGACTTTCCCGTCGATTTTTGCCAAAGAAAACAAAGTTGGCGCGCCAGTAGTGTCGCTGTTGGTTACTAACATCTTGGTGCAGATATTCCTGTTGACAATCCCTGGAACTGAAGGCTCAGCCTATAATATTGGTATTTCGATTGCTACTTCGGCTATCTTGATTCCGTATGCTTTGACGGCGTTTTATCAATTGAAAGTTTCTCTGCAAGAGAAGAAAACCGTTAAGTACCGCGCTTTTAATATCTTTGTGGGTGTGATGGCTAGTGTTTACGCGGTATGGCTAGTGTATGCGGCTGGTATGCAATATCTGCTCATAACAGTGTTCTTGTACGCACCAGGCATGTTGGTCTATGTCTTGATGCAGATCAAGAATCGCAAGAAGATTTTCACGCTATACGAGTTACTTTTGGCGGTTGTTTTGGTCGCGCTCTTCGCTTATGCAGTACAACAGCTGCTAGCTGGTGCGCTGGATGATACGTTAGGCATTAAAATCGCCGATTTAATCGGCCAATGATAATAAATGAAATGGGCGCGCCTGAAATACAGCGCGCCCGTTTTACCAAATGAAGGAGAAAAGATGTTTAAGTACGCCATCGTTCGCCGTCCGTCACATAGTTTGATTGATGGTATCAGCCAAACGCCAGAAATGGGCAAGCCGGACTATGATTTAGCATTGCAGCAGCATAATCGCTATGTCGAAATTTTGCGCGAATGCGGTTTGGAAGTGACAGTTCTAGAGGCCAACGAGGATTATCCAGACAGTGTTTTTATCGAGGATAACGCACTGTGTACGCCGCGCGGTGTAGCAATTTTGTCGCGTCCCGGCGCTGAAAGCCGTCGTGGTGAGGCTAGTCTGCCGGATTTACGCGAAGCATTGGCGCGCTACTATGACGACATTGAACAAATCGTCGAGCCAGGTACAACTGATCCAGGCGATATTATGATGGTGGGTGATCACTATTACATCGGGTTGAGCGGACGTACCAACCAGGCGGCAGCCGACCAAATCACGGCAATTCTCGAGAAGCATGGTATGACCGCCGAGACAGTGCCAGTGACGGGTATTCTACACCTGAAAGACGATGTGGTCTACTTAGATAATAACAACTTAATTGTCGCTAAAGCTTACGAAAATCATCCAGCTTTTGCTAACTTTAATAAGCTAGTCGTTGATGACGATGAATACTATGCAGTGAATAGTTTGTGGATAAATGGCAAGGTAATCGTGCCAGAAGGCTTCCCGAAAACTGAGCAGAAGATTCGCGATTGCGGTTACGAAGTGATTCTGATCAATACTAGCGAGTTTGAAAAAATTACCGGCAGCTTAACTTGCATGTCGTTGAGGTTTTAACAACATGCCGGGTAAGATTGTAGTTGCGCTTGGCGGCAATGCTTTGCAAAAGCAAGGCGAGGCTTCGGCTCACGCCCAGCAAGACGTCGCCGACGAGACAGCACGCCAGCTAGTGCCGTTGATTTTGGCTGGTTATCAGCTGGTAATCGTTCACGGCAACGGGCCGCAAGTTGGTAATATTGTTTTGCACGAAGAAGCAATTAACACGCCAGAAGTACCGACTTTCCCGCTCGATACGTGCGTAGCGATGAGCCAAGGGGCGATCGGTTTTTGGTTGCAGCAAGCGTTGATTGACGAATTCTCGCGCCGGCAGATGAAAAGCGTGGCTTCGACAGTTGTTACGCAAGTAGTGGTTGACGCTAACGATCCGGCTTTTAGTAATCCTACGAAGCCAATTGGCGTATTTTATCAGACGGAGACAGAAGCTCGGCAGGCTGCTAACGGTCGTAACTTCACATTCAAAGAAGATGCTGGGCGCGGTTGGCGGCGCGTGGTACCGTCGCCGAAGCCGCAGCGGATCGTCGAAGAATATACGGTCAAAGCAATGATTGGTGCTGGCGTGACGGTTATCACGGGTGGCGGTGGCGGCGTGCCGGTTGTTGAAACTGTCAGTGATGGCTTAGAGGGGGTCGAGGCAGTAATTGATAAGGATTTCACAGCGGCAGTAGTGGCTGATACGATTGATGCCGAAGCACTGGTGATATTAACGGCAGTTGATGGCGCGATGGTTGATTATGGTAAACCGACCGCGCGTACTATCGGACGCACTAATCGCCAAGAGATGCAGCGCTACATTGACGAAAATCAGTTCGCGCCGGGTAGTATGCTGCCCAAAGTGCAAGCGGCCTTGAAATTTGTCGAAAAGCCAGGTCGCCGAGCGATTATCGCTAGCCTGGGTAGCGCCGAACAAGCCTTGGCCGGGCAGGTTGGCACTATTATCGAGAGCTAGCTAATCTCTATAAGTACAGCAAAATAGCGCGAGTTTTAGCTCGGGCTATTTTTATATTTTGATAATGCGGTTGACGTTTTTCGCCGACTTTCTTATACTTGGGTCTAGCACTCTGCGGTTAAGAGTGCTAAAATAGATTAGAAAAGGAGGATATAATCATGAGTTCACCAATCAAGCCAATGGCGCATTATGTCGTGGCTGTCAAAGAAAAGAAACCGGAAAAAACAGCTAGCGGTATTTTTTTGCCAGAATCAGCGCAAGAAAAATCAGAAGCTGCTAAGGTAGTGGCTGTTGGCTCGGCAGTCAAAGATGTGGCTGACGGCGCACGGGTTGTCTACAAGAACTACGCAGCGACGACCATCAAGCTCGACAAGGAAGAATATTTAATTATCAAAGACGAGGATATCCTCGCTACAATTGAATAGGAGAAAAATATGGCAAAAAAAGTTTTTTACGATGAAGATGCGCGTGCTCGCGTATTGGCTGGCGCAAAAATTTTGTATAACGCTGTGAAAACAACGATGGGGCCAAAAGGCCGCAACGTAGTTATCGGCAAAAGTTACGGCGGCCCGAGCGTGACGCACGATGGTGTGACGGTTGCGAAAAGTATTGATATCGACGAAGCCGATGACGAGACGCTTGGCTTCAAAGTTGGCGCTGAGCTCATCAAACAGGCTGCTAACAAGATGAACGATGTAGCTGGCGACGGCACTACGACAGTGACGGTTTTAACTTATCATATTTTAAACGAAGCTAATAAGCTAATTGCAGCTGGCCACAATCCGATGTTACTACGCAAAGGTTTAGAACGTGCTGCTAGCGAGATTATCAAAGAGCTCGGTAAACTCGCCGACGATATCCGCGGTGACAAAAAACGGATCGCCGAGGTAGCGACAATCTCCGCAGGCGATGAGGCGATTGGCAAACTAATCGCTGACGTCATGGAAAAAATTGGCCCGAACGGCGTGGTGACAGTCGAAGAAGGACGCGGCTTAGAGCTCGAAAGCGAAGTAGTCGAAGGCTTCACGGTACAACGCGGCTTCGTCAGCCCGTACATGGTGACCGATGCTAAGCGTATGGAAGCAGTTTACGATAAACCAGCAATTGTAGTGACCGATAAGAAAGTCTCTTCGGCGCAAGAATTCGTGCCGTTACTCGAAATGATTGCTCAAACTGGTAAGAAAGATTTGGTGCTGATCGCCGACGATGTTGATGGCGAAGCGCTGAGTTTGTTGGTGCTAAACCGGCTTAAAGGTGCTTTCAATACCTTGGCTATCAAAGCTCCGAGCGACAAAGATGTGCTGTATGATATCGCAGCATTGGTTGGCGCCAAAGTTATCACCGAAGACACCGGCATGGCATTTGATAATGTCGGTAGCGACGTAATTGGTTCGGCTCGCAAAGTGATTGCCACCAAAGATCTGACAACTATTGTCGAGGGTGAAGGGTCAAAGGCGGCGGTTAGCGCTCGCGTCGATCAAATCGAACTGGAAGTTAATAATGCCACTAGCGACTATACCAAGAAAAACTTACAGAAACGTCATGCAGCTTTGACTGGCGAAGTGGCGGTAATCAAAGTTGGCGGTGCGACCGAGACTGAAATCGAAGAAAAGAAATATCGTGTCGATGACGCTGTGGCTGCTGTCAAAGCAGCGCTAGCTGAAGGTATTGTGCCAGGCGGCGGTGTAACGCTAGTGAACCTAGCCTGTGGTTATAAGCATTCTAATAGCAAAGATGCTTCGGTATTAGCAGGCGAAGATTTATTGATTCATGCACTTGAGCAGCCATTCCGAATCTTGCTGAGCAACTCTGGTCTAAATGCTGACGAGTGGCTGCCGCAGGTTAAAAAAGCCAAGGCTGGCCAAGGCATCAATGTCAACCACCCGAATGAATTGCTTGATCTAAAGTCGGCAGGCGTAGTTGACCCAGTACGCGTTACCAAGGAGGCCTTGCAGAATGCTGCCTCAATTGCTGGTACGGCGATGACGATGGGCGCATTGGTTGTTGATCTGCCAGAGAAAGACACGCCAGGTGCTGCTATGCCAAATATG
>CAURIK010000018.1:0-11861 GCA_963525145.1 uncultured Candidatus Saccharibacteria bacterium | reverse complement strand
GCGATGATAAATCACAAACTTTCGTGCGAATTGATATGAAAAGCGAATGGCCGACGGTGACTTTTACGCGCAGCCCTGCTGATGACGGTGCGACCTACATTGGTCCTTTTTATAGTGGTTTGCCAGTCAAGAAGGCGCTGCGTTATTTGCGCAAAATTTTTCCTTATTATATCAAGCCGCCTAAACGTGAACACGCTAATTTAGAAGAGCAAATCGGTTTGGCGCCCAGCCTTGATATGACTAGCCACGAGTACAAGAAATCTTTGCGGAAGCTAATCAAATATATCGAGGGCGGGCGCGTCAAAATCGCGCAAGAAATTGAACGCGACATGAAGCGAGCGGCGCGCAATCAAGAATTCGAGACAGCGGCGCAACTTCGCAATAAATTGACATATTTACGCGAGCTGCAGCGGCGAATTATGTTCGGCGACCGCGAGTTCATTAATATTTCGAAAGATCGGGCACTATCGCAGTTAGCCGAGCTATTGAGTTTGCCAGCGCCGCCAGCGAGGATCGAGGGCTATGATATCTCACATATGAGCGGCACCAATGTTGTAGCCAGCATGGTAGTCTTCACTAATGGTGCTAGCGACCGGACGCATTATCGCAAGTTCAAGATGCACGTTCAACGTAATGACGACACCGCTAATATGCGCGAGACTATCAGGCGGCGCTTTAGCGAGAAAAATCGTAAAGATTGGGGGATGCCGGATTTGTTGTTGATTGATGGCGGTAAGGGGCAACTCAGTGCAGTGCTCGACGAATTAGACAAGCTAGACGTTACGGTGCCAGTAATTGGCATAGCGAAGCGCGAAGAAGAAATCGTTGTCGCCAAGAATTGTTCGCATATTAACGACGATGACGCGCTGCTCGGCCAGTTGATGAAAGAGCCGCGCCTCGGTATTAGCGTGCTGGATTCTGGTGATTTTTACTTAATTAATTTGCATGCTGGGCAGCAAAATGCTGGTTCGCACTCGCGGAATCTGCGCGGTAGCGATACTATGGGCGAGTATGATGATGTCGTAAAGCTATTTCAACGTATTCGCGACGAGGCGCACCGTTTTGCCGTCAGTTATCATACAACGCTCAAGCGCAAAGGCGCCACGAAAAGTGAGCTTGACGACATTCCTGGTGTCGGTCCGGCGACGCGGCGCAAATTATTGCGGCGCTTTGGTAGTATGCGGGCAGTTAGGCGAGCTAGTCAAACGGAAATTTGCGATGCTATCGGGCAAGCGCTAGGAACTCGCGTCTATGAGGCTTTTTGCTACCATGGTGGCGATATGCCGCAACTATGAAAAATACGGCTGATGCGGTATACTGTAGCAGTATGAGTAAACAATTTATAGCTTTTATTCTCCGGTGGATACTGAACTCGCTGGGAATTTGGGTAGCGGTGCGGATTTTTGGTACGGGTTATAACAATGCTCAAATCGATTCTAGTTTGGTGGCCTTTTTCGGCGCCGGGCTGATTTTTTCAATCATAAATGCGACACTTAAGCCGATTGTGATGATTTTGTCGTTACCGATGATTTTGGTAACGCTTGGCTTTTTCACGATAGTTGTTAACGGTTTTTTGGTTTGGCTATCATTGATGCTGGCGCCAGGCTTGCAAATGACGTTCTTGAATTCGATTTTTGCAGGCTTGATATTAAGTTTGGTAAACTATGTAGTAAGTAGTGTTCTGGAGCTTAGTTATCACGACGAACGAGAGGAGAAATCATAAAATGGACGTAACGCTAACTTTGCAAATTGTTATGGTAGTATCGGCGGTGCTGATGATAATTTCGGTTCTGCTGCAGCAGCGCGGGGCTAGCCTGGGCGCTGGATTTGGCGGTTCTGGCGAATTGTATACGACGCGGCGCGGTCTCGATAAAAACCTGTTTGAAGTGACGATTTTCTTGGCTGTAGCGTTTGTGATGTCGATTGTGGCACTGTTGGTTCTGCCGAACTTATAGATAAATCAAGGGTGGATATAAATGAGTAAAGCAAGTAAGGGCAAACTGAGGCTGGGCTACAAGCGGCTAGCGCTGAGAGTCAAGCATGCCGAAGGCGCCACGCAGCGCCACGCTAGTCGCTTTATTCTGCGGCGTATTGAAAATGTCCGCTTAGTGATGACCGAGATTATGATTTGGCTGGCTGCTATAGCCTTGCTGATAGCTGGCTTGGGTATTCAGTATTCCTGGAATTCGCAAGGCAGCAAGAAGGATGGCGCTAAGTCTGGTGGCGTGTATGTCGAGGGAGTGATTGGCAATATTAGTACGCTTAATCCTTTGCTAGCGGCTAGCGAGCCTGAACAGGCGGCATCGCGGCTGTTATTTTCGTCTCTGTATAATTACGATGTTACTGGAGCGTTGCATACTGACTTGGCCGAATCAATGACGGTAAAAGATGACAAAGTTTATACAATCAAGCTGCGCAATGCCGTCTGGCACGATGGTAAAAAGTTGACTGCCGAGGATGTTGTATATACGATTAATCTGATCAAAAACCCGCAAGTGCGTTCGCCTTTGCGAGTTAACTGGTTAGACATTTCGGCGCGGGCAATTGACGATTCAACAGTAGAGTTTATGCTACCAGCGGTGTATGCCGGGTTTTCGCACGCCTTGACTTTTCCGGTAATACCTAAGCATATTTTACAAACTGTTAGTCCGTCGTCAATGCGCGAAGCTGATTTTAGCAGCAACCCAGTCGGCAGCGGACCATTTGCGGTTAAACGAGTTCAAACTAGCGAGTCAACTAGCTCTACCGACGTGGTGCGGATGGAACCGAATACTAAATATTACGGAGCAGTTTCGACTTTGTCGCGCCTGGAGCTGCGAGCTTACGGCAATGAGTCGCTGTTAGTTAAAGCTGTAAATAGCGGTGAGGTTTCGGCGGCTTCGGGTTTGTCTTTGTCGGCTGCTGATAATATTAAATCTAAACAGTACTCGACTAAACATTGGCTTCTCAACAAAGGCGTCTATCTTTTGATGAATAATCGCAGTCAAACACTTCAAGATGCTAGAGTTCGCCAGGCTTTACGCTACGCTACTGATACTTCATCAATTCGCGCAACTGTCGGCGACAATGTGGCGCGGCTAGACACGCCGATTTTGCAAAGTCAGATTGCGCAAAGACTGCCGGTAGCGCCAGATTATAATTTAGATAAGGCCAAAGCGCTGCTCAAAGAAGCGGGCTGGACTTATAATCAAGGCCAATGGAAAGGCAAGGACGGCCGGCCGTTGGCGGTTGCTGTGACAACTTCGTCTGGGCGCGATGAATACAAGAAAATAGTCGATGCGCTTAAACAGCAGTGGTCAAAGCTTGGCGTTGATGTCCAGCTGCGTGAAATCGATACCAGCTCGACAACTACTAGCTTCGTGCAAAGCGTGTTGCAGCCGCGCGACTACGATGCTTTGTTGTATGAATTGGAGCTTGGCGCTGACCCAGACGTTTTTGCCTACTGGCATTCGTCGCAGGCTAGCGCTTCTGGTTACAATTTTGCTAATTATTCTAATCGAACAGTTGATAACGATCTGGTTGGCGGGCGTTCGCGCACTAATTCAGCTCTGCGGGCAGCTAAGTATATTCAGTTTGTTAATCAATGGCTGAACGATGCGCCAGCAATTGGTTTGTATCAATCTGTCGGCAGCTACGTTTTGAACAATGGCGCGTCGATTGTTGAGCCACGCGGTTCTCTAAATACCATGAACGATCGCTACGCTGACGTAACGACGTGGTCTACGGGTAAGGCTTCTGTTTACAAAACGCCGTGAGGTTAGTATAATTGTAATCACGCCAATTAAAGCACTATGCACTGGTGGCGGAATTGGTAGACGCGCTAGCTTGAGGGGCTAGTGGCCATTGCGGCCGTGGAAGTTCAAGTCTTCTTCAGTGCACCAAATATACATCATGAAATCGTTGCTCTGCCAGCGATTTTTTCATAGTTAATATTCAAAGAGCAACTGTAGTTTGGTATAATAAAGCAGACGGCGCGTTGGCGGAGCGGTTACGCAGAGGTCTGCAAAACCTTTTAGACGAGTTCGACTCTCGTACGTGCCTCCATAAAATTACAAGCGCGAGTGGCGGAATTGGTAGACGCGAGAGACTTAAAATCTCTTGACCAAAAGTCGTGCGGGTTCGATTCCCGCCTTGCGCACCATAGCTTATTTATGAAACAGCAAAAGAAACATAATACTCCGAAGCATTACGGTAGTGCATTTCTTGATTGGTTTACCGAGAAGTGGTATTTGGCGCGCTATCGCAATGTGCGTTTCCTGCAGCGGCGGCCGCATCGCAGCTTTCGGCGGACGCGGCGGCGAGATTATCGCCGCAGTTTGCGTTTGCCTGGATATATTGCTTTTACTCACTATGTCAATCGCGTGTTGTGGAAGAATAAAGGCTTGTTCTTGTCTATGATAATCTTGTATGCGCTGATAATAATTTTTCTAGGAATTATTACTAGCCAGTCAACTTATGATTCAATTGGCAAGCTAGTATCCGAGTCGCTGGGCAAGATTTTCGATGGCGGCGTGGGACAGTTGCTAAATGCTGGTATGCTGACATTTTCGTCGCTGGCGATTGACACGACGTCGCTGCGGGCTGAACAGGGAGTTATGCTGGCGCTGCTTGTGTTGATGACTTGGTTAACGGCGGTGTGGTTGCTGCGCGAAATTCTACTTGGGCTTAAGCCAAAATTGCGCGACGGCTTGTACAACGCAACCGCACCGTTGATATCGACGTCGGTGGTATTATTGATATTGCTAATTCAGCTATCGCCAGTTGGTATTATGGCGCTGGCGTATTCGGCGTTGGTATCGGTGCATATATTAACAGAAGGTTTCGGTATGATGTTATTCGGTCTGCTGGCGGCAAGTGTATTAACACTCGTACTCTACTGGGTGACCAGTACGATTATTGCGCTAGTCGTGGTGGCTTTGCCTGGTATGTATCCGCTGCGGGCAATCCAGGCTGCTAGCGACTTGGTGGTTGGCCGGCGACTAAGGATTATGCTCAGGATAGTTTGGGCGTTTGTCTATAGCTCGGTGATATGGTGTGTCGTGATGGTGTCGTTGGTATTGCTAGAACGCGGATTATCGTCAAAGCTGAAGTGGCTCGAATCGGTACCAATCGTGCCGTTTGCTGGCGCGTTTATGATGGCGCTGTTGTTTGTCTGGTTGGCAGCGTATATTTATCTGCTGTATAGAAAGGTGGTAGCAGATGACGCGAAGCCGGCTTGAAGAAATTAAAAAACTGCTCAATCAATACAGCTACGAATATTACGCGCTTGATCAGCCAAGCGTCAGCGATGCGGTGTACGACAGCTTGATGATAGAGCTAAAGAACATTGAAGCAGCGCACCCAGAGTGGATTACGCCAGATAGCCCAACGCAGCGGGTTGGCAACAAGCTGCTTGAAGGTTTTCAAAAAGTTAGTCACGAGCGGCGAATGGTTAGTCTGAACGACGTGTTTGATAAGAATGAAATCGAAGCGTGGATTGAGCGTACTGATAAGCTGATACCGGGACATAAGCATGAATTTTTTACCGATATCAAGATGGATGGCCTGGCGTGCGCGTTGATTTATATTGATGGCATGTTGACCCAGGCAGTGACGCGCGGTGACAGCTTTATCGGCGAGGATGTGACGAACAATGTGCGGACTATAAAAAATGTACCGCTGCGGTTGCATGAGGCGCCAGGCTTTGAAAAGTTTTTGGTTGGGCGGACAGAAATTCGCGGCGAGATTGTGATGTTGAAACGTGACTTTGCGGCACTCAATGATAAACAAAAATCCTCCGGGCAGCCAGAATTTGCTAATCCGCGTAATCTGGCGGCAGGGACAATCCGCCAGCTTGATCCGTCTTTGGTGGCGGCACGGCCGCTGCATTTTCGCGGCTATGATGTACTTCGCGATGACGACGCTGAAGTGCCGACCAACAGCTTTGCTTACGAGGCGCTGACTGCTCTAGGAATTACTCGCAATCAGCAGGCGAGCATTTTTACTACTTTAGCGGATGTGATGAATTTCGTTAACGAATGGGATGACAAGCGGCACGATTTGCCGTTTAATACTGATGGTTTGGTAATTAAGATCAATGATCGAGCGTTGTATGAAAGTCTCGGGTTAGTCGGGAAAAATCCGCGCGGCGCGGTTGCTTACAAATATGCTGCTGAGCAGGCTACGACCATCGTCCGCGATATCGTTATTTCCATCGGTCGAACCGGTGCGGCCACGCCAGTAGCGGTGTTTGACCCGGTGGTGGTGGCCGGTACGACGGTGCAGCATGCTAGCCTGCATAACGCCGACGAAATTGCTCGTCTGGATGTGCGCCGCGGCGATACGGTGGTGATTTTCAAGGCAGGCGATATCATCCCGCAGGTGCAAACCGTACTGAAAGAATTGCGGCCAGCAGACTCCAAACCAATTGATTATTCGGCAGAACTGTCGCGCCAATATCCGGAGCTAGAATTTATACGGCCAGCAGGCGAGGCGGTGTATCGGGTTAAAGGTTTGAGCGGCCCACTGATTTTGAAGCGGTCTCTGGCGCACTTTGCCTCCAAAGGCGCGCTTGATATTGATACGCTGGGCGAGAAAAATGTCGAGGCGCTGGTCGAGGCTGGGCTGGTTAATGACTTGGCGGATATTTACAAGTTGACGAAAGATGATTTGCTGCAGCTGGAGCGTTTCGCTGAGGTTTCTGCGCAAAAGCTCATTGATGCCATTGCTGCTAAGAAACAGCCAGCCCTGGAGCGATTCTTGTTTGGACTCGGTATTCGCCATGTCGGTGCGCAGACGGCGATTGATCTCGCAAATAAGTTTGAGAGTATCGAAAAGATAATGACGGCGACGATTGATGAGCTGCGCGAAGTGGATGGCGTGGGCGAAATTGTTGCTGAATCAATTGTGGCGTGGTTTGCTGATGAAGATAATGTGACGCTGCTCGAAAAATTTGCTGCCTTGGGTGTGACGCCGCAGTTTAGTCAAAAATCCGACCGACTAGCTGGCCAAAGTTTCGTCATCACCGGCACCCTGCAGTCGATGGGTCGTGATGCTGCTGCTGAAAGAATTCGCAAGCTCGGTGGCACCTTCCAAACCGCTGTTACAAAAGATACAACATATCTGATAGCTGGCGGTAAAGTCGGCGCCAGCAAGCTGAAAAAAGCCGAACAATACGGCACCAAAATTATTGACGAGCAAACATTATTAGAGCTCATACAGTAACGGAGGCATAACCATGACACAGCAAACACATCGCGCCCTCGCCATCAAACCCGCCGACACGGTTGTGTTTACCGCCATGTCCAAGAAATATTTTTACATGAGATTTTTCGTAACGAAATTTGCACTCGAACAAGGTGTTGTGCCGATTGATCCATTTGCCAGTTTTGATTATTTTTTGCTCGACGCGGTAGAGCGTGATACGGTGAGGCGCGCCAATAATACGCTGGTGGCGCGCGCTGATGAATTGTGGGCATTTGGCGATATTGCTGATGGTGTGCGGGCGGAAGTGATACAAGCCTGGCAGCAACATAAAACAGTCCGATTTTTCGCGTTTCGCGACGATAAACATATTTACGAAGTCACGATTGACGACTTATCTTATGAAGATGGCGTCGAGCCTTTAATCCACATAGGAGAATAAAATGAAGAATGGTAGCGCCGATCTAAAGACTGTCAGAGTCATTCGCCAGAATCATAGGTTTGCGGTTAGTGAAGTAGATTGGCTTGGCGAGCGTGTGTTTTGCAAGCAGTCGCAGCCCGGGGTGACTGGCAAAGATGAAATATTGCGCGAAGCGAATGGTTTGCGAACTTTTGATAAATTGACTCGTAATTTTAACGACATACCATTTTCTGTGCCAAAATTGCTGCATTATGACGATGTGAAAATCTTAACGCAATTTATCGACGGATGGACGCCAGAGCTAGCCAACGTGCCTGACGACTTTTTTGTACAAAGCTTCGTGCAAATGGATCGCTATTTTCGCAGTCAGAAACGCCGTCGCTCGCGCTGGTCGCAACAAAATAAAGACGGAGAATATATTTGGCAGAAGCTAGAACGAATTATATCCGGGTTTAATTTAGAAGTGATACCGCCGGAAATATTTCGGGCTAGTTTGGAGTTCTTGCGTGATAATCATAGCTTGTGCGAAGCTCGACCGATGCATGCGGATTTTACCGAAAATAATCTATTGTATGACGGTGATAGATATTGGTTAGTTGACTTCGAGAGTTTTCGTGATGATTGGCCGCGCTGGTACGATGTAGTTAATTTTACGTACAACCGCGAGATGGAACGCCCCGAAACCGCCAAACGTATGTGCAATATTCGGCGTTTGGTCGTTGATCGGCTAGGTGAGGAACCGACTACTCGGCGAGAAATCGCTTGTATCAAGATCGTACGCGGTTTATCGTTAATTATTGAACACATGACTCTCGGCGGGAGCGATCACGCAGCGATAGTTCCACTCGACAATGCGTTGCGCCAGAGGATTATAACTTCTTTTACGAAGCTTTTGCCAGCTAGATGATAAAATAGGATTATGAAAAAGCATAAAATATTCTGTTCGTATGCTTTTACTGGCGAGGACAAGCTGAAAGTTGAGGCGCGTATGCGCCGGGTGGTTGATTTGCTTGAGGGCTGCGGGCATGAGGTTTATTGTAATTTGTTTGATGGCGCGACCGAAAGTTACGGCAGCCCGCGTCAGTTTTTGCGGCGAGCAATTGATCAAATGAATGAGTGCGACAAAATACTAGTAATCCAAACTTCGCCGCGTCGCAGTGAAGGTATGCTGATAGAAATCGGCGTTGCCATGGCTCGCAATAAGTCAATCCTGTTGGCACAGCATCAGAGCGCTGCCGGCAAATCGTATTTACCAGATCTCGCTAGGCGGACGCAAACCTGGCATAGTGAAAGCGAGCTAGATACTGCTATTATTACTCTGATAAAATCTGAACGCGATTAATCATGGCAGAACCAAAGAAGCTATCTTTCAATGAAACACTAAAAGCTTTTGGCACGGTGGCGATAACGACTTATAAAGCTTCTTCGCTGGCGGCGATTACCAAAATAATCGGTACGATTATCGGTTCGGCTATTCCGTTAGTTACTGCGTTTGTGGCCGCGCAAGCGACTACTTATCTGGCGGCTGGCTTCGCCGGTGACGAGCAAGCAGGCGCAAGGGCAATTTGGTGTGTTGCAGCGACTGTGCTGCTGGGAATTCTTATGATGGCGTGGAATAGTTTGCAAAATTATATAGATCAATTCACTTCGTATAAAATCAACTCGGCTATTAGCGACCAGTTGTACGAGCATTTTGTTAGTATTGATTTTTGGCGTTATGACGACAAGGACACTGCCGACATGTTTGATAAGGCGCAAAGTTTTGTTTCGTTTTTCTCGCGCTTCTTCGACGCTATGGCTAGGATAATTGCGTCAATTGTTAGTGTAATAGTAGCGTTAGCCTCGCTATTTTCTGTTAGCTGGTGGATTGGCTTGATATTATTTTTAGCGATTATTCCTAGCGCAATAGTTCAGTTAAAGTTGTCGCGTTTGCAGACAGAGCATTGGCGTAAATATACCGAAGCTCGGCGCCGCAGTGATTCAATTTCTTGGAATGTGATGCAGCCGCAAAATTTGGCGGAACTGCGTATTTATAACGCAGCGCGCTATATGTTAGATATGCGAGCGAAGTGGCGCGACAAAGATCAGCTCGAGCGTATTCAATTTGAGCGCGCTTATATTATCAAACGGTTGGCGGCCGACGTTGTCGAAGCAATAGCTCAGCTAGTTGGGCTGTTGTCGATTGTTCTGCAAATTATCCATCGTGTTCAGCCGGTCGGCCAGTTTGTTTTGGTCGAGCAAATGATGTCGAGGGCGCTTGGCGGTATGAGCGGTTTAATTATACAGTTCAATAGCATTGATCAGGATATTGCAGCGATGGTTGATTTCCAAAGGTTTATGCGGTTGCCGAGAAACTTGAATGAAGGTCGGAAATTGCTCGAACCGCCGCAGACGATTGAACTGCGGAATGTTTCGTTTCATTACCTCAAAAACGACAAGCTAGTGCTAAGCGATATTAACATGAAAATTCGCGCTGGCCAACGGATTGCTATTGTCGGCGAAAATGGCGCTGGCAAATCGACGCTTATTAAATTGTTGCTGGGGTTGTATCAGCCAACGCGCGGCCAGGTCTTGCTTGATAACGTGTCGCTGGCGGATATTAATAAGAGTTCGTGGCATAGCTATCTCGGAGTGCTGCAACAAGATTTCATAAAATATCGATTTGCAACAGCTTACGAGAACGTTGTGTATGGAGACGTTCAGCGCAGCTATGACGAGCAGCATTATCAAAGATCAATCAAGCAGGCTGAAGCCAACGCTTTCATTGACAAATTGCCCAAGAAGCGCGATACAATTCTCGGGCAATGGTTTGAGCACGATGATGGTACTAACGGCGTCGATTTGTCGGGCGGACAATGGCAGCGGTTAGCATTGGCGCGTAATTTTTATCGCCAGGCGCCAATTGTTATTCTAGACGAACCAACTAGCGCTATCGATGCCTTGGCAGAATCAAGGATTTTCGCTCGGCTATTCGGCAAGCATGGCAATACCATCATCGCTATCAGCCATCGTTATACAACTATCAAAAAAGCCGATGTTGTCTATATGATGCAAAATGGCAAGATCGTCGAGCAGGGTAGTGTTGACGAATTAGTAGCTCGCCGGGGTGAATTTTATAAGATGTTCGCTAGCCAAATCGAATAAGCGCTTGCAATTTACTAAACGTTGCGCGATAATATGCTTATGCTGGTACGCAATGGGGCCGCCCTGTTGCGAAAACAAACATTATACCAACTCCGTGCCCCGGGTGGGCGCGTAGCAGCACAAACCGCTACTAGAAATTGTAGCGGTTTTTTGATATTGTAGATAGAGGGAAGATTGTTTGGGGCATTAGCTCATTTGGCTAGAGCGCTTCGCTGGCAGCGAAGAGGTGACCGGTTCGAATCCGGTATGCTCCACCACGGACCTTTAGCTCAGTTGGCTAGAGCGCACGATTCACATTCGTGAGGTCGCAGGTTCAAGCCCTGCAAGGTCCACCAATTTAGGCGTAAACGGTTTTTGGGAATAGTTATCCTTGTAAACAACTTAGCCACAAGCATGGGGATATAGCTCAGCTGATAGAGCGCAGCATTCGCATTGCTGAGGTCGAGGGTTTGAATCCCTCTATCTCCACCAAAATAGTATCAAAACGGCAGCGTAATCATGGACGCTGCCGAATCCTATGGTGTTTCTGATGTTTGCTATAATGAGGCAGATGAATATCATAGCGACGATTAATAAAAACACAGCGTTCTTTTACTGGCTGCAAACAGTTTCTAAGTGGGATACATCGTATGCGTTTGAGTATCCACTATTTACTTATTATCACCAAGTTATTCAACCTGCCGATAATCTTATTTTGTCGCAAGTACGCACTATTATACAGTCAGATCCTAATCCTTACGATATTTTGCGGAAGTTATATGGCGGAGAATTTGACGATGAAAAATCTCGTTTAATTGCTCATATTTCTACTCCTCTTATCGATAGGTTCGATAGTATTTGGCAAGATTGTAATGAGAACCTTGATGTATGGTGTGATGTTATAAATGATTTTTCATATAATGATTTGTATATGCAATTGCAGAAAATAGCTGTTTTTCTAGGTTTGGAAAAGCAAGCTATAAAAGACAACACCATATTTTTATTGCCGCCGCGCTTAAAAGCAAGCAGTCCTGCTGGACATAAAATTAGTAGTAGTGACTTTATACTCCTGCGACCACCTTATTCATTTAATGACCAGAAAAAAGAGGCTGTCAGAATCGTCATACTTCACGAG
>CAURIK010000017.1:0-12476 GCA_963525145.1 uncultured Candidatus Saccharibacteria bacterium | reverse complement strand
TGTGTTAGGCACGCCGCCAGCGTTCATCCTGAGCCAGGATCAAACTCTCCATAAAGATGCTTCATTTGAAGCGTCTACTCAAAAATAGACTGACGATGATAATTGCACAATCAAATTGTTAAATTACTTAACCTGACTGCTAAGATGCAATTTGTAAGTTTACCTCTCGCAACCAGACTGTTCACTATTGTAGCGCTCTAACCTAATCAAGTCAACACCCTATCGCTAGTTTTTTGTAGCTAAAAATACAACGATACCCGCTAGTAAGCCAATTACAGCACCGACTACCACTTCCAAAGGGGTATGTCCCTTAGCGCTACGCGGCTTCGATACATCAAATTTCGAGATATTAATAACTTGCTTGATAGCCTCGCCCTGCTCGCCAACAGATCGCCGTACCATCAATGCGTCGTACATCACAATCGCTGCTAGAGCTAATGCCAAACCAAACAAACCACTGCCGACTCCGTCTTTCAAACCGATAATCGATACTAGCGACATCATCGTAGCACTATGAGCGCTTGGCATATTTCCCGATATGTACAGATGATCAAACACTTTCAAGGTACGCATCTTAATAGCAGCAACGACATACTTACCGCACTGCGCCATAGCCCAACCGACAGCAAAAGCTATTATATAAGGGGATACTACCATACGCTATTTTTCTCCTTCGTCTGTATCACGTATAATCCCCATTGACGAAACTGTATCTCCGTCATTAATACGCATCACTCGAACACCCTGAGTAGTACGGCCAAGTGCTGGAATATCGTCAAGCGACACTCGGATAGTCTGTCCATTTTGACTAATCATAATTGCCTCAATCGCATCCTTCTCAAGCGTTTGAACAGCAACTATCGGACCAGTTTTTGCCGTAACAACAGCAGCCTTCACACCAACGCCGCCGCGGCGGTGACTCGGGAAATTAGCTACCTTGGTTACTTTACCGAACCCATTTGCGCTCATCACCAGCAATTTTTGATCAGCTGAAGTTACAATATCCATACCTACAACACTATCGTCCGTTCGTAGTCGCACACCGCGCACACCGCGAGCAGCACGTCCCATCGGACGACACTCCTCCTCGCTAAAGCGAACCGCTTGTCCAGCTGAAGTCGAGATAATCACATCGTTCTTGCCAGTAGTTTGCTTGATCCAACGCAACTCATCGCCTTCATCCAAATTAATAGCAATTAAACCATTGGTGCGAATATTTGAATAGTCAGCAATCGCTGTCTTCTTGACTGTACCCTTGGTCGTCGCCATAAATAGATAGCCTTCATCAACATTTACATCCTTAGCTAGATTGATAATTGAAGTAATTTTTTCCTCTGGCTGCAGCTGCAATAAATTGACCGCCGCTACGCCCTTCGCCGCTAAGCTAGCTGCCGGCACTTCGTAGGCCTTCAGACGAAACACTCTACCCCTATTCGTGAAAAACAGCAGCCAATCATGTGTTCCAGCTGGTACTAGCTGATCAATAACATCTTCCTCTTTAGTGGTCATACCGCGTTTACCCTTGCCGCCGCGGTTTTGACGGCGATAATCGCTAGCCAAGGTGCGTTTGATGTAATTTTCCGTTGTCAGCAGTACAACAGTATCCTCTTCTGGGATTAGTTCTTCATCGCTAAACTTACCGACTTCGGTGTTGATAATTTTACTACAACGGTCATCGCCATATTTATCTTTAATTTCTAGCAACTCCTCTTTGATGATGCGAAGGATTTCGTTTTCGTCAGCCAAAACTTTTTCAAAATACGCGATCTTTTTCATTAACTCAGCTAGCTCATTCTCGATAGCTTCGCGTTCTAGACCCGTCAGCCGACGCAATTGCATTGCCAGAATCGCCTTGGCCTGGATAACGCTCAGTGAGAACTTTTCGATGAGCGCATTTTCGGCTTCATCTTGCGTCTTGCTAGCCCGGATGATTCTAATTACCTCGTCGATATTGTCCAGTGCAATCTTGTAACCTTCCAGGATATGCGCTCGCTCCTTAGCCTTGCGTAGCTCGTACTCTGTGCGACGGCGTACCACTTGGCGGCGATGTTTGATAAACTCATTCAGAATATCATGCAAACCCAAAACGCGCGGCTGCAGACGTGTCGCATCGTCAGCACTCGGCACCAAAGCTAGCATATTGTAGTGGAAGTTAGTCTGTAACGCCGTCAATTTGTATAATTGGTTGAGTACTTTCTTCGGATAAGAGTCTTTTTTGAGCTCAATAACTACTCGCACATTACCGCGAGCCGACTCATCGCGCAAAGCGCTAATCGCCGTAATCTTTTTCTCGTGCACCAAATCGGCAATTTTTTCGATAAGCGTTGCTTTATTCACGCCATAAGGCATCTCAGAAACTATAATTTGATGACGGCCGCGTTTGGTTTCTTCAATGTTTGCCACCGCCCGTATCGTCACACTGCCGCGGCCGGTCGCATAAGCTTGGCGCATCGGCGTGCCACCATAAACCACCGCGCCAGTTGGGAAATCTGGACCCTTGATACACTTCATAAGGTCATCAAGCGTTGCTTCCGGATTATCAATTAGTGTAACCGTTGCATCAACCACCTCGCCTAGATTATGCGTCGGAATATTAGTTGCCATACCAACAGCAATACCAACTTGCCCATTCAGCAGTAAATTCGGCAATTTAGCAGGCAAAACAATCGGCTCTTGGCGCGTAGAATCGTATGTGTCACGAAAATCAACTGTCTCTTTATCAATATCTGCCAAGAGCGACTCTGACACCCGAGTCATTTTTGCTTCGGTATAACGCATAGCTGCCGGCGGGTCGCCATCCATTGAGCCAAAGTTACCTTGACCCTGAACCAACGGATAGCGCTCCACCCAATCTTGAGCCATACGTACCATCGCATCGTAAATCGAGCTGTCGCCGTGCGGATGGTATTTACCCATCACTTCACCGACAATCTGCGCGCTTTTCACGGTCTTAGCTGTCGGCCCGATACCCATTTTATCCATTACGTACACAATACGGCGATGAACTGGCTTCATGCCATCGCGTACGTCTGGTAAAGCACGGTCAACGATGACCGACATTGAATACCGGATAAAGCTATCCTCCATAACATCTTCTACTGTTCGAATCTCGACAGACTTTGAATGGCTAACGTCGTTAGTCTGCTCGATAATCTCGCCTTCGACTGGTTTTTTTGACTCTGGTTTCATATTCCTATCCTTCTTCTCGTCCATTTACACATCTAGCTCATCAAGACTGACTTTATTAGCATTAGCTTGAATAAAATTCTTACGCACTTCGACATCGTCCCCCATCAGCTTTGTAAAGATAGCGTCTGCGCGCTCGACATCCTCAAGTTTAACTTGTACCAACACCCGGTTTTCTGGGTTCATAGTTGTCTCCCATAGCTGGCTAGCGTCCATTTCACCGAGACCCTTATACCTCTGCAGAGCTGATTCGCTCAAGCCGGCTTGCTTCGCCCGCGAATCGTTTAAATCAATCTGAAGACCCTTCTCTTTACGCGCCGCAATTAGCTCATCGTACCGCGCTTCAAGCGCCTCCTCATTATATAAATACTCTTGTTTGCTTTGGGATAATTTCAGCTTAAACAGTGGTGGTTTAGCTAGATATATGTGCCCACCCTCCACAACTGGCCGCATATAGCGGAAGAAAAACGTCATCAGCAGAGTCGCGATGTGGCTACCATCGACATCGGCATCAGTCATGATGATAATTCTATGATAGCGCAATCCGCGAATATCAAAAGCATCGCCAATACCTACACCTACCCCTTTGATCAAGCTCAAGATCTCTCGATTGGCATACATTTTGTCTAAGCGAGCCCGCTCGGTATTGAGCACTTTACCGCGCAGAGGCAAAATCGCCTGTGTACGGCTATCGCGGCCAGTTTTTGCTGAACCGCCGGCCGAATCTCCCTCAACTATATACAATTCACATTCCGACGGATCTTTACTAGAACAATCAGCTAATTTGCCAGGCAAACTAGCACCGTCAAGCGCTCCTTTGCGAATTACATTATCCCGCGCTGCCCGCGCTGCCTTGCGCGCTCGCGCCGCCAACAAGGCTTTATTGATAATTTTTTTAGCAATAGCTGGATTTTCCTCTAGGTAATAAGCGAAGTACTCATTCATTACTTGCTCGACATAGCGACGCACCTCTGGATTACCTAGTTTATTTTTAGTCTGGCCCTCAAACTGCGGATCTGGCAATTTTACCAATATCACCGCCGTCAGACCCTCGCGGATATCATCGCCAGTCAAATTATCTTCTTTTTCTTTGAGCAGGCTATTTTTACGGGCATAATCATTGATTACCCTGGTAAGTGCTGACCTAAATCCGACCAAGTGCGTGCCGCCATCTGGCGTCAAAACGTTATTCGCAAACGGCTTAACAGTTTCGATGTAGGAATCGTTGTATTGTACTGCTATTTCGACAACCGAGTCGCTAACTTGCTTATCGACATAGAATATCTCATCGCCAAGCACATCTTTACCCTTATTCAAATTCTTGACATAGCTCTTGATACCACCCTCGAAGTAGAATGCCTGGCGCTCGTGAGTACGCTCATCATAAACAGAGGTATAAACACCTTTAGTTAGATATGCCTGATGGCGTAAATAATTTACCACCCATTTATAATCAAATTTAATTGTCTCCTTAAAGATTTCAGCATCTGGATAGAATGTGATACAGGTGCCATCTGGCCGATCGGTTTTTCCTATTTTCTTGAGCGGTACCACAGTTTTACCGCGAGAAAATTCGATACGATATAGCATACCGCCCCTAACAACTTCAGCAATCAGCTTAGTAGATAGAGCATTAACCACGCTAGAACCAACACCATGCAAACCGCTTGACACCTTGTAGCCGCCGCCGCCGAATTTACCGCCAGCATGCAGCACAGTCAGGACTGTCTCAAGCGTACTAATGCCAGTCTTAGGGTGCTTATCTACTGGAATACCACGACCATTATCAATTACTGTCACGCCGCCGTCCGCTAACAATCTCACATCAACTCGCGACCCATAACCAGCTATAGCTTCGTCTACCGAGTTGTCGGCGATTTCTTTAATTAAATGGTGTATACCATCATATCCCGTGCTGCCAATATACATTCCTGGACGTTTGCGTACTGGTTCGAGACCTTCAAGAACTTGGATCTGCGAACTATCATACGAACCATCATTTTTTTGTTTACTCATAATGAAATCACTCCCTATTTACAGTCACTCAGCTTGTCTATTAATACCCACATTATACCATAAAAAAAATTGTTCATTCAAGGTATTGCTGCGGTTGCCATAAGTATGATATTATAAAAGAGAGGGAAATATATCTCAAAATAACACAAAAAGGTAAACAAAATGTTTAGAAAGCTAGTATCAAATCTCGCCTTTAGCCCCGCATTAGTCGGACAGTTAGGTTTTTATGCAAAACGGTTACGCAAAGAAGAATCGGTGCGCAAATTAGGACTTATTTTTACAGCTTTTGCACTCGTTGTACAGTTTTTTGCCGTATTTCAAGCACCAGAGCCAGCTACCGCTGCCGACGCTACTGATATGGTTTATGGCGGCGTATGGAGTAAGCAAGCCTTGCTAAGCACCTATGACAGCAACGTCAACAATATCCGCGACCTCTACGATGCCGTCGGCATTTCTCGCAGCGATATTGACCAAGCTGGTAATAATTTGGAGTATCACAGAAGCAACGAAGGCTTATATTCTTGGGGTATGAAACCTGTATTCGGTGCAAGCCAAGGTGAAGGCGGCTACACCGTGAAAACTGGCGGTGGTACGCGAACGTTTTATTACAGACCGCAGCGGCTTTGGGGTAATTCAGGCGCTTATTCAGCCTACGTAGCTCGTTCATCAAAGACAGGAATGTGGTTCGGAATTATGCGCAGCTGCGGTAACCTAATTACACTAACCGTCCCGCCAGCTCCCGCTTGCCCTCCTGGACAATCAGGGACCTATCCAAATTGCTACACTCCGATGTGTACTGTCCCCGGCAAGACTAACCTGCCCGCGAACGACCCGAGGTGCAAAGCTGACCCTGTCGCAGTGTGTTCGTCGCTAGCGATCGTTAACAACAAGAATACTTACCAATACACCGCCTCCGGCAACACCAGCAATGGCGCTTCAATTACCGATTATAGATTTGTTGTCTATCGAGATGGTAAACAACTAAAAACCATCGAAAGCAAGACTCGAACTGTCACCGACAAAGAAACTGTAGCTGGTAAATATACGGTTAAAGCTATCCTGAAAACATCTCTAGGCGACCGTACCAGTGATAGCTGCACCAAAGAATTTCAAATTGTAGAGCCAGCTAAGTGTCCGCAAAATCCTGCTTTGCTTGCCACAGACCCTAACTGTCAACCATGCCCAGGCGACACAACTTTGTGGATAAAAGATGCTAAGTGTAAAGAAGATATCATTCAAACAAAAACCGCTCAAAACACCTCGCAAGGCAATGTTGACGCTTCGACAACTACCGCCAAGGCGTCCGATCAAATTATTTACAAAATTACTGTGACCAACAAAGGATTGAAAGCTACCGATTACACCATCACCGAGAATCTCGCCGACGTCCTCCAATATGCTTCGCTAGAAAACAAAGGAGGAGCTACCTTAACCAAGGACACTTCTGGCAGCCAAGACACAGAAACTCTATTGGTATGGCCAAAAGTCACGCTAAAGCCTGGTGAAACTCAAACTCGCGTATTCAGCGTGAAGCTCCAAAGCACGATCTCGCCAAAAGCCACTGGCACCGGCAACCCTAATTCATACGACTGCAAGATGACCAATACTTTCGGCAATTCCGTAACCATTAATGTAGACTGTCCGACACAAAAGCAAGCAATTGAACAAACTGTTGCTCAACTTCCACACACCGGACCTGGCGAAAACATGCTATTTGCCGGAATCACCTTCGCTGTTGTCGCATTCTTCTACGCACGATCGCGTCAGCTGAAAAAGGAAGTCCGCTTAATCCGTCGAGATTTTAACTCAGGCACTATATAAACTATAAGATTATATAAACAAAGATGAGGTAGCTATCAATGAATAATGAAAAAATACCATCACTTAGCGATAAGCATGAAAAGCAGTACACTAGCTCTGAAGTAATCCATCGGAAAACTCAAGAGAATATTAACGCTAAAAATAAAACAGAGAAAGAAGCTAGCTCTGAAGCCTCTCAGGAACAACTGAATAAAGCACGCCATGAAGCCTTAAACCAAGCTAGAGAAATCGCCCAAGAACGTAAAGAAAACAAAATAAAAACTAATGAAGTCAGTCCAGAGAAAAAACGCCGCGGCCCTACCTCTAAACAAGAGCGCAAAGCCGCCTTCGACAAGACTATGACCGAGATTCAATCCGAAATGTCACCTGCCAGCAGAACTTTCAGTAAAGTTATTCATAACCCCGCCGTCGAAAAGAGCAGCGAAGTGATTGGTAATACTGTAGCACGTCCTAATGCCATATTGTCAGGGTCAGCTGCAGCTTTTATCCTTACAGCTGGTATATATTTAGTCGCTAAGCACTTCGGATATTCGCTATCTGGCACAGAGACCATTGCCACCTTCGTCTTAGGGTGGGTTATCGGCTTGATTTACGATTACATTCGCGTTCTAATATTCGGTAAATCCAAGTAGCTTTTGCCAACTAACGTAATTTTATCGAAACTTCGCCGCTATTGTCGCTGTCGCGCATATTTAGAGTATTACTAGCAGGCTGTTGTGGCGCCGAAATCGGACCATTATCTGCAATTGGCTCTGTCGACAAATTAACACTTTGCGTGGCAGAATTAACGTTAGGAGACGACTCACCAACTTGCAGCGGTGCAGTAACTGCTGGCGGTACTGCACCAAGCTGTGACTGTGCCAAATTTATTGGATTATTTTGAGACGGCTGCTGCGGAAGCTGTTGCTGCTGCGGCTGAGCTGGCAGGGTACTGCTAGAAGCACGAGAATAAGCGTCAGTATAATTTTGAGATTGAGCGGGTCCAGCGGCCGCCACATTGCCAGTCGAAGACATCGGCGGTTTAGCATTAGCTGGTAGCGGCGAAGATACTGGACGCGGCGTAGTGCTATTTCTACCGGTTACTTGCTTGCGTTTCGCTAACCATTCATCCAAAAAAGATGAACTACTACTCGGTGCTATTTTATTAGGGGTGTTAGCAGCGGCTCCAGCTATATTTTTCAACTGTTTATTATTTCCAGAAGATTGATTCATGCTAGTACGCGCCGCTATCTCACGCTCAACTTGAGCCCGCGGATGTCCGTATTTTGCAGCCGACAGTCTGCGCAAAGCATCGCCCAACTGAGCATTTTGGTGGCCCATCGGGGGAATCCATGCCATACTAAACGGCGCAGACGGCACACCTTCAATCTGGGCGACACAGACAGATTCAAAGTTTGGCAATTTCGTCAAATCTTCTGCATCAAACACTGGTGTATAGCGCTTAACCATAATTTCTGCGTCGGTTATACCAATCCGACCAGTGATAGTTGTACCAACATTACCGAGAATAGCCTCGCGCAGTTCTTCCTTCAATTGCGTCATGAACTGGTTAGCTAATACCAAGCTCAATCGATACTTGCGAGCCTCGCTCAAAATAGTCTCGAAGCTATCAGTCGCAAAGTTCTGAAACTCATCAACATACAGCGTAAAATCTTTGCGCTCATCCTCTGGAATCTTGGCCCGCGCCATCGCTGCAGCCTGAAACTTCATCACAAAGACAATACCAAGCAATTTAGAATTAAGATCGCCTAATTTACCTTTCGATAAGTTCACCAGCAAAATCTTGTTATTATTCATGATGTCTTGAAAATCAAAGCCGCTTTTTGTCTGGCCAATAATATTACGCATGGCATCATTGCTAATGAACGGGCCAAATTTAGCAATAACCCAGCTGATGACCTCTCCCGCCTCGCTTGATCGCTGCGATGCCGGGAACTCCTTTGTCCAAAAATCTAACACCTGCTGGTCGGTAACGTATTTCAGCTTGTTATTTCTGAAACTATCATCAACCAAGAGCTTCGGTATGTCGACAAAAGTACCACCCGCCGGATCGCTCATTAATAACAGCGCGCAGTTGCGGAATATATGCTCCAACCGCGGACCAACGATACCAGTATGTCCTGGGTCATACAAACCATAAAGCATACCGATAGCCTCTTGTACCAAAAAGTCTTTTTGGTCTGGGTGGTCAAACTCAAACATATTTAGACCAATCGGATTATCCATATCGCTTGGGTTGAAATAAATAATGTCTTCAACGCGCTCCTTTGGCACCTTTTCTAGCAAATGCTCCGCAAGGTCCCCGTGCGGATCAACCAGGGCAAAACCCCGCCCATCCAACATATCTTGGTAGGCTAGATTTTCCTGCAAAACTGATTTACCAACACCCGTCTGTCCAATAATATGTATATGGCGGCGGCGGTCTTTATCACTTAATCTAATTGGCTTCTTAACACCGCGAAATTCGTTGTATCCTAACAGCAAACCAGTCTCCATCACCTGTGTCGGTCCATCGACTTGCTTACTCATCTGGCGCTTGACTTGCGAGCTTGGAATACTATTCTGATCCGGCAAATGAAAAATCGTCGCCAGCTCTACGCTATTTAATATATTCTTATTAACCTGCTGCGGGAAGAAACGAAAAATATAAGACGAAGTTAGTTCTTCGATGTTTTTTGCTAACGTGAATTTAAATCCGTTAAACGTCGGCGAGTCAAATAATGCAAATGCTGCAACAATGTTTTTCAATATTACCTGAGAACGGGCTGCTGTATTAGACGAAACAACAGCCCGTATCAGTACCTCGTACCCCGGATAACGGGTTTTTTCTTGAATAGCATCAACGGTCGCCTGTTCAACGGAGTTAAGCGGCTTTTTATCCTCTGGCTTTTTGTCGTCGCTCTCTGGCGGTTTCCATAGAGACTCCATAATTTCGCTCGGCGAGAAGAACACCGAAAGTCCAGTCTTTTTTTTGTCTTTGTCTTCTATGATTTTTTCAGAGACAGAAACTGCCGACTTGGCCCATCGCTCATTAGCTGGACGAATTAATATTTGGATACCTATACCATCTTCGCGAGTTGCTGCTGATAAAGCATTCAGCAATGCGCGCGATGCATCACGTTTAGATTCCATGTATGTTGCAATAGGATAAGCAAAGTTCTTCCTCAAAGTAAACTCGCCACCAATCGTACCGCTCATCTTACCGACCTTGCTAAAAACAGTATGCTCCGACACCTCTTCTAGCCGAGCCGATGGGTAGGCTGCTGCAATTGCCTGGCGAACTACCTCGGTGAGCACTGTAGGTACAACAGCATAATAGAACACCAAGCCATCGCGAGCCACTATTTCAAACGACAAATGTCTCTGCCCATAAATCTTACTCTTAAAACCTTTAGTGGCAGTACTGGATATAATATTGTACATAACCTGAGCTTGTGACAACACTTCTTCCGTCAAATCTCGTTTATCACGCCCGTCGCTAACAATATCATCGCTAGCTGGCGGTAGATGAATTAATATCGGCACCATCTTAAGCCCGCGCTCATAGTTCTTCGCCTCACGAAGAGTATTACGATAGACCATAAACACAACAAAAGACCCTAGCCCGATCACCAAAGCTATTGCAAACAATGTTACAAGAGTGCCTATCCCGCCGCCAGACACTACCTAATCCTCTACTTTCCCTATTTCGCGCCCGTAGCGTTTCCTTATATATTCTATCTGAAGTTTGCCGATCTCAACCTCGCGACGATACGGGTCGTCTTTGGTCTCTGCGATAATTTTCTTAGCTTTATCAACCCACTCCTTTTCAATAAGGTCATCATCATTGGCTATCAGCGCTGCGGTGTCATCAGACGTTGCAGACTGAGCAGCGCCAGGATCCACGGTTGGCTGAACTATAGGAATTGGCTGAGGTAGCACAATTTGAGGAACCGCGTTAGCAACAGCCTCTGCAGAAGCAGCATTCATCACCTCTCTAGAAGTATTTTGCTTCTCAAGATTACCGCCATCTATGCCAAAAGTAGGTGTCTCGTAACTATTCTGCGGCAGTACCTCTCTCTGCACAGGAACTTGTTCTCTTATACCCGGTTCCATATTAAGTAAATTATACCATATGCGTTTACAATTTTTCTAGGCCTCAACCCTCACTTCACACGCTTCTGATGCCGAACATACAAAAGAGCCAACAATACAAAGAGCGTAATTAATACATATGTACCTGCTTGAATTTGTCCTATTGATTGCACAGCAACAATCACAGTCGGCGCCAACGCTAACACTGCACCATACATTAAGGTATACATGTCATCAGCACTCCGCTTAGACGGCTCAGATTTATGCCTACTCACAATCTTGTTTATAAATAGAAGCAAGAGAGTCAATGTGCAAGTAAGAAAAATATATATTAATACAAACACAACGACTACAATAGCCGGACCAACTTTAGACGGCGCGGTCGTCTGCGTTATCGCTAGCAACACCACTAACGATAAAAACATCAAAAATGCAATTAAGCGTTTATACATGATTTAAATAATAACACCTAGGAGGCAAAAGCAGTGTCGCAATATAACGAAGCACCTTTGTAAACAACTATTAGGGTCGCTGCAACAACTGCTTTTTGCCCGATTGACCGCTCGCACTTAGCGAGCAAAAGACTTGCGATCGCGCAGACCTGCATCACACACCTGATGGTCACTGACATCGCAATCTCAAGGATTAATCAGGTGTGTAATGCGCGCACATATCGCGCGCTCAACGCCTCAACTTAATGGGCGGAGCTTAGGTGGAACCATAGTATTAGTTATCTGGCGCCACCTAGTTTCCGTCGATTATTATTGTGGAGGCTTATTTGGTTGGTATTGTTTTGCTTTTTTTGTTTTTCTAAAAGCTTATTCACACTATAGCAAATCAATGATAAAAAGTCAACGTCTATCGTAATATAAATATTGTTATTTATACTACAGCTCACTATTTTACTATACGCACCTCTGTTATTACTGTACTGTTGCATTTTTTTCTACAGTGTAATAATTACAATGATAACTATTTCATCAAGCTACTATTAATTATTTATTACAACAAATAGACTTTAGATCATATCAAATTTAAAAAATACAACACTGCATCAGACTCTACACTGCGAATTTAACTTATAACAAACAGCTAACTACGGTATATTTATACAAACTATTTTTCATTAAAATTCATTGCACTATTTGTGTTCAAAGATCCTTTATATAATTAACGTTTATATAAAACTAAGCAAAATCTTCAGTATATTTTTATGACATCCGAAATGCGACAACTATACATACAGCATGGCAAAAATTATATTAATATCATAAAAGGCCGGTGTTCACGCGATGAAAAAGTCTACTATATAATCTGTCCTGCAATGTACCGTATGTACCGTATGTACCGTATGTACCGTATGTACCGTATGTACCGTA
>CAURIK010000016.1:0-16244 GCA_963525145.1 uncultured Candidatus Saccharibacteria bacterium | reverse complement strand
CCGGATATTAAAGCAGCTCCTCCAGTCCCAGGTGGCGATGCTGGCGGCTCTCCAGATATTAAAGCAGCTCCTCCAGTCCCAGGTGGCGATGCTGGCGGCTCTCCAGCTTCTCCAGATGTTAGAACTGCTCCTCCAACCCCGGACAATGATGCTGGCACTGGAGGCGAAGGACTGCAACAGATGCTAGCTAGAAAAGATGAACTACTTAATGAGATATTGGCTTTAGTTATTAACGGTGGTGATCAAGATGAGATAAAAAGACTAGGGTTGGAGCTTGCAGATTTGGTTAAACGCATGACTTCAGGTTCGGAGACCTCAGCGACCAGAAGTGCTCCTCCTCCGGCTCCTCAGCCAACATCAAGAACTAGTACTAGAGGCGCGCGTCAAACCCGACCATCGCCGCAACCAGGCGGTACTCCAGGCGGTCCAGGTAGCCCAGGTGCTCCGCCTCCCGCTCCGCCTATACCTCCGAGCAGCCCAGAAGGCCGGCCTGGACGTCCAGTCCCTCAAACTCCAGATCATGATGCTGGCCAGCCTAAAACCCTAGAGCAGGAAGAACGAGAGCTAGAGGAGCGGCTCGCGAAAATCAGAGAAGAGCGAAACGCTCCGTACGCCGCGAAGCTTGATGAATACGCTAGACTTTTGGCCAAGGAAGAATCTAAAAGGCCTGATAGCGGTTTTCGTCTTAGTATCATGCATTGGGTCGGCGGACCTGGCAAAAACCGCAAGCGCGAAAGGCGCCGCAAGGCGTTGGATGAAGCAGGTAAAGCCTTGAAAAAGGAAGTCTTGGCCTATTTGCGCCAAAAGGTTGAAACGAAGCGCCAGAACGGCGAGTACCAGGGCACAGACGACGAGATCGCGCAGCAAATGTCGGACGAGATGTTTGATGAGCAGCGCAAGATATTCGGCCAGCGATTACAAGAACGCAAAGACGAAATCCTAAGGAGCGAAAGCGACAAGCTGCGCAACCGTATTTTGGCCAAGATTGGCAGCTGGATTGGTATGGAAAAATCTACCAAAAATAGCCTGAAAGCGGCGGCTGTTGGTGTTGGCCACGGTTTGGTCAAGGGCGCAGCTGTTGGCGCGCTGACTGGGCTGTTCGGCGTGACCTGGCCTATCTCGGTAGGCGTCAGTATAGTTGCTGCGACAATTGGCGACCGGATGATCAGGCGAGGTATCCGTTTGGATGCTATCAGACAAGGTCTCGGCGGACAAAACGGTTCGCGCCAGCTGGTGGACGACGATAAGTTCGCCAGGATAAAAGAAAAAGCCGAGGGCAAGAAGCGTAGTCAAGAGTTTATGGCTGATAAAATGCTGAAACTCTCTCGTAAGGATAGCTATGCTGCTGGCGATAGGCTCTCGAAAGAGACAAACGAACGCCTCAACAAGCACAAAGTGGCACTAGGTATCGGTAGGGTCGCTGGCGGTGCTGTCGGTGGTATCGGCGGTCGCTGGGTCGGCCAGCAGCTCCACGACCATACGCCGGTGGGTCAGGTTGTGGATAGTGCTAAAAGAAATGTTCACGAGTTTATCCATAGAGAGGATACTGCTGCCGCCGCAGAACGGGAGTACCAAGGTAAAATTGATGAGCTAAACCGACGAATAGACGAGCTTAATAATAGGCTTGAACGAGCTGCTGCTGGCAACATTGATAACTCAGGTTCGTTTAGCAACTGGGAATATCCGTGGGATTGGGCGGTTGATCAGTTTGGCGAGAATAATGCTATATCTAAATTGTACGAATTAGCTGATGCTGCAGCGCGGGATGGCCATAATATCCAGTGGCATGGCTACGGTGATACCCAATGGCTGTCGATAGACGGCAAGAGCGATACGCAGTCAGTTTTGGAGATTTTGAATAAGTACAATTACGGTTTAGCAGCATAAAATGAGATAACAGTAAAATAAAAAGGAAAGGTAAATGAATGTTCAATGTCGATGATAATTTGCTAGCAGCCGCCGGATACGATGTAGAGAAGCTATCGGAAGAGAAGAAAGAACAGTATCGCCGCGAAATGTCTAAGGATCTAAACAAGCGAGCGTCCGAGCAGCTTTTGGCGCGATTATCAGAGCAAGAAGCGCTAGAATTCGAAGATGTCAATAGTAACCCAGACCGCACGCGGCGCTGGTTGGCTGAGTTTCACGGCGATTATGCTAGCCGCCAGGATTACCAGGCTATCCGTGAATTGTTCGAAACTGACGAAGATGCGATGAGTTTCTACGCGTCTGCGCTGTGGATGCGTTATGCTGTGCCAGATTACGGCAAAATCATGCAAGAAGTCATGAATGAATACGTCGAAGAACTGGCTGATATGCGCCGCGCTGTCAATGAGCAGCTCGGTATTGCGTAGTAACGCTATAATCGGTATACTAAATGCATAGGCAAGAGGGGGTGAAATGTTTCAATTAGACGATAAGTTTCTCGAAGAGGTGGGTCTGGGCAGCTTGCCAGACGACCAGAAAAAACTGTTTCTCGACCACTTTCGCGAGCAGCTAGAGCTGCGTGTTGGTTTGCAGCTTAGCGAGGGTTTGAGCGAGATACAGCTGGCAGAGTTTGAGAGCTTTATGGATCGCGATATGGTGCGGGTGACGTCCTGGCTGGATGCTAACGCGCCGGATTTCGAAAATGATCAGATTTATGTACAATTGAAAGCTAATGCGCCGGCTAATGTACCGCAAAATGCGATACTAGCAGAGTACGCATCGCTGAAATGGTTGGGCCAGCATCGTCCGAACTATCGCGAGGTGGTGATGCAGACGGTCAAGGCTCTCAAGGAAGAAGTTATCGCCAACCGCGATATGATTCTTCTAGGCGATGCGGGAGCATAGGTTATGGCCGCGGTTGCGGATTTTAGGTGTCTGCGATTGCAATTGTCACGGTTGACGGTTGCAGCTATCTTTGTAGCGGGTAGCCGCGCAAGAAAGCGTCGGTACTGATAGTTTTGCCGCTAGGAGCGATTAGCTCGTCAATTGCTAGGTAGGTGCCGTCGGCGCATTTGATGTCAAGCGGTGTTTCTGGAGTAGAGACGGCGCGGGCTTTGGTGATAATTAGGTCATATTGGTCGACTTTTAGGCGCGAACGCGGATAAGTCAGGTGGGCGCGAATTTTGGCTTCCGCTTGGTTTGTGGTTAGCTGTTGCGGATCGAGGCGGCTGTCGTTTTTGCTGAGCAGCGAGCAATAGGTGGCGCGGCTATTGTCTTGCGGTGTTGGCTGTAGTATACCGTTTATGATGTTAGGTAACTTCTGCGTTAATAATTGCGCGCCGAGCTGGCCGAGGGTTTGATAAAGCTCGGGCTGGGTCTCGGTAAAGTCTAGCGGGTAAGTTTCTTGGTAGTATATCGGGCCGGCATCCATCGCTTGTTCTAACTGCATGATGGTCACACCGGTGGTTTTATCTCTGTTAGCGATAGCAGATTCGATGGGCGACGGGCCGCGGTATTTTGGTAGCAGCGACGGATGAACGTTGATGATACCAGGATGAAATAGGTCGATGATTGTTTGCGAGATAATTTTGCCGTAGCTAACCAAGACACCAGTTGGCTGTGGCGTAATATTTTTTATATCACTTATGATATCTTTTAATCGTTTTGGCTGCCAGACTGGAATATGGTGATGGATAGCGAATTGTTTGACGGCAGGCTGGACAAGTTTATTGCTGCGGCCGCGGCGGGAGTCTGGCTTAGTGATGACGGCAGCAATATTGAAACCAGCCTCGACTAAAGCGCGCAGGCTATATAAGCTAAAGTCTTCGGTGCCGAAGAATACTATCGGCTGGCGGCTAATCCCAGAGGTCGGCGTTGTCTTTGACATATCTTTCGTAGTCGAGCGGATCGAGCTCGCCCTCGTCGTTTAAGCGATAAAAAGCCTGATGATCGTCGCGGATATGGTCGACGAAAACGATACCGTTGCAATGGTCGATCTCGTGCTGCAAGACGCGTGCCAGAAAGCCGTTGGCCTTGATGCGGATTTCGTCGCCGTCGATATTGATGGCTTTAACGCGGATTTTGCTGTAGCGGGGAACTTTGCCGTAAAAATCCTTGACACTGAGGCAACCTTCGTAATCGTAGGTGATTTCGCCTTCATACTTGACGATTTCTGGATTGATTAGCGGGATAAATTCTTGGTTGTCTTTGTCTTCGAAATCGGCGCGAACGATGACGACGCGCTCGAGGCGGTCAATCTGCACGGCAGCCAGGGCAGCGCTAATTTCGTGCGGCCGGGAGTTCTCCCAGTCGATACTGGCGTCAGTCATATCCTTGATAAGCTGGCGGGTTTCGTCGGAGACGACATGAACTCGCTGCGATTTCTGGCGCAGGTGCGGATTTGGCAGGGTAATGATAGCTTCTTTCTTCACAACTTTATATTATAACAGATTTGCCGGATCGATGTCGTATTGCCAGTGTGTTCGGGGTAATTGGCTGGCGATGGCGAGCAGTTTGGCGCGGTTGGTCGATTTGACAACAATTTGCCAGCGGTAGGTGTCGCGGACTCGCTCGTAGAAAGCTGGTGCCGGCCCAAAGAATGTAGTATCGGGGTATTCGCTGCGGAGTTTGGCGGCGAATTTTTGGGCGTTGCGAATGGCGGTGGCTTCGGTTTTGTAAATGCAAGTTAGCTTGAGTAAATAAACAAACGGCGGAAAGATGCCGCGGCGGCGTTCGGCTAGTTCGCTGGCGTAGAAGCTGGTGTAATCTTGGCGGATACCTTGGACAATGGTTGGGTTTTGCGGCTGATAAGTTTGAACGATAATTGATGTTGGCTGATCATTCCGTCCAACTCGGCCGATAACTTGGGCTAACAGCTGAAAGGTGCGTTCGCGAGTGGTAAAGTCGGGTAGAGCCAGACCAGCATCAGCCTGAATAATACCAACAGACGCCAGGCGGGGCAGGTCGAGGCCTTTGGCGACAACTTGGGTGCCAATGATAATATTGATATGTCCGTCGTAGAGTTCTTGATAGCGCTGATTGAGGCTATTTTTGCTGGTAATATCGCCGTCGAAGCGGGCGATGGCGGCTTGCGGGAAAAGCTTTTGCAGTTCGCTCTCAATTAGCTTGGTGCCGATGCCCTTGTGGACAATATCAGTGCTGCCGCAATCAGGGCAGGCGGTGGGCACGCGTTCGCGGTATCCGCAAATGTGGCAAATTAGCGCGTGCCGGTCGGCATGTAAAGTCATTGGAATAAAGCAGCGCGGGCATAAAGCGCTCCAGCCGCAATTCTGACAAAGAGTGGTGCTGGCGGTGCCGCGGCGATTGTGGTAAATTAACGTTTGTTTGTTGTTTTCGAGATTTTGGTTGATAGTATTTATTAATAAGTCGGATAGAAAACGGTGGCGCAAAAAGCCGTTTTTCGATGTCATATCCACAACGTTTATAGAGGGAGTGATGATATTTGGGTTGGCGCGGGCTGGTAAACTGATGATGGGCCGGCCAGTTTTGGCAGCGAGGTAATATTCGCTGACCAGCGGCGTGGCTGAACCTTGTACTACGGTAGCATGGTGATACCGGGCTAGGATAGCGGCTGTCCGCAAGGCAGAGTAGCGCGGCGTTTGGTCTTGTTTGAGTGCTGGTTCGTGAGCTTCGTCGATAATGATCGCGCCGATGTTGTTAAATGGCATAAACAAGGCTGAGCGCGGACCGATAACGACATTTGGCTGGGTAGCATTGAGTGCTTGCAGCCAAGCGTGGTGGCGCTGGGCTTCGGTTTGTTGCGAATGGGTGGTGATGAGGTTGGGAAAAGAGTGTTGAAATTCGGCGATTAGCTGAGCGGTTAAGGCAATTTCTGGAACAATTACGATGACAGATTTGCCGGTAGCGATTAGTCTTTTGGCGTATTCTATGTAGACGGCGGTTTTGCCGCTGCCAGTGACGCCGTGCAGAATAACGGTGCCGCTTTTGGCGTTTAGCAGGCTGTCAATGGCGGCCGACTGGTTTTTGTTGAGTACAAAATGTGTTCTATCTCTTCGTGTTGTTGTAGTGCTGTTTGGGCTTAGAGTGCGGCGTTTCTTGGTGAGGCCGCTTGGCAAGATGGTTTGTAAAACTAATGCCAGATGAGCGATGTAGTAATTACTCATCCATTGTGCAGTTTGCAACAACGGACGCGGTAACGGGGGTAGATCGAGGATTGTTGTAATTTCTTTAGTAGCAAAATCAGGTTTAGTTGTTTTTTTTACAACTATACCGGTGAGCAATTGCTGACCGATTGATATAATGACAACAGCGCCGATAGCCAGAGGTTGCTGGCTGCTGTAAGTGAATACGCAAGCGTCAGCTTTAACGATTTTGGTGGGCGCTACTTCATAATAATGCATCGCCTAATTATACCTTGTCTACGGCAATTTAACACGCTACTATAAGCATATGTATTTCGAGAGTAGATCGCAAGCAGGAAAGATTTTGGCTGATCAATTGGTAGCCAAATATCGCTACGAAAACTGCGCTGTGGTAGCGCTAAGCAACGGCGGCGTAGTGGTGGGCGAGCAAATTGCGGCGCAACTGCACTGCGTGTTGATGTTGTTGGTATCGCAGGATATCGAGATACCAGGCGAAGGAATGAATTTTGGAGCGGTGTCGCAAACTGGCGATTTCACATATAATGATGAACTTTCGGCAGGCGAGATTGATGAGTATACGAGCGAATTTCATGGCTATTTGGCCGAGAAGAGACGCGAAACATATAGTAGTCTCAATCGCTTGATCGGCGATGGCGGTACAGTCGATAAAGATATGCTGAAAGATCGCGTGGTGGTGCTGGTATCGGATGGCTTTGCTAATACTGCTAGCGTTGGAGTGGCTTTAGACTTCTTGAAGCCGATTAGGATTCTGAGGTTGGTCGTAGCATCGCCAGTGGCGTCGGTGGCAGTGGTTGATCGGCTGCACATTACTGCTGATGAGCTACATTTGCTGGATGTTAAAGAGAATTTCTTGGGAGTTGATCATTATTATGAAGATAACAATGTGCCAACACTACAGCAATCAATTGATAAGATTAGCCAAATCATATTGAATTGGCGATAAATGGTCTTGAATTGGTTATGAAAAGAATGTAGAATAAAAAGCAACAGAACAAACTAAACTGGAAGAAAGGGGCTTGGCTAGATGCTTGATGTATTCATTACCTCGCGGGTGCGTCGTAAGATAGTTGTCGTCTATGCCAAATATCCAGATTTTCGGACGCATGTCCGCGGTTTGGCCAAGCTGATCAAGGAAGACCCCGGTAATATCCAGCGCGAATTGCGCCGGCTGGAAAAGGTCGGTTTTTTGCATGCCGAAAAGCAGGGTAATACACGGATTTACTCGACTAATAAACAATTCCCGATTTTCAAAGAATTGCAAAGTATTGTCATTAAGTCGCAGCAGCACGCTAATAGCAATCGGCCGAAACGTACAACTTCCGAGATTAGTAGATGACCTTATTCGAGCAGATTTTGACGGCGCGCGGTCTGACGACGCGGGCAGCGCGCCAGGCTTTTTTGCAGCCAGATTATATGGCGGTGAAACATGATCCGTTTTTGCTGCCGGACATGAAGAAGGCGGTGGTGCGGTTGAAACAGGCGCGGCAGCAGGGCGAAAAAATTGTTATTTACGGCGATTATGACATTGATGGGCTGAGCGCCACGGCGCTGCTGCTGGATGCCTTTGGTAAGTTTGGGCTTGAGGACGTCGATGCTTTCATTCCAAACCGGTTTGTTGAGGGTTATGGCATGACCATGGGCGCGGTGGACAAGGTGCGCGATATGGGAGCGGATTTGATCGTGACGGTGGATACAGGCAGTTTGTGCCATGCGGAGATTGCGTATGCCGCTAGCTTGGGGATTGATACGGTGGTGACGGATCACCATAATGTCGCCGAGACTCCACCTCCGAGCGTGGCAGCGGTGAATCCGAAATTTCCGGGACATACTTATCCGTTTCGTGATTTGTGCGGTGCGGGCGTGGCGTTCAAGTTGGTGCAGGCGCTGCAGACTGAACTGGATGGTTTGCCTGATGGATATGAAAAATGGCTGCTGGATTTGGTGGCGCTGGGGACGGTGTGCGATATCGTGACGTTGGCGGATGAAAATCGGGCGAACGTCTATTGGGGCTTAGAAGTGTTGAAAAAACAACAACGCCCAGGACTGAAAGCGTTGATGGCGGTGGCAGGTATTGAACCAGAACAAGTCAATGCCAGGCATTTGGGGTTCGGTCTGGGGCCGCGAATGAATGCGGCGGGTCGGCTGGAGACAGCGCAGCACGCCCTGGATATGCTGGTGGCACGTGATGGACTGGCGGCGCTAGAGGCGAGTGAGAAGTTGGAGGAATTGAACGGTAAGCGGCGTGGCATTCAGGATGCGATTTTTGAAGAAGCATGCGTGCAAGCCGAGGAGCTGGCTGATGACCGGGTGCTGGTGGTCAGTAGCAGCGGCTGGAGCCACGGCGTTATCGGCATCGTGGCGTCGAAACTGGTTGAGAAATATAAAAAGCCAGTGTTTATCATTGGCGAGCGTGGCGAGGAAGCGACGGGTTCGGCGCGCAGTTTTGGTGATTTTTCAGCAGCAGATGCAGTGCGGGCGGCGGACGATATTATTATCAAAGGTGGCGGGCACCGAGCGGCGGCGGGCGTGACGCTGGCGACTGAAAAAATTGGTGATTTTCGTCAGCGCGTGAATGAGTTTTATGATTCCTTGCAGTTAGAGAATCAAGAGCGATATTTGTTGCCGCGAGCTGATGTGGAGATTGATGATTTTTCAGAAATTGATGAGGAGTTAGTGGCAAATTTGGCGAAAATGGAGCCATTTGGCAATGGTAATCCCGAACCAGTGCTAAAAATTGCCAGGGCATCAGTTTTGAGCATGCGACGGATGGGCGCGGATGGACAACACGTTAAATTAGCGCTGCGTGATAAAAATGGTAAAGTGTTGCAGATGCTGGCGTTCAACGCATCAGAGGAATTCTTCCGCGAGCCAGGCGACGAGGTAGCGGCGTGGTTCCAGCCAACTGTCAATGAGTGGCAGGGGGTGCGGACGGTTGAGGGGCGGCTGCTTCATATTATTTTGCTGGATTGATACTTGGCCGGGTAAAATTTTGCTTTGCAAAAGTATTCCTCATCTGATATAATGCATAACGATATGGTACGAGTTACACGTAAAGACGAGAAAGAGGCGAATGAAAACGTTCTTCGCCGTTTTAACCGCCGGCTTTTGCAAAGCGGCGTGATGCAGAAAGCCAGAGCGTCAATGCGCTTTGAAAAACCGATTAGCAAAACAGTACGGCGCAGCAGGGCAATTGTTCGCCGTATGCGCAAGGCGGAAAAGACGCAGAAGTTGCGTTTGGGAGTTCGCTAGCCAATGGCGCTGAAGGCGCAAATTAAAGATGAAATGAAAGCCGCTTTGCTTAGCGGCGATCGTTTTGTTGGCGAGACGCTGCGTAATCTGACGGCAGCAATTCTGGATGAAGAGGTTAAGCTAGGCAAGCGCGATGAAGGCTTGAGCGATGAAGAAATCGAAAAAGTCGTTGCTCGCGAAGTCAAAAAACGCAACGAATCGGCTAAAATCTACCACGATAACAACCGTCCAGATTTGGCCGAGCCAGAAGAGCGGGAAATTAAGGTTCTGCAGGCATATTTGCCGAAACAGCTAGATGAAACTGAGCTGGCGGCGATTATCGAGGCGAAAATAGCCGAACTTAGCGTAACTGGGCCGCAGGCAATGGGCCAGGTTATTGGCGCAGTTAAAAAGCAAGTTGGCAACGCGGCGGATGGTGCGGCGATTGCTCGTATTGTAAAACAAAAGTTGGATTGACAGAAAGAAGGTATCATGATTGTATTTTTTGGCCCGGCTGGCGCAGGTAAAAGTGTCCAAGGGCAAATGCTGGCAGCGCGTAATGGCTGGCGCTGGTTGAGCGCGGGCCAGCTGCTGCGCGACACGCGCGATCCCGAGCTATTTGCGCAGATGCGGACTGGCGGCTTGGTTGATCCAGAAAAGGTGAATAAACTAATCGGTGAAGCGTTAGACCGAGCCAAAGATATTGATCGCGTGGTGCTAGACGGTTATCCGCGGCAATTAGCACAAGCAAAATGGTTGATTGAGCATCGTCCTGAGCATGGTCGGGACGTTGCGTTGGTGATTGTCTTGGAGGTGCCGCGTGCTGAGTTGCTGCACCGCCTGAAGGTGCGCGGCCGTATCGACGATACGCCCGAGGTAATTGATGAGCGCTTACGGATTTATCGGCACGAGATGTATCCAGTTCTTGATTATTTGACAGAGCACGGAGTTAATATCGCGCATCTGGACGGAACAGGTACGGTTGGTCAGGTTCACGATCGTATCATGGAGGAATTGCAGGCGTGCAGGATCGTTTAATCACTGGCGAGAAAACTCCCGAGCAAATTCAGGCTATGCGTGATGGCGGCAAGAAGTTAGCGCAGATTTTCCAAGACATTCGCGATTATATTCATGCTGGCATGAGCGAAAAAGATATTGATGCGTTCGTTGACGGCAAGATAAAAGAATATGGCGCTTCGGCGACTTACAAAACAGATGAGGTTAACTTCCCGGGGGTTATTTGTATCAGCACTAACGACGAAATCGTGCATAGCCCGGCGAGCGATTATATCTTTCAAAAGGGCGATGTGGTGAGTTTTGACTTGGTGATTACTTATAAAGATATGAAGACAGATAGCGCTTTCACGATGGTGGTTGACGATAAGCCGAAAGGCGCAGTCAAACACCTGTTAACGACCACCGAGAGAAGTTTGTATGCCGGGATTGATGCAATTAAAGGCGATGTTCGTACTGGCGACATCGCAGCTGCGATTGAAAAAGTTTTGAAAGATGGCAAATTAGGAATTATCCGTGAATTAGTTGGGCACGGTGTCGGTTTGAAAATGCATATGCCGCCAGATGTGCCGAACTACGGCCGCAAACACACTGGCGTACTGTTACACCCGGGCGATACGATTGCTATTGAACCGATGGCGACGCTGGGCGGCGAGAAAATTGTTACTGATAAAGATGACGGTTGGACGATTCGTACACGCGATGGTAGTTTGGCTGCACACTTTGAACACACAGTTTTGATTACCGAAAACGGCGCTGAAATTATTACGCAGTTGTAAATAACTATACGGGTTATGCTATAATATCCCTATATGCAAGAACAATCTCGATATGCAGTTGGTATAGATGTCGGAACTACGATGATTCGGTGCGTGGTCGGGCATGTAGATACGACGACTGGCACGCCGACAATCGTTGGCGTTGGCGAATACCCGAACAGCGGTATGCGCAAAGGCTCGGTCTCGAACCTGAACGGACCGTCCGAGGCAATCGATAAGGCTTTGGGCGATGCTGAGCGAATGAGCGGCTACCAAGTCAATGATGCGACTGTTAGTATAAATGGTTCGCACATTATGAGTACGCGTACTGACGGTATGATTGCCGTTGGTATGGCTGACCACGAAGTTAACGAAGACGATCTTTATCGCATAGAAGATGTTGCAACGACTGGCAAAGTGCCAGCTAACCGCAAAATATTGAAAGTCGTACCGTTTAGCTACACGATTGATGGGCAGGGCGGAGTTAAGAACCCGCTAGGCATGACGGGCACGCGCCTCGAGATTAGCGCTAATGTGGTGTCGGCGATGGCGCCGTATGTAGTAAATCTCGAAAAGGCGGTTGAGGGCGCTACTGTGCGGCCGAATGACGTGGTGCCGTCGGTGATGGCAGCGGCTAAGGCTGTGCTAGACGATTCTCAGATGGAAAATGGCGTGGCGGTGATCGATCTCGGCGGGGCGACTACTGGCGTAGCAATCTATGAAGAGGGTGATCTGCAATATATTGGCGTGGTACCGTATGGCGGCATTAATATAACGAACGACTTGGCGATTGGACTGAAAATTGATCCAGAAATAGCTGAAGAAGTAAAGCTAAAACATGCATCGGCTACTAACCGCAACAAATCTAGCAAAGTTTCGATTAAACACGATGGCGAGAGCTTAGAGTTTGATATTGCTGATATCGATGAAATTGTTGAGGCGCGGTTAGAAGAGATTTTTGAAGCGGTTAACAAAGAATTGAAGAAAGCTGGCCGTGCTGGACGCCTGCCGAGCGGTGCCGTTCTGACAGGCGGGACGGCTAACATGAAAGGTATCGTTGAATTTGCCAAAGCCCAGCTTGGCGTAGCTGTTCGTAAAGGTAAAGCTAAGGGTTATGGCGGCGTGGTCGATAATGTTGATAAACCTGAATTCGCGGCGGCAATTGGCTTAATGCTGGTTGATATTAATCCTGACGGCTATCATAGTGCTGCGGTTGATTCTAGCAAGTCGGGCAGTAAAGGCGGGCTTTTTCGTTCGCTATTTAACAGGTTTCGGCCATAGGTGATATACTAGAAATAAGATCCAGAGAATAAGGGGTAAGGAGTTGTAATGCCAGAGGTAAAACCGAGCGAAATCCAAACATTCGCAAGCATCAAAGTCGTTGGCGTCGGCGGCGCCGGCGGTTCGGCGGTTAACCGTATGAAAGACGCAGGGCTAAATGGCGTCCAGTTTATAGCTATGAATACAGACGCGCAGGCTTTGCATAATTCAAAGGCCGATGTCAAAATTCACTTGGGCCATAATACCACGAATGGTTTGGGAGCCGGGGCCGATCCAGCCGTTGGTGAAGCGGCAGCCCGCGAGTCGATTGATGAAATTCGCGAATCGCTAGAGGGAGCCGATATGGTGTTTGTGACGATTGGTGCTGGCGGTGGAACCGGCTCGGGAGCGGGTCATGTGGTAGCTGAAGTAGCGCGCGATCTCGGTATTTTGACTGTTGGCGTGGCTACCAAGCCGTTTAGCTTCGAAGGCGAAAAGCGCCGGGCTAATGCTGAGTGGGCGATTGCTCAGTTGGGCCGGCAAGTCGATACGCTAATTTCTATCCCGAATGATCGGCTGCTGCAAACTATTGATCGTCGAACGCCACTGCTTGAGACTTTCAAGATTGCCGATGATGTACTGCGCCAAGGTGTGCAGGGTATTTCAGAGCTGATAACTGAGCATGGTTTGATTAATCTCGACTTCGCCGATGTCAAGGCCATCATGAGTAATGCTGGATCAGCGTTAATGGGTATCGGCCGGGCTAGTGGTGAAGGCCGGGCAGCGCAGGCAGCGCAGCAAGCAATTGAATCGCCGCTGATTGAGGTGTCGATTGATGGTGCTAAGGGCGTACTCTTTAATGTCACTGGCGGTTACGATATGAGTATGGCGGAAATTCAAGAAGCTGCCGAAATTATCACGAGTGCTGTTAGCCCAGATGCTAATATTATATTCGGCGCCACCTTGAAGCCGGAATTAGAAGACGAGTTAATTATCACCGTGATCGCGACTGGCTTTGATAATGCATACTATCAGCAGCAGGCAGAGGAATTGACGGCGCCAGTAGAACAAACGCCAGCTGTTCAAACGCAATCAATTAGCGAAGCTGTAGATGACATTGATATGGACTTGTCGCATCAGTCGGCAGCAGCACAATTTGCTAGCGAGGATACGGCAGATATATGGGGCAGTTCGGTTGATGAGGATGACGAAGACGATACGCCAGCCTTTTTGCGGCGTCGCCGAAAAAATAAGCATAACGACGAGGACTAAATGAAAGGGATTAAAATCGGCAACAGTCGCGTACTTGAGTCGAGAGAGTCGGCTGACGGTATTACGATTCGCCGCCGCCGCGAAACCCCCGATGGCAAGCGTTTTACGACGTATGAGCGAATCGAACGTCCGAACTTGGCAGTTATTAAATCTAGCGGTGCCCGCGAATTGTTTGAGCGGGCCAAGTTAGCCAATTCTATCCGTCGTTCAGTTGGTAAGTTCTTCAAATCGGAAGTTGAACTGGAGGAAATAATTGATGCCGTGGAAGATCGCGCGCATAGCTTGGGCGAGAGCGAAATTGAATCTCGTTTGATTGGCGAGTTTGTACTTGACGAGCTAGCAAAACGTAACGAAGTCGCATATGTGCGCTTCGCCAGCGTATTTCAAAAGTTCAAGACGTTGGATGATTTCGTCAAAATATTAGAGCAGCGCCGCCAGAAAGGGCAGGAATAATGCGAGTAGTTGCGGTGTACCGGGCGGAAAGCGATTACGCGCGCCGAGTTATAGATTTTTTGCATGACTTTAATCGGCAGACGGGGCACACGATTGAGGAAATTGACCCAGATTCGGCTGAGGGCAGTGATTTTTGCCGGACGTACGATATCGTTGAGTACCCAACGATTATCGCGCTGAGTGCTGATAGCCAGATGCAAAATATGTGGCGCGGGCTGCCGCTGCCGACGATTAGCGAGGTAAGTTTTTATGTTTGAAAAGTTGCGCAAGCGGTTGTCGGGTAAAGAATCAAAGCGCCGGCAATTGGCAGCGCTATTGATGCTGGTTGGCAGCGGCTTAGGTCTGTTGGCTTCTTTTGTGTTGTCGATTGAATCGCTGACGCTTGCTAAAAATTCGCATGCCGTTTTGAACTGTGACTTGAACGCGGCGATGAGTTGTTCGACGGTGGCGAACCATTGGTCGGCGGCGCCGCTTGGCTTTCCTAATAGTTTTATTGGTATGATGACGCTGCCGGTGATGGTGACAATTGCGGTGGCGTTGCTGGCGGGTGCGAAGTTTCCGAAATGGTTTATGTGGGGCGCGCAGCTTGGCGCGGTGGCGGGCTTGCTATTTGCTGGTTGGATGTTCTACATGAGTTATGTTGAGATTGGCGCGTTGTGTCCGTGGTGTTTGACGCTGGATGCGGGTATGCTGCTAATTTTTTATGGACTAACCAGGCATAATGTTTTGAACAAAATTATTGAACACCGCGGGTTGCGCCGATTTGTTGATCAGGGCTACGATACGTTAGTGCTAGCCTCGGTGGCGGCGCTGATAATTATGGCGATTTTAGCGAAGTTTGGCAGTCAAATTATCTAGTTCAAGTCATTGAGCCTGCATATTGCTTATGCTAAAATAGTAAATGTGAACTGCTTTCGCTTTATGCGGCGAGCGAGGTTATGTAAAAGTGGAGAGTAATAGCGAGCAATTTGGGTTGAGAATACGACGCAAACGGACGGTTTTGGTGTATGTCGCGGTCTGTCTGTTAGTGCTGGGTATTGGTGTTATTGTGGCGGTGCAATGGTTAACTTGCCCGACTGAGGCGCTAATGCCGACAGCGTCATCGTCGCAAGTAAAGGTTGATCAGGCTAATTATCGCCTGTATCAATCGTCGAGTAGTGCTACTCCTGGTGCGCAGTTGGCGGCTGATAATACGGCAGCGACACTGCCGCAGGCTGGTGCTAGTTTTCGAGTGCGAGTGGGGGTGGAGAATAAAGAAGATCTTATGCTCGCAAAACATATAATAGGTGGATTTGGTTACGTCTGTGCTGTGGCTTTGGATGGTAGAGCATATTGTTGGGGCAGTAATAGCAATGGTAAGATTGGTAGCGGTAATACATCAAGCGCTCTTGTTCCCTCAGCTGTTAAAATTAGTGGTGCTCTAGTAGGAAAAGTAATTAAGCAAATAGAACCGTCTTCTGCCGGTAACCATAGTTGTGTCATTGCTTCTGACGATAAAGCATATTGTTGGGGCCATAATGGCTTTGGTCAGCTCGGCAACAATAATACAGTAAATTCTCTTACTCCTGTAGCTGTTGATACTGCAGGTGTTTTAGTGAGTAAAACAATTAAACAGATAGCTTCAGGTGGTATTTCTAGTTGTGTCATTGCTTCTGATGATAAAGCATATTGTTGGGGTAGCAATAACTTTGGACAGTTAGGTAATGGTAATTTAAAAAACTCTTCTACTCCTACACCTGTCAGTACCACTGGAGTTCTGGCGGGGAAAACAATTAAGCAGATAACGGCCGGTAATTCGTATTTTTGTGTCATCGCTTCTGATGATAAAGCATATTGTTGGGGGGGTGGTAGAAGGGGGGCGTTAGGTAATGGCAGTACACTATCTCTTGTTATTTCTACTCCTACACCTGTCAGTACCACTGGAGTTCTGGCGGGGAAAACAATTAAGCAGATAACGGCCGGTACGGAGTTTACTTGCGCTATCGCTTCTGATGATAAAGCATATTGTTGGGGGAGTAATTCAAGTGGTCAGCTTGGTAACAATTCAACCATTAATTCCGGCGTCCCTGTCGCTGTCAATACTTCCGGTGTATTAGCCGGAAAGACTATCAAGCAGATTTCTGCTGGCAGTTCGCATACTTGCGCTATCGCTTCTGATGATAAAGCATATTGTTGGGGGAGTAATTCAAGT
>CAURIK010000015.1:0-18068 GCA_963525145.1 uncultured Candidatus Saccharibacteria bacterium | reverse complement strand
ATAACGTAAAATCATTGCGACGTACAGATTATTTGTTGACTGGCTCGATTTGCTTATGCTACTATGTCAGGTATATAACCCAAGTGAGGTAGGAGTATGAAAATACACAGGAAAAATATCAAATATAAATATCGCCGTATTGGCGTTGGAATAACCGTATTCATTGCGGTATTAAGTTTGGTACTGGTGAATTTGCCGCGAGCTCAGGCGTCGCAGCTTAACAAAAAGTACTCTTTTATTAAAACCAATTACACCGTCCCAACGAGTAATGTCGCGTGGGTAGCGCCGAATGGCAACGATACTTCGGGTAATGGTTCCGAGGGTTCGCCGTACGCTACATTCAAGAAAGCTCTCAGCTCTATTAGTAATGGCGGCACGGTAGTCGCGAAGTCGGGTATTTATCGTGAACCGCATTTTTTCATCTCTGACGATAATGTGACTATTCAAGCGGCGCCGGGGGCAGAAGTTTGGCTAAAGGGCAGCGATGTCGTAAATTCATGGACTAGTGAAAATGGCATATGGAAAACAACTGGGAATTATCACAACTTCTGTCATGTTTGTACCACAAATGCGAATCCAAGCGTTGAAGGTGTCGCGGCCTACCCAGAACAGGTTTTCATTAACGATGAGCCGCTAAAGCAGGTTAAAACCAAAGCAGAGGTAACGCCTGGTAGCAATACTTTTTATGTCGAAGACAACACTCCTACTACGCTCAAAACCCCTAACAATAATGCAGACGGCTATAATATTGGCCAGCAAGATGCGATATCTTATTATATTGGCAAGAATCCAGCTAGCGGCGTAACCGAGATATCAGAGCGGGCGCGAGCTTTCACTAGTACTGGCAAAAACGTTTCCGTGAAAGGTATTAACGTTGCTCAGTATTCGCCTGTTCAGGTTTGGGGTTTTCAGGATCCTTACGATCCTGCCGCTGAAAGAGGGGTTTATTCGGGCCCAACTGCGGTGAGTATTAATGGATCTGGCTCGCTAGTTCAAGATATGATTGTCACCCAAAGTGCAAGCCAAGGCCTGTTCTTTAATAAAGCAGAATCGTCGACGGCGCGTGGTGTAAAGGCGATAGATAATGGCGGCTCGGGAGTTGGGGCTAACAAATCCCACAACACAGTATTTACTAACGGTGAATTATATGGCAACAACGCGGAAGGTTTCTTGACGATTGGCTGCGGAGCTTATTGTACGATGGCCGATATCAAGGTTACGCATACGCGAAATTTCACATTCCGCAATAATATAGTTGATTATTCTCGCGACGCTAAAGCGTATTCTACTGCTGCCAACGCCAATAGCGAAGGTATGATTGGCTTTTGGTGCGATGAAGGTTGCGTAGAAACGAAAATCGTTGGCAACTTCTTTACTAATTCTCCGCTTGCTATCATGTATGAGGTTTCTGGTAATGGTATAATTGCCTCTAATATAATCGAAAGCTCCGGTACGGGTATTCGTGTAGCCGGCAGCGATGACGTTAAGGTGTATAACAATACTATATCGCGCACTTACCGGCCAATATACATATTTGAAGACAGTCGTGTTGACGGATGCAATTATTGGAAAGGCGGGTCCTGCGTAGCTAACGAAAGTTGGTCGCAGGGGCTGGGCCTAGATTGGAATACTTCGGGCGTTGAATTGTATAACAACATTATATCTTCGCGGCCGTTAGCTCGAGCAGAGGATCTTTCTGGTGGTAATTATCAACGCGCGTATTCACTGCGTGTTGAAGGAGCTCAGAATGATCAAAATAGACCGTATGTCGATGCCAACGATATGCTCAAAGGGTTTGATTATAATGTATATTACCGTAACGAATCAGACGATATAAATTTGTCGGTGTGGGATTTCAAACAGATTCCTTCAAAGACCGATACAGTTATAAGCAGAGCTTCTGATATCGCGAATAATCCAAAATTGTCGAACTCGATTAACGGCCGCGATGCGCATTCGCTTGATACTTTTGGCTCGCGAGCAAATAATCCGTATTTCGTGAAAGAAGCAGCAAATAATAACGATTACAAAAAGAGCAATTACAATCTCAAACCAGGTAGCCCAGCCATCAACAAGGGTAAACCGTTATCTAGCGACGTAGCGCAAGCGATTGACCCAACAGGCAAAACTGTTAAAGCTGGCGTACCGGTAAATGCTGGTGCTCTGGTTAATGTGCTGATGGATGCGACGGGCGGGCAGACTCCGCCGACACCTCCAGTAACTGTCAATATTCCTGATGCTGGCCTCAAGGCAGCTATCAATAAAACGCTTGATAGCAATCGTCCGAGCACTCAGGATATCACAGTGGACGAGCTAGCTCAGTTGACGCAACTTACCGTAGACGGCGGTGTCAAAGTCAAAAATCTAACAGGTCTCGAGAAGGCAACTAATTTACAAGAGCTGAAGATCGACAATAACGAAGTTGCTGATTTGGCGCCTTTGTCATCGTTAGCAAAATTGACCAAGTTGACAATGACAAATAACAAAGTCGCGTCGATCGAACCGTTGGCGCATTTGGCTAACCTAAGCGTACTTTTAGCGTCTGGTAATCCGATCGCTTCGACCAAGCCGCTAGCTAATCTGACGCATTTGACGCAAGTAAGTGTCGATAGTAAATCGACAGCGTTTGATATTTCTGATTTTGCCAAGAGTGCGGGCACCTTGACGACATTGCAACTGTCTGGTGCTGATAATGGTACGCCGCAGCTAGCGCATAGCGAAGTTCTAAAGCAACTTACTAAAGTAACGACTCTCCAAGTATCGTCAACTTCGTTAACCGATAACGATCTGAATAGTATTGGCGCGATGACGCAATTAACGTCGCTGCAAGCGGACCGCAGTAATATTAGCGATATGTCGTTTGCGGGCCGCTTAACTAAATTAACTAAGCTTGACGTTTCTAATCAGCGTGTCCGTATGAGTACGAATACAACGCCGTTTGCATCGCCGCTCAAAGATGTATCGGGTACTGCTGTTGCTATAACCAACAGCGCTGATTTGGCTAATGATGGGGCTGGTCGTGTCAAAATTGTCTCGCCGATTTATGATAATAATACCCATGAGCTGTCGGCAACTTGGACCAAGAATGTTACAGTTGGCGCTGCTACCGCCCAATTCAACGGTCAGCTAACAGTGTCTGCAACGCTGCCAAAAGCTGATAAAGCTCAGCTCCAAGTGCAAATTGATCGCGCGAATAACTCTGCAGATTATATCAAGGCAGATGCAGCAGTGACCAGTGCGCTGTCAGCTGCGAAAAATGTTGTTGCTAAACCAAATCCGACACCTGCCGAAATTAGCCAAGCGACAAACGACCTCAAGCAAGCACTTGATGCCGCAATAGCCAAAGAAACGGCAGCTCAAGCGGCCGCACGGACAGCGGTTGATAAGGCAAAAAACAGTAAGTCGCCTGCTGATATTCGCGCTGCAGAGGCACTTTTAGCGCACGTTCAGGACACAGACAAGAAATCAGCTATGCAAGATGAGCTCAACGCCGTCAAACAGGAAATTACCGATGCGCGGACAGCCTTATCGAAATTGATTGACAAGGCGAAGAACACGCCGACGGATGGTCTAGCGGCCGAGACTGTTGCTGCTTTGAATACCGCAATTGCTGCAGCTAAAGCAGTCAATAACGACCAAGAGTCAACTGTGGCGCAGCTCACTGAGGCTAAAACCAAACTGCAATCAGCTCTTGATAACCTCAAAACCGATAAGACAGCGCTAGCCAAAGCTATAGCGGATGCTGACAAAGAGCCAGTTTATATCAAGAACGATTCAGCGGTTAAAACTGCCCTGCAACATGCTAAAAATGTTTATGCTGCGGTTAATCCAACACCAGCAGAAGTTAGCACAGCTGTCAATAATTTGAAGTCGGCAATTAATGCTGCTAAAAAGAAAGAAACTGATACTCAAACAGCTGCTGCCAATGCGGTTGCGGTAGCAGAAGGCGCTAAAACGGCGCAGTCGATAACGGCGGCTCAAACTCTCGTTGACGCTGTCCAAGACGCGTCGGTTAAGTCTGCTCTGCAGGTGCGTCTTGATGCTGTATCGCAGCAGCTCAGCAATGCTAAACAAACGCTTGGCACACTTATTACTAAAGCTGAGGCTGTCGATACGACTGGTATGAGTGCTGACACTGTCAATGCGCTAAAGGCTAAAATTAAGCAGGCTAAACAAGTTTACAATGACGCTTCAGTATCAGTGATGCGCCTGCAAACGGCGGCGTCGGAGTTGCAAGCAGCTCTCGATGCCTTGCGGCCAGACAAGACTACTTTGCGCGACGTGATTGCTCGGGCGGAAGCGCAGCCAGCGTATATCCGAAACGATCCTGCAGTCAAATCTGCTTTGCAGCATGCCAAGAACGTTGAGGCCGCTGCTAGCTCGACGCCAGCTGATATTAGTTCCGCGATACAGCAGCTCAATTCGGCAGTTACTGCCGCTCAGAAGAAAGAAGCTGACGCCCAGGCGGCCGCGCAGGCAGCTGTTGCCGATGCTGAAAGCCAGAAAACTGCTCAGTCTATAGCGCATGCGCGAACACTAGTCGATAAAGTACAGGATCAAGCCGTTAAGACAAGCCTTCAGGCGCGCCTAGATGCGATTGTTGTCCAAACCTTTGCCAATAAGCAAACAATTCGCCAAGCAGACAATACCAATATTACGCTGTCTACCTCAGGCGACAAATGCTACAACATCAAAAACGCTGCTGCGGTAGGGCAGCCGAAAAATATTCCGACTGACTATCAGATGCAGGGCTCGGCCAAGTTTACGATCAACTGTGACGGACATGCGCAGCCAGCGGTTGGGTATACTACCAAAATTACTCTCGAATTATCGCGTATCTACAAAGTTAATCGCCTAAAAGTAATCAAGTACAGTATTAATGGCGCTAATGCTACCGATATTACTGATAAAGTTACATTCAAAACATCAGCCGATGGCAAACGCACTATTGTTGAATACTCAATTACCGATGGCGGCTTTGGCGACATGGATAAAACTGCTAACGGTGTTATCGACGATCCGGTTATAATTTATGAGCGGTCGGAGAATACTACGCCAGCTAATGGTGGTAGTCAACCTGGAGCTCCAGCAAAGAATGGCAAGACTACCGCTAACAGCGGACGCTTATCTGAAACTGGCGATAGCCTATACGGTTATATTATCGGCGCTGGCGTGCTGGTGCTAGGCGGCGCTGCCGGTGTATACGCTATCATCCGTCGTCGCCAGTAAGAGCCATTTTATCTCGCTATCTCGATTACCGCTCATAGTTTATAATAGTTGATAGATGAAACTTGTTGAAAGATTACGCCAACAACTGCATTATATCTGGTTCAATTACGCGAACTTTAATGGATTGGTGCTGTTGTTGGCGATTATCATTGCGGTTAGCTGGGTGATGGGTACAATGTCGACGATCCAGACGAACTTTAGCGCCCAACGAGCGCTTGACGAAAAAAAACAACAATTACGGCTGGCGCAGCTAGAAGTAGAGACGCTGAAATACGAACAAAATTATTATAAGAGCGATGAATATAAAGAGTTAGAAGCGCGCAGTAAGTTAGGTCTGGCAGATCCTGGCGAGAAGCAGCTAATACTGCCAGAGAATAGCGCTGCAGTGAAATCTCTTGACGGCCAGGACGATAACTCATCGTATATTAAAACAGCTCCACGCGGCAATACACCTGCCGTGCACAAGTCAAACTTCCAGCAATGGATTGATTTTCTGACTGGCAAAACTGCTGCTTCGCGCTTGCATAAGTGATGCGTGGTTTGCTATAATAGTACCCGTATCGCGGGGTGGAGCAGCCTGGTCAGCTCGCTTGGCTCATAACCAAGAGGTCGCTGGTTCAAATCCAGCCCCCGCTACCAAGAAAAAAGCTCAACCAAAAGTTGAGCTTTTTTCTTGGTTAACTGACTGGTTTAAGCTAATTTGCTAGCAGCGACCCGAATAGCTTCACTCCAGCTCAAGAAAACGTGCGGTGTGTCTGCTAAGTCTTTGGCGGTTAGGCCGTGCCGCACAGCTAGGGCGATTTCGTGGATACTATCGCTAGCATTCGGCGCGACTATAGTACCGCCAGCTATAACGCCTTTCTTGTCGCATACTAGTTTGACGAAGCCGTCGCGGAAATCGCTGGTATTTGAGCGTCCGATGATTGATAGCGGCGCTATAGCTTTTTTGATTTTGAGGTCGCGTTTGATACAATCGTCTTCGGTCAAACCAACAGATGACACTTCTGGGAAGGTGAAGGTTGTCCGCGGCGTAGCAGTATAATCTGGCGCGATTTGATTCTTTGAAAAAAGGTTATGAGCAGCAATCCGCGATTCTAGCAGTGCAGTATGTGTGTGCTCAGAGTTGCCGATAATATCCCCAGCTGCATAAATGTGGCGAGCGCTTGTCTGTAAATATTCGTTAACATGGATGCCGGTTGGGTCGTATTGGACGCTGGCGTTCTCTAGTCCTAAATCAAGGTTTGGCCGACGTCCAGTCGCCACCAAGATATCCTCGACGCGTACCGACTTTTCGACACCGCCGCGCAGGAATGATACGCGGTAGCCGAGTCCGTCTTTGACTGCTGCGACTGTCCGTGTTTGCGTCAATGACGTAATGCCTTTATGCTTCTTGAGGTAGGCTTCTAGTAGCTCGCCAACTTCTTCGTCTTCTTTTGGTAAAATGCGGGCAGCGATATCAGTCAAATAAACCCTAGTACCGAAAGTAGCCATCAGCTGCGCAATCTCGACGCCAACGCTGCCAGCACCTATGATGTAAAGGCTCTTCGGTGGACGCATCGACTCTAAAATGGTGCGCGCTGTCAAAAATGGGATTTCGTCTAATCCTGGTACTTCTGGCGCTACCCAGTGCGAACCCGTAGCGACCAAGAATCTTTCGGCGCTGATGTGTTTGCGTCGAACAGAGATTTCATTGGGCGACAGAAAGTGGGCGTGTCCAGTATAGGTAGTAATGCCTTGGTTTTCGTAAAATTTGCGATTACCAGCAGCCCCAGTTCGCTTGACGGCGAGATCTTTCCAGGCGCGGATACTCGGATAATTGTAGCCAAGCGTGTTGGAGCGTAAGCCAAACTTGGCACCGTGGCGTGCTTGATCATAGAGGTGCGCGACGTGTAATAAGGCGTTGGTTGGTACATCGCTCCAGTTAGGCGAATCGCCGCCGAAGGTATCTTCCTCGATAATCGCTACGCGCGCGCCATTGCGAGCGGCGATAGTGGCAGCGGCCGATCCGCCAGCTCCGCTACCGATAACTATTAAATCGTAATCAAATTTATTGTGTCTCTTCGCCATTCATGTCTCCTACATCATTTTTTTGTGGTGTTTATATAAATATGCTGCATCAGGATGATTATGTTCTAGAAATCGTCCAGCTTGCGCGCGAATATCGGTGGTGGTAATGTCTGATTTTTGGCCGCTCCAAGCTTCGACCTCGCGAGCAGCTTGATCGGCTAAATTGCGAGCTAACCCTTCGGGGCTTTTAGCACTAAGGCAGGCGGCGTACAGGCTAGCGCGCAGCTTTTTGGCATCGAAATCTTCTGGCGGGCGTTTGCCTCGTTTAAAAACGGTAACTTTCATACAGCATTCACCTGAATGATTAAGTCGGAAACAGTATTAACGTATATATAAAAACCAAGGATAATCAAACCCAGCCCAGCAGCGAATTGTAAAAAGTATTTGTTTTGTTCGCGCCAGCGCTGGATGCGGCTTAGTTGGCGTCCGCTGCCAATCAATAGGGCAACGATGAGCAGCCCGAGCGAAGCAGCTAGCGTATAACCTGCTGCGCCAACGATTTGCCAAATCGGCGGCAGCGCGATGATGGCGCAGGCTGCGGTAATGATTGGTACGATAGTAAATAGTAGTTCTGCAACAACGCTAGTCAATCCTAGACTAAACGCTTCGGCGGCAAGGCTGGCTTTGGCGGTGCGTTTACGCAAGAATCGGGCAAAACTGCGTGAAATCCACAATTCGGTACCTTCGGTTTTACGATAGTAAAAAAGGATAACTGCCAAGCCAACGATCATCAGACCAGCAGTCAAAGTGATCCACAACAAATTACTGTGCGGCGCGAATACACCGATAGCATAACTAGCGAAGCTAACACACAAAAGCGTCATAGTAAAGGCGCCAGCTACAAAGCTAAATAACAGCCGTAACGTGCGCCGAGCGGCCAGCTTGCGTCCTAAGGCATGCCCCGATAGAGATGTAGCCATACTAACGCTTAACTGAAAGCTAGCGTGGATAAGTCCTGCCAGGGCGATGATGCTAACAGCGATAAGAGTATTCATGTTTGTCTTGATAATCCTTATCTTATTTATACCATAAGCGGTCTGGCGAAGTCAAAAGATTTTGTAAAAAGGGCAATTATCCCATTAAGCCAAGTACGAGAGAATAATAGACTTGAATAGCTTATGCTTTGAGTGATACAATACATGTAGTATTATGGTCAGTAATAATAAAAACCTATTAATAGGTGGGCAACAAACATTATATAAATATAAAAACGTTCAAGATGATCGTTTACATATTAAAACTCTCATTGACACCAGAAAATTTGTCGGGTACCTATGAGAGTTTTAATAGACCCTAGTAATCTATTAAAACTCTGTAATCCTATAAAAAACTACTACTTTTGATCGGGGGTAGTTTTTTTATTACCAACAGGAATCTTAAACATACCACCGTTTTTACGATAGATACGCTTACCTTTTACGGTAATATAGGGTCTAAAAATATAAATGGTATTATCCATAATATTAATCTCCTCTGTTAAGTTACTATTCACAACTATGCGGTCTTTAACAGCTTAGCTGCGTCGACACGGTTACGTTTCTATTTTGCCATTTTTTCAAAGTACTAACTAGGATCGCACTAGATTTTTGGTAAATAAAAAAGTTATATGCCGAGACCGGTGGCGTAGGCTACAACAATTGTTACCTTTATGGCATTAGAACTTTTTGAGATCCACGCCATCCGTCTCGATATATAACCGCATATATTGTCAATCGTTGTAGCTTACCTCACGGCGTTCTAGACCGTCACAACACTTCATCCCCCATATGAGTTTTACCCTCAATTGAATGATGATTTTATTGTACACTGTTATTTAGCCAAGGTCAATACATGTAGTGTTGTGATAAAATCATAAACGCCATATGTAGGGTTGTTAAGATAGTACTATTCTACAGACCAAAGTGATATAATGGATATTGTCTAGACTCTCAGCGAGGCTCATTTTTTATCCCGAAAATGGGCAGCCATTTGCTAAAAGCAATAGGGATAAACCCTTGTTGTGGGTCTAGACAGCCAGCGATGGCTGTCCTTTTTAATAGAAAGAATGGAGGCTCTTATGGACAATCAAAAGCAAAATAACGACAACCTACGGGGCAAAGATAAGGCACTTTATACTCGACAACAAAAAGGTCACAGTATAATCAAACATGTTTTGCTTTGTTTTATCGGCGTAGGTTTGTTTACTATTCCGTATTACTCACTTAGCCCAAATCACTATTGGCATGCGTAGGGTATAATAAAGTATATTTCATAAGTCTAGACAGCTTATCGAACTGTATTATATAATTAAACATTATATTTTGCAAGTGATTTATGGACACCACAAACAATCTGACGTATAATAAGAGATACGACAGAAGCGTAAGACCCCTACCCAAGGGGTCTTTACCTTTATGGGAATATTATTGGTACCCGGGGTGGGATTCGAACCCACGTCATCGCCTTCGACAGAAGCGTACTCTATCCACTGAGCTACCCGAGCTTATTTATATAAAAAACGCGGCGATGTTAATGGACTTATCCATTTCGCCGCGCCGTACGCGTAAGTTTACCGGATTTCGAAATTGGTTATATAATACTAGTATAGCATAAGTTACTTATTAGTCACTTGTTTCAATGGGATAATTGCCGTAAAAAGCTATTGCTTTTTTGGCAAGTTTGTGTTATACTAAGAGTATAAGTAATTAACTTATACAAAAAAGGAAAATAAAAATGGAAGTCACCGAATCAAATAACTCATTACATAACGAGAATGCCACCTGGAATCGGCCGCGTACAACGGTAGAACTGCGAGAATTTATTAATCGCCGTAATGATCTGTTAGACGTTGAGGATTTTGCGTTTTAGCAGCGGTTTAAGCGCAAAGAAAAATCCCCGCAACAAAGGCGGGGAGCTTTCTTTGGTAGCACTGACTGGGATCGAACCAGTGACCTTAGGCTTATGAGTCCTACGCTCTAACCAACTGAGCTACAGTGCCGCAAGAGTAAAGCACTGTAGATTATAGCAGATAACAGTAATCGGTGGCAAGCTAGGTTTTTTAAGGATAATTTAATGAAGCTGTCGGACAATATGCTTCGAGAAACGTTTCCCGTACTTCTCTAGTGAGCCGCCCTTCTGTGTCAAGGGCGGTTTGCTATTCTGTGCTATAATTTTGCCGTGAACGATGAGCTAGAATTAAATGAACGAGTAGAGGTTATTGCGACGTTTGGCAGCGGTTTAGAATTGTGCGTGCCGCGGCGGTTTAGGCGTCCGAATGGGCGTGAGATTGAAGTAAGTGAGCTAGGTTTGCGGCATCCAGTAGCTAAAGGGCGGCGAACGATGCATATTTTTGATGTGACGGACGGGCAAGCTGATTATAGGCTGGAATTTGATAGCGAGCGGTTGACTTGGCGATTGACGCGCGAGGCGGAGCATGGTTGAACCAGCTGACCAACAAAAGCAGTTTTCCGCGGATGGCTTAAATTTGGAGTATAATCAAGCATTGCCACTGGTCATGCATATAGACCTTAATAGCTGCTTTGCGACCATTGAACAGCAGTCGCGGCCGTTGTTACGCGGGCGGCCAGTGGCGGTAGTTAATCGTTTGGTCGAGAACACTTCGGTTATCACTGTGAGCTATGAAGCGAAAGCTTACGGTGTTAAGGCTGGTATGAAATATCGCCAGGCTAAACGCCTGTGTCCCGAGCTAGTAGCGCTCGACAGCGACCCGCCGAAATATCGCTGGGTATATCGGCAGCTGCTGCGAATTATGAATAGTTACAGTCCAGCGGTGGTGATGAAAAGCATTGATGAAGGCATAATTGATTTTGCAGTAGCGCCCGAATCAATGCGGTCGCGCGGTTTAGAAGCTATCGGCAAAGAGATAAAGCAGCGATTGCGTACCGAAGTAGGTTCGTACATGCGTTGTAATATCGGTATCAGCACTAATCGTTTCTGGGCCAAGATGGCGGCTAGCTTGCACAAACCTGACGGGCTTGATGTCGTGACGGCGCAAAATGTACAAACGGTGTTATCCAGCTTAACTTTACGCGATCTAACGGGAATCGCGCGACATAATGAGCAGCGGTTGAATGCGGTGGGAATTTTCACGCCGCTGCAAATGTATGAATCACCGCCAGAGGCGCTTCATGCTGCTTTTCATAGTATTAATGGTGAAAAGTGGCATAAGCGTCTACATGGCTGGGAAGTCGATGACTTGGTTAGCGATGTTAAAACATGCGGCCGCCAATACGTACTAGAGGAGCGCAATATGCCGCGGCAGCAAATAGCCGCTCGATTACATAATTTAGTCGAGGCGGTTGGACAAAAACTACGTTCGCAGCGCAAGTCGGCGCGCGGTGTCGGTATTTATGTGCGAATGGCGGTTGTGGCTAGCAACTCAAAACTATCGTTGAATAATGGACGCTGGGGACGCGCAGGCAATTACTGGCAGCGTAAATATTTAGCGCCGCTGCCAATGTTTAGCGATGCTGCGTTGTGGCACGTGGCCGAAGAGCTATTCTGCCAGGCGCCGGCTGGTGATATACGCGAGATAGGCGTGCATTGTTATAATCTGTATAACAGCACCAGCGATCAACTGAGTTTGTTTGGCGACGAATTAGCGCGCGAGCGGCAAACCACTTGGGCGATTGACGAGATTAATCAGCGGTACGGCGCTCGGACTATTCACGCTGCTAGTACGCTTAATACCGAGACGGTTCGCACCAAGATTCCGTTTGGTAGTACACGCTATTTATAAAAATGTATTACTGCATATAGTATCAATTAATGCTAGCGTCCTGATGGATTATAATAAAAAGTAATATGACGTACCTAGTGGCAGTCTCTGGCGGTGTGGATAGTGTGTGTTTATTGGATATGCTGAGCCGGTCAGAGCATCGGCTAATTGTAGCGCATGTCGAACATGGAATCCGCGGCGAGGCTTCGCGCGCTGATGCACGGTTTGTGGCAGCGTTGGCGCAGAAATATAATTTACCGTTCGTTTCGACGGCGCTTAATCTCGGGTCGAATGCTAGCGAAGAATTAGCGCGCCAGAAGCGGTATGACTTTTTGCTAGCACAGGCACAGAAGTTTGGCGCGGTGCTGGTTACGGCGCATCATGCTGAAGATGTCGCCGAAACGATTGCTATCAATCTTGAGCGTGGTACGGGATGGCGCGGGTTGGCTGTGTTGGCGCGTACAGGAATTAGACGTCCGCTGATTTCTTTTACCAAGACGCAATTGTACGATTATGCGCTGCAGCATCGCTTGGAGTGGGTTGAGGACGCAACGAACGCAAGCGACCTTTATCAACGCAATCGTGTCAGAAAAGCACTAAAAAGTGTTATTAGTCAACGCGTAGTTGTAAGACTATTGCAGTTGCGCGCTAGACAGCTAGCCTTACGGAAAGATATTGAACGCGAAACTGAGCGGATCACGCTGCGCAATAGTGGTTCGCGGTATTTTTTGTCGCAGATTGATGATGACGTAGCGTTAGAGCTTTTAGCGAGCGATATTGCTGGGCAAACTGGCGGATTGCGCCCGACTCGGCCGCGTACTCAGCGGGCTTTGCTGGCTATCAAGACGGCGCGGCCGGGTGCCAAAATTGATGTCGGCGATGGCGTGCAATTAGAAATTGCCTCTCGAACTTACTGCGCGAAGGTGGTATAATTACAGAGATATTCTGAATTTGATTATAAAACCACGAAAGGATATATATTTCAATGCCTAAACCTCGTAAACAAAAGGTGAGTAATAAAGTTCGGCTCGGTTTATTCTGGGCAATTATCGTTTTGATAGGACTGTCGCTATATGCGGCATTTATGCCGGCTAAGCCGCTCCAGGAAGTACCAATCGCTCAGGTGATTCGAGACGCCAACGAAGGCAAAGTAGCCAGGATCGAAGGCCAAGGCGGCGACCTTCAGGTGACCATGAAGGGCGAGAATAAGCCATCTAAGCGGACATACTTAGGCGGCGGGGTTTCGTCGCTGCTGAAAGACAATATACTTAACGAAAAAGGCCGTGCGGTTGTTTCGGATAGCGCGCCAGTTGATAACTCTTTGATGCTGACCTTGATGACGGTGGTTTTGCCGGTGCTGCTGATTGGCGCGCTGTTTGTTTTTATGATGCGGCAAGCTCAGGGCCAGAATAGCCAGGCGATGAGTTTTGGTAAGAGTAAGGCTAGGTTATACGGCCTCGATAAAGAACGGGTGGTATTTGACGATATTGCTGGCAATGATAATGCTAAACAGGATTTACAAGAGGTCGTTGACTTTCTTAAGCATCCGAAAAAATATCAAAGCCTCGGTGCCAAAATCCCGAAGGGCGTGCTGCTAGTCGGCGATCCAGGTACCGGCAAGACGATGCTAGCGCGAGCAGTAGCTGGCGAGGCGGACGTACCTTTCTTCTCGATTTCTGGTTCAGAGTTTGTTGAAATGTTTGTCGGTGTTGGCGCCAGCCGCGTGCGCGACCTTTTCCAGAAGGCCAAGAAAAACGCGCCGGCGATTGTTTTTATCGATGAGATTGACGCCGTCGGGCGCAAACGCGGCAGCGGTATGGGCGGCGGTCATGACGAGCGCGAGCAGACACTGAACCAAATTTTGGTAGAGATGGACGGTTTTGAAGCGGACACTAATGTGATTGTAATCGCGGCGACCAACCGGGCTGACGTGCTTGATCCGGCACTGCTCAGACCAGGCCGCTTTGACCGGCACGTGACGATTAGTTTGCCGGAGCGCAAAGATCGCGAAGCTATTTTGAAAGTTCATTTCAAAAATAAGCCGACTGACGACACAGTTGATCTCGATAAGCTGGCAGCCAAAACGGCTGGCTCTAGCGGTGCCGATTTGGCGAATATTGCCAACGAGGCGGCAATCATTGCAGCGCGGCGCAACTCCAAGAAAGTGTCGAATGACGACCTGACCGAAGCTTTTGAAAAAGTGGCTATCGGCCCGGAGCGTAAAGCTAAAGTAATGAACGACCACGAAAAGGAATTAACTGCTTATCACGAAGCTGGCCATGCCATTGTTGGTCATGTCTTGCCAGATAGCGATCCAGTACACAAAATCACTATCATTCCGCGCGGCGGTACGGGCGGCGTGACATGGTTCTTGCCGCCAGAAGATAGAAGTTACACTAACGTTTACGAGTTCAAGGATATTCTAGCGCGGGCACTGGGCGGCCGGATTGCCGAGAAGCTGATTTACGGCAATGATGGTATTACTACTGGTGCTGGCAGTGATTTGCGCCACGCCGCTAAAGTTGCTCGCAATATGATAATTGAACAAGGCATGGGCTCGAAACTGCGCGACCAAGTCTTCCACGAGGACAATGGCGGCATGGTCTTTGATAAGATTACTCATGACCGGCCATATTCAGAGGCGACAGCACAAGAGATCGACAACGAGGTCGAGGCGCTGATTAAGGAAGCGTCGGTTCGTGCCGAGACAATACTCAGCAAGAATCGGGCGGTGCTTGAAAAGCTTAAAGATGCATTGCTCAAAAACGAAACTCTCGAAGAAGAAGACGCCGCTAAATACATGAAGGATGCGGTATTGCCAAAGGAAGTAAAACTACACGCATAGACTATGGCGGGGCGAGGAAGTCGAGTACGGTCGGTTGTTGCCAAAGCTAATAGCAAGCTGTCGGTGCAGTGGGCAGCGATTCTGCTGTCCGGCTCGACTATGCTATCAAGTCTGCTAGGGATTTACCGCGATCGTTTAATTAATGGCATGTACCTGGATACTTATAAAGTGGGTGCTGACGCTTACGTGGCGGCGTTTACTGTGCCGGATTTTATGTATTTTCTGCTAGTGTCGGGCGCTTTGAGCGTGTCGTTTATTCCAGTGTTTAATCAGCGTTTGGCGAGCGGCAATAAGCGATCGGCGTGGGAGCTGAGTTCAAGCTTACTGAATCTTTTTGCGGTATTGACGTTAATCACTAGCGTGCTAATTATCATCTTTGCCGACCCGCTGGTGCGCTATGTTGTTGGCCCGGGCTTTGGCGAACAAGGACATGCTTTGGCGGTGAGTATGATGCGTATAATTGCCGTCAATCCGTTTTTGTTCGCGATTGCGACGGTGGTGTCGAGTATGCAGCAAGCAATCGGCCGGTTTACTTTTTTGGCATTGGCGCCGACCATCTATAATCTAGGTATCGTTGTCGGTGCTAAGTATTTCACTAACGGCATTAATATCTTTGGTTGGCAGATATTTGAAGGCGGCATTATGGGTGTGGCGCTTGGCGTGGTGCTGGGGGCAATTTTGCAGCTGGTGGTTAGTTCAATTGGTCTGGTTGGCGTAAACTTTGACTATCGCCCGGTGATTTCTTGGCGCAACAAAGGTTTTCGCCAAGTTTTGAAACTTCTACCGCCGCGCTCAATTGATCAAGGGATTGATTATTTTAATGGAATTGTTGAAATTAATCTAGCGTCACGGATGGGCGACGGAATTATGCGTGTTTATCAGCAGGCGTCTAGTTTGAGCTTGATGCCGGTAAATCTAGTCGGCGTAGCTATTAGCAACGCGGCTTTTCCACGGATGACTGAACGGTTAGCGGAAGGGCGAGTTGATTTATTTAAGAAAGAACTGCGCTCAGTTTTTCGCTGGATTGTTTGGTTGGCATTGCCAATTGCTGTGATTACATTTTTTGCGCGCGGTTACGTGGTGGCTTTCATCAAAAACGGCGGCCAGCCAGCGATTGCTAGTGTTCTCGGTGCGTTAGTGATATCGATATTCTTCCGGACGCTTTATCACATCATGGCGCGAACGTTCTACGCACAGCAAGACACGCGCACGCCTCTGTATATTTCGATAGCTACAATATCATTGAACATCGTATTGGGAATCACTTTCACGCAACTGTTTGGTTGGGGAGTGTTTGGTTTGGCTTGGGCACAATCGATTGTCTCGGTGGTAGAGATTGCGATTTTGCTAACTATATTGCACGTACGTACACCAGGTATTTTTAATCGCAAGACACTGCGCAGCATTATTACTATGATGATCGCTAGTGCGATTATGGGTGTGGTGACTTATTTTGTAGTACAGATGTTACAGTTACAGTCGCGCGATATGAATTTTATGGCGGTTTTCCCGAAGTTTACCGTTATTGTGGTGGTGAGTTTTGCGGTGTATATAGCTTTAAGTAAAGTATTTAAGCTTGAAGAGGCGGATCCGATTGTTGCAAAACTACGACAGCTACTATTTGGCAGAGTGAGGCGTTAGGGTGGAACGTATCCGCAATTTTTGCATTATCGCCCACATTGATCACGGCAAATCGACACTAGCTGACCGGATGATGGAGATGACAGGGACGGTGGAGAAGCGCGAGATGAAGTCGCAGCTGCTGGATTCGATGGATTTGGAGCGCGAGAAAGGGATCACCATTAAGTTGGCGCCGGTGCGGATGAGATATCAGTCGACTGCTGCTGGTCTTTTATCTGAAGGCTTTGCCTTTCCGGCAAAGCGAGGCCAAGAGCGCAAGCTAGATCAGTTGGCGGCCGAGCGGCCTGAAGAGAAAAGTGCCAGCGAAGTCGATGCTAACAGGCCGTTGCGGTCAGTTACTTACGATCTCAACCTTATTGATACGCCCGGCCATGTCGATTTTAGCTACGAAGTATCGCGCAGCTTGCAGGCGTGCGAGGGCGCGGTATTGGTGGTTGACGCCAGCCAAGGCATTCAGGCGCAGACACTGGCGAATGTGTACCTGGCGATGGAGCAGGATCTGACGATTATCCCGGTACTCAACAAGGTTGATTTACCAGCCGCTGATGTGCCGCGGGTGTCCAAGCAAGTGATCAATTTGCTGGGCTGCGATGAGAGCAACATAATTCATATTTCCGCTAAAACTGGACAGAATGTTGATCAGGTTTTGGAAGCAATCGTTGAGCGAATTCCAGCGCCAAAAGGCCAGCAGGACGACCCGACGCGAGCGCTGATTTTTGATAGTTATTATGATGATTACCGCGGCGTGATTTTGTACGTGCGAGTGGTTGACGGTCAAATCAAAAAAGGTGAAGCGATTCACATGATGGCGACTGGCGCTAATGGCTTGGCGTTGGAAGTTGGTCATCTCAGCCCTGGCATGATCTCTGACCCGTCGCTTGACACCGGTGAAATTGGCTACATCGTCACCAACTTGAAGACTACGCGTGAAGCGCGGGTGGGTGATACGGTGACGCTGAAGAAATATTTTGAGTAAAATTAGCAATAAGGAGAAAGCTATGAACTCGCAAATAATCAGCTTAACCGAATTACAAAAACACTTCGACCGAACATGCAAGGAAAAGGGTTGGGGTAAGAATTCTGTCACTGAAGTATTTTTGTTGTTTGCCGAGGAAATCGGCGAGCTGGCGAAAGCGATTCGTAAAGAGACGGGATTAAGGGCGAGAAGAAGCCTGACAATCACGACAACCTGCGCGAGGAATTCGCGGACGTGCTGAATTATTTGATGGAGTTGGTAAACCGGTTTGATGTCAATTTGGTGGAAGTGTATTTTGAAAAGTATAAGATAAATAGTATGCGGCAGTGGAAATAGACCAGAGGTTTATCCATACAGGCTGGCTAAAATTACGTGAGCATAGCTATTGACAAATACATACTGTTATGCTAGAATAGAAAAAGTGAACCAGTCAAGTTCTGATTGTTTAAAAGCTGGCATTGAACGGTCCTTTATATATAATTGTGGTGGTTTCGGATCTAGAGAGAGTTGTAGTCATGGCGTGGATGAGCGACGTAGCGACGCTAAAAATATATGACGAAAGAATAGTATATGACAGATAAAAGATACAAAGC
>CAURIK010000014.1:0-20636 GCA_963525145.1 uncultured Candidatus Saccharibacteria bacterium | reverse complement strand
TTCCGATAATTTGTACCACTAGCGCCGCCAACAAGACTTGCAGCAGCGGCTTTTTGTATTTGATGATCGTCGGGATAAACCACTTGAGGTTGAATTTTCTGTCCGCCTCTTTCCAAAAGCGTTGCGTAAACAATATCACGCGACCAGTCCATTTATCTTGAAAATTCTCGGCCGATATCACCTGCGGCGGCCCGCCATTTGGCGGTAAAATGAGAAATTTACTGTTGATGATTTTTCCAGAACCTTTGATTTTGCAGCGACTGTCATTCTTAGTATTAGTAAGTTGCGCCGCCATACTATCCTCGGCAATTTGCGCCAACACCGCAAACTTTTCGTCCTTCATACCAACGATCAGCGGCAATGGCAACTTCGCTAATTGCTTAAAATTAACCGTAGACGCCCGCGCCTTCAATTTGAGCGAACGCGCCGCTCGTAACATATCCAGCTCGTTCATGCCCTTAAGCGGATCAATCGCCAGCACGTGAGCCATCTGCTCTGGATCGGCAGGGATACCATGGAACTGGGCGATAGCCGTGAAACAATACAGGCCAGGATCTAGCCTACCGCCAGACTTCTTATTTGCCAAATCATCATGTAATTTTTCACGATTCTTTGACGCAGACTTAACACTAGCGCGCTTTTTAACCGGCGCTGCCTGGCTATCTTTATCTAGTCTTTCTCGCTTACTAACCACTCTCTCCTCTGATTAATGACTATATCAGAGGAAATTATCGACTCAAAGCTTAAACAATTACATCTCGCTCTTAGCAAAACATATCAAACCAGCCACAATGCACGGTATGCCAGCGCAAAGAAAGGCTAGCGACGCGTAGTTAAATATGGCACTACCGCCAAAACCACTGTCTGGACCAACCATTATCTGCGATACCGCGAAAGAAATTGCGATAGCTATAGCTAATGGGACGCTAAAAAGGCCAAAACCAATTCGCTGCAGCCGCAAGCCGTGCTCTTGCTGTTTATGTTGTGTTTTTGACAACGAAGATGCTGGAAGAAATTCCCAATATAACCGATCCGGAAGTCGTAGCAATCGCCACAAATATAACAAGCCAACAGCAGCCACAACAAACAACCCCAGAAGTACCCAAGGCGATGTAAGCAATTTCGCGATATAAACAATATCGTATGCATGCAATAATGTAGCAGCCACTACTAATGTATTAAAAATCACGGCAAATACAGGCAAAAGTAATATCACGCTCAGCGCAGTAATACGCTGACGGTAGCGATCCACGCGCCGGTATTGTTTCAAAACGACAACGCCTTCTACAAACAATAAAGCAATAAATGATAAATAAGCTACAAACAAAGGCGGCACAAAAAACAACGGAATGACAAGAAAAGGGTTTGCTAGCAAACCAACCATCACTGCGCCAAACAGCAACATACCAACCGCTTGGCTAACTATGATGGCTTCATTTTTAACGTTTCGTTCCGGCAGATGCTTATTAGACTTTTCGTGTTCAGCAGACGATACTTTTGAATTTGCCATAATTATTTTAGCATGTATTGTTAACCTTATGCTATTTATCAGCATCAAAGAACTGGCGCGCTCGCTCAGTCTTTGGATGATCCATTACTTGTTTAGGTGGACCGTCTTCAATGATGTCGCCTTTGTCAAGGAAAATCATCCGTGTGCCAACTTCACGGGCAAAGCTCATTTCATGCGTGACGATCACCATGGTCATGCCCTGCTTAGCCAAATCGCGCATCACGTCAAGCACCTCGCCAATCATTTCTGGGTCAAGCGCGCTAGTCGGCTCATCAAACAACATAACTTCTGGCTCCATAGCGAGCGCTCGAGCGATAGCCACTCGCTGCCGCTGGCCGCCCGACAGATGCTGAGGATATTCGTTGGCTTTGTTAGCTAAACCAACCTGCTCAAGCAGCTCTTTGGCTCGCCGATTCGCTTTACGATCCGATACTTTGCGTAGTTTCTTAGGCGCTAATTTGATATTATCTAGTACTGTCATATTAGGGAATAGATTAAATTGCTGAAACACCATACCGATACGCTGGCGGATTTTATTAATATTAACGTGCGGTTGAGTGATGTCAACGTCATCAACAAAAACCGATCCATAAGTGGGTTTTTCAAGTAAATTCAAACATCGCAGCAGCGTCGATTTACCGGAGCCACTCGACCCGACAATCACTAGTACTTCACCATCCTCGATCGTCAAGTCAATCCCGCGCAGCACGTGGTTGGATCCAAAATATTTGCGCAGGTTACGCGTCCTGATCATCAGCTTGCACTCCTTTCTCGAAACGCCGCATCACTTTCGTAAAGATAACCGTCAACGCTAAATACATCACCGCCGCCGCAAACAACGACTGGAATGCTGTCGCTGTCAACGAGCGGATATCGTCAGCGCCACGCATAATATCACCCAAGCCAATCCAGCCGACCACCGACGTTTCCTTAAGCATAGCAATACACTCGCTAATCAACGCTGGCAGCGAATTTTTCATCGCTTGTGGCAAAATCACGTAGCGCATCGCTTGCGGATAACTCAAACCTAGCGAACGCGCTGCTTCTAGCTGTCCATTATCAATACTCTCTATGCCGCCGCGAATGATCTCCGCCACATAAGCACCGCTATTAATACCAAAAGCAATCGCCGCCACGAAAATCTTTGGCATGAAACGGTATGAGCCGAACACTACATAATACATAATGAGCAGCTGCACCAACAGTGGTGTACCGCGAATGATTTCAACATACAAACGTCCAAGACCAGCCACCGGATTCCACCTAGCCAAACGCTTCAGCTGCGGAAAGCGCCCTAGCCAACTAAACGGACGGATTTTTGACACCCGCATCAACGCAATAATTATGCCGATAATTACACCTAATGCCACCGATAATACTGTCAAAACCAATGTTACTTCTAGTCCGTGCCATAGATAAACCCAGCGCCCGTCACCAAAAATCACTTCGCCAAAATTCATGGTGCCTGCTCCTTCGCCGTGCCAAAGTATTCCTGCAACAACGCTTGGTAACGACCGTCGGCTTTCATATTGGCAATCGTTTTGTTGGCATGCTCGGCCAGTTCGGTATTGCCCTTTTTGAAAGCGATCGCGTAGCTTTCACTACTCAGCGGCGTGTTGATAATTTTGAGCGAAGGAAACCCAGAGACGTACTGCTTAGCCGGTGCATCGTCAATCACCGCCGCGTCGACTTTGCCAGCTGCTAATTCTTGCAAAGCATTCGGCGCTGCCGGGAATTGCACGACTTGTGCTCCCTTAATTTTAGAAGCTGCCTGGTCGCCCGTGGTACCGAGCTGCACAGCAATTTTTTTGTGTTCTAATTGATACTTATTGGCTATCTTGCTATTTTTGGGTACAATTATTCGCTGCGATGCCTGGTAGTACGGATCTGAAAATAGCGCGTTTTTCTCACGCTCCGAAGTCACCGACATACCGGCCACCGCCATATCGATTTGCCCGCTCTCAAGCGCCGGCAACAAGCCATCAAACGACATATCTTCGATTTTTAGTTCCTTGCCCATATCTTTGGCGATAGCTTGCGCCAATTCGACGTCAAAGCCAACCACCTGGCCGCCGTCTTTATACTCAAAAGGTTTAAATGTCGCGTTTGTACCCATAACCAGCACGTCGGTGTCGTTGGAGATACTGCTGTCGCGCTGCAGTATATCATACAGCATCCAGCTAATCATCGCTAAAAAGGCCGCTACAAACAGGCAAGTCGCCATTTTTCGTAGTGCTTTTGCCCTTTTCATAACTTATAGTATACGCGCATCAAACTAAAAGCGTAAGAGTTTTATCGAATTTTATAAGAAAAAGCGTCCCAGCCATCAACTGGAACGCTTTTCGATAGATTATCCTCGGGCCGAGGCACACTACTCGGTTTGGTTAGCCTCCGCCCGCGTCAGCTTGTCGACCATCGGCAAAATCAAGTAGATACCGATGATGGCCGTCAGTAGCCCAAGACCAACGATGGCAAAGTAGGTTGGTGTTAACACCGGCTTCAGCGTCGTCGAGAACATTTTCGTAAATACCGCCCCCGTCCAAACACCAATACTGCACGATAGAAGAGAAGTAATCAGCAGTGGCGCCACCGACTCAACCATCACCAAGCGTTTCAGTTGAATGAGACGCATACCGCCCAGCCGCAAAGTGTATAGCGAGCGACGACGCTCCATCAGCCCGCCAATTGTCGAAACGATCAAGCTCGCCACCGCCACGAACAGCGTCACGCCGATACCAACATAAGCCAAATCAGCTAACTCGCGAATTGACGGATTGATATGCGGCTGTTTGGCCCATCTTCCGCTAACCACGAAGTTAAAATCGTACTTATTGGCATTGGTCGCTATCAATGTCCGCAATTTATCAATGTCGTTTTCGTGCTTGACCGTTACCAAATATTCTTTGCCGCCGTCAGTAGCAATTTGTTTATCAACCAGCTTAACGTTTTTAACAACCGGCTCTTCAAAGTTCAGCAGCGCGAATTGATCTGGACTAGCATCACTCGGACAAACATGCTCAGTATAGTTCGCCAAATCGCGGCAGCGAATAGCACTACCCTTTTCCTGCGGATAAATCACTGCCACCGAGCTAATATACGGCTGTTGAGCTAGCTTTTGCGCCATGTCATCAGGCAGCGAATGGCTAGATATCATTGCTGTTCCAGCCTTCAGCTGCGAATAGCCATTATCCTTAACTGTTTGAGCGTTCAAGCCCTCAATACCGCTGGTCGCCGTCAAGTAAAAACTGCCAGCAAACAGCGCCAACACCACGCCGCTAACGCTGCGAAAAACTGTTTGCGAATGCACCGCCGTACGCTTACCAGCAATCAACGCCGAAGCATTATTCGACCAGCGCGCCAACAACAGCGCAATCTTATTAGTCAGCCAGCTACCTGCCAAAATCAGCCCGAACATAATCAGCAGCAACGCCGACGTCATTAGTATTAACGGCAAAGCTGACTCCTTATTATCATTCAACCAGTCCATGCCCAGTTTGGAAGACATCCAGGCGAAAATCGCGATACCAATCGCTGGCACGAACACTCGCCACATCCGCAATTTTTTAACTTTTTCAACCGACCGCGACACGCCCAGCGGCGAAATTTGCGCCCGCCGCATTCGCCGCCAATTGACAAACATCGTCAGTCCCAGCGTCAGAACGATAATTAATGTGTATTGCGTGATGCTCAGTTTCAAGTCGCTTGGCCACATACCTTCGCCGTTCATTTTGAAATTAAGCAGCGGCGCTTGCCATAGCCAAAATATCGTCAAGCCAATCAGCACACCGACCGTCGACGCCAAAAACGACTCCAGCATCAGCACTCGCGCTACCTGTTTTTTAGTAGCGCCAATCAGCCGCAGCGCCGCGTAGCGTTTCTCGCGCTGAGCAGCACCTAATTGCGTCGCTACCGACACGAAAATTACCACTGGGAATAGCAAGATTGTCGCGCCGACACCCAGAATCATCACGGAAAAAGGATCAAAGGATACCGTCTTTTTACCTTCTTTGTCCGTCTTGTAAATATCCGCAAACGCTGATGGCTGCTGACGTGATTTTGCCAAAGTATCAGCTTGCGCCACCTCCTGGCTATCAATGCCGCGCACCATCATCAGCGTATCTGACGTCTCGACATACTCGTCAGGAATTAGGCCCAAATACTTAGTATTCTTGCCAAACCGCGCCAAAATATTATCCTCAGGATAATCAGCAACTAACTCTGCTAGCGCTCTCGACAGATAATATTCGCCCGGACGCGGCGTTTTCATCTTGGCAAACTGCGGCGACTTGTCCGTGCCGTACATCGAGTAAACACTGATCGATTGATCGCGCCACTTCGACGTATTGCCTGGCTGCCATGCCATAACCTTCAATGGATCAACGCCTTTGATTGGTTTTTGTGAATCTGTATTATTGCCTGCATCAGCGGCAATACTGCCAATGACTACGCGGTTCGAGCGACCCAACAGTCCGTTGGTGCCAGCCACGAAATAACACACCAGCATAATCCCTAGCGCTACTGCTGCCGCTGTTAAGCCTAAACGCACTACTGACTGGCGGCCAGATTTTTTGAGTAACATCCAGCTAACACTCATTTGGTAGTCCTCGCACTGGCTTTGTTAAGATTTGGCTGGGTATTCTGCGCCATATTCACCGCTGCATCCGCACCGGAAATTTGCCCATCGCGCACGATAATTTCCCGATCAGCATAAGCAGCAATCGTCGGTTCGTGCGTCACCATGATGACTGTTGTGCCATACTCTTTGGCGGTTTTGATGAACAATTCCATGACCTTTTCTGAGTTCAGGCTATCCAGCGAACCAGTTGGCTCATCAGCGAACAAAATTTTCGGTTCAACCACCATCGCCCGGGCGATTGCCACCCGCTGCATCTGCCCACCGGAAAGCTCGCCCATCATACTGCCGGCTCTATTACCCATATCCACCTTGTTGAGCCAACTTTTCGCCTTTTGGTAAGCTTCTTTGCGCTTAACGTTATTAAGCAGTAGCGGCAGCGCCACATTATCCAGCGCTGTCAGCTCTGGCACCAACTGTCCAAACTGAAAGACAAAGCCAAAGCTGGTGCGCCGTAAAATACTGCGCTGATCATCGCTCAGTTTGTCGATCCGCCGTCCGTCGAAATCAATCTCGCCACTATCAACCTTGGTAATCGCCGCCAAGCTATGTAGCAGCGTCGACTTACCAGAGCCCGACGGGCCCATAATCGCCAGGACTTCGCCCGCCTCGACATCCAAGCTGACGCCGCGCAGCGCGTGCGTTTGCCCGAACGACTTCTTAATATTTTTAGCGCTAATTATTGGTTTGCTCATGCAAAATTTCCTCCTTTAACCGCGTTAACCGCGAAATAGTTAATTCAATCCAGCGCAAATCCGCCTCCAAATGATACAGTGCATGATCGATCAGCAGCATGTCCGACAAACTGCTATCGCGCCGCCGCGCTGTCAGCTCGCGCATTCGTTGGATATGCGCCTGCCGTTGATTATCTAGATACGGTGACGCATCGCCGTCTTTCAAAATCGCCAATACCGCCTTTATATACATCGTCGCTTGCAGTTGCGGCGATGGTGCTTCGGGTGACTCCAACCACGCCTGCAAATCCTGCTTGCCCTCATCGGTAATTTCATACCGAACCCGATCTGGCCCGCCCGATTCGCTGGTATCAGCAACTTCTTTGACCTTGTTGTCGCGTTTAAGCCGCGCCAGAGTTGAATATACTTGACCGGTTAAAATTGGTTTATCCTTACCAAAATAGCCGTCATATTTTTTCTTCAACTCATAGCCATAATTTGACTCTTCCGCTAAAAAACCTAACAGTGTGTATTGAACGCTCATACTCTTATTATACACCCAGTGTTTAGTTATTAAAAGAGTTTTATACACTCAGTGTATAGTTTATTTTATACTTTTACCGCAAGATTTAAAGCCGACTCAACCCATTTATCCAAATTTTAGCGTATAATAAGAATCATATGGAGCGTATCCGACAGCAAAAAGAAACTGTCAAAACTGCCGCTGCTGGTATCGGCGCGCTATTGAAATTACCGCGCTACAGCGTGCTGGCGGCGGGGTTTTCTTTGCTATTTGCCATTATTATTTTCTTTGCGATTAACGGCAATTTTTATGGACCGTTGTTTTTGTCGCGGCTGTCAATTGTCGATAAATTCGCTGTTGCCGGCAATATGCTCGCCGAACTATTCAAGCAAGGTTTCACCACGCCAAACGGCGCGCTGCTGCTGATCGTCTCTATTCTACAAGGCTTATCGCTTTCAGTTGTAATATTTACAGCACGACGCAACAAACGCAACGAACAAGATGTAGCCCGCCAACTCAGCGTCAGCGGTATTGCCTCGATCGCTGCTGCTATCGGCCTCGGCTGCGTACCGTGCGGAACCTCGTTAATCTTGCCAATTGTTACTCTGTTTTTCTCGGGCGCAGCGGCTGCTACCGCCGCCAATGTCGCCGGCACTATCGTACTAATCTTAGCACTCGTACTTAGCCTAGCGTCGCTTTACAAATCTGGACAAATCGCATTCGTTTATGCACAATTAGCCAAACAGGAGGAAAAATCATGAGTCATCAACAAGAACGCGGCATTGCCCCAATTTGGATTGTTTTGTCAATCATCGTCATCGGCATCGTCGCTTTATTTATCTACGGCATCGTCAACCGGCCGCCGAACCAGCATATCGGCAACAGTAAACCATGGAACGAACATATGTCGCAAGGCTCGGCAGATGCGAAAAATGTGTTTATCGATTACACCGATTATTTCTGCTCGTTCTGCGCCCAAGTCGAAGACGCTACCAGCAGCGATTCCTTCAAAAACGACTATATCAAATCCGGAAAATTACGCTACGAACACCGAATCGTCACCTTGCTAAAGGATAAAGTACCAAACACCGAGCAAGGCGCTAAAGCCGCCTTCTGCGCTGCCGACCAAGACAGATATTGGCAGTATACCCACGATATCGTGCCACGCATCAAGGCCGACTACTTCGACAAAGGTATCGGCGTCAAAAACGTCGCTGTACCGAAAGAAATCCCGCTGCTGCCGCTCAGCTACTTCGAAACGTCTGCCAAGAACGCTGGCCTGGAAACCGCCAAGTTCGCCGATTGCATGAAGGGCAACTCCCATCAGCAAGAAATCAACGACAACACGCAAAAAGCCCTGTCGCTTGGCGTGAACGGCTTGCCGTACATGGTAATTAACGACTACCAAACCAGCGGCTTCGCTGGCGGCGAGAGCGGGCTGAAGGCGATCTTGAAAGCTGGCGGCGTTAATTAATGCTAAAATTTCTCAATTCATTTTCAGCGCCGCTGATCGGATCTTTGAGTTTCTGGCCTTTCTTATGCATCCTCTTGACCATACCATTCATCATTTCACGGCTGATCATGCGCCGGCGCGTAACGTGGTCGTATGTGTTCTTTTCCTACGGCTCAATTCTCTATTTCACAGGACTAATCTTTTTTACGCTATCACCAGTACCAAAAGACCCGATTGCCTTTTGCCAAACATATCACATCCAGCCGCAGCTTATCCCCTTCAACTGGGTTAACGACGTCGTTCAGCCTAACAAGGATACCCTATATATCACGCTGCAACTAGTCATGAATATCGTTTTCTTTGTGCCGCTGGGCATTTTTATGAAAGCGTATTTTCACAAGCATTGGAAATTTGCGTTGCTAAGCGGCTTTCTTTTATCGATGCTAATAGAAGTGACGCAGCTAACTGGCGTGTTCGGTTTATATCCTTGCAGTTATCGGTTGTTTGATGTTAATGATTTAATAACCAATACCTTTGGCTGCTTGCTCGGATTTATGCTGACATGGCTAATCGGCTATAAAGTCCCCAGCGTCAAACTCAGCGACGAAAACTACGCCGCTCCTAATCGACGCAATAAATTCTTAGCTAGCTGTATCAATATAGCCCTTATTATCTTCGCCTCAGTAGTTACGCGGTCGCTAGTTTATCCGTTTTTTATAGACACCATACAACCTGGTAGGTTCTACCTTTCAGAGCTGGGGGTCTGGATTCTTATCCACTTGTTTATCATACCAAGGATTGCCAAAGGCTGGACGATTGGTAGTTATCTGGTCGGCATCAAACCGAAACGCCAGCGCAAAAGCGATAAACAGCAGCCAAAAGACGATGCTAATCCAGAAAATTAACCTTTCAGCTGCCGCATAAATCCGCGTAGCTGCGACGATGTCCGTTCAATCCTTTCGCTTGTCCAGTATTTATCCGGCGTGATGTTATCGTCGCCGGTTGATTCCTCTTTGTAGCGACCGATAATCTTGCCGTTCTTGACAATCGAGACATCCGGTACAAATATCCGCGGTTTGCCGTTGTCATCTTTATCCAAATACGGCTCTAGTTTCTTGACTAATTTTTGGTAAACTTCGTTGTTGCTAGCGCGAGCATCGCGGATATTCAAATAGTATATTTTATCAATACCCTCAGCCCGAGCTGCCCGATCAACATATTCGCTCAAATGCTGGCACCACGGACATTGCGGAAAACCCAAGAAAACCACGCCGCTGCCGCTATCAAATATACTAAGGACTTCTTTATCGCTGGCATAAACGAAGCGATTATTCGCCGCTACTCGCGGATATTCTGACTTGAATTTGGCGGCGTCGGACACGATCTGAGATTGATTCATCGTGTTTTTTATATTACGGTTATGTTTTACCCAATACGATAGCCCAAGCAGACCACCAATTAGTGCAACCAAGACAATGGCTAAAATTATTTTCTGTTTTCTGTTCATGGTAATTCTATAATATCGAACTGAATCATAGTTTTCCATACCCCACCGCATATGAATTAGCCGAAAAGCCACCAAAGTCATAGATGCAATGATAAACATCTCTATCATGACACCAGTGAACATCGTAGAATCCCCGAAGCAAACTATTCCAAAACCGATAAATATCGCTCCTATGCCTAAGAATGTATCGCGCCACGACATAAATGATTTTATTTTCAACGCCACAAAACAAGCCAAAAGCAAGGATACTAGCGCTATCATCACCCTTAGCTCGCTCATATCAAATTATTCCCACCGAAACAGCTTAATCGCGGCGATGTAGATAACGACGACCCAAGCGGCAACAGCACCGATTTGCGGCAAGACTTCGATGAGACTAGCATGCTCAGTCATGATCAAACGGAAACCATCAGTAATTGGCGTCATCGGGATGAACTGAGCGGCACCGCGTAACCATTCTGGGAACATGTACAGTGGGAAGAACGCACCAGACAAGAACATCATCGGGAAAGAAAGTAAGTTGCTCAGCGGTGCGGACTGATTTTCGTTCTTTGCCCAGCCGCCGATCAACAGGCCCAAGCCTACCATCATAAAGGCCGCCAGTACCGCCATAAGGACAAAGAGCCCCCAATCGCCGCGCATATTAAACTGGAACATCAACATGCCAACGACAACCATCATAGTTAGGCTAAGCAGCGAAATAATCGTGTAGTGAATCGCCATGGCAATAATCAGCTGACCCGAGGTAAACGGCGCCGCACGCAGTCGGCGGTAGGAGCCACGCTGTTTTTCGGCCGGCATCTGATTGGCCAGACCAAAGATGCCCATACTCATTAAACTAAACGCCAACAGTCCAGTGAATGTATAATCAAAAGCTTTCAACTGCTCATCGCCGACCGCTTTGCCAGCAGCCTTGAGCGGTGCTTCTGGCTGGCCCAAGTGCATATTAATTTTATTGGCAATCTGGTTCATCACCGCGGTGAGAGCGCTACCAGTTTGCTCGGAACCTTTGGCGTACAGTACGTTGATTGTACCAGTCGGGCGAGCATCCCTGCCCTCACCCTTCACTTCGCCAAAATCGCTCGGCAGTTCAATGATACCGTTTAGCTCCGAACGCTTGAGCTTCTCGCGAGCCTCGTCCATATCCTTAACGTCTTTGATTTTGAGAATCGAGTCTTTGGCGTTTTCTTTAGCACCTTTGACAAAGTTTTTAGCAAATTCTGTCTGCGAATTATTGATAATCGCGATGTCAAAGCTGGTCGATTGATTATTAAAAATCGAACCGAACACCAACAAGAAGATGAGTGGAAACAGGAAGGTAAAGAACAGCGACATTTTATCGCGGACGAAACGTTTTTGTTGGGCGCGTACTTGCCCGAATACACCAGTCCAATATTTTTTCATACTAATCCCGAATCGCCTTTCCTGTTAAGTCAATAAATACGTCTTCCAAATTGGCCTGTTCGACAACTTGCTTTTTCTTGAAGCCGCGCGCCAGTAGCTGTTGGATCAGATTGTGCGGCGTATCAATGGTGATGATCTTGCCCGCATCCATAATCGCCAGGCGGTCGCACAGCAGCTCTGCCTCGTCCATGTAATGAGTTGTCAGCACGATGGTAATGCCTTCGTCGCGGATTTCTTTGATCAAATCCCACAGATTGCGGCGAGCCTGGGGATCCAACCCAGTGGTCGGCTCGTCAAGGAATAGTACCGTCGGGTTATTGACCAGCGTCGAAGCGATGGCGAAACGTTGCTTCTGTCCGCCCGAGAGCTGCTCGACGTAGCTTTTGGCTTTGTCGGTCAATTGCACCTTGGCCAGCAGCGCGTCGGCGTCGACCGTTTGTCCGTACAGGCTGGCAAACATTTTCAATTGTTCGCGCAAGGTTAGTTTGTCGTAAAACGTTGTCGATTGCAGCTGGATACCTATGATATTCTTGATATGTCTCGGCGCGCTGGCAACATCAATTCCGTCGATAGTCACCGTGCCGCCATCAATCGGCCGGAGCGCCTCCAGCATCTCCAACGTCGTCGTCTTACCAGCGCCATTCGGCCCGAGAATACCGAAAATCTCGCCTTTCTTGACCTCAAACGACACATTATCGACGACATTCTTATCCCCATACGTCTTGACGAGTTGGTCAACTGTTATAATTGGTTTGGGTTGAGCCATATAAATTCCTTTCTACTCCCTAGCAGAGAAAAATCGCGTACGGTGATCGCTCGCTTTTGGGATTATTATAGCACCCTAGACAAAATAAGCCAATCAAGGAAATATGAGCCAATACATACAGCAATACATCTCAAGAAACTAACCTTCAATATATCTCTTGTATCGTAATGTTGATACTCGCTTTTTTCTTATTGCAGAATTTTTTCTATGACTATTTTTATATTGACTAGCTAAATCAACCAACTTCCACCTTGTCTTGCTACCAATACATACTGAATTTACTTTCATCTGTAGACCCAGATGTTCGTAACTTCGTCTTCTAATATAATCTCCTTTTACGCTGTACTCTTCGCCAGAATGATATACTATTTTTGATTTTGCATCATTAAGCGGTAATCTTTGTTTAATATCGCCGGTAAGAATCTCTTTAATTTTTGGATATAGCTTAACCATATCCTCTTTTGTAGTTTTAGCCGTTATGCCTATATCGTCAACATAAATGGCTATACAAGGATCTTTGCCTTGTAATTCTTTTTTCACCAGTCGTTCAAGTTTAATGAATGTATCAATATTACACCAAACTGCTAAACGAGACGACGTAGAAAAACCACGACCTATTGTTTTATAACTTCCAGGATTATCCTTAGGTCCAATTGGTACACAGCATAAATCAGCTAATAGCTTAGCTCCTCTGTATTTGCATTCACCTTTATCAAGAAAAAATTTATAAACACGCTCGTACTTTATTTGTTCAAAAAACCGTGATATATCCAACTTCAGCAGTATTCGTTTCCTTTTTAACCTTTTTCCCAGTAAAGATTCGACTGCCATTTTAGTACTCCTCCCGCTTACACCACTGAATACAAATGAGGGAATGAAATCATCATACGGTCTTAGCACTTTTGCATTTATACGCTCTAACAAAACTCCTAATTTGGTACGCGAGGCGTCCCGAACCCATTTATTCTTTATAGGTTGCGATTGTTTCAAATTATCAGCCCAATATTTACTATAATTTTTTATAACATCATTAATAAGCGTCATCATGCTGTCGACGGAATACTCCTTGTTACTTAGACGCTTCGCCAATTCTCTTTTACTTCTTATGGCTATCTTGGGATATCTTGATTTATTATTCATTATTTTTTAATAATTTAGATCTATTCTTTATAAGGTGATTTTGAAGCTTAATCCCCCAATTAATAAACTGCTTCTCAATTGCTGTTAGATTCTCACTAGCCCTCATATCTTCTCCATAAAGAAAGGGAGAGATAGATGCGGGATGTACTTTTAGTTTTTTGGCAAGTTTCAGAATAAGTTTCTTTGATACTTCTTTTTGCCCACTCTCAACCATAGCAATAAGCACCGGAGAGACATCTATAGCTTTAGCGAAATCTGCTTGAGTCATATTTGCTTCACTGCGTATTTTCTTAATCAGCTCAGGAAACGAATACATACAAATACATATAATTAATAATTTACTAGTTTTCACGACTACAGGCTGGAGACGCCTATCCGATCAGGTCGTGTACGATTCTGACTATTTGCAAAATAATCTTCATCATACGCAAAACCCTTACAAACATTTTCATTAACGTTCTCCAGCCTGCGATACGGACACCACAGTTCAGTTTGTACAAAAATAAATCGCTTTCCCATACTGGGCCTCCTTTCTAATGCATGGCTAGTTAATTCTAAATTTATTAGAAATTTGGACAATCTTACTTTCGGGGTTATCATTTCGATTAAAGTAGGTGTCCGGTAATATCCTATAGTCGGTATTTGATAACCCCGATTTAGGATAGTCCCTAAGCTGGAAGTTTCCCTCAAGCGACTTTTTTTGCACTCCTAGACCCGTATTCATCCAGTGAGCGAACTCTTGCTTCAAATAAAGCAAGTCAAATGCATTTTTCAGCATCTCAATCTATCGACGTGATAACCTTTTTCAATGAACTGATTTTAATTTACTAGCAACTAGCCTAATTTGATTATATACAAAACGTATAATAACTGTCAAGACATTTTACGCAAATTCATCGTCTTCTCAAAAAAACTTATATAATAGAATCATGAAGCACCAGCAGGCGGCGGCGCCCAAATTTTTCTCAAGGAAACGATGTATTATTTTAAGCGTAATTGCGCTGTTGCTTATTACATCGGGCGCAGTCATTGCTCAGCCGAAAATTGCCGATAAGCTGTCGTCTCTCATTAATTCCACGCGCCTCGATAGGTCGCCTGGCGAAGCGGCTTTTCCAGATATTGATACGGCAAATTTAAGCCCAACTCGCCAAAAAATTATCAGCTTAGCAAAGACTGAATTCAAAGCGCAATCTGCCAGCACTAAGTTCAGCCAGGGCGCCGAAGAGGCGTGGTGCGCTAACTTTGTGAGCTGGATCATGTATCAAGCGGGCGCGCCGCTGAAAAATCCGCATACTGGCGGCTGGCGTATCCCGGGGACGTTTACCTTGCGTGAATACTACGAGGCGAATGGTCGCTTCAAGCCCGCTAATTCCGGCTATCAACCGCGTGCTGGTGACGTGGCAATTTACCGCAATTCACCGGTGTTTGGTGATCACACTAACATTGTCCTAAAAAATGACGACGGCGTTTTGACCACCGTTGGCGGCAACGAGATGAACCGCATACGCGTGTTTACAAATCGCGACAAGCAGTATGACGGGCTGCTGGGATACGGCGTACCAACAAATAACTAACTTTTCCAGTCAGTGCTGTGTTCTTAAACTAAAACGTAGCCAGCTTATCGTTTCCGCAAAAAGAATCCGCCCAGCGCGCAGGCCGCCACGATACTGACTACAGTAATTTTCCAAAACATCAGCGGATCATTAGCACCAGGCACTGGCACATTCATACCGAACAGCCCAGCAATCATCGTCGGGATAGTCAGCGCCACGGTGATTACCGTCAGCAAGCGAATTGTCTCGTTCAGGCGGGTATCCATCACTGCCCGGTAGCTGTCGCGCACGTTGGTGATAGTTCGCAGCAAGCTCTTACAGCGGGCAATTACCTGCTCCAAATCGATCGACAAGTCCTCGACATCCTCTTTATCATCCGCCCGCAAGCGCAGACCGCTAGTAGCCAGCAATTTCTCGACCGCCCAGTTCATCGGGATGAGCGCGTCTAGGTAGTCGTTCAGCTTGCGCTCATATTCCGCCAACGTAGCAATGTCTTTGACCCGCAGCGTATGAATATTATCGGTAGCCGCTCGCATTTGGCGGTTAATCGCTGCCACCCGCCGCTGATATTGCCTAGATATTGCGTCAATCATGTCAACTAACAGCTCAACCGGTCGGTCGGTGCGCGAACGCGCTTGGTCGATAAACGGCTGCCACAATCTGCCCAAGCTGTCGCGCGACAAGGTCACGGCATAGTCCTTGTTCAAGCAAAACAAAATCGGCGTAGTAAAATCGTTAAAATCATCATCGGTATCTGGCAACCGGGCGATTAGATATGTCCAATCGTCGTCAATCTCCAGGCGCGGCACCTCATGCGGATCAAGCGCGTCGCTCAGCAAATCATTATCAAGCCCCAGCGACAACAATTCAGCTAGCTCCTCCTCATTCGGACGTTCGCAGCGCACCCACGAACCTGCCCGCAGGCGTTCCAGCGGCTTGATTTGCTGATTTTTAGCACTTGAATGAAGATATTGCAGCATTCCCTTTTTATACTATAATTTACTGATATTTTCAATGATTTTGGCGTTCTGCGAGCAGAAAATCTACTATAGCACTTTTTCGAATTTCCTATAGCACTTTTGAAAATCTACTATAGCAGTTTTACGAAAGTCCTATAGCAAATTGCGGACTACCCGGCCTTTCTCAAAAGTACCGTGTTGGTTTTCTAAAAGTAAGCTGTTGGTTTTGAAAAAGTCCCACGTTGGTTTTGAAAAAGTACCGTGTTGGTTTTAGCAGCAGCCCAGCGCCCCTAATACATTACAAATGTTATACTATATCTATGCCTGCCAAAAAATCACCAAGGAAGCCGCTAGCGAAACCACCGACGAACAAAGCCGATAAGGCTAAATCGGTTAGCAACAACAAAACAGCCAAACCTAAACATACCCGCCGCATAGCAAAAACAAAAACCAAGCCCGCCAAATGGCGAAACCTGCTGATAGCGATATTGTTATTGATGGCAATGGCAGCGGTTTTATCGGGGCTGGTTTACGCATATTTTAACCAGTTGTCGCCGCGCCGCCCGACTGCTTTATCTGACGAGCAATATTATTTCACCGATTCGCGCTACTCCGGCATTCGTTCTAAATTCGTGACGCGCCAGACTAACCGCGAGAAGGTTTCGATTGAATATCCGCTGACCAAAAACAATAAGATCAATAAAACCGTCGCTCAGGCAATTGACCGCGCCGACAGCGATTTCCGCTATGCCGCCACCAATATTCTGACGTTCGACCAGCCGCTGACTGAGACTATTAGCTACCAAGTGACGCATAATAATTCGGCGGCTTTATCGATCATTGTCAATATTAAACAAGACATGCACGGCGCGCATCCGGTGTCGCTGACGCATTTTTGGACATTTGATAAAAAATCTGGCGAAGTGATTAGCCTGAGCGATTTGACCGAGCAATCAGAGAAAGCGGCCGGAGAAATCGTGGCGGCTGCCCGAAATAATATCAAAGAAACCATCAAGCAGCGCCGGCAAACAGAACTGGATCTTAATGAAACGATCACCCAAGAAACGCTATCGAATTTCGTGATTACCGATGGCGGCAATAGTCTAGCTTGGCCAATCGGGCAGGCGTCGCTCTTGCCGTCAGCCTACGGCGAAATGACGATCAAAGTGCCGATCACCGCCGTTGCCAAATATCTGCAAAATCCGACAGCCCGGAGACTAGCTAATATCCCCAAGCCGCCCGAACCAAAACCAAATCCAGCACCCGCCGCGCCGCCAGCCGCGAATTCTGGGGGTAAAGTGATTGCCTTAACATTTGACGACGGGCCGGGACCGTACACCGCGCAGCTGCTGGATATTTTAGATCAGCATGGCGCTAAGGCCACCTTTTTCCTGATTGGCAGCAAAGTATCCGCGCAAGCTGACGTGCTGCGGCGTATGCACTCGCGCGGTCATCAACTGGGTAATCACTCGTGGTCGCACCCAGAATTGCCTAAATTGCCAGTTGGCCAAATTGCTGGCGAAATCGACCGTACCAATGACGCCATCAAGCAAGCCACCGGCGTCACACCAACTGTTATGCGCCCGCCTTATGGCGCGGTCAACAGCGCTGTCTTGGAGCAGCTTCGCCTGCGCGGCATGTCGTCAATATTATGGTCGGTCGACACCCGCGACTGGGCTGATCGCAATAGCGACATCGTCTGCTCGCGCGCCGTCGCTGGCGCCCATCCTGGAGCCATCATCTTGATGCACGACATTCATCAAACCTCAGTCAATGCCGTACCGTGCATCCTCAGCGCGCTGAAACAGCAAGGGTATTCGTTTGTGACGGTACAGGGACTACTCGGCAATATGGCGGCGGGAGCTGGATATCCGTAGAATTGTAGCTAGATATTGCAGATGCTCGTTGCAGCGGCTATTCTGACTTATCTACTTCAAAAACCTTATATTTCGAAGTTGCACCGCGCACTAATTTTACCTTTGACGACGCCACACCAAAATGTTTCGCCAGTAACTTCGCCGCCGCCACATTTGCCCGACCTTCAATGGCTGGCGCCTTGGTGTAAATAGTCAGCAAACCATCATCATTAGGGACGACTTCTTCACGGTGGCGGGATTTGGGTTTGAGATGGACGGAGATTTTCATGAGTAAGAATTTTATCCTTTACTTTTTAAAAATCTTTGTACTTTATCAATTAACTTCTTGATGTTCCCTGTTAATAAAAGATCGTTTACTTTATCAACTTCCTCTTTAAGTTTTTTAGGCGGTTCACGGTTTTCACTTTTATCACCAACACTATTTGATAAGTAGATGAGGCTTTTAGCAGCTTCAATAACATCCTTCTTCGACGGTAGCCCAAATAGCCAACGAATAGCTCTTAGCCTTACCAATATAAAAATAGCAAAGTACCCTTCCTCTAAGTCACAGCTCAACTGCCGAAATTCTGACTGCACTTCTTGTATAAACTTTTCATTTAGGTTAGTACTATCAATAGCATTTGCATAGTATCGCAAACGATTCCGAACTCTTCCTTTTACTTTCTGATATTCCAATATTTGGTCAAACACAAAATTCTTCAATAGGTATGCCGACGACGCAATAATAATACTTACAAAAAATTTATTTTCCACTAAATTCATATTTTTTAATATTACTACACTTATTACGCTATGATCTATCATAATTTATATATCAATCCAACAAACTCGCTCCGCCGCCAACGTCATACGTTGCGCGTTTATGACTCCACTCATTACCATAGCGCTTGGCCTGCTCTAACACCATGTCAGTCGCCAACGCCTGCTGATCTGGCGGGTATCCATATTTTGCTAAAGTCTTTTTGACGTTAACTTTCAGTTTTGCCTGAACATTTTTACGCTCCGCCCAGTCAATCGTAGCATCACGACGCACTTGCTCTAATAATACTTTTGCAATATCACGTAGCTGCGCGTCACCCAGTACTTCGCGGGCGCTGCCATTTTCAACCAGCGCATCGTAAAAGATAATCTCATCCTCGCTGAGGCCATCAACCGCTCCGTTCTCAGCAGTCTGGCGCACTTGCCGTCCGATGTTGATCAACTCTTCGATCACTTGCGCCGCCTCGATTGTCCCATTTCTATACCGCGTCAAGGCTTGATTAAGCAAGTCAGAAAACTTCGTATCCTTGGCATAATTTCGCGAAAATCGTAACTTAATTTCATCAGCCAGCAGCTTTTGCAGAGCTTCCACTGCCAAATTCTTGCGCTCCATGTTACGAATTTCTGCCAGGAACTCATCGCTTAAAATCGACAATTCCGGCTTTTTGAGCCCCGCCGCCTCAAACACATCAACCACACCAACTGGCGCAATCGCTTTATCAACAATTTGTTTCAGCGCACTGCGATACTCGGCGTCAGTCACCACCACCGAGCTGGACACTTTCTCCAACCGAGCTTTCACCGCCTGAAACAGCGCCACTTCTTCGCGAATTTCTAGCGCCTCGGGCCTGGGCATCGCCAGCGCAAAGGCCTTACTCAGTTCCAAAACATGCTGCTTCAACCGCTTCTCACCGTCTTCCAACCCTAAAATATATTCCTCTGCATCCAAGATAATTTGTAGCTGTTGGTCGGTTGGTGCAGTAAAATATCGCTGGTAGTCAAAGTTACCAAACAAATCGCGCACTACCTCATAGCGCATCTGCATCTGCGCCACCGCTTCAGCAATATCAAGTTGCGGTGCGCCCTGTCCGCCGCTTTGCGTATAGTCAGAAATAGCATCGCGTAGCGCCCCCGCTACACCCAGATAGTCAACTACCAAACCGCCGGTTTTTCCAGGGAACACTCGATTTACCCTGGCAATCGCTTGCATCAAATTATGGCCTTTAAGCGGCTTATCCAAATACATAGTGTGCATATTTGGCACATCAAACCCTGTCAGCCACATGTCGCACACAATCACGAGCTCAAGCGGATCATTTGGATCTTTGATACGCTTTTCGATCGCCTTTACCCGTTGTTTATTACGAATATGCGGCTGCAAGTGGTCAGGGTCGCTCGCGCTACCGGTGATAATCACCTTGATTACACCACGTGCGTCATCATCACTATGCCAATCTGGCCGATACGCCACGATTTTTTCATACAAATCCGCCGCAATACCGCGACTCATCGTTACAATCATACCCTTACCACTCAGCACACTTTGCCGAGCCTCAAAATGCTCAATGATATCCAGGGCGATAGTATTCAGCCGCTCGCTATTACCGACGATGGCTTCTTTTTGTGCATACTCGGCCTTCAACGCATCCTGACGACTCAGTTCTTCGCCCTCCAGCAAATCATCAACTTCCTTATCCAGCCACTGCCGCGTTGCCTCATCCATATTCAAATCAACCAGCCGGCTCTCATAATAAATCGGCACCGTTGCACCATCTTTCACCGCCTGCTCGACATCATAAATATCGATATAGTCGCCAAACAATGCTGGCGTTGACTTATCATCCGTTTCAATCGGCGTACCCGTAAAGCCAATGTAGC
>CAURIK010000013.1:0-20974 GCA_963525145.1 uncultured Candidatus Saccharibacteria bacterium | reverse complement strand
ACCAGCGACCTCACCGTCCCGAACGGTGCGCGCTACCAAGCTGCGCCACACCCCGACACTTAGCCTATTATATCCTAGGCGCCGGAGTGTGTAAACTATTTAGTTAGTCAACGACTTCTACGCCCATGCTGCGAGCGGTACCAGCAACTACCTTGACGGCGCCATCTAAGTCAATAGCGTTGAGCTGATCCATCTTGGCTTTGGCGATTTCTTCTAGTTGGGCGCGAGTGATTTTGCCGACTTTATCGACGTGCGGCTTGCCACTGCCTTTTTGGATGCCGATAGCATTGCGGATCATGTCGTCGACCGGCTGGCCCAAGCAGTTCCAGGTGAAAGTGCGGTCTTCGTAAACTTGAATGTGTACGATGACATCCTTACCCATCATGCCTTTGGTGGCTTCGTTGAATGGATTGATAAAGTCCATCATGTTCAAGCCCCACTGGCCGAGCGTCGAGCCAACTGGAGGTCCGGCAGTCGCGCGGCCGGCCGGAATACGTAACTTCAAGTTACCGATAATTTTCTTTGCCATAATTTTCCTTTACTAAATATATTGAGAAGCTGATATTTAGTGCGTAACTGCTATAGTATAGCGTGTTTTACGAGATTACGCAAGCTAAAGCTCTGCGAGTTGTACGGTTTTGCAGGGCGGCAACTCTCTTGCTGTGATAAGAATTTTGCTTGGCGGCCTAGACTTTTTTGACCTGTAAAGCATCAAGCTCAACTGGCGTGTCGCGGCCGAACATGCTGACCATGACTTTAAGAGTGCCTTTGGCAGCGTCAATCTCGCTAACGGCGCCGTCGAAACCTTTGAAGGGTCCGTCGATGATATTAACTACTTCTCCTTCTGTGAAGTCGATTTGGTGTTTTGGATCCTCGATGTTCATACGCTTTTTAATTTTGGTAATTTCTGCTTCGGAAACTGGAGTTGGCGATGTGCCGCTGCCGACAAAGCCGGTAACGCCTGGCGTGTTGCGGACGATATACCAGGTTTCGTCGGTTAATTTCATCTCAACCAAGACGTAACCCTGAAAGATGATGGCATTGATGATTTTGCGCTTGCCATTTTTGATTTGAACTTGCTTTTCTTTCGGCACAATGGCGTCAAAAATTTTATCAGCCATGTCGATAGTTTGAGCGCGCTGGCGGATGCTTTCAGCGACTTTTTCCTCGTAGCCGCTGTAAGTATGGATGGCATACCATTGCCGCGAGCTGTCATAACGATTTGATTTTGCCATAAGATCCTTTCTACTTTGTTCCCATGATTAGTTTGAATAGCCAAGCGAAGCCGTAATCTAGCAAGATAATGACCAGAAACAGCGCTGCGGTAAAAACGATCAGCGCGCCGACCATACCCCAGGTCGAACGGCGGTCTGGCCAGCGGACTTGTTTGATTTCCTGCCAGGCGCCGCGGAAATAACCAGTGATGGCGCTGAGCGGATTGCGGCGGCTTTTTGAGTTTTTTGATTTGCTGGCGGTTTTGGTTTTGGCGCCAGACGGCCTAGCGGTCTTGGTGCTAGATTTCTCGGCTTGTGTGCGGCCAGCTAATTCTTTGGCGGTCGCCAGGATACTCGGCTTCTTTGGCTTTGCAGCTTTGTCGCCAGCAGTAATGCGAGTGATGCGGTTTTGTGATTTTTGCTTTGATTTACCTTTTGCGGATTTTGCCACGATAGTGTTTCCTCCCAAATTAAATAGCCTGGTATGTCCCAGACTGTCAAGTTAATTATACGACTGCCGAGCGAAAATAGCAAGCGATTTCGCGTCTTTTCTGAAGCGCTAAGACTTATTTTTTTTCACGGCGGGCAATGAAAAGCTGAAAGTCGATCCGTGATTGAGACGGCTTTTGAGTTTGATTTCGGTTTTAAGCTTGAGAGCTAGTTTGGCGACAACGTAAAGTCCTAGGCCGGTGCCGCTAGTTTCGCGGGTGCGATAATCTTCGCTGCGCCAGAATTTCTGGTATAAGTGTGCTTGGTCGCTGCGGCTGATGCCGATGCCAGTGTCTTTGACGGCAAAATTGATGGTGTCGTTTTCGCCTGGCCTGACGATGATGGTGACGCCGCCCTTTTCGGTGTAGCGTATGGCATTGTTGATGAAGTTTTGCAAGACCTCTTTTAGGTAAAGGCGGCTTTGATTAACCTGGCCGACTTGCGGCGCAATGTCAATGTCAAAGGTTAGTGATTTGTCGGCAGCTTGTGGCGCATATTCAGCGTATAGCTCATTGATTAATGCCTGAACGTCGATATTCTCTGGCTCATCGGCTACACCGCGTTCAGCACGGCTCAAGGTTGAGAGATCGTTGACCATTCTAGCTAGAAATATAATTTGCTCGTGGGCAGTGCTGATGCTATTGATTAATCTTTCTTTTGGAATGTCGGGACGCTTGATCATCAGCGAGACATTACTTAGTGATCCTTCGGCGATAGTAATCGGGGTGCGTAGCTCGTGGCTGACAACCGAAATAAACTCGTCGCGCTCGTCGTCGAGAGATTTTTGCTTGGTGATATCGCGCAAGATGATTACATAGCCATCGTCGCTGACACTGTTGGTGCTGCGAATTGGCGAGTATGTTGCGCCGAGGCGAATGCTTTCGTTGGATATTCTGGCAGTTAGATCGTCGCGGTATTGCGTAGTTTTGGCGGAATGCAGCTTGTCAGCGAACTTGAATGGCTGTTTATTCTTATCAATGATCGAAATAAAATCGTCAATACATTTGCCAGCGAGATCGGTATTAGTATCAAATAGGTTTAGCGCCGAGGCGTTGTATAGCGAAATGATACCGTTTCTATCGGTGCTAATAATAGCGTCAGAGAGGTTGTTGACGATAGTAACGATGCGATCTCGCTGCAGGCGCTCGGCGGTTTGGCTACGCAAGAGCTCGGCTTGATCAATAGCCTGGGCTGAAATGACCATCTTGACCATGTAACTGATGATGAGCGTACCCAGAAAATGGATGACGATAGACACAACTTGTTTGTCGTCGCTAGCATGAATAATAACACTGCCCGAGGCAGCAGCAAACAATGTCGCGATACTGATATTGATGCCCGACTGGCCCAGGTAAACAGAGCTGGCTAGTAATAGCGCCGACCATGTATAAATTAGCGGCATATCGAAACCAGAAACCGTTAATACGTAAGTTAACGCTAAAATATGATAACCGATGAGCCCGGCAATATGGCCAATAGGTTGCCGCGGCGCTGCGAAAAATTGCCAAAAGCCGATGATGACCCAACAGACGTTAACCGCGTAAAAAGCGTACATATTCACTGCTGTCGGCTTGCCGAGCGGCGAGAATTGCATGAAGACGCTGTACGCCACTAATAGCAGCGGAATCAAAAGCGCTATCCAGCGAATAATCTTCATGCGATGCGTTGACGGATCGATGTTTATATAATCTTTGACTTGGCCACCCATAGCTATTATTAGTATAACCGCAAAGGCAATTTATGAAAAGACTTAGACGATTGGAGTTTGGCGCTTGAGCTGCTGCCGGTGGAGGCGGTAGCGCGGATCGTAGCGTTCAACTTCGCGCCAAAAGGCTGCGGAGTGGTTCATATGGCGAGTGTGGCAGAGCTCGTGAATCAATACATACCGAATCAATTCATCGGGTAGTTTCATCAAAGCAATGTTGAGACTAATCGTTCCGTTGGAGCTGCAGCTACCCCATCGGCTGCCAGCATGGCTAAAGCGAACGCGCTGGTAAGCGAAACCATGGGCGCCAGCTAATTCTTCTAGTAGCGGCGGTAGGTATTTTTTGGCATCGCGGCGCAGAATCTTGATTGCTTCGTCGCGGATTTGCTGTTGAAGTTCTTGATTATCGAGTGAAAATTCGGGCGGCAGCTTGACCAGAAGCTTGCCGCGCATGGTACGAATTTCCGGCTGTTTGATCATCTGCGTCGGCACGATAGCTAATTGATGAGTTTTGCCGATGAGCTGTCCGTCGCGATACGGCTGGGCGATGGACGAATCTTTGGCTATTTTGCGCAAGTCTTCGCGCGACTGTTCAATAAACGAGCGAATAAACGCCAGCGGTACTAGCCGGCCGCTAGTAACGACAAAGCGCCCGTCGGTGCCGAGCTTGATGCGGGTGTAGCGAGTAGCGCGGCGCATGATAACGATCTCGCCGAACTCCGGATCATCGATAGTCTGGGATTTGGCAGGCATGTTATTGGATGCTGATACCGCGGCGACGAACCTCGGGGCGCTGCCTGGCTAAGCTAGTCATTGGCCGGCTAGGACGATTACTATCGCCGAGGCGAGCTAGTACAGTACGCGCTTGAGTTTTGTATGTGTGCTTGCCGCTGATAACGACTGGTTTCTCGATGGCGTTTGGTTCGGTGAAACTCTTGACGGCGGCATCAAAGTTTATAGTATCTAGCGAGTGGCCTTTTTGAATGCGGCGCCGGCAAGTTGCTTCATCGGTCTGCACCCAAATAATAAGCGGCTTATAACCATGCCCTTTAGCCCAGCGCGCAAACTCGGCGCGGCGGACGCGGCTTAAATTGCTGTCTTCATAAATAAAAGTTTGCTTGGTGCGTGCTATCTCGGCCAAAAATCGCTGGCAGACCTCCTCGCTGGCATTGCTATCTAGGCTGTGCTCGCTAATAAATTGCGAATCAACAAACGGTGCATTAAACATCTCAGAAAATTGCTGCGCGAAAAATGTTTTGCCGCTGCCTGGCAAGCCAACCATCATGATAGCGTGCGGATGAGAGATAGAACTAGGATTCATAAAATTATTATAGGTAATGGAACTTAAAACTGCAATTATGCACTTATGTGGTTTGTGGCAGGGGCATGAGGAATCGAACCTCAATCTACGGTTTTGGAGACCGTTATACTAGCCGTTGTACTATGCCCCTTTACGCTTTCCTATTATAGCATAGCGAAATGCTTTTTAGATATCATCAATGGCGATATCTTTAGGTTGATCTTTTTTGACACGGACGGCACGCTTGAAGCGGCGGTTGGCGGTTTCATCAGCAGTATGCGGAATCGGCGGCAGCGACAGTAAGCGTTCGGATTTTTCTTTGTCGTCATCGAGACTAGAGACGGCTTCGACGAAAAATTTATCAATCAGCCACTCGCGCCCTGGCGGAGTTTGCCCGGTGACAGTAATACGCCAGCGCTCGTCGCCCCATTTATCGATATTGGTAATTCGCAATGGGTGCGCTAGCATCATCGTGCCCTTTGGAATGGCGGCGATAATTCGGCGGATAGCAGCGACGCCGGCTCGCTTGTCGCGAACGAAAATATCAACAGCGATCGTGCGTACACCATGCGGCGTGACGCGGGCGCCAGTGATGTTTTGGTTGTGAACGGTGATGACTTCGCCATTGAGAGCGCGAATACGCGTCGAGGTCAGCGTGAAGCGCTCGACAACGCCGCTCAAGTCCGTGAATGGATCGAGCTTAACGAAATCGCCTATCTTGTACCAGTTTTCTGAAATCATAATCGCGCTAGCGGTCAGGTCGCGCAATACGATACCGATAGTTTGTCCGGCCACCAAAGCAAACATAGCACCAGCACCAATAGCGGCTAGCCCGCCGGAGGTGCTAGAGTTAGCTGCGGTTGGGCTGAGGATTCGCCAAGCGATATAACCAACCGATACTACCACTAGTGTGCGAATGATGGCAATAGACACGCTCAGGTATGTTTCGGTTTGCCGCAACCGAGTGACGCGCGCTTCGTCTGATTCATTGTCGCTGCGGCGGCCGATACGTTGTGCTATGAAAATCAAGCCGCGCGCTAGAAACTTACTCAACCAATAAGCAGCAATCATCGACAAAACTAGCACTAGCATCGAGCGAAAAGCATTCGGCGATACCAGCAGGCTCTTTAGATCGTTAATTACCGAAGTTGATATTGCGCTATCCATGCTTACTATCATGCACTGTTTGCCGCAAAAAATCTATATATTTTCACGATAATTTTTCACAAAATTTCACAAAATGCTTATTTTTGTTGCAATCATAAGCAAAAAAGCGCTATACTGTTAAATGAACAACATAAGGGAATGGTTAGGCTACGGCATGACCGAGTAGAATTTTTATGAAGATATTAATGTTAGGGTGGGAACTCCCGCCGCACAACAGCGGAGGTCTCGGTGTCGCGTGTTATCACTTGTCTAAGGCGCTTGCTCAGCGGGGCGCGTCAATTGATTTCGTGCTCCCCTACACTGCAAAATACGATGATATTGATTTCTTGAATATTTACTCGGCGACCGAGCTGCCGCCATTTCATGGCGATAAGACGTTGAATTCTTATGGCGGCGGCGCAGTGACGGCACGTAATCTCGATGAAGTCCCGGCTGGCGATTTGACGACCATGCGGGGCGTGCAAAAGCAATATGTCGGCTATGTCGAGCAGCTAGTCGATCGGATTGACAAGCCGGATGCTATCCATGTCCACGATTGGCTAACGATGGAAGCTGGCATGCGCGCCAAACAATTAACCGACGCGCCGCTAATCGTTCATGTTCACGCTACGGAATTTGATCGCGCTGGTGCTAGCGAATTTGGCAATCCTGTCATTCACGAGATTGAATATAACGGTCTGATGATGGCTGACCGAATCATTGCTGTTAGCAATATTACTAAGGGGATTATCGTTCATAAATACCATATCCCAGCTGACAAAATTGAGGTCGTACACAACGCAATTGATGCTAGCTCGCTGATTAACTACGACTATGATCGGCGGACTTACAAGTACTTAGAATTGCTTAAGGATGAAGGCTATACGGTGGTATCGACAGTGACGCGCTTTACGGCGCAGAAGGGCCTGGTGCAGCTGATGCGCGGTTTTGCCAAGGCCTGCCAGCAGCACGACCGCTTTGCCTTTTTGCTAGCTGGTGACGGCGAGCAGCGCGACGAGCTGATTCGGATTGCTGCTGACCATGGGGTTGCTGATAAAGTATATTTCACAGGTTTTGTCCGCGGCAAGCAGTGGCGCGACGCTTATCGCGTGTCGGATGTCTTCGTGATGAGCTCAGTTAGCGAGCCGTTTGGCTTGGCTGCGCTCGAGGCGGCGCATTACGATACAGCGCTAATCGTGACTAACCAGTCTGGTGTTGGCGAAGTTATCGATACGGTTTTTCGTTATGATTTTTGGGATACGCATAAGTTGGCTGATCAGCTAGTGGCTTTGGCTAAATCGCCGCAATTGCTAAACGATATGAAGCGCGGTATCAAGTCGGAATATGCTCGTATCAGCTGGGATGACGTTGCTAGCAAGTGCTTATCAATTTATAGCCGCACTCAGAAAGGAGCCAAATGATGAGCAAAAAACGCGGAGTGGTTTTGTATCTGCATATGCATCAACCGTGGCGCGTACGCGAATATTCGGTGTTTGATATCGCGGATCGGCATGATTATTTCGATAATTTCGATGATAAATATAGCAGCAACCGCTTTATTTTTGAGAAAGTTGCCGATAAGTCGTACCGGCCGATGCTGGCATTGCTGCGCAAATTACTGGCTGCGTATCCAGATTTTTGCGTGTCGCTATCGGTGACTGGTACATTGTTAGACCAGGCTGAGCGCTGGGCGCCAGACGTGATCGATTTGCTGCGCGATATTATCGCAACTGGCCGCGTCGAAATCGTCGGCGAAACTTATTACCATAGCTTGGCGTTTTTCTATAGCCGCGATGAATTTCAGCGGCAAGTTGATATTCATCGCCAAAAGATTCACGATCTGTTTGGCGTCGAAATCACTGCTTTTCGCAACACCGAGCTGAGTTACAATAACGAGCTAGCCGAATGGGCCGACCAGCAAGGCTACAAAGGTATTATCGCTGAGGGCTGGGATAAAGTTCTCGGTTGGCGCAACGCTAATTATATGTACCGGCCAGCTGGCACGAAAAATGTCAAATTATTGTTGAAAAATTACCGTTTGAGCGATGATATCGCTTTTCGCTTTAGCAATCGCGATTGGGAATCGTATCCGCTAACTTCCCCGACTTATGTCGATTGGGTTGACGCAAGTATGGGTCACGACGGCGAAATAATTAACTTATTTATGGATTTCGAGACTTTTGGTGAAAATATTTGGGCGGACACAGGCATTTTCGAGTTCTTTGCTGATTTTGTTGAGCGTTGGCTGGGGCGTTACAACCATACTTTTTACACGATTAGCGGCGCCTGTCAAGCGCTAGAAGCGCACGACGAGATTGACTGCCCGCAGACGACTACTTGGGCTGATACCGAGCGCGACTTGTCAGCGTGGCTAGGCAATAGTATGCAACACGAAGCAATGCGCGACCTCTACGCTATGGAAAATGACGTGCTTGGTTCGGGTGATCTTGGCTTGATTGCTGACTGGCGGCAGTTGACGACCAGCGACCATCCGTACTACATGTGTACTAAGTACTTTAATGACGGCGACGTGCATGCGTATTTTAGTCCGTATGATTCGCCGTACGACGCGTTCTTGTATTTCATGAATGCGCTGCGCGATGTGCGCTACCGATTGCATGAACATAATATTGCGGGGTATTGATGGCGCGACCGATAATTCTTAGCAATAACGAACTGCAAGTTGGACTGAGCCGTCATGGCGAGGTTAGTGATGTTTATTTCCCTTACGTTGGTTTAGAAAACCATACGATTGGCGGCAATACTCGGCATCGTGTCGGTGTCTGGGCGGATGGCCGCGTATCGTGGCTGAGCGACGATGACTGGTCATGTAAATTTAGTTATCACCACGAGGCGCTGATCGGCCATATTGTGGCTGTGAATGAACAAATTGGCATTATGTTAGAGTTCGACGACGCTGTCGATACAGATTTTAACGTGCTTCTGCGGACGATTCATGTGGTTAATTTGCAGCCTGAAACGCGCGATGTTCGGTTATTCATGCATCAGGCCTTCATCATTGGCGATTCTGGTAGTAGTACTGACACTGTTCAGGTTTTACCAGACGATAACGCTGTCATTCATTACCGTGGACGCCGAGTTTTTGCGGCGTCGGGCCAAATTGACGGCGGCAGGTTCTTTGACCAATATGCAGTTGGCGTATTTGGCCGCGAGGGCCGCGAAGGTACTTATCGCGATGCTGATGATGGCGAGCTATCGAATTCGACTGCCGAGCATGGTCGCGTCGACTCGACGATCCGCTTCAAATTAGAGTTGGCTGGCCACGGTTCGGCGCGGGTAAACTATTGGCTAGCTGCTGGTACTTCCTTGCGCGAAGTACTTTACATACACAAAAATATTATTTCGCAAACAATCCATAAGCGCTTTGAAGCTACTGCTAAATGGTGGCGGCTGTGGTTACGTCCGGCGAAGAAAGTGGCGCAGCGTGTCAAACCGGAATATCGCCAGGCGTTTATCAATAGTACGATGCTTCTCAAGGCGCATATTGATAAGCGCGGTGCAGTTATTGCTAGCAGCGATGGCGAGGCGCTTAATTATCAGCGCGATGCCTACGCGTACTGCTGGCCGCGTGATAGCGTGTATGTTCTCTGGCCGTTAATTCGCATGGGCTATACCGAGGAAGCTTATAATTTCTTTGATTTTTGCCGCCGGGCGTTAAGTCCGAAAGGTTATCTATCGCATAAATACCGCGCCGACGGCGCTCTGGGTAGCAGTTGGCATTCGTACGTGCATCCAGATGGCACTGTTTCGGCGCCAATTCAAGAGGACGAGACGGCTTCGGTGCTGTTCTTATTCTGTCAATTTTATAATAAGACTGGCGACGACACGCTGCTGCAGCGGTTCTATACGTCGATGGTAGTGCCGATGGCGAATTTTCTGGCCAGCTATGTTGACAATCGGACACACCTACCAAAACCAAGTTATGATCTCTGGGAAGAGCATTTCATGGTGACGACGTACACGACAGCGACCGTTCAAGCGGCACTGTTCGCGGCGGCTAATCTGGCTGATCGGCGCCGAGACGAGGTTGGAGCTGTTGCTTGGCGGACGGTTGCCGAGGATATCAAACAGTCCGCGCAAAAACGCTTGTACGATCCTCATCAGAAAGCTTTCCGCAAAGGTTTGCGCCGCAACAAAAACGGCACTTACACGCCCGATGATACGCTTGATATGTCGGCTGTTTATGGCGCTTTTATTTATGGCCTATACGATAATCAAGAAGATTTGCATCAAGCCATACAAACAGCTCTCGACCGCTTTCATTTCAAGCTGGAAGCGCCAGGTCTGCCGCGCTACGAGAATGACGCCTATTACCGCAGCGCTCCGGATGCTCCGAGTAACTGGTGGTTTATCGTTTCGTTGTGGCTAGCTCAGTATTATTTGGAGTGCGGCGACGAAAATTCGGCGCAGCGGATAATTTCGTGGGTGGCTAGCCAAGCTTGGCCGACTGGTGTTTTATCCGAGCAGATTGACCCGGTTTCGGGGAGCGAGTGCTCAGTTGCGCCGCTTTGCTGGAGCCAGGCCGAGTTTATATCGACAATTCTTGACGTGATAAAAAGATGAGGATAACAGGGTGGGAGTCAGTTCGAGAACAAAATTGAAAGCATCTAGAGCTCTTCGCCGGCTTACGCCGCGGCATATTGCTAAGACTCGTGCTACGCGCCAAGCAATGCGCCGCTTCGCAGATCGCGCTGGCTTGGTATATTTTGGTTACGCTAATCAGCATGACGACGACCATCGCTTGGTGCGCGGCCATACGGTTTCGCACACGCATATCGATGACTATCTTTGCATAGGTACAATTCGCGGCTACGATACGACAGTTCTGCAGCGGCGCGACACTATTCGCGTCCGCCAGGGCCAGTCGCATAAGTACAAGGATCAACGCTGCCACTGGCTAATCGCTACTGTCGATTTACACACTGAACGTCCGCTGCCGCACATTTATATTGGCATGAAACGGACAGATCCGATTTATCAAGCGTCGTATAGCGCTTTGCAGCCGCTAATTTTGGGAGCCACGGCGCGCTACCTGCAGGCTTTTCTTAATAAATATAATATTTATGGTGCTGCTACTCGGGCTATAGAGATTGAATCAATTATATCGCCGCAGGCTGCTGAAGTGATAGTTTCGCATTTCGACAAAATTAATATTGAAATCGAGCGCAACACTGTATATCTATACACCGAAAATGAGCGTCCAACCGAGGCGCAAATCGAAAAGCTAGTCTCGAACGCATTGTGGCTAGCCGAGGTAATTGACACCGCCGTACAGCAAAACAGCCCTCGCTAGAGGGCTGTCTGATTCGCCTAGAAAGGCTGCTAATTTTAGCCTTTGCGCGGTTTAACTTCATTACGGCCAAGTGATTTTTTGGTATTCTCGACGTATTTGACATGCCTACGCAGTTTTCGGTCGTATTTACGCAGAGTTATTTTACCTGGCGTATTTGCCGAGTTTTTGCTCGTAACATAAGTGCGGTCGTTGCTTAGTTGACTGACGAGTGCAATAGTCTTACGCTTAGTATTATTCTTCTTTGCCATAACTTCCCTTTAATGTTGTTATAAAACTTCAGTAATCAAGTATAACAGATTGGTGCAGCAATTTCAAGCTAGATGCGTTATTATCGCCGACGCATAATTTTCTAGCGTAAATTTGCAGAAAGAGTTGTTTTAGCGCGGCTTGGATACTGTGCCGCTCATCTCAAAACATACTGCTGCAACCAGCAATACATCGCCACGGTGGCTGCTGCGCCGACATTGATGGAGCGGGTCGAGCCGAATTGCTCAATGGCGACAATTTTGTCCGCCGTTTGCGCCATCTCCTCGGAAATTCCTGGGCCCTCTTGACCAAACACCAACACCGCGCGCTTTGGCAAGCTCGTCTCTGATATATTGACGCTGCCCGGGATATTGTCAATTGCAATAATCGTCCTGCTTTTAGACCGCATCAGCTCGACAAACTCTGCCGTCGAACCAACATACTGCACATGCAAATATTTATCCGTCATCATGGCGCCGCGCTTGTTCCATTGCCGCCTGCCGATGACGTAAATCTGCCGCACGCCAAAAGCGTTGGCGCTGCGGACAATCGTCCCCATGTTAAAATCCCGCTCGGTGTTCTCCAGAGCAATCACCAAGCCATGATCTGCAGCGTCCAGTTCTTTCACAATCTCCGTTTCGCTCCGGCCTTTGAATTTATCGATTACATTCCGCGTGTCTTCCATGTATGCTATTTTAGCAAATATTAAGCTAGCGGGATTATCTGGCATAAGTTTGTCTACCGTTTTTTTATAATACCCGCAAAAGAAGCGCAGCATTATCGCCAACGCACAATTTCGTCGAGCTGGCGGCGAGTTTTGGCTGGTACCTCGCGCTGGCTACGGTAACCTAGCGCCAGCATTACCACTGGCTTTTCTAGATTTGGGTCTATTAGCTGGTGCTGCGACAAGACCTGGCTGAGCTTGCTAATCGAAAAGCCTTCAATCGGGCACGAGTCAATCCTGCGCCCAGCGGCGGCCAGCAGCACAAAGCCTAGCGCAATGTAAGCCTGCCGCGCCGCCCACTGGTGAATCATTGCTGGTTGATTGAGTATTTCGAAATCTTTTTTGGCCCAATATCGCCAAAAAGTCTTGAAGCCAGCGGCCTTGATGGAATTTTGTTTCTTGATATCGTGCAGTATGTGGTCGATATGTCCGCCTTTTTGCAACAAGCCTTCGCTGGTTTTGGCAGTAAATATCAAAATGTGGCTGGCGTCAAAACGAGCAGCGTTGGCGCCTGCGCAGCGTTTGACATCGGCGCGTAGCTGTTCGTCTTCCTGCACGACGATAATATTCCACGGCTCAAAACCGTATGAACTTGGCGCTAGGCGGGCGGCTTCCAGGAGTAATTCGATATTCTCTTGCGAGATTTTCTTGCTAGAGTCGAAAGCTTTGGTGGCGTAGCGGAATTCGAGCGCTTGCTTGATGTCGTCTATCGATATGATTGGCTTATTCATTTCATCGTCCCCTCTTTAGCCGCCAAAATCTTGTTGGCGCAGATTAGCTTATATATACGATTTTAGCACTTCCCTAATTATCTTGAAAACTTGATAGTGTCCTAACGGTGAAAAATGCAAGCCGTCTGATAGCGGTAATTTAGGCAGCTCGATGTAATTGCCAAGTTCTTTTTTGCGCTGCAGCAGTTTTTGGCGAAGCTGTTCGGACAATTCTGTGAACTCATACCCCGAATTGTCGCTAGTGTCAAAACACGGCGGCAAAATATAGATAATTGGAGTCTCACCGGCGAGATTGCGATATTCTAATAAGTCACGAACTATTTCCTCAGGTGTTCGCGCGAAACGCTGTTGCAGATCGTTAGTGCCGAGGGCGATAATGATTAAGTCGAAGTTATCGGCCTTTTGTAGAGCTGTCGTAAATGCTGGTAAGCCGTTCTTGTCTGGTTTATCGGTGCGGAAATTGCCAGCAACTCTGCCGCGAACGCCGTCGGCAGTGACCTGTGCTCTACCGCGCAAAGCTCGGCCGAGGCGGTTAACCCAACGATCACTGTAGCGGATACGTTTGCTAGCAAAATTAGCGCCCCAGACGTTTGAATCGCCGTAGATTAGAATACGTTTTGTGATTAGCGCTTGTTTCTTACTCAAGTTTGCTCGCTTTCTTTTTCTTTAATATAACGGCTTGCTGCTCGGGCGTAAATCGCCGCGATTCGCGTATTTTTTGGTAGGCTTTGTTGCGCGTCCAAGCGTCAATATGTCCGTTTTCCAACTCAGCCAGCGTCAGCTCAAAGAAGTGTACTGCCGTCGTAGCATATAGCCAGGCCAGCGCCATTTTGACGTAATAACCGTCGTGTTTAATTCTCCGCAGCGCCGCGAAAACTTGGTCAATACGTGCTTCATCCAAAAAATTAGTCATCAAAGCAATCACGCCATAGCGCACCGTAAACTCGGCTTCGCTCAGTAGGCATTCCAGCGCAAAATCCCACCACACTTCGCCAGCAAAGCGTCGCTTTTTCTCGACAAACACATCAATGTGTGCCCACGAATCAACGTGCGGCAGATATTGCTTGGTTAGGTTAATCGCCATTTGATCATCGAGCCGAGCGTGTGTAATCAACAGCCCACACAGCAGCACGTAGTCAAATGATTCGTTCTGTGCTTTTAACAATAATTTGCTAATATCCGCTGCGCTCATGCCAGACGCTAATTCCCTCGCCAACCGCCGCAAATCCGGCACACGCACGCCGATGACTGGCATCTTGGTGTTGACGATACGCTTGTTAAAGGCGGCGTAGGTTTCGTTGCCTTGAGCAAGCTCCGCGAGTTGAGACGCAACGTCTTTGGGCATAGATTAATTATCGCTTAACTTTATAACCTCTACTGAGGCTTCGGGTGTTTGAGGATCGTTCTTTATAACTTCGACAGAAGGCTCTGGCGAGTTGCTTTTTATAGTTTTAGCGTTAGACATATATACTTATTCCTTTCAATATTACTATTATAAAAAATGACGCGAGCAACAAAACCGCCGACACAATCTGCAGCCAGTATTTACGATTATAGGTTCTATTAAATTCCTCGTTTGCTTTTGCGTAACTTTTGGCTAACCATTTTGCAAAGTTGTATCGTGCCATTCGCGGTTCTTCTGTTAGCCTCAATATCATACTATCTGGGTCTAATGGTGAAGACGCCTTGCCCATATTCATCGATACTATGGATATGAGTATTGATAAAAAAGAAAGAATCATTGACGCAATAAAGGCAACGATCGCTAGACATCCAGTTGGCTTAGGGAGGCTGACAATTACTTGTAGTAGTACAGCCGCGGCAGTAATTAGAAACCCTGCTTTCGTGTGTAAAAATGACACTTCTGATGTTCGTTTGTTTACTTTCGTCTGAAAATGGCTTGCTAAATCTAGCCAGTTATCTTCTACTAAGCTATTTGTTTCCTCCGTTTCTTTTGAGTTAGTATCTATAGTATTGGTTTTTATCACACCACCTCCTTCTAAATATTATTATACCATAATCAACTTTTTACGAACGTGCAACAAATTCCCCTTTATACCTTCCCGCATAATCTCGCAGCCGCCTGCACCGTCTCGCCTAATGTTGAATAAATTACAGCATCAGGCGACTCCAAATACACCTGCGTTTCAATATCAAAGCGGCGATTATAATTCGGATCCGTGCCGACAACGATACGAGACTTACGCGCCAGCTCTTTGCCAAGTTCCAAAAAAGTAATAATTGTCTCGGCATTAGGAAACCAAAACAATACAACTTTGGTAGACTTCAGGTTCTCAAATTCCCAAACAATTTGTCGGCGCGTCGTCTCGCCAACAGCGGAAACTATCTCATCGCGGCGCGGATTAGCAACAATCAAATCAGTACCAGCTAGCATCTTAAGCGCTTCTTTCTGCCAGTCTGGACTATACGTCACCCCGCCCGCTAGAAAAATATCTGGGATCAAGTCTTGATTGGATGAAACTAGAGTCTTAATGATCATTGCGCAATTGAAAAAATATCCAAACAGAGCGATTTTCTCGAATCTTCTAAAGTCTATTCTAGCAAACCTCCATAAATAAAACCAATAAACTGTTCTTAGACGGAATTATTGAACGCACGAATAACGCTGCGCATTTACGATAACTTTGCGAATAATAAAATGATATAATAGCATAAATGGAAATATTACTAATTGTATTAGTACTGCTTGCCCTGCTCGCAATCGCTGGCAGACGTCAACCCGCGGAATCTGCGCGCATTATCAACGACCAGGACGAACAGAAAAAACAAGAAGAAACCGACGAGCTGATTACGGTGATTTTGCCGACGATAAACAATGACAAATAAACAAAAAAGACGGCAACACCGTCAAATTTTGGGGTCTAATTTGGAGCCACGATCGGGGCTTGAACCCGAGACCTCATCCTTACCATGGATGCGCTCTACCAACTGAGCTATCGCGGCATGAAAGCCTACTAATTCTAACATATTTGCCGCGGTCGAGGCAAGCTACTTCTGGCGGCGGGTCTTCTTGCTGGTTGTCGATTCGGGTTTTGGCAGGTTCGGCGCTACGAACGCTTCCAGTAGCGCCCAGGCGATGCCGTTTACCAAGTAAACTACTGCGAATCCGGCAGCAATCATCGCGGCCAAGCGGCTTTGCGGTACATTTAGGAGCGTCAGCAATCCAGCTAGAACCAGCCCAATTAAAACTACTGTTAGATAAGCTTGCTGTAATTTGCGGCGCTGATCTTTTTGGTGGCTCCAACTGCTCAGCGACTGCTTAATAAACTCGTACATACTATATATTATAGCATATACATTGTATAAAGTCAATAAAAAACCGCCCGCGAGTAGCGGACGGCCTAAAATTCTACGCATGGTACCGGAGGTAGGACTCGAACCTACGAAGCTAAAAAGCGGGAGATTTACAGTCTCCTGTCATTGCCACTAGACGACTCCGGCATGAATTATGGAGCCGACTCTCGGACTCGAACCGAGGACCTGCTGTTTACAAAACAGCTGCTCTAGCCAGCTGAGCTAAGTCGGCATAAATTGAAAGGTACGACCCGAAAGCACACCTAACAGTGTAGCGTATTTGCATAACCTTGGCAAGTGTTTTATTGCGGAGAGATGGCGCCAGCTGGCTGTTTGACGCGGCGGTCGACATGCTGCCCGCGCGACATGGCGCGATTGATTTTGTCGCGAATAGCAGCGGCCTTCTCTTTCTGGCCGTTGCGGTCATATGAATCGGCTAAGATGTTAATACTTTGAATGCTTGGCTCTAGAGTGACGGCGCGTTCAAGGTGCTGCAAGACAAGCTTGGCATTGCCGAGTTTTTCTTGTACTTTGGCGTAGGCAATGTGACGTGAAGCAACTTCTTCTTCCATCTCTAGGGCCTGCTCGAATGCCAGAGCGGCTTTTTCGTAGCTTTCGGTTTCGTAGTAAATCAGGCCGACGTTGTGCAGGCTCGAAGCGCTTGGCTCGAGGCTCTGGGCGATTTCAAAGCATTCGATAGCGTCATCGTAGGCATGCTGCTTGGCATACAAAATACCTAGACGGTTGTAAGCGTTGGCGTTTTTGGCGTCGATGCGCAGAATGGTCAGCAAGGCTTTTTCGGCGCGCAGATATTTTTGCGCTTTGAGCGATTCTTGAGCGATCTCCCAGAGCTTATCAAGCTTTGACGATAATTTCGCTGGCAAGTCGCTCGCAATGTCTTCGGGCGACTGGCGGTACGCGACTGCTGCGGCGCCTAGTCCTAGAACCAGTAAAAATCCAAACATACTATGCATTATTATAGCACATAATCACGCGATCAAAGCGGCAAGCTGAAGCTTGATGTTGCCGTTGGCGGCGATGCGCTCGTAGGTTTCGCTGAGACGAGCTAGCTTGTCGATGATAGCTGGCGTGCTGTTTTTGGCAGCGGCATTTTGAACGAGTAGAATGCTATAGCGTAGTAACTCTAAGGTGTCTTTGCGGTCGGTGTATCGAGCAGCAACAGTTAGTTTATCATTCATCGGACCAGCAATTAATGCCTGCGAGTCTTTGATGACGGCGCCGATATCGGCGAGCTCGCTGGGTTTGCCGGCCAAGCGCGAGATTAATGCCGGCCGGCCGTTTGCTAGAAACATAATCTGAGCAATCGCTGTAGTGCCAGGCTGCCGATATTTAGCGAGGAGCAGCCGGCTGGACTCCTCAGAAATCGGACGGATAGTAAGCCGCTCGACGCGCGACATGATAGTCGGCAGCAGTAAATTCGGCTGGTGCGACGTCAGTATAAAATGGACGTTGCGGGCTGGTTCTTCTAATAATTTCAAGAAAGCATTTTGTGTTTGATGATTCATTTTGTCGGCGTCATCGATGATGTAAACAACCTGATTGTTCGCGATGCTGCGAGTGTATTGGCGTAGGTCGCGGATTTGGTCGATACGGATAATACCGCTTGCGTCAATCTGTCCGTCTTTGTTGGTGGGCTGAATAATTCCGGCGAGTGCTGGACCGGCTAAATATTTGGCTGTAGTTAGCAAACCGGCGCCATCAGCGCCTGTCAAAAGTAAAGCTTGCGGTAGACTGCGGGCTAGCGTTTGAATTTGTCGCTCGGTTGACGGCTCAAAGATTAGGCTCATCATCTAGCTCCGGGAAAAGTTCGGTAAATTCGCCAGGCAGCGGTGCGATGAATGTATGGCGCTTACCAGGCTGTGTAGTAATTTCTAATTTGTAAGCATGCAGATAGAGGCGATCGGCAGATCTGCCGTAGACGCGGTCGCCGTGAATCGGCGTGTGTAAATGACGCAGGTGAACGCGCAGCTGATGGGTACGCCCAGTTTGCGGGCAGAGTTTAATAGCGCTGAGATTATGGTGCGCGGCGAGCGTTTGGTATATGGTTTGCGCTGGCTTGCCATTTGGGTCGGGGCGAAAGGTGCTGGGCGCCGACGGGTTGCGGCCGATCGGAATATCAATTTTGGCAGTTGGTGGTTGCGGTGCACCGTCGACGATGGCTAGGTATGTTTTCTTGGCGAGATGTTGCGAGAATTGTTTTTTGAGCAATTCAAAAGCTTCGGGAGTGCGCGCCCCGATGATAACGCCGCTGGTGTCGCGGTCTAGCCGATGGACGATGCCTGGGCGATTAGTTTCCAGCCCGACGGTGGTGTAACGGCGGAAAAAGTCGGCGACCGTAAATTCGTCATTCAGCGCTCCCTTGCTGTGAGTCAGAATACCGGCTGGTTTGTTGACAACGATGACGTTATCGTCTAGATAAAGTATCGGTAGCTCCTCATCGCTGTAATCGGTAGCTTCAGGCAGATTGACGGCGATTTCGTCGGCTTCGGTGACTAGCTGGCTGGCGCTTTTGGCTGGCGTACCGTTGACAGATACATTGCCAGATTTGATATATTTTTGCCAGGTTGAACGGCTGGTCTCTGGATAGCGTTTGGCTAGCAAACTATCCAGCCGCTGGCTGTCGCTCACCTGTTGAAACAGATAGATATCTTTGCCTTTGAACGGCAAGCCGTAGGTAGTTAACTCGCTGGTTGGGTTTTCGAAAATCACGCCGCGAGCGTCGCTTTTGGCGGTAAATATTTGCTCCATGATATAATTTTCGCGGTCTTCGGCGGTGTCGTCAATCAGCACGAAATAATGCTGGCGGTTAAAGCGAAAGCGTACCAGCTGGTTGATTGGGCTAGGATTGCTACTTTTGATCTGGTCGATATGGCGCGGCAGGTTGTCTGCGTTTGCTACGTTGAAGCGGCGCAAGATCGCCAGTAAGTCATTGGCGGTGATTTTCATACGATTACGCTGCTTCCCTGTTCAGACGGTTGGTTACTCGAGGATTGGTGCATGTTGGCGCTATCTCCTGAGTCCCACGGCTTTTTGGACGCGGAGCAAGGTTTCGTTGGCGATGATGCTCATGGCGCGCTCGGACCGCTCGAGGACTTTCAATAAATCATCGTCGGTGATGGCGTTGAGGCGCGCTTGGAAGTTGCTCAAAAAGCTGGCTACTGCTTCGGCTACGGCTTTTTTCAGCGGCCCGTATTGTGTTTGGCCAATCCACTCGGCATTGACTTCTTCTTGCGGCTGATCAGTTAAAATCGCCAAAAGCTGTAGTAAGTTGGTGATACCTGGCTGATTTTCCCAGTCAAAATTGATAACGCCAAGTGAATCGGTTGTTGCCGACATGATTTTCTTGTGAGCTTGTTCTGGCGTGTCGTTTAAATTAATTTTTGATTTTTGATCGTCCGAGCTCTTGCTCATTTTCTTGTGCGGATTGGTTAAGCTGCGAATGCGCAAACCTTTGTCGCGCTTGATAAACTCAGTTTGCTTGGCTGTAGAGTCAGGCACAGTGAATAATTCGCCGAACTTATTATTCATGCGAATGGCGATGTCGCGGGTGATTTCTAGATGCTGGAATTGGTCCTCGCCAACGGGCACATAGCGGGCATTATAGAGTAAGATATCGGCAGCCATCAACACCGGATAATTAAACAACCCGACACTGACGTTGCTGCTGTGTTCGGCGGACTTTTCTTTGAACTGCGTCATGCGGCTCATCTCGCCGAAGCTAGTGAAGCAGTCTAAGATCCAAGTTAATTCGCTGTGCGCCGGGATAAAACTCTGGCGGTAAATAAAAGTATTTTCGTCTCTAGTGTCGAGCCCAGCGGCGATAAAATATTTAAGGTTTTTGAGGGTGTTGGCGTACAACGCAGAATGGTCGATTGGCGTCGTAAAACTGTGCAAATCTGGCACAAACATGTTGATTTGGTACTCTCCTGCGTACTTTTTCTGCATTTGCACCATTGGCACGAACGCGCCGAGATAATTACCGAGCGTTGGCTCTTCGTTGGCGCGCACGCCAGTGAGAATTGTTTCTTTAGACATAGTATAATTATAACAGAGTACGCTTGTACTGTCATATTGAGCGCGACGATTGAGACAATTGCTGTTTGACGCTAGTGTTGGCTGCGTATACAATAGCGTTATGAATAAAACTCAGTGTCGGATTGCATATTACGTTTTCTTGTTTGCGTCGGCGCTAGTTTCGTATATTTCAATTGAGACATCTATGGATACGATGAGTGCTAAGCAGCCGCCAAACGTACCGCTTCATCTATTTGAATTCGCGCTAGCTATCGCGCTGGTGTGCGCGGCGTTGTATTTTCAGTATAAGGCTTATCGTGATGATGCTAAGAAATAGCTTTTAATCGCGTATATCCTGGACTGGATTGCGGCGTACGTTGCGTAGCAGCGGTTGAATGCTGGCAATTAGGCTGACTATGAATATCGAGCTAACAACAGCTATGATTATAGGCGATTCTAGGCTAAAAATGCTAAATTGCGGCGCGCTGCCAACTGTTCCGAAGGCTGTCGCTGCAGTGTCAGTTAGGTTTTTGCCGTAGGTATTTGCTATAGCGAAAGCAGTTGCAATACCTAAAATCAGAGAGGCGATGACAATTCTTAGTGCTACAATTAAGACGTATATGATGTATATACAAGCGATATCTCGTCGTTTTGCGCCCATCGCGCGGTAAATGGCAGTTTCTTTACGGTTTTCTGCGATGATACGTGAAACAGTGAACCAAATTATAATTATTGCTAGTCCTAGTACTGTAGGC
>CAURIK010000012.1:0-21228 GCA_963525145.1 uncultured Candidatus Saccharibacteria bacterium | reverse complement strand
ATCCGTACAGTCCGCAGTTGGTTGGCTGTGCAGACTGTCTACCTCGCTGCTAGCATGCTCATTCCTCAAATCAACATATATTGTGTCGTTTTAGTTTGGCTGTGTAATTCTTGTTTGCTGAGCTTTTTGACGAACTAGTTTATCGTCTTCAAAGTCCGCTTGATTAATCAATCGGTTTGATGCCTCATCTAGCTTAGGCCATAGTTCAGAGGTTTGCGTCTCGTCATGCTCTTGCAAGCCGCTTGACGTCTTATCCAGTTTAGATAATAGTTCAGAATTTAAAGACCTGCTCGGTGGCAACACTAGATTTACCGTCTCATCCAATTTTGGCCATCGCTCAGAGGACCGATCAGAACGCAATTGAAGATTTATCTTAGCAGTATTTTTCGTCTCCAGGTCTTGCTCAATATCAGCTTTTGGCGCTCGTTCGTTCTGCAGTAAAATCAGCAAGTCGTTATCGCCATCTATTAGCACTACCTCGCGTTGCATAAACTCGTCTCTATGGTTATTAGCAAAACTTTCTTTCCGGTCAACTACAAAGACTTCATTTTCGCTAGCCCAATTGGCAGTTTCTGCGGGCAATTTTACAGCAGAAGTATTCGCAACCGTTTCTACCTGCTCTATATGATTAAACACACTAGCACTATCGCTGTAATGTGTATTATGATTTTTAACAACTGCTTTTTTTGACGGCGCACTTTCCTTCTCGACAAGCTTTACGGCTGAATCCTCTCCATCTGATGTATTTTGTACATCGTTTACCAATCGAGTTTCTGGCAGAGTTTTTCTGGAATAATCAACAGATTCAACCGCGGAAGGGAGGTTAATGTTATACTTTTTATCGTCAGTTAACGAGTTTTGCTTATCTATCGACGGATTTTGAAACTCTAAAGACATCTCAGCTGATACTTCAAAATTTGTTGATGAATCACTATTAGGCCTAGTTGTAATATTTTTCGGAGTAGTTTTTTTAAGTAGATTATTATTCTCTGTATTAATAGATTTTGGCTTTAGAACTGGCGGCTCTTGTGTACTATCTTCTCTGTCGATCGCAGTAGAAGTCCCGCTGTCGGCTAAAGTATCATTAGCATCAATTAGCGTGCTTGATACTTTTTCTATCGCTGGCTCTTTCTGAGAGTGAGTTGCTGCAACGGCGCTGCCATTACCCTCTGGCTTAGGAATTTTAATCGCCTGATGAGTGTTAACTGACGAGATTTGTTCAGTTGTATTAACAGCTGATGACACCTCCTGGTCGGCATGTTTGTTTGAACGCTGAGCTGTTTGGGTAGCACGGCGTACTGTTACTGCCCCCCGACTAACAAGCTTATCCAGCTCATCTGTCGCATGATCTACTGCTCGCGGTAATTCATCTTGCTTGATGCGCTCATTGGTATTATCGCTGTCGATTTGTACAAGAGGCTCTTTCGATACTTTAGCAGCCAAATTAGAATTGGCTTCAAGGTTAGTACCGCCATCATCGCTGCTCGTTGTTTTTTTCACTATATTAGCTATAGGAGCTGTAGCCGATTTTTCTTCGTCTTTGCTATGTCTTTCGTCGACTTCATGGTTCAAAGATTCTGAGCTTCTTGACTCTGCAGCCTGAGATAGCGCCGCTTCAGATGGCTCCCTTTGTTTGTTAGACGGCCAGAGAGGTGATTGAGTATCTGCTAGCGGTTGCTCTTCGGGTTTAAATTCAGGCCTAGGTTCTGGTTCTGACTCAGGTTCAGGCGTACTTGAGCTGTCTTCTTCAGCAGCTGGCGGCTGTTCTCTACTAGTGTCATCAGGCGTCGGCTGTGCCCAGACAATCCTGCCTGGCTCTTCATCTTCGTCTTCTTGGAGTAATTTCTCTAGTGTACTGAGCTGCTCAGGTTGATCTTTGTTGTTTGATGCCATCATCTCTGCTTGACGTCTTTGGCAATCTTGCGCGAAAATGCAGCCAACACAGGCAATCGTTCCGAAATTTTGACACATTGCCGGATCGACTGAATTCGATGTTTCTTTTGAATTATCACTATTGTTTATCGTGGTATCAAGCGTTTCTTCGCCATTTGCCACCGCCACCAAATCAAAATCGTCCGCGCCAGCGGTAGTTGCCTCACTATCAATCCCCGTTGAAAAATCCTCATTTGCTGAACCGCCTCTCGACGACGAAAATACATCAAATCCTTCGCCAGCCTCGCCTATTGTCGACGCTCTGTCCAAAACTGGTGCCGTCACCTCGCTCATTGCTCAAAAAATGTCTCCGTTGAAACATGTGATTCGTCGACGCCAGCGGCGGTTAGTTTTTGCCAAACATCGCGCACAAACGGCAGGCTGCCGCAGACCAGAAAATGCGCCTCATCCGGCACTTCGCTAACAATTTTCGCCACCTCAAACCGCCCGTTATGCCAGCCATCTTTCTCCTCAACTTGCTGACGAGTACTAAACTTTTTGACCTGAATGGATGACGCCGCTAGCTCATCCTTAAACACCATATATTCCGGTGATTTTTGACTAAAATAGAGAAAAGTCGGCTGCTGGGCGTCCGCCAAAATACTCCAAATCGGACTCAGCCCGCACCCCGCCGCGATGCCAACCAGCGGCCGCTCAGTCTGCGGGTTGAAATCGCCGTACGCCCGGCTAATCTGCAGCGTGTCGCCAACATGGCGCGAACACAAATAACTCGAGAATTCGCCGCCCACATTTTTGACGGTAATTGACATCAATTCCTCATGCGGGCGCGAAGAAATACTATAAGCCTTGCCTTCGCGCACCTGACTGCCCTCGATAAACACCGTGATATATTGCCCCGCCATAAAGTCAAACGGCCGCGCAAAATACAGCGTCGTCACCTCAGGATTTTCCTGGCGCACCCGCACAATTTCGACAGTTAGTGAATCACGCATTCTTCGACATACCTTTCCATTATTTTTTGAGCGGCTCTAAATTCTTCGTCAGTAAAGGTGTGGTAGTTGGCAAATTTCGGACTAATCGTCGTGCCAGTACGAAAATGCTGCAAAGCAAACCGTTTAGCACCTTTAACGAGCTCGCCAATCTTCTCAAAATCCTCCACCTCCAGCTGCTCGCGGACGATCGTCGTCCGAAATTCATGGCCAATTCCCGAATCAATCATCAGCCGCACATTAGCTTTAATCGCCTCCAGATCAATCGGCCGCGCCGCAATCTCCACATATTTCTCCAACGGGCCCTTGACGTCCATGGCGATGAAATCAATCGTCCCCTCCTCGACCATACCGCGCACCATGTCAGGATGCGTGCCGTTGGTGTCCAGTTTGACATCAAAACCAAGGCCCTTGATCATCCGGCACAGCACCGGCAAATCTTCGTTAACTGTCGGCTCGCCGCCAGAAATCACCACACCGTCCAGCCGACCAATGCGCGATTTCAGGAAAATTATCGCCTCCTCGACTGGGATACTTGGCGCCAAGCGCTCGGGCAGCACCAGCTCAGGATTATGGCAATAGCCGCAGCGCATATTACAGCCAGAGAGAAACAGCGCTGCCGCCACGTGCCCTGGATAGTCCACCAGCGACAGCTTCTGAATCCCGCCAATCGCCACCCTAAGCTGGGACAGCGACGGCGCAAGCTCGCTGGTGTTCGGCGGCATCGTCATAATGCTCCCTCATGTCAAATTCAGCTTGCTTACCGTTATTCCACTGCGCAACTGGACGGAGGAAACCAACCACCCGCGAGTAAACCTCAGTCGCTTCGCCGCAATTCGGACACTCTGGATGCTCTCCGACGATATAGCCGTGATTGGTGCAAATCGAGAAGCTTGGCGTAAAGGTAAAGTACGGCAATTTGTAGTTTTCGCAAATTGTCTTGACCAATTTCTTGAGTGTTTGTGGATCATCCATACGCTCACCCAGGAAGAAGTGAATCACCGTACCGCCCGTGTATTTGGTCTGCAAATTATCCTGCAAATCCATTAGCTCAAACAAATCATCGGTGTAATTGACTGGCAAGTGACTGGAGTTGGTGTAGAACGGATGCTTGACCGCCGCACCCAAACCATTGGCAAAGTGTGCTCTATCAGGGAAGCTGGCTTTGTCAATTTGAGCCAAACGGTAGGTTGTACCCTCAGCCGGCGTCGCCTCCAGGTTGTAATTATTGCCCGTTTCTTTCTGGTACTCCACCAAACGATCGCGCATGAAGTCAAGCGTCTTCTCGGCGAACGCCTTGCCCTTTTCGGTACCGATGTCAACGCCCAGCAGGTTCAACGCCGCTTCGTTAGTACCAATCAAACCGATGGTTGAGAAGTGATTTTTCCAGTACTCGTTGAAACGCTTTTTAATATCGCGCAGGTAAAACTTGGTGTACGGATACAGGCTGATATCCGAATCGGTCAGCTGCTCCAGCACCTTGCGTTTGGTCTCCAGGCTGTCGCGCGCCATATCCATCAATTCGCCCAGACCCTTGAAAAACTCTTTCTCGTTCTTTGATTTCAGCGCCAGCCGCGGCAAGTTAATCGTCACCACACCAATTGAACCGGTCATCGGATTCGAACCAAACAGACCGCCGCCGCGATACTCCAGCTGGCGATTATCGATGCGCAAGCGACAGCACATCGAGCGCGCATCCTCTGGATCCATATCGGAATTGATGAAGTTGGAGAAATACGGAATGCCGTATTTGGCGCTAGCTTCCCAAAGGTTTTCAATGACCGGATTATCCCAGTTGAAATCCTTGGTAATATTGACTGTCGGAATCGGGAAGGTAAAGACTCGACCGTTGGCGTCGCCCTCAGACAGCACCTCCAGCAGCGCCTTATTAAGCATATTCATCTCTTCCTGATAATCGCCGTAGTTGGTATCCTGCATCTCGCCGCCGATAATCACCGGGTTGCCAGCCATGTGCTTCGGGCATTCCAGATCAAGCGTAATGTTAGTAAACGGTGTCTGGAAACCAACCCGCGTTGGTACGTTAACGTTAAAGACGAATTCTTGCAGCGCTTGCTTAACCTCGTCATAGCTCAGCTTATCAGCGCGAATAAATGGCGCTAAGAGTGTGTCAAAATCAGAGAACGCCTGAGCGCCAGCCGCCTCGCCCTGCAGAGTGTAGAAGAAGTTTACTACCTGGCCCAGTGCCGAGCGGAAATGCTTAGCTGGCTTGGAAGCAACTTTGTTTTTAACGCCAGTGAAGCCTTGGCGCAGTAAGTCCATCAGATCCCAACCGACGCAGTAGACACTCAATAGATTCAGATCGTGAATATGTAAATCGCCCTCTTTATGCGCCCGGCCGATTTTCGGCGAATAGATCTTATCCAGCCAGTAGGTCTTGGTAATTTCTGCCGAAACGTAGTTATTCAGACCCTGCAAACTATAGCCCATATTGGAGTTTTCTTTGACTTTCCAGTCCAAGTTATTGACGTATTTATCGATCAAATCGACGTGCGCGTTGGATGTAATTTCACGCAATTTTTTATGCTGGTCGCGGTAGATGATGTAGGCTTTGGCAGTTTTCTTAAACTTAGAATCAATCAGCGTGTCCTCGACGATGTCCTGGATTTCCTCAACACCCGGCACGAGACGCGTCTGGCGAGCTTCTAGCTGTTTAAGTACTTTATCAGTAAGCTTAGCAGCGGCTTTTTCGTCGAATTCGCCAGTTTCAGCGCCAGCTCGAGCAATCGCTTTAGTAATCTTGGAAGCGTCAAACTTCACTTTACGGCCGTCGCGCTTTTTGATTGTTTGATACATATTACCCTCCTGAATGCATCATTAAAACGCTCCGGATCTACCCCTGCGGAGCGACACTTAATCGTGTATTTGTTTTACGAAAACACCATATGTAGTGCTTACATACAAATTTACACCCAATATATAGTGCTAGTCAAGGTTTTTACATTGTATTATTTACATTTGCACAGTCAACTAGTTTAATCATATTCGCTTGGTAAATATCATCGCCCGGTGATCGCGAGTTTGCGAGTTTTTTATCCACTCCCCAGCGCAAGTCATCAGATTCAAGCCTTCAGACACACCATCAGCTGGACGCATAAAACTATTCATATCAACATCAGATAGCTTAATTATTTGTTTTTTGACCACCTGGTAGCGCAACATTTGGCCGTTACCGCGTTCAACACTGACTGTATCGCCAACATTTAGCGACTCTAGCTTATTAAAAATTCCCCCCAAAGTCATACCAGATGCGTGGCCAATAATAATAGATGCTCCCGGCTGCCCCGGCTTGACGCTGCCAGTATACCATCCTGTATCAAAAATATTGACAGGCGATTGCATTGAGCCGTCGGCATTAACGCTCATCGGCAATACTCGAGCTTTAACCCCTAGCTTCTCAATAGTAATCACTCTCGGTAAATCTGCAGCTACCTTGTATTTAGCGATGGCGTCGCCAGAAACTTTTGTTTCGTCTTTACCTTCATTGCTCCGTCGATCATTCGGGTCATCGCTGCGTGCAGCCACCGTCGCTGTATTTACAGTATCTTTTATCCGATTATTTAACAGCCAAGAGTCCACTAATGAATATACCGAAACCAGCAAGAGAATCGACGCCGCAACACCAGATAATTTCTTGCGAAAATTACCGCTCATGATTTCTTTTAAGCGCCGCTTGGTGGAGCGTTTTTCGCCGCCCATTTGGCTAGCAGCCGTTAGTTTTTCATAAATAATAAGCAAGCGAGCTGTCCGAGCCAGCTTTCTATTAATTCTCGTATAATCTCTAGGTTTTTTGTTTTGGAGAGACTGCTCTTTTGGACTTGGCGAGGCAGGCTGCACTGCGATATCCATAATTCGCTTCATACTCGGCTGGCTAGCAGCGCCCGCTACAACATCATTCGCTAATCTGCGCCGCGGTACGACTACCCGGCCTCGTGCTTTTGGCAGTACTTCCAGACTACGAGCAACTCGTTCTCTTTGCGTCATTGCTTGCTTCATTATAACTAACAGGCACGCCTCGCGTCAAACCGCTTACGGCGTGCCTGCCTCCAATCTTAATCGTTATAAGTCTTGGTTATTTCTTGCCAAAACTCTTTCGTTTTGCCATGAATAGCAGGATTGCTGCCGAAGCCACACCAACGATAGTTCCAGCCAAATTAACTGCTACATTTTCGCCGCCTGTATTTGGAGCCTTCGGACCCGTCGAATCATTCTGCGCCGTTAGTACAACGTCGTTGCCATCGCCGCCGACATAGCTAATCTTGAAGGTTGCGCCATCCACAGCGAACTCTGCACCTTCGGGCAAACCATTGAATGTCCCTTGAACTGGAGCGCTACCGTTATTGTTGATAATCGTAAAGGTATCACCCTTCTTGATGGTACCGCCAGGCAGATATACCAGCTCTAATTTCGAAGAATTACCACCGTTGCTAAGCTGGACGCTCTGCGCAACAATCTGATCATAATGATCTTTGTCTAGAATTTCTGCCTTGTACACGCCAGTACCCTGCATAGAAAAGCTATTCAGTACAGTAATCTTACCTGGCGAATTGCCTGGAGCAACGACACCTGCCACGTTAAGACTCTTTACCGTAGCATTACCGCCAAATACACCGCCCTCATCGACATAAACATCAGAACGGCTGCCGTTTAGCAAGACTGTTTCACCTTTTTTTACATTCACTGGCTCATTAGGTTTGTCACCGTCCAATTTTATCAGTTTAGCTTCGTGGGCATTACCGTGCTGGCCATTCGGCGTACCGCTGGTGTTGTCCGAAGATTCGACTAGCAGAGTACCCTTGTTATCCTTGTGAGCAACCAGTTTACCAGGGCCACTGAGCTTGCCGGTAATCTTCACTGTCACATTCGAGAGTAATTTATATTCAACATTGCCATTGAGTACAATGTCGCCAGATAGAACTGTTGTCACGTTTGAAGAACCGCCACCAGAGCCAAAACAACTTATTCCATGGGAAATCATCGCGCCGTTTTCGAAAGTAATTTTGCTGGCACTTGTTTCGTTATCAGCATATTTAACTCCTAGCTCGCCACTACTTTTAACTGTAATGTTATTAGCACCTTCTAGCGGTACGCTAGCGTTTTCGCCAACAACTTTCTCTGGAGCATTTATATAGTAACTTATATTATTACATCCGCTATTAGCGACCTCAAAACGGTTAATCGTCGGCCTGCTAGTGAACTTGCCGTCGAATCCGTTAGATTTCAGGTTTGATAAGCCAGTTATAGCACCTGAAACGTAAATACGAGGAATTTTATCTTCATCTTTATCGCCAGAGCTAGTGTGTCCGCCGCTAAACTCAGCATCCGATGTAAATTTCAGCGTATCAATCGTATAGCTAGCACATGTCGGAGCAGCAGTAACATTGTTCATTTTTTGAGCGTCCAAGCCAGACAAAGCAACGTTCAAATCATTCTGAATCTTCTCGCTAGCTCCGTTGGCACATGTAAATACCAGCTTAGCGCCCTCTGTTGGTACTTGGCCGTCTTTCCAGTTGCCAGCAGTTGACATTTTGTGGTCGCCAGCAGCGCCCGTCCACGTGAATGCAGTCGGCGCAGCATTGGCTGGCGAGTTAAACACCACTGCGCCAACAACAGCTGCCACTGACACAGCACTAGCCAATTTGACATAGGGAACACCCATATTGTTTTTCTCCTGTACACATTTGTGTTTTAATTTAGTTTACGCTTTTATGCTAGCATTACTTAACAATTTTTTCAAGTATTATAGTATAAAATACAACGAAAATTACACGCTTACCCTAATGTTTGCTGCAATAGTAAACTATTTATAAAATCTATTTAAAAAGGCCTTGACTTAACCTATCGAGGCCATTTGCCCAGTATACCAGGCAATTTATCTATCAATTTGGCTCCGGCAGCTGGGCTCGAACCAGCGACCTAATGGTTAACAGCCATCCGCTCTACCACTGAGCTATGCCGGAATACATTCTGCTATCGCCGCAGATACCAGTATTGTAACTTATTATACAAAAGGTGTAAAGTCTACTGCGCCTGCAGCGCATCAAGTTGTTTTGCCAAATCAGCAATCGCTTCCCAACTAGCGCCATCGGTCATAATTGACAGTACGTACGTACCGTGCGAACCATAAACAATCGCCGAGTCATGTAATAATCCATTCATAAAGCCAACCTTATCGGCAACCGTCCCCGATACACCTGCTGGAATACCTTTACGATAAGCATTTTTCTTCATGGCTTCTAATAATCGCTGCTGGTTGGCGCTCGAAAAGTTTTGGCCGGTTGCAATCATACCTAGCAGCAGGGCTTGATCATTTGCTGTCGTATACGGTCCGCCGCCTTTCATAAATGTCGAGTTCTTAAGGCCAATGGCGTTAGCTTCGCTAGTCAAAGTACTAACTCCAATTGCGTTCAAGAAACTTTCCGCGCAAGCATTATCGCTCAAACTAATCATTTTATTAAAGCATGCTTGATCGCTATCCCAACTGCGCGCACCGCTATCAATACGCTTTAGCAAGCTATAAGCCACTAGCAATTTGTAGGTGCTAGCTGTTACAAATTGCTTATCGCCATTGTATTCGGCGCGGCGCTTTTTGCCGTCAAGTTCTATCATCGACACGCCGTAAGTCCCCGGATGGTCTTTGGCGAAATTTTCCATCAAAGCCGACAAGCCAGCATCGCTCGAGCTATATGTCCGCGTATATTCCTCGCGCGGCGGCACAGCCTTGGTAACGGCATCAAGCTGCAAACTACCGCCGTCGATTGTACTTTGTAATTTCTGCAGCATTACCGCCACATCGAGTGCTTGCCCTGAACTACCTGTCTGCTTGCTAACAATAGTGAAGTCATGCGTAGTAATTTTCGACACCCCAGGCGCCACAGTAACAATTTTCGCTACCTCATCATTCAGCCATTTGCCAGTACGTTCAGCATTCAGCGTAGCCACCAATTCTTTATCTTTAGCGGTAAAGTCAAGCCAAGCATAGACCGTCTGCGCATCGACCGCGATAGTTTTGTCTCTAGCTTTAATTTGAATACCTCCCGCTAGATGTTTGGTTAGCTTTCGCGCCAATTGCTTAGCTTTTTCATCGCTCACCGCTGGTTTGATATCTATTTTATTGACATTAATAGTTGTAGGCTGATGTAATTTTGGTTTGATATCGCGAACAGATTGCTTGATTTTAGCCTCATCGCATTTACCGCCAAGCCTAGACCTCTGCAGCTCGAGCTGCGCCCCTTTGGCTTTAAGCGTAGCATTGGTCGGACTAACTTGGCAGCGAGCAACTATTTTTTCGTTAACAGCTGCATCCGTTTGGTTGGCAAATTTAGGGGCTGGCGGCGAACCATAATTCAAACCATACCAAAACAATGAAGTTGGCACCAATCGCACATACCAAGGATAATCGTACTGCTTGATCCGCTGCGAATTATCAACCGAGACAGCAATATCGCGCAGTTTAATGCTAACCGCTGGCTTGTCTGAATTATTCATCGTGATATTAAGAGTATGGTCGCTATACGCTTGACTAGCTTTTTTGGCCGCCGCATCTTTAGCCATACCGCCAATTGCTAATCCGTCAACGCGCGCAAACGGCAAGGTCTTATCGCTTGGATAAGCCAACTGTACAATTACCAGAAGAAAGGTCAAACTTGCTGCCACACCAACTGCATATTTACGGAAATGCTTATGGCGTAACAAACGTTGTAATTTTATCTGCAATGAAGCAGCTTGGTAATTGACCTGCCGATATACGCCATAAACTAGACGCCGCAATTTCAATCGCCAAGCGCTAGATTTAGTAGATTTAGCGGCATGGACCGCCGCTTTAGTGCCAGTATAACGCCGGCGGTACGATGGTTTACGCGCTATCCGTCTCACGCGGCTCCTCATAACCAAGAATTTGTAATGCCGATTGCAGCGTTTGAATATCCTGGTGTGCCTTATCGTCGTCTTGCTTCTGCAAATCGGCTATTTTAGCGCGGATACAGCGTTCAGTTATCGCGTCTGTCGAATCCAAAACTTCTGGCGTGGTTTTTGGCGCCGCAACCACGTCGATCACCTCTAGCGACCGCGCTGAATTGTCACGCTTACGCAAGTGGCCGCGGGAGATCAAATTATCAATATGTACTGCCACTGTCGAAACGCTTTTATAGTCAAGAGCCCGCATTATCTCGCGGTAACTCGGCCCGTAGCCGTTATCTTTTATAAAGCCATCAATAAATAACAAAAGCTCGTACTGCCTCTTGGTCGGATTAATTGCCGCCGATTGAGCTTGTGCTGCCATACCTTCACTATAACGAATCAACCAGCTCCCGGTCAAACGGTCGTGCCGCTATCAGCGCCGACAAGCCCCACCAAACTAGTGCTATCACATCATCAGCAAATACTGGCAAGAACAAACTAGCGATACTCAGGCCAATTCCAGACAAAAACATGCCAAACGCCAACCAATCGTTCCGCTGCCGCCATAACCGCCGCAAAACGATAATCACAATCATCAAGTAAATCACTAAACCCAGCCAACCAGCTTCGTGAACGATGAATAAATATTGGTTCTCGATAATCACCCCTGAATCACCTAATAACGATGCCGACCCGGTACTGCCAATACCAGCACCAAACGGCTGTTGCGCTGCCTTGATAACGCCATCGCGCAGCGACGAAAGGTGGTCATCATTTGAGGTTCTAGCAGCACCCGTAGTAGGATTATCGTGCAAAATCACATTATGCATAAAGCTGGTATCGCGCAGCAAATAAGCTCCGCCCGCAGCTGCAATTAAAACTCCCCCACCCCCAACAATCGATATCCAAGCTTTTTTAGGTAATTTCCGGCCATATTGATGAGCAAAAAGCCCGCCTAACGCTGCTAGAGCCCCCAGAATCGCCGCCCGCGAATAACTAATATAAAGAGCTATACTAGAGCTAACGGCCGCCAAAATGCCGTAGACGTGCAACTTAGCACTATCACGCCATTTTGCCGCCAAAAATGCTGACGCCAACACTAATCCGCCAAGCGCGTACGCCCCTAGCGGATTCGGACCGCGCAGCGTGCTGCCAAAGCGCACATAAGCCTCATTTGAATCAACCGTCATATACGGTACGATTGTTGCCTGGCTGTAACCGAATATTGTCAAGAAATCCCGCGGCAAAACCAACTGTAAACAAGCAAAACCAATAATTACCGCTGCCGCCGCCAGCATACACTTCAACAAAATTTGCCGATAGCGCGGATATAAATAAATAAAACCATACATCGTCGCCGCCATTAGACCCCAGCGCAAATCAATTACCAGGCCAGCAATTACAGTTGCCGCTGAATTACCCGCAGCTAACGATATTCCTACTAAAACCAAGTGCCACAGCGCAAAACCAGCAATCAACCATAGCAACTTATCGCGCAGCCAAAATCGCCAAGCATGGCGCCGCCAACCCAGGATAATCACCAGAACAAAAGCTACCATTAGCAACACTTCTTTCCATGCTTTGGCATACAGCGCAACCGGCGGCCAATTCGTGCTCGCCAAAACCGTCAACGGCGTATGAATTGCTAAACCTAGCATAATCGCAACCAACAGCACCAGCGCTACCGAAGCTAGCCGACGCTCCAAATTATCGGTGTTGAGATTGCTCATGCTATCTATTATAACGAAAGTTGTTATAATGAAGACAAATGCCATCTCATAACACCAAGTCTTACAGCCTAATCCTGATGGCGGCCGACGCGATTGTGCTGGCAATTGTTTTTGCCGCAGCCTATTATATTCGCACTCAAGTCGACCAGCGCGTACTCTTGCACATTGTTTACGCCTACGAATATATTATCGGCTTTGCCGTGATTACCCCGGTATGGATACTGATTTTCGCTTCGCTCGGATTGTACAGTCCGAGCGTTTATAACCGCCGCCTCGTCGAATGGAGTCGTATAACACTCGGCACTTTCATTGGTATACTGCTAGTAATTGGCTGGGAATACTTCACTAGTATGCATATTTTTCCGGCCAGGTTAGTCGCCCTTTACGTTTTAATCGGCTCAACGATTGCCATTATTTTGGTACGCGAAATAATTCGCACTATTCGCAATGAGCTATACCGCTACGGACACGGCGTCAGCCGAGTGCTAGTAATTGGCAATTCTGATGCGACGACCGATATTGCGATGTCCCTCGGCTCCACCCACAAATCTGGTTATCAAATTGTAGCCTTCGCTGGGCCAGCAAAATTGTTGCCGCCACATCTCGGTATCGTTCATTACGGCCGTGTCGAAACAGCACTCAAAGATATCAAAAAACTTAACATTAGCACTATTATTCAAACCGACCTTTATGCCAGCGAGGATCGCAATCACCAAATTTTAAGCGCCGCGCAAATTGCTCACATTCAATATAATTTCATCCCTGGTGAACCGGAATTTTATACTGGCAAAAACACCGTCGATGTCTTTCTCGGCTATCCGATGATTACCGTCAGCCAAACACCACTCATCGGCTGGGGAGCAATTGCTAAACGGTTGTTCGACTTGATAGCCGTTATTATTACTTTGCCGCTCTGGGGATCAATTATAATAATAATCGCGTTGCTGCAAAAGATTTGCAATCCCGGACCGATTTTTTACCGTTCTAAACGTTTGAGCCGTTTTTCGAAACCGATTCGTCTCTATAAGTTCCGCACCATGGGTGCTCAGTACGGCAAAAAGGACGCCAGTATCGAGTTTGAGGAAATGAATCGGCCTGATTTGGCCGCCGAATACCGGCGCGATCACAAGGTTGCCGACGATCCGCGAATTACTTGGTTTGGCAAGTTCCTGCGTAATACTTCGCTTGATGAATTTCCGCAGTTTATCAACGTGCTGCTAGGCGATTTAAGCTTAGTCGGGCCGCGGCCAATTTTGCCGCAAGAAGTTAAATTCAGCAAAAATCGTACGGCGTTACTACATAGCGTTAAGTCTGGAGTGACTGGACTATGGCAAGTCTCGGGCCGCAGCAACTTGAGCTTTGACGAACGGATTGAGCTTGAGCTTTATTACGCACAAAACTGGAGCTTTTGGCTAGACTTGCGGATACTTTTCAAAACAATCGGTGTCGTATTACACAAAACGGGAGCAAGATAATGAAGCGTCCGCGCATTGCAATTGTTTGCGACTTTTTAACAACTATGGGCGGCGCCGAAAATGTCGTGCTAGCCATGCACGAAGCTTTTCCTGACGCGCCGATTTACACGGCAATATATAATCCTGACAAGGTTCCAGCTTTTGCTAAACTTGATATTCGCACCTCGAAACTGCAAAAAATACCGCCGCGGCTGCGCAATTATTACAAACTTTTTCCGACGCTAGCAGTTAAAGCAATGCGCCAGCTCGACCTTAGTGAATTTGACATTATTTTGACTAGTTCGTACTTGCACGGCCACCAAGTCACTAAAGCACGCCCCAGCCAAGTTATTATCAATTATTGCCATACGCCGCCGCGCTACTACTGGAGCCACTACGACGAATACCGCCACGACCCTGGATACGGCAAACTTAATCCGTTTATTCGCCTGCTGATGCCGCTGCTGGTACCGCATCAGCGCCAGCTTGACCTGGAGGCGGCTAAGCAAGTTGATGTCTTCATCGCTAACTCTACCGAGACGCAAAAACGCATCAAAAAATACTACGGCCGCAGCAGTACCGTAATTCATCCGCCAGTCGAAACTAGCCGTTTTACACCTGCTCGCAAACGAGGCGACCACTACGTGACCATCGGCCGCCAACTACCTTATAAGCGCTACGATTTAGCCGTCAAAGCCGCTACCAAACTCAACAAAAAACTGATCGTTTTTGGCAACGGGCCAGCTCACGACCAGCTAGTCAAGCTTGCCGGCCCAACCGTCGAATTCCGCACCGACCGCTTTGACGATGCCAGCGACGCTGAATACGAAAAAGCTATCACCACTGCGCGCGGCTTTATTTATCCTGCCGAGGAGGATTTCGGTATTGTCAGCGTCGAAGCATTGGCAGCCGGCGCACCCGTTATCGGCCTGGCACGCGGCGGCACCACTGATATAGTCACGTCGCCTGATATCGGCACGCTATTTCAACATCAAACCGTCGACGACATTGTAAAAGCCATCAAAATCACCGAACAAACCCGCTTTTATCCGAGCAAACTCGCCCGCACCGCTAAACGCTTCGACAAAGGCCTTTTCTTGACTAAGATTAGGAAAGTTGTACGAGATAAGACGCCTTAAGCAATTATTTATTTTTTCGGGTATACTAGTGTTATGAAAACAATTTTAGTCACTGGCGGTGCGGGTTATATTGGCAGCCACACGCTGATCGAGCTTATTAATAATAATTTTGAAGTGGTGGTAATCGATAACTTAGCCAATTCTAGCCACGAGAGTTTGCGGCGCGTCGAGCAAATCACTGGGCACGAAATCCCTTTTATTGAAGCGGATGTCCGTGACCAATCAGCACTTGATGATATTTTTACAACATATAGTATAGATTCAGTGATTCATTTTGCGGGACTAAAGGCTGTCGGTGAATCGGTCGCCAAACCGCTAGAATATTACGATAATAACCTCGTCTCAACTATGGCGCTGCTTGAAGCGATGCGAGAACATAACGTTAAGCAATTGGCCTTTTCAAGTTCGGCAACTGTTTACGGCAGCCCTAGCGAGCTGCCGCTGCGCGAAACTTCGACAGTCGGCGTAGGTTTAACCAATCCTTATGGCAAGACTAAATACATGATCGAGCAAATCATACAGGACTACTGCGCGGCCGATCCAGCGTTTGAAGCAACAATCTTGCGCTATTTCAACCCAATTGGCGCTCATCAATCAGGTCAAATCGGTGAAGATCCAAACGGCATTCCGAATAATTTATTGCCTTATGTTGCCCAAGTTGCTGTCGGCAAACTGCAAAGCGTCGGTGTTTTCGGAGACGATTACGACACGCCAGACGGCACGGGTGTGCGCGATTATATTCACGTCGTAGACTTGGCGCGCGGCCACGTCGCTGCTCTGCAGCATATGAAAGCCGGGGCTAATGTCTATAATCTCGGTACTGGAAGCGGCACATCGGTGTTAGAAATTATCAAAGCATTTAGCAAAGCTTGCGGGCGTGACTTGCCATATGAAATCAAACCGCGGCGAGCCGGCGATATTGCCGCTTGCTACGCTGACTGCAGCAAAGCCGAGCGCGAGCTAGGCTGGCGAGCCGAATTAAGTATTGAACAGGCTTGCGCTGATAGCTGGCGCTGGCAATCGCAAAATCCAAACGGTTTTTCTGAATAGTAGCTACAACGCCTTAGCTTAACGGCAGGCCAAAAGCTAATAGCAACTCGCTATTACAGCCTACGTTCGTCTATTCTTTGCCTGTCGCTTGGTTGATTCGCGTCGACGAATCTGGCTTACCTTTACCAGCATCAAACCGCATCTGTATGTTGTACTTTTTACAAACATCTGCTTCGGGAATAGCTTTTTCGGTATCACGATCGCCGCCGTTAGCAAAGATCAGTTCATCACCCGGATACTGGCCGGCAACCATTTCCAACGACTTAATTTGCGTTGGATCTTCGTCGATTGATAGAATAACCTGATCGACACCCTTTAGCGCCCGCATTAACCGCAGCCGATTACTTTCATCCAGGATAATCTTGCCTTTTTTGAGCAGCTGTTGCTTATCATTATTAACAATTACAATCAGTTTATCGCCCATAGCCGCTGCCGCCTCAATCATATCCAGGTGTCCGCCGTGCAGCGGATTGAAATAGCCGCTAACAATTACTATTTTCATAATCCTCCTCTGTCGATTACTTATTATACCTGATATACTATACTTATGACAAAGATGCTAGTCACGGGAGGCGCGGGATTCATTGGCTCGAATTTTGTGCATTATACCGTCAAACACAAGCCAAAATACGACATCACCGTTATCGACAAGTTAACTTATGCGGGAAATCGTGCCAATTTACAGCCAGTAGCTGACCAGATCAATTTTGTGGAAGGCGACATTTGCGATGCCGAGTTGATGGATAAATTAGTCGCTGAAAACGACATCATTGTCCATTTTGCCGCCGAAAGCCATAATGATAATTCTCTGCGTAATCCATGGCCGTTTGTCGAGACCAACGTGGTTGGTACCTACACCATCCTCGAGGCTATCCGCAAGCATGGCAAGCGTTTGCATCACATCTCGACCGACGAAGTATTTGGCGATTTGGAGCTTGACGATCCAAACCGCTTCACCGAAGACACGCCGTACAATCCATCCAGCCCCTACTCCAGCACCAAAGCTTCCAGCGACATGCTGGTGCGAGCCTGGATTCGTAGCTTCGGTATCAAAGCAACGATTTCCAATTGTTCAAACAATTACGGCCCATACCAGCACATCGAAAAGTTTATTCCGCGCCAAATCACCAATATTTTGAGCGATATCAAGCCAAAACTGTACGGTACGGGCGAGCAAGTTCGCGATTGGATTCACGTCGATGACCACAACTCAGCTGTTCACCTCATCCTGGAAAAAGGCAAACTCGGCGAAACTTACATCATCGGTGCTGATAATGACCACGTCAATAACAAAATGGTGATTGAGCTGATTTGCGAATTGATGGGTAAGGGTAAAGATTGGTACGAGCACGTCAATGACCGCCCAGGCCACGACATGCGCTACGCCATGGATTCCAGCAAACTACGCCGCGAGCTGGGCTGGCAGCCTGAATACACCGACAATCAAACAGGTATGCGCGATGGCCTACTGCAAACTATTGAATGGTACCGCGAACACGAAGACTGGTGGAAAGCGCAAAAAGAAGCGGTTGAAGCAGCCTACGCAAAACAGGGACAATAATCGTGAACGAAGCGCCGTCAAAAACTCAAGTCAGCAGCAAGGTTGTATACCAAAACCCATGGATTACCATCCGCGAAGACCAAACGCGGGACCTTGCAGGCAATCTGGGAACATATGGCTACCTGGAATCGCGCGACTCGTGCATGATTGTGGCAGTTGACGACAAAGAACGAATCTATTTTGTCAGAGGCTTTCGCTATCCATCGCAGAGTTTTGGCTGGGAATTGCCTGGCGGCGGAGGCGACGGCGAAGATTTGCTTACCGCCTCGAAGCGCGAATTAGAGGAAGAAACTGGCATCATTGCGCAGTCCTGGCAAAAACTAGGTGAAGCGTATGTTTGCAACGGTCTTATGACGGAAAAGATGACTGTGTACTTGGCGCGGGATTTATCGTTTAGCGGACATACAGAGCAATCAGATGAAGTATTTGGCGACATGCGGTTTTTCACGCTTGATGAAATCGACGATTTGATTCGAGACGGTGAAATTAATGATTGCCAAACTCTGGCAGGACTACATTATTATCAACTATGGCGAAAGGACAATCTATGAACTTCGATCCAAACGACTACAATGAACTGACCGTCACCGAATCACCCATCCCCGGGCTATTCGTCGTCAAACTGCCCGTCCACGGCGACAACCGCGGCTGGTTCAAAGAAAACTACCAAAAAGAAAAAATGGAAGCACTGGGACTACCGTCATTTACCATCGTGCAGAACAACATTAGCTTTAACGATAAAGCTGGCGTCACTCGCGGCTTGCACGCCGAACCGTGGAATAAGTTCATCTCCACCGCTAACGGCCGGGTGTTCGGTGCGTGGTGTGATTTGCGTAAAGGCGACAGCTTCGGTCGAGTTTTCACGCACGAAATCAATCCTGGCACGGCAATTTTCGTACCAAAAGGCGTCGCTAATGGCTATCAGGCGCTTGACGACAACATTGCCTATACTTACTTGGTTGACGCCCACTGGTCACCAGATGCCAAATACACCTTTGTCAATCTGTTTGACCCAGCACTCGGTATTGACTGGCCGATCAGCCAAGACCAGGCGATTATTTCCGAAAAGGACGCCCAGCATCCGCTGCTGGCTAATGTCATTCCTGTGGAGGTTTAATGGACGACAAGAAAATAGTTATCACTGGCGCTAACGGGCAAGTCGGCCGAGCACTACAAAAAATTTACCCTCAGGCACTAGCTCTGGATCGCGAACAACTCGATATCACCGACCAAAAGGCAATCAACGAGTTTAACTGGGATAATACCAAAGTGATTATTAACGCTGCAGCCTGGACCGACGTTGATAGCGCAGAGAATCCCAGCAATTATGACCTAGTTAAAACAGTTAACGTCGACGCGACCCGCTACTTGGCAACAACCGCTAGCCAGCACGACTTAATTTTTGTAACGTTCTCATCTGACTACGTTTTCGACGGTTCCCAACCAATCCACAACGAAGACGAACCTTTTTCTCCACTTAACGTTTATGGCAAAACTAAAGCTGATGGTGATCGAGTCGCCACTACAACAACCAAGCGCTACATTATTCGTACCTCGTGGGTAATCGGCGACGGCAGAAACTTTGTCAGCATCATGCAAGATTTAGCAGCGCGTGATATCAAACCTTCAGTCGTTAACGACCAGATTGGTCGTCTAACCTTTACCGATACTTTGGCACGTGGTATTAAACATCTACTAGAAACGAATGCACCGTACGGCACATATAATCTAACTAATGAAGGCCAACCGACCAGCTGGGCGGAAATTGCCAAAATTGTCTTTGAAAAATCAGGTAAATCACCTTCAGACGTGCAGCCAGTTTCTACCGCTGAATATTTCGCCAGTAAGCTAAGTGTCGCTCAGCGACCATTGCAAAGCACCCTAGATCTAACGAAAATTGAAAAAACCGGATTCATACCAGAAGATTGGCGCGATAAATTAGATAAACTGCTCGGTTAGATTATCTACTTTGCTTGTTGAATGCTAGCATTGATTTCTTCATTACTTATACTATCCTTACCCCAGTAAGCCTTGTCTGCTAGTTCACCGACTTTAGCTGGATTCCTAGTGCCCATCTGATTCGGCAGCCAATTTCTAGTGAGATTAAGTGACCGCTCTTCGCGCTCCATTGATCTTCGTAGGGTTTCCTCATCCAAATCCGTCCTACTCTCAACGAATGCCAGCCTAATAAAGTTATCCGGCATCAGATAATCAGCCAGCCACATCACCCGCGGCATATGTGCAATGTCAGCTACAAACACTGCTGTCATTTCAGTGTCTGCCAACAATTCCATCATTTGTTCGGTACTCATAGCACCAACTTCATCAGCGTCATAGCCCTCTTTAATCAACTGTTTAGATAAAATTATCGGGATGCTATTAGTAAAGTTCGTAACCGTATCAACCGAGTCGGGTTCCTCATCTGTGAACTCATCCAGTTTTCCAACTACTTCATTAATTTCTTTTTCGCTCTTACCTTCACTTCGTAACTTTTCAGCAACGTTCTGTAGCATCTGCTCTTTCATTAGTGTCGAGGTGCTGATACGCGGATATTTCTTATATTCGTCCAGTAGTGCGTTGGTTAACTCAGATGAGCTGGCGGTATCTGGATCAATATGACGTGCTTCACATATTCGCCGAAGTGCCCGGATACAAACCTGCATGTCTTGCATTGTTGGATCAGCTTCAATTTCATGTATCAAAGCTTTCAGATCGACTTGGTTTTCCTCTACTAATTGATGTATTTTAGCATCAGATGCATGAATCACATCCTCATAGTTAAGCCCGGCACTCTCAGCTAAAATTGGCATCGCTGTTGCCATAGCAATCGTCTTATTATTCATCCTACCAGTGTGAACAACTTGTACATCTGTATTGCCCGTTTCAATCGCCTGCAAATATAAATCACCAACCATCTCAGTGTTTGCCAACGACTCTGGCGGTAGTTTGACATTCCTGTCTGGGTGTCCAATCTCTGCTTCAACAACCTCTTCACCGCGAGCAATATTAACAATAACATCAGCCGCAGACACGGCTTCAACAACCTCTGGACTATTAGAATCTGTAAAGGTAATTTCAGGACAGCCCTGCCGTAACTGTTTGGAAAAACGGCGATACGGTACATAAACAATTGAGCGGCTCCTCGGCTCTCTTTCAGGATGATCCGGGTCGGTAAATAAATTGTCCGATACTCTGGTTAGATAGCTTTCATAAGCATCTTGTGTATCCTGAGTTTTAACCTCAGGTTTAGAAAATTTCTCCATATTTGCCATCCTTTTATTTTAACTTACTTTTGTACTTTTGTCAATTAGCTAATCTGTTTGCTATACTTATATCATAAAAGCAGGAGGTTTATGAAAGGAATAATTCTAGCGGGTGGATCGGGGACGCGGCTGTGGCCGATTACCAAGGCTATTAGCAAGCAGCTAATGCCAATTTATGATAAGCCGATGATTTATTATCCGCTGACCACACTGATGCAGGCAGGAATTCGCG
>CAURIK010000011.1:0-22779 GCA_963525145.1 uncultured Candidatus Saccharibacteria bacterium | reverse complement strand
AGCCTTAGTATAGCACCTTGGCTGTGATGACGTATAATAGATGTATGGCGAAACGTGATGATGATTTGGAATTTAGTGTTAATGCGGCGTTTGACGAGGCGCGGGCGGTTGTTGACAAAGTGCCGCTATATTTGGTGAACGGCTCGCTGGGTGCTGGCAAGACCAGCGTGTTGGAATTCTTATTGCAACAAAGTGACTATAAGGGCGCGCGGGTGATTGAAAATGAATATGCCAATGAAAATGTTGACGGCTACAGATTGGAGGGTCTGGCGGAGATGGTGACGACGTTGGCTGGCGACTGCGTCTGCTGCTCGTCGAAGCACGCGTTGACGCGGATGCTGCTGGACTTTTGTCGCAATTCTCCGGCGCCAGTGTTTATCGAAGCAACGGGTGTGGCGCGAACGATGAACTTGGTCGAGAAATTGATAAATGCACAAATCTTCAATAAGTATGAGTTGATGCAGGGTTTTTACGTGATCGACGCGCACGAGATTTTGCGCGGGATTGAGCCGGTGCACGAGGTTGAACTGCAAGCGGCAGACGTAATTTTGGTGACCAAGGAAGATTTGCTGAATGATAGCGAGCGAGCTGAATACGACATAAAACGGCGCGCCCTGCCCTACGCCAAGGTTTTAAGCGCGCCGCACGGTCGGTTTGAACTCAGTAAATTAACCACGCCGTCGGGACTGTTGGCATTTTTTGATACGTATGACGGCGAGCTGGCGGTGCCGGACAATCCGACCTATGCGGTACTGGATGTGTCGGGCATGAAAATTACGGCGACGACGTTGGAGAAAATATGGCCGGAATTATTTGCGGCGTATAAACTGAGGCGAATGAAGGGATGTTTTATCAACGACAACGGTGTGCGCCAGCACGTGGAGGCGACCGAGCAGCAAATTCAGATAACTCATGCCAGGCCTGAGGAGGCGGCAAAAATCGTATTCATCGGCGAACGGGCAGATGAAATTACGCGCGAAGCACTAGCGGCGCAACTGATGATGTTTGAATAAACTGTTCGCTTTCATCGTTTTCGACTCGTCAGCATAGACACACATCTATGGAGCGAACTGACAAGCAGGAGAATATTTACACATGGCGGAGATGACCGCCAAGAATTCTCGGCGGCTTGCCAGTCCGGAGCTAGACCGAGCGTGAGTGCGCGGCCTCGCTCAGGGCGTAGAACTCGTAAGGATCGAGGAGCCTACTAAACTCGTAGAACTCCCTGGCGTCGTCGACGCACAGCGCGGCGCTGTGCGTCGTGAACTGGATCAGGACGTAGAGGTGCTCCCCTCTTCGGAGCTGCTCCTTCGCCTGGTGATACATATAAGTGTCGAGCCTGCGCCCGACGTAGCCCCTGGTGATGTGCTCCGCGTGCTTGTAGTAGGTGCCCATGATGCACACCTCTCTCCTCATCCAGGCGGAGTGCCTGTGTCTTCCCTCGGGGGAAGCACTGCTTCTGGCGCCCGGATGGCGGCGAGCAAGATGAGGTTTCACGACACTATTTTGCTTCCGCTAAAATAACGCCATAAAATCTCACCTTGCTCTATTCTCAACTGCTTGTCAAAATACACTTTTGGACAAAACGTCAAACATCTGTCAACAAAAGCTAATATATATATATCACTAATAGAACAAAACATCAAGGGGTTTTGTCAAAAATGTGGTTTTATAGCTGTTTTTCGGCGTTTTTGGCTTGTTTGTAGGCTTTGGTGACGGGCGCCAGGCCGCGGGCGACGCGTTCGCGGTTGGCTTTGAGTTGTTTTTCGTCGCGGAAAGATAGTTTGATCGGCGTGCCAGTGTAATCAAAAACATCGCGAATTTGGCGCTCTAGATAACGCTTGTAGCTCCAGTGGACGAACTTCAAATTGCTGCCGTAAATGACAAACCACGGCGGATTGGTATCGGTTTGCACGATGTAACGCAGCTTTGGATGGGTGTTTTTCAGGCCGGCTGGCGGATGCTTTTGAACTGATTGCTGCAGCAGATCATTAAGTTTACGAGTAGTAGTTTTTTGCTGGCGGTGCGCATTGATACTGAGGGCTAAATCAAACAATTTAGCAACATTCTGGCCGGTAACCGAGCTGGTAAATATTAACGGCGCCCACGGTGTAAAGTCGAATTGTGCCGAGATTTTCGGCGCCAGCGCGTCACGGGTGTAGGCATCTTTGCCGAGGGCGACGTCCCATTTGCTGACGACAATAGCTAATCCTTTGCCGGCTTCGGCGATAATACCAGCTAGCTTTTGGTCGAGAGCGGTGCTCAGCTCATTGACATCCATTAGCAAAAAGCAAATGTCAGCCTCTTCAATGGCGGCGAGGGTGCGCAGGACGCTGAACTTCTCGATGCCGATCTCTTGCTTGCCTTGGCGGCGGATACCAGCGGTGTCGAGCAGTTCGATCGCTTGCCCGTGGTATTGCAGACGGACGCGGTTGACGTCGCGGGTGGTGCCGGCGCGGCTGGCAACGATGGCTTGCTGCTTGCCGGCTAGCGTATTAAACAGACTAGACTTGCCGACGTTTGGCCGGCCGATAAGGGCGATTTTGAGAGTTTCGCTGGGTTCGGCTTGCTTTTTAGCGGGAATGTGCTGGCAAATTTCGCTAAGGATGTCGGCGATGCCAGAGTTGTGTTCGGCAGAGGTGCGAATGATCGACTTGATGCCGAGGCGCAAGAATTCGCTATCAGGTAGGTTGCCTTTCAGATCGATTTTGTTAGTGATGAGAATGACGGGCTTGCGGCTCTTTAGGGCAGTTTTGGCGACGCGGCGATCTTCGTCGCTGGGGTATTTGGTACTGTCGACGACCACGAGAATGACGTCGGCGGCCTCGGCGGCCTCGGTGATTTGGTCTTGGATGCTGGCTTCGAATTCGTCCTCGGCGGGCTTGAGGCCAGCGGTATCAACTAGCCAAAAATCGCGGCCTTGATAGGACGCTTTACCGATGACATTGTCGCGAGTAGTGCCAGCTTCGCGGGCAACAATGGCTTGCTGCGAACGCATGATGCGGTTGAATAGCGAACTTTTACCAGCATTGGCGCGGCCGATAATAGCGACGGTAGGAAGTTTGGTTGCCATAATTAACTTAATTATAACAGAGGTGAGTTGATTTGGCGAGCGCTAGCGGTATAGCAGAATTTATAATATGCCGATTGAAATGGCGTTATGCAGTGTCGATAGTAATACTGCCGTCAAGAATAGTCCGCCCGCTACTAGACATATCCATTCGGCGAAAGATTTCCACGACGTGGAGGACTCATCATTATTTTTATGTTTTGAACGCCGCAAATTTCGCCAGCCAATGAAACAGGCTGCGATAATTATTATCTCAAGACCAAGCGCGCAGACGTCAATGCCGTATTCAGCGTGCGGTCCAAACGAGATTGTTCTCGGTGCGCTGGCTACAGAGTAAAAACTACTATTCTCGTCAAAACATAATGTGCGCTTGTGCAGTGGGTTGAATAACCAAGATATTGAGTCGTTGGCGTGGTTGGTCAGTTGGTAATGAGGAGTTGGGTCGGGATTTGGCATACACATAGTACTTATTATAATCCAAGATAGGTATATTAAGACAACTTAATTTGTTAACTAGCAGAAATGCTTTGCCACTCCCCTCGTTTCATGTTGCCAAGCGAATAATTGCCGAATTGTACGCGGTGCAGTCGCACGACGGTGTAGCCGAGCGCGGCAAAGGTGCGGCGGATTTGGCGGTTGCGGCCTTCGCTCATGATGACTTGCCAGTTGAGGCGGCTATCGTCGAGGCGCTCTAGAGCCAGCTGGCTGCGGCCGTCCTCGAGGTTGACGCCAAAATCGCTAATCATCTGCTGGTGTAGTGGCTCAAGCGGCCGGTCGAGGCGGACTTTATATATTTTAGTCTTGCGAAAACTCGGGTGGGTCATGCGGTGAGCAAAATCGCCGTCGTTGGTCAACAGAATCAAGCCAGAACTATCCTTGTCAAGGCGGCCGACTGGCTTGAGGTGATGTAAATCGCGCGGCAATAATGAATAAATTGTCGGCGCATTACCCTGCTGGCGCCGCGAGCAAACGTAACCAACTGGTTTGTTGAGAGCGATATAGACTTTCTTGATAGCATAAGAGCTGATATCGCGGCCAGCAACTTTGACGGTGTCAGTTGGTGATAGACGAGTGCCAAGCGTCGCTGGCTTACCATTGATAGTGACGGTGTCTGTCGAGATGAGATTGTCGGCTTCGCGCCGCGAAATGCCGAGTTGGAGCGCTAAGAATTTATTGAGGCGAATCGTTTCGGTGCCACTAGCTGATTTTTGGCTTACCATAAGATTATTTTGGTTGGCTTGAGGAAATTGCGGTTTCTTCAAACTTTAACCCGGCTTCATCGGAAGAGGCTGGTGCTGCTGATGGTGCAGCTGGCTCTGGTGCGCTAGTGTTTGGCGCTGGTATAGCTGGTACAGCTGGCGGTGTGGCGTTAAGCGCAGGCTGCGCGGAAGGATTATTCAAAGCGCCCCCTGCTGATGCGGTCATATTACTGATTGGCGCAGCAACTGCGGCTGGGCCTGGCATTATGTGAGGTATAGTCGACGCTGGTGTAGCAGGAGTGATTGCTGGTTCTGGCTGTGCTGGTTGAGGGGCGGTTGGAGGTGTCGCTGCGGTAGTACTGGCAGACGGTGAAGTCGGCGCTACTGATGGCGCTGGGTTTGTTGCCATAGAAGCTGGCTCGGGTGCAGCTGGCGCTGGAGTTGGCGCGGCTGCGGCCGCAGGGGTTGCTGCTGGCGTGGCCTGAGGGAACACATTCGTAGGGTTGGCCTGTGGTGCCGGGATAGTGTTAAGGTTTTGATAGGTAGCTAGCTCCTCGCTCATGCGAGCAGTGTAATCAATTGGTTCTTGATCAGTTGGGGTGATTGGCTGGATCACTCGGCCTGACGAACCTGGCCGGTTAGTTGAAAACGGCGCGATTGGTTGCGGCAAAGTGCTAGTTCTCGGTGCAGTTGCCGCGCTAGCTGGCGGCGGCAAAGTAGCTGCGGGCGCAGCTTGGCTAAGTACTGGATTAACCGGAGTAGTGACTGGGATATTAGTGACGGCGGCAGGCGCGCTAGCTGCTGGAGTTTCGCGCGGTGCGGTAACTAGCGGATTTGGCTGCTGTGCCGATGGAGCTGCAGGAATAGCTGATGGTTCTGGCTGTGCTGGTTGAGGGGCGGTTGGAGGTGTCGCTGCGGTAGTACTGGCAGGCACCGTTGTAGCGGTAGCTGCCGCCGTATCGGTCGGCGCTGGGTTAGCCGGTGTTGGAGCGGTCGAGTTGGCTGCTAGACTAGAGCTAGAAGCTGGGCCTCCTGGAGTTTCGGGGTTTGGACTTAGTTCATTCGCTTTAGTATTATCGCTTTCAGCTTTTTCTGGAGAATTGTTATCTGGCGCTGGCTCCGTTGCTCTAGCGCTAGGGCCAGGTTCAATAGTAGCTCGTTTTGGCTCGTTGACAAGAGGCGCTGGCGTTTCGGCTGGTACTGAGGCGTCGCCGAGAACTTCGTGGACGGTGCGAACGACGTCCTCAATGCCGACTTGCGACTTGACTAGGTAGCGGTCAGCGCCGAGCGCCATGCCGCGTTGGCGCTGCTCATCGCTTGACAGAGCGGTCATCATAATGACGTGAATACCGCGCGTTTCGGTGGTGCTGCGTAGAATATCCAGCATGTCGAAGCCGCTAATATTCGGCATCATAACGTCGCTAATTATTAGGTCGGGTACTTCTTTGATGGCAAGCGCCAAGGCTTGTTCGCCGTCGCTGGCAGATAATATGTCGTAGCCCTCGGCGCGCAGCCGTACGCTATAAATCTCGCTGAGGCTTTTGTCGTCTTCTACTAGTAATATTTTTGTCATCTTACCCCTATTTTAACGGTTATGGTTTAAAAATGCTATACCCTATAGTTTTAATTTCGCCGCGGCGGGACGTTTAATCTGATTTCGTTGCGCAATTGTTCGGCGTATTTGTCGGGTGCGGCCTCAATATCGCTAAGCGGCGTGTTGGTAAATTGCTTGGTTGTATTGGCCGCGTTTTGGGTTAAATCGTTCGATTTGGGTGCTGGCGGCGGCGAATAGTTGAGCAAGCTGGTATCGGTGAAGGTCTGAGTCGGAGCTGTTGGTGTGTCGAGCGGCGTTTGCTCAAACTCGGCAGCCGCTGGCGCAACCGCTAGAATTTCTGGCGCATTGCTAGCTAGCATGTCTTCGGCTGATAACTTATCAATGCTGGTGTTATTTTCGGTTTCGCTGTTATCATTTAGAAAAGTGGCAGCAACATGATCAACTCGTGGAATAGCCAAGAAAAATGTACTGCCGTGCTGGTACTCACTCTCAACCCACAATCGTCCGCCGATAGTTTCGGCTAGTCGCCGGCACAAGTATAAGCCCAGCCCAGTACCGCCGATCTGGCGGGTGTCGCTGTTATCGACGCGGTAGAATTTCTGGAAGAGATGGCCAACGTCCTCTGGCGGGATGCCGATGCCAGTGTCGGCGACGCTTATCGTCACCTGGTCGTTGTTGCTAGTTACGTCAACGGTGATACTGCCCGACGGCGTGTACTTGATAGCATTTTCAATCAAGTTTTGGACGATTTCGCGGAGGTGGTCGTTATCGACATTAGCATATAAAATCGGGTTGATTCGGCGGTTTTGGACCTCCTTGCTGGAAACATCGCTAGTCGATGGTACGAAATTGACACTTAAGCCTTTTTCTTCGGCCTTCGGTGTTAATCCGTCGGCGATATCTTTGATGAAGTCGATGACATTAACGATTTTTGGGTTGTTGCTGAGGCGGTGATCATCGGCTTTACTAATATCGAGCAAGTCTTGAAAAAGCCGGCCCAAGTGCTCGGCTGATTGATGCGCTTTGGTAATATAACCGCGAGCGCGCGTATCGATGGTGGCGGTCTGTGGGTTAAGCGCTAGGCCGAGGTAACCCTCAATGCTAGCAACTGGTGTACGCATCTCGTGGCTAGCGGTGCTGATGAATTCGGCGCGCTGGCGCTCGTCGCTGCGCTCGGCGGTGATATCGCGAAAGACAATCACCGCGCCGTCGTTATGCTTGTTACTGATTGGCTTAACTGAAATGCTAGCCATAAAATTTTTGTCAGATTGGGTCTTGATCTTGAAATCGTCAGTTTTGAGCGGGTTGTTGGTGTTGAGGACGCGAGCAATAATATCGCCGTTATCGTTATCTTTGATAGTGTTATTGTCCTGGTCCATCAGCCTGATGACTGATTTGTACGACAAGCCGATGGCGTCTTGATTACCCCAGCCAACTAGCTGCTGGGCTGCTGGATTGATCAAGGTGATGATACCCTTCGCATCGACGGCTACTACCCCGTCGCCGATAGCGCTGATAACAATGTCAGAAGCTTGAGGGCCAGCCACGGTAGCTAAACTCTCGCAGATTGGTTCACTAGCGCCAACAGATTGATGTCGGCGCAGCCACAGTAAACTTGCAGCTAGTAAGGGTGTAAATAGCATCATAGCCAATGCTGCTAATGATCCCAAAGGTGTCTGCTCAATAATAAAACGCTCCGCCACCGCAGCCGCCGCGGCGATGACAGCCGTCAAGAGGCCATAAGTCCCGAGTAATGGCCCGACAGCGATGATTGTCGCAAACAGTGCTAGATGTGGCACTCCTTGATTGCTAGAGGCAAAAACTAGCAGCCAGCCCGTTGCGGTCAACAAGATATAATTAATTAGCAGCGATTGGTAAAAGTTTCGCTTAACAGCAAAATATGATACCAAAGTAATTACGAAAGCAATCGCGGCTAACGAGCCCGGTAGTATAGACACGTACAAAGGGTCTTCTGGAGATTTTCCACCGCCAATAGACCAAGCAAACAATCCAGCTACAACAGCGAGGATGAGCATAATTGCTTCGCTGGCGCGGTGATGCCAAAACCGATCAATATAGTTAGACGTGATGCCCCCTAATTTAGAGTTGCTTATGATTAGTATATATCGACAAGCCGTTTTGCTGCAACCCTCTGGTACGTTCTTTAAGATAGCTTTAAGGTAATTTGCTATAATAAGCTGCAGATATGAAGCAGATTTTCAAAACTACCCTACTTATGGCAATTCTGACAGGGTTATTCATGATGGTTGGCTATGTGTTTGGCGGCCAGCAAGGTATGCTGATAGCATTAGGATTAGCGGCGGTGTCTAACTTTTTCATGTATTTTTTTAGTTCGTCGCTGGTAATTAAGATGCAAGGTGCCCAACCGCTGGGCAATCGTTACCCGCAGGTCGAGCGTATCGTCCGCGAGTTAACAGCCCAAGCGAATTTGCCGATGCCAAAACTTTATTACGTCGAGACGCCGATTCCTAATGCCTTCGCGACAGGCCGCTCGCCGCAGCATGCTGCTGTAGCGGTAACGACTGGTATCATGGATATTCTAGATGAGGATGAACTGCGGGCGGTTTTGGCGCACGAATTAGGTCATGTCAAACATCGCGATATGCTAATCTCGACCATCGCCGCGACGCTGGCGGGTGCGATTAGTTATCTGGCGCAGCTAGCCTTTCTATTCGGCGGATCGTCGGACGACGATGACGGCGGTAATGTCTTTGCGACGATTGCCTCGTTAATTTTGGCACCAATCGCTGCGATGTTGATCCAGATGGCAGTATCGCGCAGCCGCGAGTATGCGGCTGATCAGTATAGCCACAGTATTCTCGGCACTGGCGATGATTTAGCGTCGGCGCTGATGAAGCTAGAAAACTGGAAAGCTAGCGTACCGCCGATTGCACCATCGCCAAGCCAAGAAGCTTCAGCTCATCTAATGTTTTCGAATATGTTCTCGCTGGGCGGCTTGCAAGCTCTCTTCTCGACTCACCCGTCGACCGAGGCGCGAATTGCTCGCTTGAAAGAATTAGACAAGTAGACGTTGATGGCGGCCAAGCATAAGTTCCGCGACCAAATCCTGCACAAGATGCTGCACGTTCCCTATCGATTGCGCGTCCGTTTTAAACGTTTGCGGCGGCCATTCGCGGTGACTTATGTCTTTGTTCACGGTCTGGCGGATACTGGTGAATTGTGGCGACCTTTTATCGAAAATGTACCAGCTGACTGCAACTATATCGTAGTTGATTTGTTGGGCCACGGCGATTCTTATCTGGCGCAAACACGGCGGATGTATAGTGCCCGCGAACAAGCCCGCCACCTGCTGGCTACCTGCTTGACGAATGGCTTGAGCGGTCCGGTAGTGCTGGTCGGACATTCGTTTGGCTCGCTGGTGGCGATTGAGTTCGCTAGTATGTATAAGGGTATTGTTAAGCGCTGCATCTTGGTGGCGCCACCGATTTACCGTGATAGCTCTCAGACAGGCGCGGCGCGATTACGCCAGGACAATTTACTGCGCGAAATCTATCGCCAAGCGTTAAAAACACCCAAGGCAGTGGTGGTAGGCTACGATTTATACTCTAAGTTGGGACTAGCTGGCTTCTCAGAAACGCAGCTGACCCAGGATAATTTTAGCGCCTTTCGCGATACGCTGTTAGCTGGTATTATCAGCCAAAACGCTAGCCGCAAATTGGCCGAAACACGCATCGACACCGATATTATATATGGCAAACTAGACCCGTTTATCGTCGAAAAGAATCTAAAGCACATTGCCGAAAAGAACCAAAAAATTACGCTACACTCATTAACTACCGCCACCCACGCCATCCGCCAGCGCACGCGCAAAGTTATCGTTAGCTGTATGAAAAGGGCTATCAAACCAGAATCTGCTGTGAAATAGCCTATTGCACATTGTTACAATAAGCAGCCTACTGCAGAAAGTAAAGTGGTATTAATTATTGTTGTAAGTATGCCGAAATCTTCGCTTTGGCAGCATCAACCGATTCATTGGACGGAATCATCACGTAAAGCGGCGTACCGCTGTAGCTGTAAGTTGGCTCCATGGCGCCTGCGCCGTCGACGTTAGTCGATTCGACTTTCCACGGATGGATATCGTCAAGTTGTTTGCGGATGATCGCCTTGATTGACTGTTCGGATAAATCAGTCTCGATGGAGTTGCGGATAGTATCGACAATCTGCGGTAATTTCACGGCGTTTTCGGTACGCGACAACTTGGCGATAATCGCCTCGATAACGTGCTGCTGGTTGCGCCCGCGCTGGCGATCGCCTTCCTGGAAGCTGTAACGTTCACGCGAAAACTCCAGAGCCTGCTTGCTGTTCAGTGTATTATACCCCTTATGATAAGATTTAAAATCGTAGTCCGAATAAGCTTCAATTGGACCAATAGCGTCGATCAGAGTTACCAGAGAAGTGAAATTGATGCGGATATAGTGCTGAATATTAATACTATACAAATCCTCTAATGTCTTCACTGACATATCAACACCGTACACCCCGGCATGCGTCAGCTTATCGCGCAAGCCCGTCGTGCCGTGCAGTTGCACATAATAATCGCGCGGCGTATTTACCAGTAGAATCGAATGTTTAGTTGGATTAACCACCATCAATATATTGACGTCGCTACGCGATACGGTAGATATTTTGCCAGCCGTATCAATGCCGCTGATGTAAAGAACATATGGCTTATCAACATTAATCGCCGAAGACTGCTTCGCAGCCTCCCCTTCCACGCGAATAGTCTGCAACACTACCAAATTATCGTAGAAAGTTTTATCAGCTTCTTCGATAATTGGCATATTAGCCTTGCGAATAGTTGCCAGCTGCAGATCGCCTGATTCGAGTTTATTCTTAAGTTCAGCCAAACTATCCAGCGCTTGTTGATTGGCAGAAGTTTCATCCTTGACTGCCTTAGTCACTTTATTATAAAGCGGATCGGCCGAAAGTATTCCAACCGATTGAGCATTATTAAGCGATGTATTACGATCCTTATATGCAGTAATCACATATTCAACATACGACGATTTCCTGCTCTGTACCGAAGATGTCAGATTATCAAAAGCTCGCGCCGTACTGATAATATAAATATTCGCAGCAGTAATCGCCAAAGCGATTATGCCAAGCGTTACCAGTACGCCAGCATGCATATTGCCAAAGCGTTTCCGGCTGATCAAGCCCCAAATTATACCGGCAGTTACCGCTCCGTAAATCGGCAGCCCAATCCACAAATAACGCTCAGGTACGATTCCTGCCTGACAGATACTAATAATCAGCGCTATAAATGATAATAATAAAACGCCAGCGACCATTCTTCGCAAGCCGACGCTTAGTTTAGTAGTTTTAGTAACTTCAGACACCATATCTTATATATTATACTCTATTTTTTACTTTTTTGCAATATTCTTACAAAAATACTTATTATAAATACTCCAACCATTGCGGCGCAGCTATCTATCATAATATCGCGAAACTCGCCGCTTCTACCGATGATAAATAGCTGGTGGAACTCATCGCTGGCAGCGTAAAGTGTGCAAACAATGATTGACAGCGTAGCCGGGCGGTTAAATTTGAACTTACTTAAATCCACCCGCCATAAGGCGTTAAACGCCAAAATACCCAGCACGAAATAAGCAAAAATATGCGCTCCTTTGCGAACCAAAAAAGTTAGTAGCTGCTGATCAATACTCGGTGCAATGTAGTGCAGCTGTTCGACAAACACGCCGCTCTGCCCACTAGAAACCGAAGCTGGCTGGTGCGAAAGCATGAAAATGACTACCATCCAAAGTAGCGGGAGAAGCAGGTGGATTTTAGATAATTTCTTAGTCTGCGCCATTCTCAGAATCCCATTCCTGTATTAGCTTATCGGCTTGTTTTTGCTTTAATCCGCGCGTCTTTTTTAATATAGTATCTTTGGCTATTTTAAGCGTATTCTTATTAATAAACACGACGCCCGCCCCGATTAGTACCACATTGGCTGCGGTGGCATAGGCAGAATTTGCGTAATACAAGCCTATACATATTATATACAACACGGTAATTTCTATAATAGCTTTTGGCTCGTAAGTTATTTTAATAGACTTTTTAACATCAAAATGGCGAAAGACTGCCATACCGAGGTAAGCAGCAATTAACGCTATAGCCGGTCCGTACAATCCAATCAACGGCGTCAAAATCACAGAAAGCACGATACTGATAGCCGCCGCCACGACTGAAGTATTTAGCACCTGGCGAGTTTCTTTCTTAGCGATGTAAATCGCACTGTAAATACCAACGATAGAATTAAATAACGACCCCACGATAAGCAGTGGTACGTATAACCGCGCCTCGCTATATTTTACGTTTATTAAAATGTTGAAAAACACTGACACCCCGACGATTAAAATAGCGCTAAAACTGCCGAAGACGCGCAAACTCATATTGGCAACTTTGGAAAAGAACGCGTCGCGATCTGCTGATTTTATGTGAACCGACGCCGACTCTGTCCAAGACAGCCCGAAAAAACTATAAATAGCGGTAAAAATTTGCGGAAATTTATAAGCAACAGCATAAATACCATTAGCAGTCACGCCTAGCATCGCGGCGATGATCATACGGTCGGCAGCATTGACAATCCACCACGACACGCCATTCGGAATTAACGGTAGCGAATACTGTAACAGTTCGCGCTTTTTATCGGCGTTTATTAGTTTAATATTGATGTATTTTTGTATTTTTAATGAATATGTCAGATATAACGCGGATAGCATATTGCTAATTACCGTCGCTAAAAGCATACCAGTTGCACCCATTTTACATACAGTGATAAACAATATATTTAGCAAGATTGCTGAAACTCCAGCGATAACACTGCCAATGGCATATTTGACATTATCGCCAAACCCGCGGGCAACCTGCAAACAATAGTTTGAGCCAATTGACGCCAACACCGAACAGAGTGCTAGCCAGGCGTACGGTATCACGACAAACTGCATTACGACTACATAGACCAATGAAGCTGTCAGCGTACTATAAACCACCATTTGTAACGAATTGGTAATGACCGAAGCTTGCCGCTCTTTAACCCCTCGCCCATCGATCAAGAATCGGAAAGCTGCCATCTCTAGCGACAACATAATAATTGGAGCTGTTAATGAAACTATGACTGTTATTAAATCAACTACGCCGAAATCACCCGCCGCCAGATAAGCAGTGTACAGCGGCAATAATAAAAAGCTAATAAACTGCGTCGATATCTTGCCGAGCGCTATGATGATGGTGTTTTTGATGAGGGATGAGGTTTTGGACATTTTATTTAGAAAACTGGCTTTTCCACTCGTTTATTTTATCTTGGTTTATCTTTATATCAGTGGTAAATGTGGAATTTATCATACCATCTAATTTAACACTTAATTCATCGCGCTCTATCGCATTAATATTGTAGTTTTCTTGGATGTCACGAGCACGATTATCTACTATTAATATGATACTACGCACATTATTTTGCATAGCAAACACTCCTGCGTGCAAGCGCGTGCCAACAAAATCGATAGAACCAGATTGCAATAGTGATCTGTAGTAGTCTAGCTGCGGTGATATTATATGTATATTTTTATAATCTAGCGAAAGGATGTACTCATAATCATCAGAACCTTGCGGCCAAAAGTAAACTGTTTTGTAGTTTTTTCGTAATATATTAATGAGTTCTTGGTCTTTTTCTATATTTTTTGCATAATCTGTTAGCGTAAACACAACTCGAGTAGATTTTTCTTTCGGGATTTTTGCACATTTCTCAGACGTGAACCCCCACATTGTAACGCAGCCAGTATTGATAGCTTTTAAACCGATACTCTCTAGCATGTTTTTTGTCTTTTCATCCCGCGTTGAGTGTATAAAGTTATGAGATAAAATTCGTTTATATAAAAACTTAGTATAATGATTTACATTTTTGGCGTTTGGGGTAGAACCTACACCAACCATAATGGAATTATTGTAGGGTTTGGAGTTGAATATGTTTACATTCCAGTTAGGCCAAGGTACTAAATTATTGTATGCTAGGATATTTGTACCAATAATAAATTTATGCTCTGCAGAATTGCAAACCTGTATAAGCTTATTTCTATTGATTGATTGATAATTGTGTACAGCAGGAGTGTGTGTTGGAAGTTCAACTATGAAATTATCTTTTAGAACATCTGACAGCTGTTTTCTGCCAGATTCGTTAATTACGTAATCCCCAGTGTTGAGACTTCCGACCGATGTATTAAATATAATTATTTTTTTCACGACACCTCCTTATATATACTAGCAAGTTGTTTCACGATATTCTCTATATTATATAATTCATCAAGTTTATGAGATTTCTGACCGCGACGTTTTTTACAGAGTTTTACAGCGCTAGCCCATTTAGATGGTGCTAGATGTATATTTAGAAAATTAAAATTATCATTTAATTTTACGTCATGATCTATAGAATCGCTCACAATACACGGTAGTCCGTTTGCTTGAGCCTCAATAAGGGCAACTGGTAGTCCTTCGAATATCGACGGCATGACAAAAACATCTGCTGAGTTATACATTTTTTCAGTATCTGATCTTACTCCTGTGAAAGATACGCAATTATTAAGCTTTAATTTACGTACCTTATTTTCTATTGTATTTCGAAGCTGCCCATCGCCAACTAGTAAAAGATGTGAATTAGGATGTATCTTTATATACTCTTTGAAAACGTCTATTAGATATGTGTGGTTTTTTACTTCCTGAAACCGTGCAATGTTTAATAATACTGTTGCATTTTGAGGTATATTTAGCTCAGCGCGCGCGCCTTTTCTAATAGCGGGTTTATAAGAAAATCTTGATAAATCAATTCCATTATTAATGACAATAAAGTTGTTACCTCTTCCAAAAAGCGCATAACCCGCCTCTTTTGCACAAGCTATTCTTTTAGTTGCGTAGTGTCGAATGGTTAATTTAGATAAGGCAAAATATACTTTTTTAACAAGTGAAGGATTTACTTCAGACATCGTATTGTGGGAATGTACTATTCTAGTAGACACCCCAGCTTTTTTTGCTGCTATTAACGAGAATGCTGAATTGTAATATGTATGCGCGTGAACAATGTCGATACTATTATCTTCTATGACAGATTTTATTGCTTTTATATGAGATACAATTCCTATTTTTTTTACGTCAGGTATACGTATAATTTCTCCACCTAGTTGTTTAATTTCATCTTCGTAATCAAAGTGTTTATCGCTGAAACATAGAAAATAGAATTGAAATTTATTGCGGTCAATTGTACGAAATACGTTCATGACAAACGTCTCGGCTCCACCGCGATTCATACCAGCAATAACATGTAAAATACGCAGCCTGTTGTCTTTGTGCGTAGACATTCTATTTTCCTCCTACCAATTTTCTATCGCGATAATATCGAATGATCCATATAGGTGCTAATCCGGCTATAATACTTTTAGCTATTCGCATATACTCTATTAGACCAGCGCCTAGCAGTGGATAGTAATGAAAACGCGCTTTAAGCTCTCCACTTCTATGGCGTAACGTGCGTTTCTTGTAGTCGTTTGGATTGACACGATAATGCAATAAAACATCGTTCATTACATAAATCTTTTTACGAGCAAGCATTAGATCGCACCATAAGGACAGGTCTTCTGCTCTAGTGTAATCTTTATATCCCCCTGTAGCAAGTATGTCACTTTTTTTCATGATAACAGATGGGTGTACGGGGACGTCACCTCTCATAATATCTTTTCTTGTTTTTTCGCCAGCCTTACCAAGTATACCCAGTTCCTTTTTATCAGAAAACTCGATTACTCTACTTGCGACAACTGAATATTCAGGGTGTTTTTGGATAAAATTATGCTGTTTCTGAATCCTGTTTTTTTCAGCAATGTCATCGGTGTCCATACGTACTAGATATTCACCCTCTGCATGTGCTATCGCATTATTAAGAGAATAAACAAAACCTTTGTTGCACGGATTTTTAATAATTCTTATTCGCTTGTCGTTGCCAAGTTCCTTTTTTATTACTTCTAAGTCGTTCTTTCCGCCGTCGTCGACAATGATAAACTCAAAATCACGATATGTTTGATCAAGTATACTTTTGATCGCTGTCTTTAGGTCGGCGACTTTTGTATTGTATTCCGCCATGATAACCGAGACGCTAACTTTAGTCATCTAAATTTTTCCTCCGCTTATGCTAAATTTATACGGTATTATATCTGCTTGTCCTAATATAAAATATGATACGACAAAAAACCCTAGAGCGTAACACACGATGACACTATATATCATTACTTGCCTTGATTTTTTTGAACCCAGTCTTACAGTTAGTGTTAGTAGTATTATATATAACAACGAAAAGTAAAGAGCTTGCCGCTTAATAAACGGTGATACAAATCCTAACGATAATAATATTATCTCCATTATAGCGCCAGACATGATAAAAGTGTTGTACAGTATATTATCACGCAAAATGATATATTTTGACAAAATAAATATAATAACTAATAAAGCAAGTTTACAATAAAACATGAGATTTGCGCCGTCTTCGTTCATGTATGTATACAATTCATACTTGTCGAATCCAGGTATTGATAACGCAAGATTAAGCGCATTTATAGTGACGGCGATGACTATAGATATCATTACGATTAGTCTAATAATATATCGAGAGCCTAACGATCGCGGAGATTGATTGTTTTTTAACATGCTGATTCTAATAGTAAAATAGAACGGTATGACGAGTAGCGCGCTAATATGAAATAAGCTCGCGATTATACACCATATAATAAAAGGTATCGTCCTCTTGTCTTTGGCATATGATAGCGCCAAAAAAACAATAGATACTGCTATGCCCTGACGTACAGTATTAAACGACATCGGCAATAATGTCATGAGATACAAGAAAGTGATAAGACCAGGATATTGAGGCTTGAATCGCACGAGTCCTGCGTAAAAGAATATTATAGTAAGAGCTGTAGTTATAGCAAAGAGCATTCTTGTATCATATGGCGCAAATAATGATGAAAATTGTTCAATGGTGGTGTATCCTATTTCAATACCGTCGATATCTACAAAGCCTTTCTTGACATGGTCGGAGAATATATTTATGTAATTAAAATAATCAGTCCCCACCCCATACCGAAATCCTCCGATGACGATAGGTATCAGTAAGCCAAGTGTGCAGAATATCCGCTTTTTTGCACGGAATCCAAACGATACGAGATATGCAGATAGTGCAAAAGCGATGATATAGAAGAAAAGGCTTGCAAGGTTACTCATGATACACCTTCTCTATCGTTGATAGAATAGATTTTATATCATATTGAGTTGCCAACTTTATAGATTGTTTGCTAAATTGGTGTGACAGACTGGGGTTATGGTAGATTTCTTCTATTTGTTGCAAAAACTCTTGCTGGTCGAACCTTGTAATAAACCCGTTCACGCCGTCCTCCACTAACTCAGTTGCTCCGCGGCATTTGGTAGTGACTATTGGCAAACCAGCGAACATTGCTTCGATCAGATGGACAGGCAGACCTTCTCGGCGACTAGCCGATACAGACAGGTCGGACATTTGTAGTAATTGCGGAATGTCAGAACGGTAGCCTAAAAAGTGCACGTTTTTAGCCACGCCTAGGTCATCGGCAAGTTTTTTATGGTAACCATTTAGATTATCTTTGCCAGCCAGCAGTAAATGTACTGATTTATCTTCTTTATTGATTTCGTGCAACACATGTAGCAGTAAGGTTTGATTTTTATTTTTATTTAATTCTGCCGGATAAATCATCACGAAGTCGTCTTTTTTAAGACCGAGTGATTTGCGAAGTTCTAGCTTTTGCTTGACAGTGAGCTTCGGCTTGAAACGCTTCGGATCAACACCCACGCCTGGCATGTATATAACATTTGTCTTGAATTGTTTTTTAGCGCGATGGTAATCCTCTTTATTGATAGTAATAAGCGTGTCCGTATGGCGAGCCATCAGGCGCTCAACTGGATAATAAATTAGCCAATTTAACAGAGGTGCGCCTTTGAAAAAATGAAAACCGTGGGCTGTATAGATAATTTTAGTACCGTTTTTACGAGCCTTTTTGGCAGCCAGCCGCGTTACCACGCTGCCCATCGGCGTGTGAGTGTGAATGATGTCGTAGTTTTCTTGGTTAATAATCTTTTTCAACTGTCTGTAAGCGGTAATATTACTCAGTCTGAACGGGCTTCGCGTGAATGGTACAATAAATGACTTATCACAATCCAGAATTTCTTCCTCGCCCATCGACGCGTAATGAACTTCCCAGCCTTTTTCGCTCATCATATGCATGAATGGACGGTTGAATTTTTGGAAGTTTGCAGTATGCGACGTGAATAATATCTTCTTTGAGCTTTTTCTATTTTGATGCATCGTTAATTCCAATACTTTCTTGTTCGCTTCCCTCTCGGTTGCCCGTTCTTTTCAGCACTATGGCGATTGTTTTGAGGAATATTTTAATGTCCGTTTTTGGACTTATGCTGTTTGCGTATTCACCGTCTAAGGTGGCTTTATCTATGTCGTCTAGCTCGTCGCGGCCATTGACTTGCGCCCATCCAGTGATACCTGGTTTTAGAGAGTTAGCATCGTGCTTGTCGCGCAAAGCTATCAGCGATTTTTCTGCCAAAATAACTGGACGCGGTCCAATAACACTCATATCGCCTAGCAATACATTGAATAATTGAGGCAGCTCGTCGAGAGATAATTTTCGCAAGATTGCGCCAAATGGAGTAATAAAGCTAGAAGCGTTTGAAAAACTGTTAGTCGGCATGTTTTTTGGAGCTTTTACCGACATCGTGCGGAATTTGTTGATAGTGAATGGCTTTTTGTCTTTGCCGTAGCGTTGATGGCGAAAAAATACTGGCCCTGGTGACGTTAGTTTTATGGCTACGGCTATGATTAGCATAGGCACAGACATTATTATTAACGCGATTACGGAGAAAAGCATGTCCATGAGGCGCTTTCCGTATTTTTGATACATTGTTTCGGTTTCCTTAGTGTTGTTTAATTATATTTTGCAATCTTTGGTTTCGTCTGAGCGGTCAACTGTGATTTTCTGTAGTCATAGATGAAGAACAGCACGATTACGGTCAGTGCTACCGAGGCAGCGGCGACTAAGCCGATTTGCTGCAGCGGCTTGATGTTTGACGGACCATTTGGCGTGTCAGCCGAGTCGACGACGCTGATTTTAACAGAACTGTTACCGTAAAGCGATTTGGATTGCTTTTCAAATTCTTGTATGGCTGATTCTAAAAGCGCTTTGCTAGTTTTTGGATTAGAGGTGCTCATTGATACGTTAATGATATCGGTGTTTTTAACGTTTTCTGCTGTAGTATTGCCAGATAGGGTTTTATAATCTTCCGAATAATCGTTATTCGTAATAACCGGATCAAGTACACGGCGCGACGTGAATAATTTTACATAGTTATTGAGAGTCACTGAACCCTGATTGCTGCTCGAATGGTCGGCGCCAACCAGCAGGATAGTCGCTGAGCTTTTGTACTGTGGCTGCTGGATAAAATAAGTATAGGTAATGCTGATAATTGCGCCAATCATAGCAGCGATAGCGATGGTTAGCCATCTTTTGGCATAAAAGCGCAATAAATCGTAAAGATTAATCTCTTCCATAGAGCTCCCTTGAAGTTATTTGCAATGTATTACTCTTTCTATTGTAGCATAAATTTCTCTTTTTGTAAATATTATCGTGGGATAGTGCTAAGGCTTTTATGATTATTAAGCCATACCTAGCTTAGATAGACCTTTATAAAGCTTATGCTTGTTACGCTTATGCAAAGTTTGCTATTATTTCTGTAGGGCGCTAAGGAGGGTGCTTATGAAGATTAGAGGGTATGATATTACAGAGAAAAGAGTGGCAGCCGTTTGCGCGGTTATATTGCTAGTGGTTTCACTGTTTGCAGCTGTCAAGCAAACAAACGCAGCGGCTGATACAGAGAATTTACTAAGAAGTAAAGATCAGCAAAAAAGTTCTAAATCGGTTGAGCAGAAGATGAAAGTCAAGTCGGATGACAGTACTGTTCAGCAACTCGTGCCGCAGAAAAATAATGCTAATGCCGCTAATGCCAACAAAGATGCTGGGGCCGCCAAGAAAGCTACTGGCAGCCAGGAGCAAAGTGATAAGAATGAGACAGAAAAGAAAAATAAACCAGACGATAAAGCCGCGCAGTCGTCTGTGAATAAGTCGAAACCCCAGTCGGGCAGCTACACTTACGTTGTGCAAGACGATGATTCGTATGCAAAGATTGTTCGTCGCGCTATCAGCGAGCATGGCGGCTCAGGATTAAATCCCGCACAGAAGATTGCTGCCGAAACCAAGCTAGCAGAACAAGCCGGTTGGCCCGAGGTAGACACTGGACAAACTATAAAAATCGACAGTGCTGTCCTATCGCAAGCTGTCAGCTTAGCTCGATCAATGACAGCCGATGAACAGCAGTCATGGCAGGCTTATGCTGATGGGGTTATTTGGTAAGAGCTATTTGATTTAACTGTTGTTTCTGGCTTATTGTCAGGCTTAGCTATAGCACTCATCTGGGCTGATAGATGGTTAATCAGAATATTCATTGGGTCAATGGTGTTTGGCTTTTTGGCGAAGGCGCAAGATAGCTCGGTGCAGCCTAATAGTACTGGCGGATGGTTTGTCGCGTTTGCCTGCTCGGATTGGGTTATTATTGGTATTTTATCCAGCGCTGACTGCGGTATTGCCTGACCAGAAATTACTGCGCGAATTATTACTTCCAGCGCTTGTTCTTCGTCCTTATCCGGCGTTAATACGGTTACTCCGGCGGCTTTCAACGGCTTGTCATATAGTCCAGTGCGGATGGTTGTCGGCGACGCTAGCAATTGAATTGTTTTATGATGGCGGCTAACGTAATCAATTGCGGCATCCACCATGGAAGTTATGCGAATATTCAGCTGCCGTTCAATAGCGGGCTGCAACAAATGCGCAGTATTGCAGGCAATTATGATAACGTCGTCCATCGACGCGTCAATGTTTTTTAGTTCGTTTATGATAATTTCCAAGGCTTCGCTGCGCCGCGATTCGTTGGCGATAAAATCAGGAACTGGCAGCGACAAGTGAACTATGTACGGGAAATCTGTGCCGTCTCTTGCGCCGTTTGCTGATGCTCGCCGAATTATTCGCTGGTGTAGCTCCAAGCTTGCCTGCGGTCCCATGCCGCCAATGATAATTATTCTTTGTTTCATGATTCCTCCTTTGGTTATATAAAAAAGGCCGTGCGCGGCCTCTAGTCATGGTTGGTATTTTCAGAAGAAATTTACGAACAATTCAACAAGCCGCGACGAAAACGCGTGCTTTGCCAGGCGATACTTGCTGACTGCTGTTTTATAGTCATGGGGTGATTATAGCGCTGGCGGGCGAAATATGCAAATATCTATCACTTTGCCTTATGAACGCCCGCAGAATCGCCTTCAAACTAACGCTATGCTGGAAGTTTATGTTTATACTGTCAACCTTATCCAAATGAACTCATTCCAGCTTTATAAAATTGCGTTAATCAGCCCGCTTGATGAGCAGTATTACCGATTTTACCTCTTTAGTTTCTTATCCTTCAGCTTCAACACTACATCTGCCTCTTTAGCTAGCTGCTTGCTGTGGGTGACGACGATGACACATTTGTCGTTTTCGTGGGCGGCGCGGCGCAGGATGTCGATGATGTCGGCGGCGGTGGTTTCGTCCAGGTTGCCGGTCGGCTCGTCCGCCAAGATGATCGGCGCGGAGGACACCAGCGCCCGTCCGATCGCTACACGCTGCTGCTGTCCGCCAGAAAGTTTCATGACGTTGCGGTGAATGTGATCGTCGTCCAGGCCCATGGCATGCAACGTTTCGTTGGTGGCCTTGGCATTAACCAATTTCAAGTTTTCCAGCGGCGTCAGATAATCAATTAGGTTATAATTCTGAAACACCAGCGAGATATTGTGTTTACGATGATGCGAGTAGCCCTGCTCGGCAATGTCTTCATCATCGAACAAAATCTGCCCGCCAGTCGGTGTGTCTAGCCCCGCTAGCAGCCCCAGCAGTGTCGATTTACCAGCGCCAGAACTACCGACGATGGCATAGAACGTGCCTTTTTCAAATTGATAATTGATGCCGTTGAGCACATTGCTGGTGCCGTCGGCGTATGAATAGATGATATCGCGTAACGTAAGTAATGACATGATAACTCCTAACTTAATTTTGCTAAAATTTGCTTTGGTGATTGGCGCATGATTGGCGCGGTGGCAGCGATGGCTGACAGCAGAACGACCATGTAGCCGAAGGCGAAAGCCTCTAGGTAGGTCGCTACTGGCGCGGCTTGCACCGCAGTCTTTTCTATGCGCTGGCTTTGGTCAGTTTGCGCTGTCAGGGCAGTAGAAATTTGCGATGAGGTGACCGAGCCGATGGCGAGCGCGAGCACCGAACTGACTGCGGCGATGATCGCCAGCTCTGCCAAGAACTGCCCGATAATCTGCCGCTTCGACGTGCCGATAGACAGCAAGATGCCAATTTCATGCAAGCGGCCGCGCACCCAGAACACCAGCACTAGTGACAACACCGCTAGCCCTGCCACAGCTGCACCGATGGTGGCAATCGTCAACACGTTTTGAATGCCAGTGATGTTTTGGAGGACGCCAGCAAACACGGCCCCGTTGTCGGTCAGGCTGAATTTCTGCCAATCGACGTTTGGTAGGCTTTTGACACGATCCGTTAGCGACTTCAGCTGGTGCGGATTTTCGGCAAAATATGTCGCCCGCGTCAACTGCTGGCTACCCGTCAGCTGCTGCGCTGCAGCCAAGTTGGTGATGAGATGATTCTCCGCCATGTCGGACTGCAAGACCGCTGGCTTTTCGCCTTTGCCGCTGAAGATGCCCATGACAGTCACCGTCACCCGCCGGC
>CAURIK010000010.1:0-23907 GCA_963525145.1 uncultured Candidatus Saccharibacteria bacterium | reverse complement strand
TTATTTAACTCGTAGAGATTAAGTAGCTCTTCGACGGCTTCATCTTGCTGGATTTCATCGCCCGAGGCTATTTTGTCAGCAATGTGCGTGCGCAAGTGCCGCTCCAAAATGAGCTTATTGAGCGATGCCAGCGACTTTTGCAGCGCTAGGCTTTGCGTTAAAATATCCATGCAATATGCGTCGTCGGCAATTTGCTTCTCTAGTCCGCGCATTTGCCCTAAAATAATTTTTGTGCGATGCAGAGCTCGCCGCTTGATATCTGCTGTATCCATAAAGTCATTATATACCCCCTGGGGGTATTATGTCAACCTACTTAGCACATATTCAAAGCCTGACTGATTATAAGTATTTACTAACGTGAACAGCCTATTTTAGCTGAGTAGCCTTAGAATACTTCAGCGTAGTAACCAAGAAAATAATGGCTGGCGGAATAATAAATACCATATACGCTAGTACTGTGATCAAGGATTTTTCAGCAGGCAACATCCACAGCGGCATACTACCAACTGCAGGGCTGGTGTCGTTGTCCTTTGCGATACCAAATAAACCATGCATGAATAGCATGCCTACATTCAGCATCAGCATGATTGAACTTACAATTCGCCATAGCCGCAGCCTCGCTAACGGTGAATGAGCCGTCCCGAGAGTCAAGCAAAACGGTACCAAGAAAAGATTAACTATTACAGGTCCAAAAAACGGCTCGTCTTGCATGCGAGTAATAAACATCAAAAAAGCCCCGACGAAGAAAACAATCAGGGTAATTGTTGTACTGCGCGCTAGATGAAAAACAATATTATTACTACTATTAACAAACTCTCTATGCTGCTGAATAATACCTTTAGAAGCGTCGTTAGGGTTTGTAACCGCCTCCGCCTCAGGTTCTACTGCTAACTGTTGGTTTGCCATTTGCGGTGATTGACTAGGTAACGGCTGTGCTGTTGGTGTCACTTGCGGCGGTTGGTTGGGCATTGGCTGCATCGTTGGCATTGTTTGTGAAACTGGCGGTTGCTGATTCGTGTTTTGCTGGTCATTGTTCATATGGTTATTATACCGCACACTCCAGTATTAACAGACTTTACGATAGGAATATTAAAGGCTAGCTAATGTTTGATGAAATTTCCAGTGTGCCCTTACTCTTCCAACTAGCTGCGATTTTGTACCCGTTCTTTCTTATACATAGCTCTAGCGACGAGATAGGTTACTCCAAAAATAGCTATTATTAGCAAATAAACAAAAGAGGCTTCTATTACTTCATTAATAGGCAAAGTTTGCAACGGCGGATGCGACAAGTAATACAGAGGACTTGTGGACCCGGGACTAGAGCGTACGATATTCCCTACAGATATAGCTCTGATAAACACAACTATATCACCAAAGAACATCGAGAGACTCACATCGCGCATTAATTTCACACGACCAATCCGTGTGCTTTTCATCGCGAATAATACAATGCCAGAAAATGGTATGTATATATTAACAAGCACGAAAACTCCATAATGCTTACTAAGTAAGCCAATTGCGCTTCCTATAACAATGAGCAGAAACAGCCCAAGAATCATAATGGCAAAACTTCTCGCTATATGAACATTAAGGTCATGCTCGTTAGTATAGACTAAGTCCCGCTCTACCGCATCATCGTGCTGATTATAGGTCTGATTGGCTTGCGATTGTTGGTTTGTCGTTTGCGACGGTTGGTTGGGGATTGGCTGCATCGTTGGCGTTGTTTGTGAAACTGGCGACTGCGGATTCGCGTTTTGCTGATTATTGTTCATATGGTTATTATACCGCTTTGGTGCTAGAATATCATTATATAAACAGGAGGTATTTATGGAAATAATGATAGTAATTTTAGTCATCGTGGCTATTTATGTGCTGAGCGGTATCAAGGTAGTCAATCAATACCAGCGCGGCGTAGTATTGACGCTGGGTAAATTTACTGGTGTGCGCGAACCGGGCCTAAGGGTGGTAGTGCCGATTTTTCAGACGATGATGATGGTCGATGTGCGTTCCACGCCAATTGATGTGCCGAAACAAGAAGTCATCACCAAAGACAACGTCACTGTCGGCGTTGACGCGGTAGTTTATTTCCGAGTAATTAACGCGCCAAAGGCGGTGCTGGAGACGACCAATTATATTTACGCCACCAGCCAATTTGCCCAGGCTGCCCTGCGCGATGTCACCGGTAATGTCGATATGGACGATCTCTTGGCCAAGCGTGAGGAGATTTCACAGCAGATTAAGGAAATTGTCGATGCCGAGACCGACAAATGGGGTATTGATGTCGAGAATGTCAAGATTCAGAACATTGAACTGCCTGGCGACATGAAGCGTGCCATGGCCAAGCAGGCCGAAGCTGAGCGCGAGCGCCGCGCCAACATCATCAACGCTGACGGCGAAAAAGCTGCCGCCGAAACGCTAGCTCAAGCCGCCGAGATCCTGGCAAAAACCCAAGGCGCGATTAACCTGCGTACGCTAAATACACTGGAGCGTATCTCCACCGAACCGTCGCAAAAAACGATGATGCTTTTCCCGATTGAACTGATTGACGCAATTCGCGGGAATAAGAAATAAGGAGTAAACCATGAGCGAACAAAACCGCACCGAAGAATTTAGTGTTAACGGCGATCAAGTTGTCGAGAAGGTCAAGCAGCTTATCAAAGAAGGCAACGTCCGCCGCGTTATCATCAAGAACGAAAAAGGCGAAAATATCATGGAATTCCCAGTCACTGCTGGTGTGGTAGGCGCATTATTACTACCAACACTCGCGGCACTCGGCGCAGCAGTGGCATTGATGGCGCAGTGCACGATCGCGGTGGAGCGGCGGGATTAGCACCAATCTTTACGAATAACTCGCTAGGTTCCGCAGCGCAACCCTTCAGTCCGAAAACCTTGTCAATCAACCAGCCGACTATCCAACCAATCAAAGACTACGCTATGCGTTAAACGTAAATTATTCAGCTGACAATGAGCGTCGGCGCCGCTTTGCGAATCAAACTCATGCAGTGTCGTATCAAGTCCGCGCCGGATAAATTCGTCGTAGAGACATTGCGTTTGCCGCCGGAGTTCAGCACCTTCGCCTTCCCCCATGAGAAACAGCAACGGACAAGTGATAGCTTGGTGGTCGACAACCTTTGCCTGTTCGAAAACTTCATCAATCGCCGAACGAAAGTCGCTCGTGCCGAACTGCCAAGCGTATTTTTTCAAATTGATATCGGCGGCTTCATTGATGTTCCCTGCTAATTTTAAGGTGAGATTCATCAGCCAGCCAGGCGCTTTGAGCGCTGCGCCGAACTCACAGCGGAACAGTTCTGCCACGTCAAAAATAGGCGTGCTGGCAATCCATGCGCTAATCCTTGTGTCTTTTGCCGCCGCTTGAGCAGTAAAATACCCGCCGCCGCTAACTCCGTATAGTGCGATGTGACGCGCGTTGGGATTTTCGGTTTGCAGCCAGTCAAGGCACGCGGCAATTGGCTCGCCGGCGTCAACGGTGAAAGTGAGACCTCTGGTAGAATTAGAGCCTTGACCGGGCAAATCGACCATCAGTACATTATAGTTCCGCCACCACCCCGGCCAGCCGGCAAAATAGAACAAATCCTCCCGGTACGTATCACCGCCGCCGACCATGACCACGGTTGGGCGGTTATTATCGCAGTGAAGATAGTAGCCGGGTAAATAGCCAGTTTGATACGGAACGCGCACGGATTTGATCGGTATATTTATCGCCTTAGCGGCACCAGCGAAAGCGTCTTCCATAGCGCCGACAAGCTTCGGATATTCCGGAGAAAACGGATCAGCGAACTGCAGTACTGCCCGATAGGCATAGGTTGCGCCAAAATAGCAGTCGGCGGCCATTTGTTCACCGGTGGCTGCCTTTGCCAAGCGAACGAGATAATCGGCATGGTCCGTAAAACAGGCTCGCCACTTACTCGGTTTCCCGTCACGCCCGATCTTATGCGCCAGATAAAACAACTCTCCATGCGACATACCGAACAGTTCCGCCACGCCGAGCATCCAGTTGAAAAAGAAATCAGTATCGTCATTGTCAAAGAAGATTTTAGTCGATTGCCGTTTGAGGATTTTTTCGTTTTTTTGCATGATAATTCCCTTCAGATATTATACACGATTTCCAGTCAAGCCACTAGGCTACTGTAACATCTCATTGACGCTTGGCGCAATGTATGGTACAGGTAGAGCGGCGAGATTAAAATCATACACTCGATGGATATAGTCTAGCTTGCTGCGGTCTGAGACAGACGAGTATCCGCCGCAATTGCATTCTCCCGCGCTTTCAGGCATAATCATAACCAGCATGTACTATATTAATAGAATCGAGCTGGGGCGGACTTTGGCGGGGCGCGTGAGCGATTTGAAGGGCCAGGAAGCGGTCGTTATCGCGCTAAAAGAAGATGCGCTGACAGCTTGCATTGGTTTGGCAAGCGAGATTAACGCTTGGGTGTTTCCTTTACTTAGCAAGCGAATCATTATCCCTGGCGATCCGCGGGTGGTCGGGCTGATTGATCCGGCGGGTATGTTCACATGGAACCCTGATCTGGAAAAACCGCAGCGCGACGGCATTGAGCTAGAATCCCGCTCGGTACTGGAAGATATGAAGCGCCAGGCGTTTTCTGAGCTGAATCGCATCCTTGATCAGTACGGGACGTTTTCTAAGGATGGCCTCAACGGGAGAGTGTTGTTGCTGACCGGCGACATCGTTGAAGACCGGATAGAGATTGCGATGGCTCTGGAATACTTGAAGAGCGTGCGCTACAGGGCCTTATATGGGCTGGGCGGCAACGTCGATAGTACGGCAGCAGATTATTTTCATCTGCAAACCGACAAAGACGTCGCCCTGGATGTTATGACTCATATGTTTCCGGCAGAGCATTATTTTGAACAAAAGGATAGCTACACGCCGGAAGAGTGCCGCTTGTTAGTAACGAATATTTCGCAATATTGGACATAGAAAGGAATAATTATTATGAATCCAAATCCGTTTATATCAGCAGATCAAGAACCAGCGCCAGCTCAGTCGGATTATCCGGCAGACAATGGTGCGTCCGCAGATATGCCAGAAGCGCAATTTCAACCAGCAACCGAGCCGGCAGCACAATCCCAGCCTGCAACCACGCCAGCAACACAATCCCAGTCTGCCGCACAGCCAACGACGCAATTTCAACCTGCCGCCGCGCCGATTAGCGACGACGAGCTAGTCACAGCTAACCAAAATATCCAGACTGTTTTCGACGCTTTCTCGTCGCGGGTGGTCGGACAAGAGAACTTGCGGACGGCTTTGATGGTAAGCTTGATGACTGGCGGGCATATTCTGCTAGAAAGCGTACCAGGACTCGCCAAGACGACAGCCGTGCAGACGCTAGCCGCCAGCGTACAGGGCTCGTTCAAGCGTATTCAATGCACGCCGGACTTACTGCCAAGCGACATCATCGGTACGCAGATTTACGATTATAACAAGGGCGAATTTCGCACCGAGCTAGGCCCAGTTCACGCCAATTTCGTGCTGCTAGACGAGATTAACCGCTCCAGCGCCAAAACCCAAAGCGCCATGTTGGAAGCGATGCAGGAAAAGCAGACCAGCATCGGCGGGCAGCGCTATGATTTGCCAAAACCTTTCATTGTGCTGGCCACCCAGAACCCGATTGAGCAGGAAGGAACTTACGAGCTACCAGAGGCGCAGCTGGACCGCTTTTTGTTGAAAGAAGTTTTGTCCTACCCTGCTCCGGACGAGGAATTAGAGATCTTGAAACGCATAGAATCGGGCAAGTTAAGCGAGGCACCGAATAATAGCAATACGCCGAATATTGAGCTGGCGGCAGTCGAGACGCTGCAAAACTTGGCACAAAAAGTATACATTGACGACGCTATTAAGAATTATATTGTGAAAATTGTCTCGGCAACGCGTAATCCAGCCTCAATCATACCAAGCGAAACAGCGCGCTACGTCCAATACGGCGCCAGCCCGCGCGCCAGTATCGCTTTCCAACAAGTTGCCAAAGCCCTCGCGCTAATTAACAGCCGAAATTACGTTATTCCAGAGGACGTCAAACAGTTACGCCACAGCGTATTGCGCCACCGCATTATCCTCAATTTTGAAGCCATCGCCGACCAAGTTCATCCGGAAGTTATCATTGATTCGATATTTAACGCTGTTCCTGTGCCGTAATATGTCAAGTCTCTTCGCCAAAGTCAAAGCCAAGATGGATCTCTACTCCCATGAAAAGGTGCGGAGTTTGCTAGACGGTCAATACGGCTCGGTATTTAAGGGGCGCAGTCTTGATTTTGATGACTTGCGCGAATACATTCCTGGCGACGACATAAAAGATATCGACTGGAAAGCGACTGCCCGCAGCAGCGGTATTCGAATCCGGCGCTACCAAGCAATCCGCAAACATAATATTTTACTAGTAGTCGACACTGGCCGCCACATGGCAGCGACCGGTAAAAGCGGCAGCAACAAGCGCGACATCAGCATCATGGCTGCCGGAGTCTTAGGCTACATCGTATTACGGCACGGCGATTTGATTGGACTGGTATCCGGCGACGCCAAAAATAACACCTATATTCCTTTCAAAAGCGATGACCGGCATATCGAGCAGCTACTGCGGCACATTGAAAAGAGTACTCAGCTAGCAGCAGCGCCGAGCAATATCGTGAATCAGCTTGAATATATTGCACGCAATTTACGGCGCAAGATGATGCTAGTGGTGGTCGCCAACGACGATGAACTGACCGGCGAGCACCAGCATATTATCCGGCGGCTGCGCGCCCAGCACGAGATGTTATGGATAACTGTCAATGACGCTTCAGGACTTGACGGAAACCGCAGTTTTTATGATATTGACGATTTAGCCGAACTACCTTATTTTATTCGCAAACAAACGAAACTGCAGACTGATTTCGACCGCGAGCAGCAATTGTACTACCACGAATATTCCACTGCCCTGGAGCGTTTGGGTGTCATTAGCGAGCGAATTTCCGCAGAAGAGGACGTCGTCGGCAGTTTCTTTTCACTGTTAGAAAGGCAAAAGCATGCGCGCTGGCACTGAGCTTCGCGAATGGGTAGATTATGACCCGATGTGGCTGGTTATCGGCTGCTTGCTTTTAAGCGCGATTATTTTATGGTACGGATTTGTGTTTTACTCGACTCGCCGCCGTTCCCACCGCAGCCTGGCTACGCTCAAACCAAAACCGTACACGCCGCCAGATCTGACTGATTTGAAGCAGAAATACCAGCAGCTCATCGATGAAATTGAACAGAAATACACCACCAAAGAGTTATCTTCGCGCAAAGCTCACCAGCAGTTAAGCCGCGCGCTGCGGATGTTCGTCGTCGAGATAAATGGCCACCGCGTTGACACGTTGACGCTGCGAGATTTAGAAAAGACTCGTTATAAAACATTGGCAGCCGCCATCAAACAATTCTATATTCCTGAATTTACCGCAGTTGAACAAGGCAGCGTTGCCGAGGCGGCGACGCTCGCCAGAAAGACGGTGGCGGCATGGAATTAGTTTTTTGGCAATTGTCGCTGGCGTTAATTATAATTATCGCCCTGCTGTGGTTTGCTGCGCCGATTATACTTCGCCGATACAACCGATCGAAGCGCCATGACGCGCCTAGACAAAAACTTCCTATCGCTAATACATCGCGGCTGCGTGCTTTCCCGCTCTATGTTCAGCAGGTCAAGCGGTATAAAAAACTATTGGCGGTTGTACTAGGACTGCACGCGCTCCTACTGGTTATGATGATTATTATCACTGGCCGCCCGTCGTCGGTGGCTATCGTTTCTCCCGAGGTAAAAAATCGCGACATCGTGCTGTGCCTTGACGTATCGCGGTCGATGTATGAATACGACGTAGAGATTATTAAAACTTACCGCACATTGGCGCGAAAATTTGACGGCGAACGACTCGGTTTGGTACTGTTTGACCGCTCGCCGGCAGTGATATTTCCTTTGACAGACGACGCCAGCCTCATCGATAGCAAACTAGCGCTGATTGAAAAGGCATTGACGCCACCTGGAACGTTAGAATATTTTGACATCCTGTCTGGCACAGCAGTCTCGAACGGACAAGGCTCGTCGCTGATCGGCGACGGGCTAGCGAGCTGTATCGGACGCTTCGACAAGTTGGATAGCAAACGCTCCCGGAGTATCATTTTAGGAACCGACAATCAATTAGCTGGCACACCGATAATTTCCCTGCCCGAAGCGGCAGAGCTTGCCAAGCAAAAGGATATCCGCGTATACGGCATTTACCCGAATAGTAATAAAAATCGCGAGGCCGAAGCGGCAGAATTGAAGCGAACCATGTTAGCGACGAGCGGCGATTATTATGAACTGCGCGACAAAAGCACAATTCCAAACATTGTCCAAAAAATCGCCACCCAAGACGCCTCCCGCTTCAAAGGCACGCCGCGCGTTACTCGCACCGACCAGCCGCAATTATTACTATACGGCATGCTTGTTATCATAATTTCCCTCATTATTATCAATTGGAGGCTTCACATATGATAATGCAACCGATTTTGCCGTGGTATCTGCTGCTGATAATTCTGGTAGTTGCTGCAATTTTTACTGGCTGGAGGATTTTCTCCAAACCAATATCCAACCGGCGAGCGTGGCTGCGGCGGTTCTGTATTGTCTTGCTCATCATTGCCGCTTGTTTTCGCCTAGCTATTCCTGGCGAAGTAAAAGAATGGGGCGCGCCGCTGGTCGATGTTTATGTTGTTATAGATACAACGATGAGTTCTGCTGCCGAGGATTATGATAACGGCCAGCCGCGAATCAACGGCATGCGCCGCGACGCCAAAGAAATTGCCAAAAAGCTGGTCGGCGCGCGATTCAGCTTAATAACTTTCAATAATAAAACTTTCGTCAATTCGCCGTTATCGACAGATGTCAGAATGTTTGAATCGGCAGTTGACACAGTAAATATCATCAGCGAAAGCTACGCCATGGGCAGCTCAATTGATACACCGATTGACACTATCGCCTCGGAAATTACTCGCACCAAGCATAAAAATCCCGAGCGCACCTCGCTGCTATTTTACCTGGGCGACGGCGAACAAACCAGCGATGCCTCGCCAAAGTCATTTGCCAGCTTAAAGCCCCTGCTGGACGGCGGCGCGATTATGGGATACGGCACTGCCAACGGCGGAAAAATGAAAACGCCAAGCTACAGCGGCGGCTTTGACGGTTTTTACTTGCGCGGGCCAGATCTGAAATATGCCGTATCGAAAATCGACGAGACAAATCTTAAAAACATTGCCAGCCAAACAGGCCTGCCGTACACGCACCGGCAAACTCCAAACTCCATCGACGCCGTCGTCAAGAACGGCTCCGTCGACAAAGCCGTCAGTAGCAGCCGCTCGTTCGACGGCTACAACGATATCTATTGGATAGCGATATTTGCGGCTGCTGTTTTGCTGGCCTTTGAAATCAGAAATATCTATTTGCCTCTATGCAAACTTCAGAATATAATGCCGTCGGAGGGAGAAAATCGTGAGTAAGAATCGTCCATTTGACCTGAAAAAACTAGATTTTGAAAAAATCCGCCAAGGAAAACGCCGGAAACTACTCCGCTATTCGTTCCCTGCTTGCGCGGTGATTCTGCTGATTGCTATTAAATTGACGAGTTTTCCTCTGCTATCGCTAGCAGCGCACGCCGCCTATAAAGACGGCGACAACAGCCAGGCTTCTTTCCGCTTATCGCCAATTTATATCATGAATTTGTTTGAATCTTATAAAGTATTTTTTAACGACGGGAACGCTTTATTTAAGCAAGCCCGCTACGACTCGGCAGAAAAACAATTCCGCCAAGCCCTGCAAAAAGCACCGAAAACGCGCGAATGCCCTGTCCGCATCAACCTGGCGTTATCAATCGAGGCGCAAGCAGACGCCCTTTCCAGCGAAAAACGCTACGACCAGGCAATCATCCGCTACGACGAAGCAAATGCCGTACTGCACGACGGCGAAGATAGCTGCGGCGTACAATTTGTCAGCCAAACAGTCGACGCGAGCAATGACGACGGCAAGACGGCAATCGTTATTGAACAGCGAATCCGGCAAAAATTGGCACAGATAAAACAGCTCAGAAACGGCGACCAGGGCATTTCAGTCACCAACCCTGGTGATAAAGAAAAAGTTGACACGGGCAGCACCGACAGCAAGCTCAAAGAATTGGACAAGCGATTCATCGACGCCTACAGCGAACAGCGCAAATCCCAGGAAAGAAACCAGCACTTGGAAGATTACAAAGACGCCACGCCAGATCATACGAAGAGAAATTGGTGAGAAGATTATTGAAATGAGCGGTTTTGTTTGCTATACTTACTATGTAATCGAAAGATTGGCTATTGCATCGCACATCGTAGGCAAGTTCGCAAAATTATGACGCTTTGCCGGCGAGATACGCAGCAAACATTATGCGGGTTTAGCTCAGTTGTTAGAGCGCTTCCTTGCCATGGAAGAGGCCAGGAGTTAGAGTCTCCTAACCCGCACCAACTTAAGATGTCGAGCTTTGAGCTCGATTTTTAATATACATATCACGAAGACAGCAGTCTATGCTATAATCACCTTACTATGAAGACAATTGATAATGGTGGCGCAAGCGCTATAAAGGGCTTCAATTACCAAAAGTCTATCGCTATGCTCATAGCAGTCTTGCACTTTCTCGAGAAGGACTTCGAACTGGCTGTAGAAGCTGAGGATGACATAGTATTTTCTTCATCATTCAGGACTGTATATATACAGGCAAAAAGCGCAACAATGAGCCTTGCCACTGTTTCAAAAAAACACAAAGGAAAGCCATCGGTGATTGAAAAGAATATGTCCCACGGAACAGGAAAAAATGACCTTTACAAAATAGTATCCCCTGCTTTTAAAAACATAGATAAAACTCTAGAAAAAGTTGATGCAACTCTAATCACACAAGGCGCAAGTATATTTCAGTATAGTAGTGAGGCTATAAAAACCATAAGTAAGAACTCACCAAATATACCGCAAGAAAAACTTGCCCGAGCAAGAGTTGCGTTAACCAATTTTAAGGACGATCAATCAGAGTTCCTTATTTATATACAAGGAATTATGGCGTCAATGGGAATACCAGTAGACAACAATCATGGGCGGAGATCACTAGAAGAACTAAGCGGGCAGATTGATCAAAGGAGCGCCCTTATGACTAAGAGCGAAGATGATTATGAAAAGAAAAAATTTACCCCAAAAGATCTCTCCAATATCTTTTCGCACTCCCATAAACTAGAAATCTTTAAGAATATAATCCAAAAGCTTAATTATAGTATACCTAAACAAGAAGCCTTGATTGAGAAAAGGGTTTCTATAGCTGCACTCTATGGGGCTGTTTATGCTGATATAGAAAAAGCTATTAAGAAGCTTGATATTATAGAAATAAATGAAGTAGAGGTCGTATCATCTTTACTTGAAAATTCGGATTTTAAAAACATTGAAGATACTTTAATTCGTGAAGCTATAGTTATTGATGCATATAGCCAGGTAATTTATGAAAAGGAATATATATGATAATTAAAAGGATACTAATAGTAGACCATGAGAACGCCGAGTCAGGAGAATACACTTTCGGGAATAAGGCCAATCTAATAATTAGTCAATCTAACAGCCAAGGCAAGTCGAGTTTAATAAAGTCTATATATTACGGTCTAGGCTTCAAGATAAACAAATTTCCAACAGGTTGGGATATATCAAAAATGTCAATAAAGCTTAGTCTTTTTAACGAAATAACCAGGGAGGATCTTTATGTTATTAGACATGAAAATCTCTATTATGTATCTGGGAGGGATAACTCGCTAAGTCCCACCGAATACACACACTGGCTCAGCGACCAACTTGATATTGACTTAAAACTTAAGAATAAATCATCAGACGAAGTTACTTCCGTAGCTTATCCTTCGGCACTCATTGTACCATTCTATATAGACCAAGATGACTCATGGTCGGGAAGATTGTTCGCATCTACTAATGAACTTACAATGTATAAAAAAGTACCCGATAGGATATTTGAATATGTTCTCGGTATATCTGACGATGAAGAAATGAAATTAAGCGCAAAGATTTCAAAAAAACAAAAGCAACATTCTAATGCGAAAGCTAAATATGGCTACATCAAGAATGCCTTTCTTGATTATATTGAGAATGATAATTTTAACTCAAATATCGTTCTTACCGAAAGTCTTGATAGCTTCAGCAAACAAAGCATCGACAATTTAATTAGCCTTATAAATACGGCCAACAAAAAATATATAGGACATAAGACAGAGAGGATAAAGCTTCAAAGAATCTATGATCAAAAAAGAAAGAGCGAAGCGGAATATCGTAGTATTTTAAAGATGTACGAAGATGACTATAAACGAATTAAGGCTAAATGTAAGCATTGTAAATCTGAACTTACAATTGAACAGGTACAAACAAGGATGGATATTTCGTCTAACGTATCCCAGCTTAAGATTATGATAGCTTCTATCAAAAAGGACATTGATGTATTGGAAAGAAAAGTAAATGAGGCGTACTTAGAGGAAAAGACGGCGTTAAAAGAATATCGTAAACTGTCAGATCAGATAAGAAGTGTACCAGAAATAAAGTCTCTTAACGACTATATAAGTCAGGCATCTAAAAAACGATCACAAGAAGAATTTGCAAAAATTATTCAGACCCTAGAAACTGAAGTAGGTAAGCTGGAGATAGAAATTCGTGAATTAAAATTAGAGGAAAAAGAACTAAAGAGTAATATCCGTAGAGCTTTGGAGGATATAAAATCTTTGTATGAAAAGTACATAGACCAACTTTCACTGTTGATGCCAAGATCAGACATAAACAAGATAAGCTTTAAGAAATTTACTGGATTACAGTCAAGCGGTGTTATAGGCAATCAAACATATTTTGGCATCTATCTAGTCTATATGCGGCTGGTATCTGAGCTTGGTCGATATAAATTACCCTTTTGTATAGATTCCTTTATAAAGAACGAAACAGACTGTGATAACTTAGACAAAATGTTTGAAGCTACGGAAAAGTATCTTTTGAACCAGGATTCTCAAACAATATTTTCAGCAATTCAGGATAGTGTTGATAAATACATAGAACACCCAGAAAAATACAACTGTATTATACTGGGCGATAGACTACTGTCCACTGCTAATTATCAGGATAATCTTCAAGAGATAATGAGAGAAATCCAAATTTAACGCTGGGCTTTGTATGCTTATCTATAGCTATTTTCGAGCAATTTTAGCACCTTTGTCAAGAAGACTCTATTCATGTTCGATAGCAAGTCATATATGGCGTAGCGATACACTAAATCAGCCTATATACTAAACACCATCATTACTCTCATCTCACCCACGTTTAGCCCACGAGAATCTGGCAAGATGCCGCCTTCCTCTACATCAGATTCATCCGCGCAGTTTTCATAGAATACCAATGGCGGCGAGAATGGTTATAAGACGGACAGTCTAAACACACATCTCAACAAAAATGCTCCACAATCTTATTGCCGGCGATGCCAAATCCAGTTAGCGTGTAAGTGCTCGACATGATAGATTGCCTGTGCGGCGGCGATTGCATCCAAGCGTTAAAGACTACGCGGCTAGTGTGCAAGTCTGGCGGCGAAGTTTGCACAAGATTCTCGGCTGGCGCGTTGCAGACAGCCCTCGCTTTAAGCAGTCCGTGCGGAATAGTTGTGCCTGGTTTATAATGGCTAAAATAATTATTCTCTTTCATATCATTCGCCATCCACTGCGCTGTTCGGTTAAGCGGCTCGTACATTTTTAACGGTTTCAGATTTTCCTTACTACGAGCATAATTAATCAATTCAAGAATCTCCAAAGCATCTGGCGGGCCTATGTCATACTTTTTATCCTGGTCTGCCGGTTGCGGCTGCGGATTCGGAGTTGGGTTTGGTTGCGGATTTGGTGCAGACTGCTGCGAATTACCGGGCTGCTGAAACTGCGGAGCTGTCCGCTGGTTGTTTTTCGGCGGCGCGGCTGGACTCGCCGGTGATTGCGGGGCTGGATTATGCTTCGGGCGTACGGGGTCAATTCTCTGCTCTTTTTGGTTTGGCTGCGGTTTTCCAGGCTTCTTCTCTTGCTGGTTCGGCGTAGTTTGTTTAGGATTAGAGCTTGTGCTAAATTTACTGCCGTCAGAGTTATTGCTAGAATCGGGATTATCAGAGCCAGAATTAGAATTGGTAGTTGTCTTTTGCTGCTGATTAGCACTACCCACATCTTTCGACGCAGCACGCACAGCAACATATAAGCCTATTCCTACCCCCGCTAGTATTAAAATAACTAGTATAATTACAAGTTTTTGTTTTTTCATACTTTGATTGTAGCAAGGAAACCGGTTATGTCAATCCGAAAGTAACGGTCTGCAAAAATAGCCAAAGCATGGTGTATAATACAACTAGCGCGGGTATCGTATAACGGCTATTATGTATGCTTCCCAAGCATGAGACGAGGGTTCGACTCCCTCTACCCGCACCATTTCAAATTATTGTCATAGACCTTCAAAATAACGCTGGCACGCATTATAATTAGAATATGAAGAAAGCTGTCATGAAGAGGCTGCTTCCGCTGTATGTTGGCAAGTTCTTCTTAAGCTTTGTACTTTGGTATTCAATTGAAAAATTATTTATAAGAAGTATCGGCATCGACAATTTTGGAATTAGTTTGATCGCGATTGTTCTGCTGATATCATCCGTTCTGACCGAAATTCCATCAGGAATTATCGCGGATCGCTGGAGCCGCAAGGGTTCAATGGTGCTCGCTGGACTGTTCTTGGGGATTAGCAGCCTGATGGCTGGCGCTAGCGATAATATCTTTATGTACGCTGCCGCTGTGACGATTTGGGGTCTTCACGATGCTTTTTCGAGCGGGACTGGCGCAGCTATGATTTACGATACGCTGCTCGAGGAGCAAGGGCACGCCAGGAACTTTAATCGAGCGCTAGGACTATACGAGACTTTAGGCGGGATAGCGTTGATTATCAGTAACTTTTTAGGCGGCTGGATCGGCGAGCATTCGCTGATACTGGCATTTAATTTAACGATTATTCCAGTTGCGGTATCTATGGTCTGTCATCTGATATATAAGGATGCAAAAATTAGCCGCGAAGTGGCTGATGAAAAACTTATCAAACATACTAAAAATACATTCAAATGCGTTTTCAAAAGTAAAAGCTTACTCTGGCTGATGACTGCGATTATGATAGTCTTTTGTATCCAAAAGATGAATCGCGAAGCTTATCAGCTGTGGTATATTGCGCTGTCGGCCCCGGCGATAGTATTTGGCATCGCTGGTTCGTTCATAGAAGGCTTGGGCGAACTGGGCGGCTCGTTGGTTAAATATCTCAACTCAAAGCAAATAAATATAGTTCTGTCGATTTTACTAGGCTTGGCATCGCTCGCACTTTCGGTGGGCAGTAATTTATGGATAACTATCGCCGCGCAGGTTCTAATAGCGGTAGTCTCGGGGCGCTGTTATTCCATTTTACCGCACAGATACAACACCAGCTGCCATCGCGGTACCGCACAGGTTCCGGCTCGGTGATAAACGCCGTGGGACGAATTGTCCTCATGCCGCTAACATTCGTTTTTGGAGTGCTATCAAACCAAAGCGTTTTCATCGCTGGTTGGATGCTGGTGGTTTTGTCAGGGCTAGCCGTTTTCGTGCAGCTAAAGCTTGATGAGCAAACTTCACCGTAGTAGCGTACTTCCCATCCCCGCCCATCTGTGCTACAATTAACAACCAAAGGAAGGTCTGCTGTTAATCCCAGACCATATTTTTATGAAGGACGCTAGCAAGATTCGAAATATTGCCATTATTGCCCACGTCGATCACGGTAAGACGACCATGGTTGATGGGCTGCTCAAACAGTCGCGCACATTTCGCGACAATCAGGCCGAGATGAGCCAAGAACTGATCATGGATTCGGGTGATCAGGAGCACGAACGCGGTATCACCATCACCGCCAAACAGACTTCAATTTTTTACGGTGATTATAAAATTAACATCATCGACACGCCGGGGCACGCTGATTTTTCGGGCGAGGTCGAGCGGACGCTGCAGATGGCGGACGGCGTATTGCTAATCGTCGATGCCCAGGAAGGGCCGATGCCGCAGACGAAGTTTGTGCTTTCAAAGGCGCTGGAACTGGGCTTGAGGCCGGTGGTGGTGATCAATAAAATTGATAAGCCAGCCAGGCGAGTCGCCGAGGTTGAAGATGAGCTAAGCGATCTGTTTTTGGAGCTAGCGACTGATGATGCTCAACTTCAATATCCGATTTATTATGCCGTTGGGCGCGATGGCAAGGCGTGGCGGGAGATCCCTGCTGACCCGAGTGAAGACGCCGACCTCACACCGATTTTTGAAGCAATTATCAACGATATCCCGGCGCCGAGCGTCACGGCTGATGGCGGTTTTCAGATGCTGGTAACCAGCCTGCAGTACGACACCTTCCAGGGTAAATATGCCATTGGACGGATTGCTCGTGGGTCGGTCAAGCGCGGTCTGCAGGTTAGCTTGATGAAACAGGGCGAAGTATCAGGCTCGGCGCGAATTGAGAAAGTTTTTGGTTACCGTGGGCTGAACCGCGAAGAGCTTGACGAGGCGTTTGCTGGCGACATCGTGGCGCTAGTTGGCGTCAGTGAAGCGCACATTGGCGATACGATTGCTGATAAAGAACAGCCTGAAGCCTTGCCGGCGATTGCCATCGAAGCACCGACGCTGAGCATGTATCTGGGCCCGAACACCAGCCCAATGAAAGGACGTGAGGGTGAATTTACCACCTCGCGGCAAATTGGCGACCGATTGCGGCGAGAGCTGGAAACTAACGTGGCGCTACGCGTCGAGGAAAACGGCATCGGCTTTACGGTGTCTGGCCGCGGCGAGCTGCACTTGAGCGTCTTGATCGAGACTATGCGGCGCGAAGGCTTTGAATTTGAAGTCGGCCGCCCGCAAGTGGTTACTATCACCGAGGATGGCGTCGAAAAAGAGCCGATTGAAGAATTACAAATCGAAATTAGCAGCGAATTCATCGGCGCAATCAGCCAGGAGTTGGGTGCGCGCCACGCTGAAATGAAATCGCAAGAAACCACCGCCAGCGGCGCTACTCGCATCACCTATGTGTTACCGACGAGAGCCTTGATTGGCTTGCGAAACGTACTCTTGACCGCCACCAAAGGCACGGTGATTATGAATTCCCTGCCGCATGGCTATCAACCGCTGGGTGGCAAATTGCCAAAAACCCGCGGCGGCGTGCTCATCGCTTTTGAGGCCGGAACCACCACGCCGTATGCTCTACAGGCGGCTGAGGCACGCGGCGAACTCCTGGTTGGGCCTGGCACGGAAGTCTACGCCGGCATGATCGTCGGTATCTACAACCGCCAAGAAGACATTGAAATCAACGTTTGTAAAGCCAAGCACCTAACCAACATGCGCTCCAAATCGTCGGATGGCACAGTGCAATTGACGCCATTTACGCAGTTTAGCCTGGAGCAATGCATCGACTTCATCGAGGACGACGAGCTGCTGGAAGTGACGCCGAAATCTTTGCGCCTGCGTAAACGCTACCTCGATGCCAATGAGCGAAAGCGCGCCAACAAAAAGTAAATTTTAATTTTTAATATAATAAATAAGAGGGGGTAATTATGGCAAAGAAATGGCGCGACGTTAACGGATTTTATCAAATCTATCCGCGATCGTTTAAGGATTCTAATGGCGATGGCGTCGGCGACTTGCGCGGTGTGATCGATAAGCTTGATTATATTAAGGGCGGCGACAATTCGCTTGGCATCGATGCAATTTGGTTTTCGCCGTTTTATCCGTCGCCGCAAGCTGATATGGGCTACGATGTGGCAGACTATTGTGATACTGATCCGATTTTCGGCTCGCTTGATGATTTCAAAGAGTTGGTCGAGAAAGCGCACGCTCGCGATATTAAAGTAATGGTCGATTTCGTGCCTAATCATACCAGCAACCAGCATCCGTGGTTTGTTGAATCGCAAAGCTCCAAGGACAACGACAAGAACGATTTTTATGTTTGGCGCGACGCTAAACCTGACGGCTCAGAACCGAATAATTGGCTGAGCATTTTTGGCGGGTCGGCGTGGCAGTGGCACGAAGGGCGCCAGCAATATTATTTGCACACATTCCTGAAAGAACAGCCAGATCTCAAATGGGATAACCCTGAGGTACGCCGCGAAATGCAAAACGTACTGCGTTTTTGGCTAGATCTCGGTGTTGATGGCTTTCGAGCGGACGCGGTACGTTGGATCAGCAAAGACCCAGAGCTGCGCGACGACCCAGTCGCCGAGCATTATCACGATAAGAAACCGCCGACACAATTCGATGATTTGCAGCATAAGTACAGCCGCTTCTGGGATAACCTTTTCCCGTATTTGCGGGAACTAACAGATATAGTCGCCTCATATCCGAATCGAATCATGGTTTTTGAAGATTATCCGGATGAAAACTATAGCACTAGCGAACAATACTTGGGTTTTTATGGTGTCAATCCAAAAGTATCAATGCCATTCAATTTTGAAGGATTACACGCCAAATTTAATGCCGAGTCGATGAGCACAATCGTCAACGAATTCCAAGGCATGATCAACCCCGACGTACACACGCCAGTCTATTGTTTTAGCAATCACGACCAATCGCGCATCATTACGCGCTTTGGCGGCGAAAAGCAAGCTCGCTTGATTGCGTTGATGCAACTGACACTACCAGGGCTGCCAGTAATATATTACGGCGATGAGATTGGCATGAGCAATGGGCCAGTTCGCTTTGAAGAGATTCAAGATAAGTCGGTCTTTAGCCACGGCAATGACGAATCTGTCGGGCGCGACCCAGAACGCACGCCGATGCAATGGACGGCTGGCCGAAATGCTGGATTTAGCACAGCCAAACCATGGCTGCCAGTAAATCCTGCTTGCCAGAACGTCAATGTAGAGTCAGAGCAGGACGAACCAGACTCATTCCTGGCGCTATACCGCCGCTTATTGACCTTGCGCAGCCGCTACGAAATCTTGCGCACTGGCGAATACGAGCCGCTCAGCGATACAGACAATGACATATTTGCTTACGCGCGATGGATTGGCCGAGAGCAGCATGTCTTTGTCGCATTAAATTTCGGCGACACCAAACACCGTGTTACGCTACCACATACCGGCAGTGTCTTATGCGCCACACACCCAACCGACTACCCCGAGGTTACCGATGACGGCTCGGTAGAGCTACGCCCATACGAAGGTGTACTGATTGGATGTAGCGAGCACCGGCTATCAATTGAATAGAGATACCGGGCCGCTCTAGAAAAGGAGCGGCCTATTCGTATAGAGAAACTTTTGACTTTTGGTATTTTAGTTAACCAGAGTCTCTTTCACGCGCCTAGAAACAAAGAAGTATAGACAAAGCAATCCCATAGAAATCCCGCTAGCAATGATAGTGCTAGCCATACTAATAATTGAGTCAGTGTTCGGAGGTCTTTTGACCACGCTATCAACTACCGCAGAACTTGCTGAATAGAAGAACGAGACTACGAGCGCCGCAACCGCCAGCCACCTGCCAAGCTTCTTTTGCAGATTAATGAGCACCACCGCGACAGTAGTCAGTACAGCAATGATCGGCATGAATATCACTGAAACGACAGCCGACGGATCGCCGAGATTTAACAACGAGGTAAAAAACAAACCAACCGAACAAACGCCATCAATCGCTAGACACACCATGAAGAATGCGAGCCAGCCCTTGACACCTTTGAGCGACTGCGCCATAACAACATACTGGACTGGCGCCGCTTGCGGCTGCGCGAAATATTGCTGGTTGACTGGCTGCTGTTCATAAGGAACATTCTGCTCAGCTGGCGCTGGCCCGTACTGCGGATCGACAGCGCCTGGCTGCTGAATATTCGGTTGTGGCTGCTGTGATGATTGTTGTGTCATTTGTATTATTCTCCTTTACTTTTATTATAATCGTATGGATACTGGACATTATTTTGCGGATATTGCTGTGATACAGGCGGATAAGGCGTTTGGCCTTGCTGCTGAGGATACTGCTCTGGTTGCTGCGACGGATATTGAACTGGTTGCTGTGAATATTGAGCTGGTTGTTGCTGCAACGAATATTGGTATTGCGGTAGCTGATTAGGATATTGCGGCGAGACTACATATTGGCTGTTTAGAGGAATATTCGCATAATACGCTGGCTTTTCATTCTGATATTTAAAAACATTAACACACCAAGCAATTCCCAATATCACCACACCGAAAGGTATGGGCAAAAAGAACACTGCATCGCCAAAACCTACCACAGAATAGAAGTTTAAATAAATCCAAAAAACAACAAAAGATATGACCGATATAGAGAGCGTACAAGCAGCTGCGATTTTGGCTACTAGTTTGTTTTTACTCGGCAAGTAAGCTATCCACAAAATTATAGACGATATCACCGACAGCGCCAGAACAATCGGCATGACTATTTTCACTACTTGAATCAAATAATAGTTTGCTTCGCTCGAAAAGTCTTTCATCGAACCATTCATGCTGAATAAACCAATCGGAAGGCCTATCGTCAAGAATAAACTGATCGCGTAAACAATCGACAATCCGATGACGTTGCTTTTTCTTGAATAGTTGACATAAATGTATTGATATTGAGTCTGATTCTGGTAAGCTTGTGACGGGATGACTGCTGTCGGCTGATTCTGCTGTTCGGGTTGCGCTTGCGCCTGTTCAATTTGCGGCATTGGCGGCTGGACTTGCTCTACCTGCGGCAGTTGAATTTGTTCGCCTGGGACTGGTTGAGTAACACTTTGCTGCGGCTGGATTTGCTCGCGTTGGCTTGCCTGAGCGCTATCTTGCTGCTGATTAGATCTGCACTGCTCGGACTTCTTTGCGTTCTTGCTACTCATACATTTAATGTACCATACTATTTATGTTTTATGGCGGCGAAAGCGATATTTTCATTCGCTTTTCAGTAAAATTCCTAACGTGCTAGAATAAACCTATGTTTACAGAGCGCACTAAAAATCCGTTGTCACTTTGTCTATTACTGTATTTTACATGTTTCGCTGTGCGAATGTGGGAATTTTTAGCTTTGCGTACCGATCAATCAGCACTCAGTGAGAATATAGTGCATAAGATTTTCGGTATAGTAATAATTTTCGTTTGCCTGAAATATTTGCACGCTCATTGGCGCGACATTGGCTTTACGCGCAAAAATTGGCTGAAAAATATTGGCCTGGGACTTGCCTTGGGGCTTTGCTTTTATACAGTTACGCTGCTGATCGAATTCGGATTTCTGTATTTTTCCGGCGCTAAACCTAACATTTTAATGAAGGCTGGCGGTTTTTCACTTGCTAGCACCGAACAATTCGTCGGCGTGGGAATTGGGTCAATTATTATGTTTAATATATTCAATGTCTGGATGGAAGAAGGCCTGTTTCGCGGATTGTTCGAGAAATTACTGCGCCAAAAATATAAATTTGCGGCAACGATTTTCATAAGCGCCCTGCTGTTCGGACTTTGGCATGTAGCAATGCCGATTCGATCATTTCTTGACGGTGAGTTTTCGCTGGTTCAGACAGCAATTTTTAGCATTGGCTATGTTTTGTTCGCTTTCATGTTTGGATTAAAAATGAGCTGGTTATATAAAATGACAGGAAGTTTGTGGCTTGGCGCAGCAGATCACTTTTTCAATAATGCGATAATTAATATTGTGCATGTCGTCTCAAACCAAGGAAATGATAGCTTACAAATTGCGCGAATATTCTTAGCACAAACTTTGTCGTTTGTTTTTGTATGGATTTTATGGCGAAGATTCAATAAAAAGCCTATCAGCGGTTAGAAGATTCTTCCCTGACTTCTTCCGGTAAAAACCCCTTTTCGTGCTGGAAGCCAGCTTGCCATTTGTAATCTTTGCCATAGCCCAAATCTTTCATTAATTTAGTGGCGGCATTTCGAAGGTGCAGCGGCACCGGCGAGTTCGGATATTTGTGCGCCAGAGCGAAAGCCTCATTCATCAAATCAGTAATTTCGCGCGACTTCTGGCTGCGCGCCAGGGCGATGGCACAGTGAAATAAATTGTATTTAGCTTCAGGTAGCCCAACGCGCTCCACCGCCTCAAAAGTGGCGACCGCCAAGCTCAGCGCGCCGTTACCCGCCAATCCAATATCCTCCGACGCAAAAACCACCATCCGCCGAGCGATGAATTTCGGGTCTTCGCCAGACTCAATCATGCGCGCCAAATAATACACCGCAGCCACCGCGTCGCTACCGCGCAGCGACTTGATGAACGCTGAGATAACGTCATAATGTGCGTCGCCTTTTTTATCATAGCCTGGCAAACGCCGCTGAGCTGCTGCCTTGACCACCTCTGGCGTGACTTTCTCGCCAAAACTCAGCGCCAACTCCAAATTGCCTAAGGCCACCCGCGCGTCACCGTCCGCTAATTCTGCCAGATAATCCAAAGCTTTGGGCGACACCTGCTTGGTTTGTTTCAAAGTCTTCAGCGCTCGCTTCAGCACCAATATAATTTCATCTTTGGTCAGTTGCTGCAGCACCAGCACCCGCGTCCGGCTGAGCAGCGGCGTGATCACCTCAAAGCTCGGGTTCTCAGTGGTCGCGCCAATCAAAGTAATCAGCCCGCTCTCGACATGCGGCAAAAACGCATCTTGCTGCGCCTTGTTGAAGCGGTGGATTTCATCGACAAACAAAATCGTCCGTAGCCCCAAATTCCAGTTCTGCCTGGCGTGTTCAATTACCCGTTCGACATCTTTCTTGCCGCTGGCCACCGCTGAAAGCTCAACAAATTCGGCATTGACCTCGCGGGCAATAATCCGTGCCAAGGTAGTCTTGCCCGTACCTGGCGGCCCCCACAAAATCAAACTGACCGGCTCGCCGCGCCGTGCAATTTGCCGCAGCAACTCACCCTCGCCCAGCAAGTGACTTTGTCCAATCACCTCATCCAGCGTTTGCGGCCGCATCTGCTCCGCTAGTGGTATTCGTCCCATGTTTCTATTATACGCGCCAGGCGGAAAAATCTCACGCGGAAGATTCAGGGATCATATGTGGAAGATTTGAAAATCATAGGCTTAAGGTTTGGAAATGTTACGCGTAAGAATAACATCATAACTAATCAATAACCATTGAAGTTTGTTCTGAGTGATACGCCCGCACTGCTTTCAGCGCCATGCGTGCAATCGGCCCAGCAGCTAATATTTGCCACCAAAACGCCGCGCAGAAATTCATCGGCCATGCTGAGGCAAAGCGTAGCGGCAGCTCAGCCAGCGGTGTACCTGCCAAGACAAGCCCGATCACGCTCATCGCCAGCGACATACCCGTCACCATACACACTGTTCGCGCCAGTGCATGAGCTTCTGTGTTGTCCTTCGCCCGGACAAAACGCTTCATGGCTTTTTGCGCCAGCTTCGATACAACCAAACTCTCAACAACCATGACGATTGCAAAGATTACTGGCTGCAGCAGCAGTGCTCTGCCCAGCGATTGCATCGACACGCTAGCGTGCAAAAACGTATTCAGCAAATTCATAAAAATTGACATCGTAAACGCCATGACGACGCCATAAAATATCCCTTCTCGCTTAGTGCGGGGCATATTTCCTCCTTTGATTAATGATTTTTTGGCAACAAAAAAGTTGCGCGTTATCGGTGCAACTAGGGTGTTTTATCTTTACAACATTACGCTCTTACCTGGGGCAAAAGCAACATATTGACCTCTGGAGAGTATAGCAGAGGGGCTGAATTGTGTCAAGATTCGTACAGTTCGCCAACTACTTTAATTGCTGGCTCGAATATAGCAGCATCAATCAATTTTCCCTCTTCAATATAATCGGTCAGTTTT
>CAURIK010000009.1:0-25056 GCA_963525145.1 uncultured Candidatus Saccharibacteria bacterium | reverse complement strand
GTTGCGGCAAAATCCGAAGGTTTCAGTACCATTCAATATAACACTACTGTAAAACCGGCTTTCCATCTCGTGAGCGCGAGCGTCAGGTTTCAGTACCATTCAATATAACACTACTGTAAAACCTCAATCGTGAAGTTTTACAGAGGTAAACATGATAACGCTTGCCTCGTATTATTATGAATTGGTACTAAAATCATACAAATCATCGTCAATGATGAGAATGTTTTCGTCATCTAATTTATCTTTACAGTTTTTCTCAATAAAAAGTACTGAAAAATGATTATTTTCTACGTATTGTAAAAGAGCTTGCAGCTCGCTATGCGTCAACAACTGGCGCTGGTTTATCAAAATAACTAAACGTTTTGATAATAATTGCTGCGCTGAATCTATGATACCATAAAGTTTATCAAGATAGTTATTTCCTGTGTCGGCTTCCAGTCCCACGTGTGCCATTTTCAAGAGGTCATTGATGGATATTTCTGTTTGATAGTTCAGGTTTTGCGAGAATCCAGTATTTATGGCGCTGAGGATATCCAAAATACCTGTCTCTATTTGTGCTAATTTTACTGCGTCGATGTCGCTGTTGTCTTGAATGTTTTTGTAGAGGGCCGCCGTGATGGTTCGATTGGCTAGATCGTATGAATATATATCGGTGACAATCAGAATGTCTTTTGCGAAATTCAGAGGGTCGTGGCTGCTATCGTAAATAACGGTGCGATTGTTCTCTTCCCTCTTAGTATATGCGTCAAGAATGTCCTCAACAACTCTCCTGAAGAACAAGTCATTGCAGATTACTAAGGTTGCGATACCGCCATCGCTTGGTATGAATAGTGTATTATCGAATTCTGAAATGCTAATATTCATAAAACCACTGTCCTATCGGTACTTTGAATCGATAACTCCTCATACTCCCCTGCTAAATATTCCATTGAGGCGAATTGCCGCTCGGTTATTGTTAGTAGCTGGACGACGCCGTTGTCGGGTATGATTTTCCTTAGCCTGTCGTAGGTTGATTTTTCATTGGTGGAGTTGAGTACTAGCTTGCTGTAGACGGACTGTTGCATCATGACAAAGCCTTCTTGGGTAAGTTGTTTGCGGAATGTCGCGTATATTTTGCGCTCGCGAGCGCTAACCATTGGTAAGTCAAAAAATAAAATCATTCTCATGTAGCGTACTTTCATAATTATGTTAAATCGTATTCAGGCAGCTCTTTTTCGCTGCCCTCTTCCATTACTCTAAAAAATAACTTGACGTAGATATTGATCGCGTTTGATAAGAATTGTTCTTTGCCGAGAATGATAACTTTGTGGTTAAGGACGTCAATGAGGCGGCTTTTGAAAAAGTCGTCAAATGCAAAGCTGTGGCATTTATACACCTCACGGTCGACGACGGGACGAAACGGCTCCATAAGATCACAGGTGAGATTAAAAGGATTGTATTCGTTGCAATGATTAACTCCCATGGTTGTTAAGTAGCCGGCGGCGGTAATTTCTCTGTTGAAGGCCGAGAGAAGAATTGCATAGCCATAGTTGAGTGCTGCATTTATGTCGCTAGAGCTGTCGCGCGAAAACTGCGGACCGAACAATTCCTTGAAATAGAGTTTGGCGGCATGCGCCTCGCGATTGGTGGTGTCTCCCGGTAGCACTGACGCGGCAAAATTCATGAGAGTCTCGCACGATACACTATTGGCAGTCTCTCTATAAACTACTTGAGCTTGCTTAATAATTTTCTGAGAGACAATTCTTTGCCACATACTGTCTTTTACTGGTTGTAGCCACTGACTCTGGCGGCGCATTTGCTTGCTGGCATTATGCGCGCCGTAATATGGTATTATTTCGCTGTATGGATTGCGCTGATGATCACAGAATACTATTTTCACCTTATAGCGAGACAGCTCACACAGTAAGTAGGCTGTCAAATTAACGGCAGTATTTTCAATTATTAGGGTGCCGATTTCGCTAATATGGAGGGCCTTTTCCTTGCCATCGCTGATGGTAAGCATGTAGTCGTTTTTGTAGCTTAGTTTACAGCGATTCTTGACGATGACGGTTCGCCAGGACATGCTTTATTGATCCTGTTCTAGTAATTTTCCGTCTAATTTGCGACAATGCAATCCAGTGATAGATTCGTAAACGAAAGTTAGTGTGGTCGGATCAAGGGATTTGCCCGCCATACGGCCAAAGGAGTTTGGTAGGCCTAGCTCTGGAAATACAGGTTTCTTCTCATTGCCTTTCATATCTACCCTATCGGAACCAGCATGCGTAGCTCTTAAGACCAGGCCAATGACTTTGATTTTATCATCCAATGATAATTTAGTATACTCAGCTAACGTATTCCGGGCGCTATTGCCAGCATTTCCGAATTGCTGGTATTGGTTAGCGAGCTTCTCGGCATAAATTCCCCAAAACTTCTCTATTCCGTCAATAACTTTGTCTCTTTTTTCGATCTGTTTATTGCGCTTGTTTTGTAGTTCGTTATCGTTAGCGGCTTGCTCTTCTGTGATTGTAACATGAGGGATTCTCTGTTTTAAGGCTATCGCTACGGCGTATTCGATATCATAAGGTAGCTTCAATTGCTTGGCGTTAGTAACTTCACTGCTGCCAACGATGAACTGTTCATTGCCTTCATATTCAATTTTTTGATTGATTGGTATTTTAGGTAGAAGGATTGTAGCTTGTTTGTAATTTTTGCGTATATATTCATCAATTGCGTCTGGCTTGGTTTTACTTAGCGTATAAATTTGTACTGGGATACTTATAATCTCATTGACTGAGACGTTCTTATTTCGTACCTGTTTGAGATAATTTATTGCCGCGAAATAGGCTGCTTTTTCTCCTGAATATCCGCCATATTTACCGACTGGCAAGTTTGCTTTTCTGGCGATCATTGTTTTGCCAGAACTCTTGCCGTAAATCGTTTGGTCGTAGAATTGATCATCACCAATTTTGGTTTTTCGAGTGATTAAACAGTCATTATATCGCATCGTCCGATCGATGACATCGCGCGTTGTTTCGCTCTGCCAAATAATTTCGCCGGTCTCTGTGTTGGTAAAATCATACTTCATGGAAGAGAGAATAAAGCTGCCGCTATCAGTAATGTTTCGTTTAGTGGACTTGAATTTGTTATACTCACCATAAATAAACGTTTTATCAAGCTTCGGATAGCGGATTTTTACGTACTGAGCCAGGACGGCCGCTAGATAAGCATCTTTGGCATGGTGTAGGTCATTGACTTCGCGGCATTTCGGCAAGTCATGAATGCGGCGATATTCAGAGCTCATGCCGGCGCGGATTGTAAACACTTCTGTCGATGAATCGTGATATTTTTCAGTCAGCATTCTAGCGAGATGCTTGGTAATTTGCCGTGTCTCAACGAGCTGGCGATTCACAAATCCAGCGATACGATCTTCTGATAGTTGTTTTTGGCTTGTTAGGCGCTGGAATTTAAGCTGCGACATGAGTTTGGTGTTTTTGAGAGATGTCCAGATCGGTCGCATACGGTTTTGAATATCTGGTACAATGGGATAATCATCGAGTTTTCGCTGATTTTCTTTGCGCAGTACTAGGACGGTGTTGTCTAGTGAGTCATCTTTTGTCAACGAGCGCGGTAAAATATGGTCAATTTCGCAGTCTTTAAGGTCGTTTTCGATGTCGAGCGGGTCGCCTGTATAAGCGCATTTACCATTCTGCAGGAAGTATAGGTAATATTTTTTCCGATCAAGCTTATCTTTATGGTCAGCTAATTGCGATTTTATGTCAGATTTGTTGTATTCTTTACCGTAAAGGTCTTTATACATTTTCTCCAATTGATTGTAACGGCTTTTGGTTCTAACCTTTTCGTCTTCATTGCGTGCCATCTCAATGCTAATCAATTTTGGCTCGTAACCAATTGTATCGACAATCTCGTCAATAATCCTAACGCTTCGCCACAAAGCGCGTTTGATGCCGGGAGAACCAGCAAGATTTTTGATATCGTCGTAAGTAATCTCCGTGCGCTGGTCCAGGGACAAGATATCGTCGATAATTTTCTTAAACTCATATTGGTCACTCTGGATAATCTGCATAAAATTGTCCGAACAACGGCGCATAGTCTCTATGACAGTCATTTCACCGTAACGCGTGTGCGCAGTAATGCCATCAAGGAGTTTGCAAGATAGTCGCCCCCAGCCGCTATAGTTTAGCTTCAGAATAGTGCGAAGCTGGTTTTCGTTAAATATATCGCTGTACTTTTGCAGCTTCTTAGCTAGAATCTTTTTATCTTCAAAGAGAGTAATCCATTTAATAATTTCCTCAATTGCTTGCTGGTTTTTTGGTGTAATTGGAGTGCCGACTTTCTGGGTAAAATCAATATATGACTTTCGTGAAGAGGCGAATGATTTCTCTTTGGCTGTTCCAGAGATGACGAGAGAGGTGGTGTTATATATTTGGTTATCGTAGAGATACTTGATGAGCTTCTTATGCGTTACCGAAGGCTCTTTGTTGAATAATTCATCAACTATGCGGTTTTGGATGTCAGAGCTCAGTCTTTTTCCGTTGACGGTCACATTTTTTAGCTCATTGCGAACTTCATATTCCTGATAGAGTAGTGAATTCTTAGGAAGGACTTCTTCGTCCGGTAGATACGTACAATTGTTACGCATTCGGTCAATGAATTTCTCGGCCGAAGCTTCATCGTCTATCATCTCGTCGAAGTTCCAAGGATAAATCACGCCATCTTTCTTTTTGACTGACCAGGCGAAATCACCGCCAGTTTTAAGCGGTCCGATGTAATACGGTAGTTTGAATGTGAATATACTAATGATTTTATCGTGATTTTGGGCTAAGAACGGGTAATGTTGCGCTTGGTTGTCGATGATTCTTTCAAGTTCGTATTGGTGAATTTGATGCGGAATGGCGCCATTGTCTCGGATACGTTGCCTGGCTAAGAACTCGCCTAGTTCAGCACGCTTTTCGAGTCGTTGGTATCGTGGATCTTCCTTGGCTACATTGCCCAGGTGATTTTTGATTGACTTATATAAATCTTCTAGACTGTATTTGTGTTTGTTGTATTGTTCAAATTCAGCAGTGTCGCCGTGAAAAAATGATTTATAGCTTTCTTTAGGCAAGAATTCATGGAATAGCGATTTGAGATCAGATAAATCTTGGCGGTAATCATCGTATTTCTCGACCATGATGTCAGATAGGCAGCTGTCTTTCCTGATGAATTGACTGAAAATTGTCCATTGGTAAACTGATTCTAAAGTCTCTACAAGTTCGTAGCGATCGTCGCCAATTGCAGCCGCGATTTCATCTCGTTGCTCCTCGTAATTTTTATTCGAGAACTCCCCTTTTGCTTCGAGAGAATCGTCCTCGAATAGTTTATTAGCGTTCCATTTTAAACCGATAACTGCACCGATAGCTTCGCTCACGACCTTCTTATTATCGGGAGTAGGTCGTAGTAATTTGATAATATCTGACTTTCTGACACTGCGCGACAGAGAACGGTCAAGTAAAATAGCTTTAACTTTTTTAGCCATTGATTCGTCGGCGCCAATAAAATCCATAAACTTCTGTAGATTTTGGTTGTCGAATGATGAAATTACATTATCTACTCCGCCTTCGACTAAGAAATTGCCGCGGTACTTGATAATGTGATGAAGAGCTAGGTAGACTAATCGAATATCTTGCTTTTTAGAGTTGTGAAATAGATCGCTGCGCAAATGATAAATTGTTGGATATTTCTCTCTATATGATTTGTCGGTGAAAGAGTGGTCGGCAAATAGGATGTTAGCATCTAGTTCTAGTGCGGAGTTTTTATCGCCAAGGTGCAGCATTGATTCAGACAGGCGAAGATAGAAATGTGGGTCAATCTTTTGTATTTCATCGTCAAATAGTTGCTGAAGGAGAGTGATGCGGCGCTTTCGTCTGGCAAGCCGCCGGCGCGATGAGCGAAATGACCGCCGAATGGCTGCTTTTTGCGCCTCATCAAACAAATGTGCGCCCCACATGTTTTGGTGCTTGTATTTGCGCAGATCAAAACCTTCATTTATAACTGCCCAGCCAACGCTGTTTGTGCCAATATCTAATCCAATAGAATACGGTTGTTTCATTATAAATCCCCTTTAATTATTTTAAGTATATCGCTTATTTTTAGGGTTTACAATGTTGTTTTAATTGGCTATAATTCCTAGTGTACCGTTTCGGTACCTCAATATAACACTACAGGTTAAAATAAAGCATTAGCTAAAATGTTTCTATAAAGATTCGGGCGGTAGGCCCGTTTTTTGTTGGTTATCTTTTTCTTTCAAACCTTTTTTATACCGCAAAAACAAAACCCCGCCCTCGCTCTCTTTCATGCGACTGTAATAGAAACCATTTTTGCTAAGAAGCTCTGCAGGCCTGGCATTTTCTGGGGCGCTTGTGTTTGTAATTGGATTGCGCCGAGTAATCTCGTTTCTCTTTTGACTATTTCCATCAGCTGCGTGCCTACTTGCCGGAGTCGATACTTTTCTCGTACGGCGATTAGTTCCAAATTTACTATTTTAGGATCGTTTGAGTCTTGGCTGTAGATAACTGTACCAACTGGTTTGATGGTATTGCTGCTTTCATCGATGTATCTGGCCAGTGCAGCGGCGCATTCGCCCAAGCCTAAACGCCGCGATAGGTCGGCGACTGCTTATGTGTAAGTTTCCTGACCTAACGCACCTGAAGCCGGACCGTAGATATTCGGCTTGCATAATAAATTCAGTAACTTCGTTGATTTGAGCGTCATGAGCACGCGGTGTAGTAGCTATTTCTAGTGGTAGAGGCATGGGTGCGATGGTTGATTACGAATTAGAAGCGCTCGCAGCTGGAGTTTTGCGCCGGCGGCTGCGAGTACGTTTGCGTTTTGGCTTGTCGCTGGCTGCGGTATTTGCTTTTTCTGGCTCTTCGTTGGCGGCGGGTTTGTCCGCTGCTATATCTGTTTTCGCGGTGTCATTATCCTTTGCGGCCTTTGAGATGTCTTTATTATTTTGACCGTGGTCTATTTGTAGCAAACCAACGGCGCCCTTGTCAAGTTTGACCGATGGTTGTTTGGCAATTGGTTGGGTCTGGTCTTGCGGCTGCTTAGCAGCTTGGCGCGCGGCACGATCGGCGGCTCGCTGTTCGGGTGTTTTTGGCGGCGTATAGGCAGGACCAGGTTTTTTGACGACTAGGTTTTCTGGCGGTAGGATTCGATTGGCGATATCGGCTTCAATATCGCTGCGGTTGCGACTATAATTATCGCGCGTCCACTGGATAATCCGGCCGGTGTTATCGTCTTGCGCAGTTGGCAGATTGAGCGTTTTGGCGCTAAAGGCTGGAGCTTTCTCTCCGTTGATGACCATGTTGATGATAAAGTTACGATTATGCATCTGCAGTAGGTCATTTGGCTCGAATTGTGGTTCAAATTGCTTGGCGAGGATCGGACTATCATCGGCAGAAACACGGAAGCTAATTACGGTACCGACGTTGCCGAAAACAGCATCGCGGACGGTTTCTTCCATCTGGCTAATGTACTGGTTAGCGACGGTCAGGTTAAGGCCATATTTGCGCGCCTCGGATAAAATTGTAGCGAACGAGTCGGTGGCAAAGTTCTGAAACTCGTCGACGTATAGGTAAAACGGCCGGCGATCCTTGATATCAGGGATATCGGAGCGGCTCATGGCGGCGAGCTGAATTTTAGTAACCAAAAACGAGCCGAGAATACCAGCGTTGTCCTCGCCGATTAGGCCCTTGCTCAAATTGACGACAAGAATCTTGCCCTCATCCATAATTTGGCGGATATTAAACGTTGATTTCGGCTGGCCGATGATGTTGCGGATGACCGGATTAGCGGTGAAGGCGCCGACTTTGTTGAGGACTGGCGCGATAGCTTCAGCCTGGAACTTGTCGGTCCAGCTAGCAAACTCGACATTCCAAAATTGCAGTACCACGGTGTCTTTACAGTAACTGAGCGTGTCTTTGCGAAACTTTTTGTCAGTGAGCATGCGAGTAATATCGAGCATGGTAGTCTCGGGCCGGTCTAACAGCGCTAAAATGGTATAGCGCAAGATATACTCGAGGCGTGGACCCCAAGAGTCGCCGAACATGCGCTTCAGCACGCCGATAACTTCTGATGAGATATTAGTTTTTTGCGACGGATTAGTGACCTCTAGCGGGTTGAAACCGAGCGGATACTGCGTGTCGGCCGGGTTAAAGTAAACAACATCCTGCAGGCGCGAGCCTGGGATGAAGCGCATGTTATTGATAGCAAAGTCGCCGTGCGGATCAATGATAGCATAGCCTTGCCCGTGGAAAATATCGCTGAGGGCGAATAACTCCAGTAAACCGCTCTTCCCTGCTCCCGTCTGGCCGATGATGTAAACATGGCGCGAGCGGTCGTAGCGCAGCATGCCGAATTGGTGGTTGATGCCGCGGAAATTAGTCATGCCAAAGGCCGAGATATTCTCATCATGTGCTGGGTCGCCAGTTAGGACTGGCAGCTTCGGCGGCGGTTCGGCGGTTTTGGTGCTAGCCCAGACAATGTTCGGCGTTTCGACGTTAGTATGCGGTAAATGATAAACGCTGGCGACTTCCTCAATATTCATCAGATAACCGCGGTCAGCAAAGAGGCGGGTTTTGTACTTAGCGAGCGCTTCTTTGGCGAAGCTATCGTTCGACATCTTAAAGCCGTTGAGATTGGTAGAGTTAAATTGCTTAAAGGTGCCAATGATGCCTTGCATACGTAATTTGGCGTCGCTAGTGCGCTCACCTAGGTAAGCGACGCGGACTTTGACCTGATAGCCAAGTTTGGTCGCCTTTTTTTCAGCTTCAGATATGCGAGTCTTGTCGCGTTCTGATAATTCTGGACCGCCGCTAGCACCTGCTTGCTCGGGCGGTTGCCATAGGGCAGAAAATAGGCCGGCAATCCACTTGCCTATACCATCGGTGCCGAATAGGTTGAAGCCGCCTGCTTTGACCGATTGAATCCAAGCGTCGGCTTCTTTGTGCCAGCTGTCGGCGACCGGGCGTACTAGCATCTGTATCCAAATTTCTTCGTCGGTATCTTCGAGCTTGGCGAGCGTGCCGGTGATGCCAGCTAGCGGGTCAACTTCAAAACTCTGAAAGGTTTTGATCGGTAAAAATTCCTTGTCGGTTAAGGTAATCTCTGAAGTATAGACTACGCTGTGGTGGCGTTCGTGAGCGACATAATCTTCTTCGGCCTTATGGATTTGCACCTGCGGGTATTGGGCGTAAATCTGCCCTTCGACGAAGCTTTGCAGCGATTTCGGCGTCCAAACGTAGAATTGAATCCGCCCGCCCACCGAGGCAATCTCGAAGCTTAGATGTTCCTGATAGCCATTGTTAGCTTTCAGTTCGCGGGCATCGCGCAAAATACCATGGAGGCTAGCGAACATTTGCTCGGCGGCTAGCTCAGACTTATCGTTAGTCTTTGGAATCTCTAGGGTTAGTAGGACGCTCTCAACGTTCTTTATTACATCAATACTGCGATAATTGCGCCAAGTTAGATATAACAGCACAATAACCAACGGCCCCCAGACATACCATTGCAACAATAGAGCAATAACAGAAGTGATAAATGACATAGCTATACTTTCATTATATCATACCTCTGTTATTTTTGCAAGATTAAGCGGAATCCGCAGATAGATTATTGCTGTGGTTCGGCGATGGTGTAAGTCGCTTTGGCGACGCGCTTGAACATCGATTTGCTCTGCAGATTGAGCAGAATAGTTGTTTCTTTGACTTGGCGGCTCTTGAGTACGCGCCTGACGATTTCGTCGCGGTGAAGCGGCTCGCCTGCCTTGCGTAAAATGTCGGCGATAATATCTGAAACGGTGCCTTTGCTATAGCCCCAGCTGTCGAGGGCGTAAATGCCGCGGCCGATTAGGACGAAGCGTTTGTCTTTGATGAGTTCGTTGTGGATAGCTTGAGTGGTGACGTTTCTGCGCTTGAAGTCGCTTTCCTTGATGGCTTTAGAAATGTCGGAGAAGTGCATCGGCTTGCCATTGCCTGCCAAAATGACGTAGATTTTGTCGCGGATGTTTTTAGGATTGACGGTCGGCCACTTGGCCAGGCCCCAAACATCTTTGAGATTGGCTAGTTTTTTGGATAAGCTGGCCAGGCCGCGGATTTGGGACGGACTTTCGAAAGTTAACATGCCATGCAAGCTCTCGATGTCGATTGGCTGGCCGTGGTTTTTTATAGTTTTAACAATGCTGTCGATATCGCCGCGGACTTTCTTCTCATTACCGTTTTCGGCGATACTGATGCCCTGGTGGTAATTGTCGGTTTCGTTAATTATAACGAAGCGCGGCGATAACTCGCCGATAAAGGCAACGTGAGCTCGGGTATTATTGGAAGCTTTGTCTTTCGAGAGGCGGTTGGCGACGTCTTGGACGCGGCCGACGCGGCCGTTTTCGGAAAGATCGCGGATAATTAGGCGCTCGGCGTCGCTAATGGCGGGGATTTTGCCGTCGGCGGCAGCGGTTTTGAGGCGGGCTAAGATGGCTTTTTCGAGTTGGCGGACACGTTCGCGAGTGATGCCGAGCAGCTCGCCGATTTGCTCAAGCGTTTCCCGGCGTTCGTATAGGCCGAAACGGCGCGTGATGATTTCGCGTTCGCGTTCTTGGTCTATAGTCTTAAGAATATCCTCAATTGCTGTCTTGATAGTCTCCACAGCAGGTGTACCGGTAGTTTCGGTCATGCGATCCTTATCCTTTTATCTCCACTCCCCGCCCCTCGAGAGTGATTTTAGTTTGATATCGTAATTTCGTATCTGATTATAATACATAGTAGTTAGATTGTCAAATCAAATACTAACTAGTTATATTGTATCACAATATAGACGCTTATGGTAAATACTTTTTTGCTACTTTTTTTAATAAAGAATAATGTCTAGGCTAACAATAATACTTATTTTTGTCAAAGTTTAAGGTATTAAAGCTGTACCGATGCTGGTTAATTTAACGGTTTATCACAAAATATAATTGTTTATTGAGCAAAGCTTATTCAAAACACTAGTGAATAATTAGCTGATTAAACAGCTTAATCATTGTCTAATAATATCTGGACTTTTTCTGGCGTGGTTTGCGCCTGAGTTTCTGGCTGGTCGCTGTTGATGTGCTTGAGGGCGAATAGCGTAAGTGTGCGGCGAATTTCGTCGCTGGTCGGTTTGGTACTGCGTCCACTGTCGTCGAAGCCGTGGCCGGCATTGGCAACGCGAATAAATCGGCTGCTCGGCTGGTAGGCCAAGATACGCTGGTAGAACTTGTAAGCCTGCTCAATCGACACAATACTGTCTTTGGTGCCGTGGAAAAACAAAAACGGCGGCGGCGTTTTGGTAATCGGTTGGTACAGCGGGCTGGCGACGCGGGCAGTATCGACATTGCGGGTGCCGAGGAATTTATAAGCATTTGGGTTGCGCTTGGTGCGCTGTAATTGGTTGACCAGGTCGGTGGTGCCATAAAAGCTGATCACGCCGCGGACGGTAATCGGGCTGTCTTGGCGAGTCAGAACATAATCGCTAGCCAAGAGCCCGCCAGCGCTGTCGCCAAAAAGAATTACATTGTTGGTGTCGATGTCATAAGAGCTGGCGAGTTTGGCGATGGTATCGATAGCGCAGGCAACGTCGTTATTTTGTGTCGGATAATGGTATTTGGGCGCTAGGCGGTAGTTGACCGAGGCGACCGCAAAACCAGCCGCTGTCAAACTAGAGCCGTAATAGTCAAGCAGCGAATTGCGCTTATCACCCTTATGCCAGCCACCGCCGTGGACATAAATAACTAGCGGGTACGGTGTCGTATGAGTATTGAGTAGGCTGTTGATCGGCGTGTACAAATCAAACTTCTGCTTGTCTTGGCCGGCGCAATACGGAATATCAGAGTCGACGTTAGCGACATTGCCCAGGCGTGGATGATCGTCGGTGCGGTATGATCTATGAACATTTAGCGAGAAGACAACGATAATCACTACTACGAGCAGCAAAATCATCATCCAGCGGCGGACACGTCGGACTTGTTGGAGTTTGATTGCCATGTTTACTTCTTTCGTCGTATTTGGCGCCGCGCCGACCTTTTTTGCGGGGCGTTAGCGAGCAATTCTACTGCTTGGTCGCGAGTGATATCTTTGGGATTGGTGTCTTTGGGAATCTTGGCGTTTTTGCTGCCGTCGGTAACGTATGGACCGAAGCGGCCGTTAAGCACTTTGATGCCGTCGCCAAAATCAGCAATGTTCTTCTCGGCTTCGGCTTTGAGCTTGGCGGCGTATAGTTCGCGCGCTTGCTCTTGGGTAACTTCGCGCGGGTCGATATCTTTCAGGCTGACGTAGAGTTTGCCGATTTGAATATATGGCCCGAAGCGGCCGACGTTAGCCTTGATATCTTGCCCGTCCTCGGTTTGGCCGACTAAGCGCGGCAGCTCAAAGGCACGCAAAGCTTGTTCTAGGGTGACGGTTTCAATCTTGGCGCCTTTAGGTAGCGGCGCGAATTGCGGTTTGTCGGCTTTATCGTCGCTTGATCCTAGCTGCAGCATTGGTCCGAAGCGGCCGAAGCGAGCAATAATTGGTTTGCCAGATTTCGGATCAATACCAACTTCCCTGTTGGCGCCGACAGTTCGGCGGTCAATATTGCCAGATTGCTCAATCAGCGCGTGGAATGGCGCGTAGAATTTCTCGAGCATAGTGTTGCGCGCCAAGCGGTCACCGGCAATGTCGTCGAAGTCTTTCTCGACGTCGGCGGTGAAACCATAATCAACGACGCGGTTGAAATGGTCGGTTAAAAAGCCGCTAATCAGCTCGCCGGCTGGCGTCGGCACAAGCTTGCCTTTGTTGGAGCCGGTCTTTTCTTGGATAATTTCGCGCTCGACCTTATTGTCGATAAGTTGCAATAAGATAACATCGCGCGGTATGCCTTCGGAATCGCCTTTTTCGGCGTAACCGCGGGTTTGAATGGTATTCATGATAGTAGCGTAGGTGCTTGGCCGGCCGATGCCGAGCTCTTCAAGCTTTTTAACTAGCGTACCTTCGGTATAACGGGCTGGCGGCCGGGCGAAAACTTGACGGGCTTCGACGCTGTGGCGCTGGAGCTGGTCGCCAGATTTGACGGTTGGCAAAATTGTGTCATCTTTACCGCCGCCATAAACGCGCAGGAAGCCGTCGAACAGGACGACTTGGCCTTTGGCTTCAAAGACGAGCTTGTCGTTGGTTTTGCTTGAGTTATTTTGCTTTTCCCCGTCGTTAATACTAATCGTAATTGTCGTGTTCTCTAGCTTGGCTGGCGCCATTTGGCTGGCCAGCGTACGGCGGCGGATGAGGTCGTAGAGGCGCTGGTCATAGTCGCTGCCGCTGACTGATTCGCGAGTAACGTCGGTCGGGCGAATTGCTTCGTGAGCTTCTTGGGCGCCAGCGGATTTAGTTTTGAACTTGCGGATATGCGAGTATTCAATGCCGTATAAGCGTTTGATGTAATCGGCGCTAGCAGCGATGGCCTGGCTCGATAAGTTGACGCTGTCGGTACGCATGTAAGTAATGCGGCCCTCTTGATATAGTTTTTGGGCGCTGGCCATGGTAGCGCGCGAGCCCATGCCTAGCTTGCTGTTGGCCTCTTGTTGCAGAGTGCTGGTCGTGAACGGCGCGGCTGGGTTGCGGCTTGACGGGCTGGTGCTGATATCGGTAACGGTGAAAGTAGCGCCAGCCAGCGATTCCAGAAAGGCGCGAGCTTCTTCTTCGCTGTCGAAACGCTGTTTTAGCTCGGCTTTTAATTCTTGGCCGCCAGCGGCGAAAATAGCGGTTACTTTGAACTGCGAACTGCCAGCAAAGGTGTCAATTTCGTGCTCGCGCTCGACTAGCAGTCGTACTGCAGGGCTTTGGACGCGGCCGGCTGACTTGCCGCCAGGAACTTTTTGCCAGACGACCGGGCTAAGCTCGAAGCCGACAATTCGGTCGAGGATTTGCCGGGCTTGCTGGGCTTCGACTAATTTCATATCGACGGTGCGCGGATGCTTGATTGCCTCCTCGATGGCCGATTTGGTAATTTCGTGAAAAGTAATACGCTTGGTAGTTTTGGGGTCAAGCTTTAGGACCTCGCACAGATGCCAAGCAATGGCCTCGCCCTCGCGGTCTTCATCGGTAGCCAGCCAAACGTTGCTGGCGCCTACTTCTTTGACGGCCTTTTTTAGCTCGGTAATTACCTTTTTCTTTTCTGGGTCGATTTCGTAAGTCGTTTTGAAGCCGTGCTGGATGTCAATTGGCGGCGTGCCGTCTTTGGTTTTTTTGGCGATAGCGCGAATATGCCCCACGCTTGACAAAACATGAAAATCATTGCCGAGATATTTCTCGATAGTTTTAGCTTTGGCTGGCGACTCGACGATAACCAGATTCTTCATACTTATATAATAGTAAACCGATTTGCTAAAAATGCCAAATTAGTGCTGGTTGCTGAGAATAATAAGCCAAAGAAAATAGCCCGCCAGATGGGCCTCGCGCCGAGCCTTAGAGCTCTGGCGGGCTATTTTCTGACGGGCTTGTTAAGCCCTTTTTTCGCCGAGGAGGGTTACTCCTCGGCGGCGGTGTCGTTCACCTCCTTATCTTCCTCGACGCCGTAGAACTTGTCGACCTCTTCCGGCGGGAGGATGTCGACGAGCTGGGTCTGCTCGCTGAGCAGGCCGGTGCGGGCGAGCCGCTCCTCGGCTCGCTTGATCTCCCACCTAAGACGGAGAGCGCACCACTCGTAAGACGTGGCATTTCTTTCTAGGTAGGCCAGGTGTCCCCTGGCCTCCTTCACGAGGGCATCGAGGCGCCGCCGCCAGGAGCCCACCTCAAGTCGGTGGCGCTCCGCTTCGGTGGCAGCGTACGTCTTGATCTTGATGAGCTCGTCACCGAGCTCAGCGGTCTGGCGGCGCAGTTCCTGCGCCGCCAGGCGGCTCTTCTCGGCGCAGCCGGCCATCAGGCCGGCCGCGCCTGCGGTGACAATGGCGGCCAGGTCGCCCCGGCCGCCGATGATGAGGGCGGCGGCGATGATGGCGACCGCCGCGGCGGTCGCCAGCTCGCGGCGGGCGCGCAGGGCGTGCGCCACCGCCTCAAAAAAGCGTCTCATTTCCCCTCCTAGGGAAGTGTGTTTTTACTCAAAGCAAAAGGGCTACTTCTTGCCCTTTTTACGAAACTTTGAGCAAAAAGCTGATATATATATCACATATGGACGGCGGTGTCAATAGTTTCGCAATAATTTACTATTTTTTGCAACAAAATAGCCAAAAATCCCCTTCAGGCCGCAAATCGCCAATTTTGCCTGTTTATTTATCATTTCGGCGTTTTGATTGCCGGGCGCGTTCAATGTACGAAAGAGTTGATTTAAATGCGAGCGGTAGCGATACAGCGAACGCTAAATTGCCGATACCGCGAGCAACTCTGGCGAGCTGGCTCTGGCCGGTGGTTTCGAGACGGCTACCGACTAGGTGGGCTAGCAATGAGCTGGTTTCGAGCGCTAGCGCCAATTTGCCAGAGATTTCTGGGCGTACGGTTTCATCTCCAGCTTCAACTATCGTTTTGGCGCTGGCAACGGCGTTGATTCCATTAAAAGCTGTGATGGCGGCGATTATTTCCGTTGGTGCGAGTTTTTTGCTTTTTATCTCATAAAGGATAATGGCAGTGACAGCTTTGTCTAGTCCAGCATCAAGTAAAGCGCCGAAATCGCTTGTCTGCCCTGTTTTGCGGGCGACGATGCCGTCTAGAACGTCAATGAACCGGCCAGCGGCAACCTGTGCGATACCAGCAGCGGTATCGATGCGTTTGGCGCCGCGCCAGGCTAGAATCGCGCCAGCAATGCTCATAGCGTTGGGAATGGTGGGGATATCAGTCCTAGGATTGAATCTTGGAATCTTTTCACGGGACTTAATAGGCATAATATCTAAGTCTACAATTATACGATGAAAATGACAAATTTGCGAAAAGCTTAAACAATATTAATTAGACAAGCGTCCACTGGTTGGCGCCAAGTGAGCGGATAGCGCCAGTCAGTTCAAGCATGGTTAGCGCAGTATTGAATTCGGTTGCTGGCAGTTCAGTGGCTTTTTGCAGCTGGTCGCCGTCGCGGATACCTTGAGCGAGCTGTTCGATGATCGCTGTTTCGGCGGGTGTTGAGCCGAGCGGCAGCTTGGTTTGGTCGGTTCGCGCGTCTGGCATGGATTCTGGTGCGACAACCGACAAAATATCGTCGATGCTGGTGACGGGTGTGGCGCCTTGTTTGATCAGCGCGTTGCAGCCGGCGCTTTGCGGGCTGGTGATGTTGCCAGGTACAACGAAGACATCTTTGCCTTGAGCTAGCGCGTGGGCAGCAGTATTGAGCGTGCCGCTGCGAGCACTAGCTTCGGTAATTAGTACGGCGTCGGCCAAGCCGGACACCAAGCGGTTGCGTTCCAAAAAACTCCAGCGGCCGAGGATGTACGGTTCGGTGTCATCAGTAGAATGCTCAGATAGAATTGCCCCGTCCTTCTCGACAATTCGCCGGGCGAGCGCGCTGTTGCTACGCGGATAAATATTCGGTAACTGGCTAGGTACGATGGCAATAGTGGTGCCGCTAGCGTCTAAACAGGCGCGGTGCGCTAACGCGTCGGTGCCTAGGGCTAGTCCGCTAACAATGATAAAACCGCGGCTAGCCAATCCGCTAGCAAACTGATGCGTTACCTCGACGCCGTAGCTGGTTGGCTTGCGGGTACCGACGATAGCGATGGTTGGCTGGCGTTGTTTAGGAACTTCACCTAAGTAATATAATGCTTGCGGCTTGTCGTCAATATTAGCTAATACCTTGAGATAATTGCTGCTATCTGGTGATACTTTATTGATTTTCATACAAATTCCTGTTAAAAAGTATTGACATGTTGTCAAAGGTGTGCTAATATTGGGATGATTGATTGACCCGAGGTGGTGAATCAAGCACCTTATACCCCCTATTCTAACTTATGTTAGGTTGCGCTAAAAGGCGCACGGCAGTAATCTACCCTCCACTTTCGTGCCTAGACAACTTTTTAGCGTATACTAACCCCTTTGTCCAGCGGATCACCGTATGTGTGAGGTGGATCACGTATACCCGATAGGGTGGGACGAAGGGCAGAATGGCGCTAGGTGATGCCCACCCTTACCTAGCGCTTTTTTGTTATCTAATAATATTGACTTTTCGTCATAAAAATAGTATAATGGAAGTATGACCGCTAACGATTTGAACTACGATCAGATGCGCCGCGAGGAGTGTCAAAAACTTATTCCGCGGGCGTTTCATATCGAGATGCCAGTCGACGAATTTTTGTTTGACGATATCGAGACGGGACGCGATTCGTACGCAGTGATTTTTCGTAGCCGCAGCAGCGTGTATGCTCTGCTTATTGCCGAGAATGGTACCGAGCAGACGCTAGAGGATGTGCGCCGTATCGTCAAAAATATGGGTTTAACCGCCGAAAAGTTCTTGCCGCCAGAAGCCGACCCGCAGTATTTTTATCGCAATGGCGTGGAGCTTTTGAAAAGGGTTTATCCGTCGCTACGCCGCTGGAATTACGATGATGTGTGGATGTATAGCCGTAAAGTGCCATATAGTCCAGCATTAGTCAAAGTGGCATCGGTTGACGGCGAGATTCGGCGCTTCAATCAGCGTGGTGCGTCGTGGCAAAAATTATTAAATTATTCGTTTAGAAAGGTTCAGATACGCTATGAATGATATCGATAAAGTATTCCCAGCGCGGTACAATCGTTTGCTTAAGCTAGCAGAGGTGCGTCCGCTGCAGTTCCGGCAGCAAGCGGCGGCCGTCTATGCGGCTTGCCCGCGCTCGTTGCGGCGGATGGCGCGGCGCTTTGATCGCAGCGTGCCGATGGCGCTGGAATTTTTCTTGTCTTGGCGCGATGATTGCCTGCCGCGGTTGCGTAAAATCGAAAGCGCGCCGCAGCAGAAAACGCTGATCAAGACGGTGAGCGACAATTTCTTGACAGATGATAAGCAAACTGCAGCATTGTTGCAATACGTAGCACAGCAGAGCCAAAGCATTGAACGAGCGCGTTTTGCAATGCAACATTATGCAGAAGGCGAAAAAAAGCTGCATCGTTTGGCGCTAGAGTTTGTTAATCAGCCGGCAGAAGTTTGTTCGCAGCAGGTCGAAGTTTACGTAGATTATTTACTCTACCGTGCGGTTGCCGAGGAATTCGGCATGACAATCCGCGATCCGCAGGCGCGATTGATTAAGCGTTCATTCCAGTCGAAAGTTGAGCGTCATCAGATTCGCCGGATGACGCGCCAAGCGCGGCGGCGTTTGAACGAAATCGACGGTGCTACTGCCGAGATTGAACAAGCGCAAAATGGCTTGGTGGCACGGTTATTTGGCTTGAAAATTGATTATGTGTCGGTGTTGGCGGCGCGGCAAGAGTATGAAAAAGCGTTGGCGCGTCTCGGTAAAAAGTCAGCCAATAGCCCGGCTAAGCGGCTAGCTCTCTACGAGAAAAAGACCGAGGACCTTCGCGCGGAATATTTGGCTACCGTGCCGGGATTGGCTAATCTGTCGGACACGCAAAAGGCTGCCAAAGAAATTGACGGAGTGTTGTTGGCGGTGTTTGACCTCAGTAATGAGCAGCGCAACGATATTATGAGTTTACTCAAACGCTACCGCGAGCTGATTCGCGAGCGCGAGACGCTGCTGACTATGATTGGCGATTAGTGTTACTTTGTTGATTTTGATTATGGCTTTGGCTTGTTTTTGCTAGCACTAGCGCTTTTAGCTAGCTGCTGTTTTTGCCGGCATTTTTGGCAAATACCCTCAAGCTCAAAATGGTGATCAATGACCAAAAAGCTGTATTTTCTGCTGAGGTAATTGATGAGCTGTTCTAATTCTGGGGTTTGGATTGGTGTAGCGTTTTGGCAGCGAATGCAGTATAAGTGGTGATGATGCGGAATGAATGGCTCGGCTAGCTCGTAGTAGTTCTTCCAACCGACATGGACGACGTTAATGATTTTGAGATCGTTGAACGCCACCAAGGCGCGATAAACGCTGGTGCGGTTAACACCCTTGCACTTTTTTGCAATATCGCTGATAGTCAGCGGAACGTCTGATTTTTGCAGCGCGTCGAAGACTTGCTGGCGCGGTTTGGTGAGGCGCAGGTTGTGCTGTTTGAATAGATCGTCGAGGGTCATGATATTGCAAGTATACAACTTATTGCAACAAATTTGCAATAAATGGGAGGGTTTGGCATTATGAAAAGCTATGGATACAGCAATTAAAACAGTGATGAATTTGCACGATTTTGCACCATCGCCAGACGTCAATGCGGCTTTTTCTGGCTTGGTGGCGGCAGTTGTGCAAGCTACAAAGTTACCGAAGTGGTGCAATGATGAGGTGTGCCGCGAAGTGCAGCGCCGTTGTTCCCTATCGGAATCAGAGATGGAGATGTATTGGTCGCGGCGAATTGCCAGCTCAGCCCGTCCGCAGCAAGAGCTGGAAAAGTTTTGGTATATTGATAATTACCGCGAGCTAGTGCGGCGTGAAGTTGGCTTGCTGGGCGGGTCGGGTTTGTCCTTGACTGGCAGTAGCCGCGCGGCGATGATTGGCAGCGGTCCCCTGCCTTTGACCGCTTGGTGTTTGTGGCATCAGACGGGTGTGGCGGTTGATTTGGTGGACGTGGCGCCGGCTGCTTTGGTGCAGTCGCGCGAATTGGCGCGGGCGATTGCTTGGCCGGTTGGCGAGTGTTTGTTGGCGGACGGAGCGGCGGTAGCTTTGCCGGATAATGCTTACGACGTGATTTATGTGGCTGGGCTGGCGGGCGATTCAGCTGAAGCCAAACAGCAAATTATTAATAATATTTTGCCAGCGCTCCGGCCTGGCGGGCGGATCATCGTGCGCGGTGCTCATGGTGCGAAAACATTGTTATACCCAGCGTTTGACCCGAACGGCTTGCGGCGCGTGCAGCTGCTGGTCGAGTATAATCCTGACGACGATATCATTAACTCAGTATATGTGTACAAGAAAGGTTAATATGAACGATAAGATTGCATTATATCTGGTGAATGGCGCGCTGGGTGCTGGTAAAACGACGCTAGTGGATTTTTTGGTGCAGCAGCCTGAGTTTGCTGGCGCGCGAGTGATTGAGAATGAATTTGCGTCGGAAAGTATCGACAGTTGCACATTGGCGCAACGCGTTGATGAGGTGGCAACAATTGCTGGCGAGTGTATCTGCTGCAGTAGCGGCGAAGAGTTGATTGATATTTTGCACAATTTTGCAATAAGAGGAAAAGCACCGGTTATCATTGAGTCAACTGGTGTTGCTAATACTTTGCGGGTGCTTGAGAAATTGCTGGCTGGCGATATTTTCGAGCAGTATGATTTGGCACAGTCGCTGTATGTTTTGGATGGTGCCGAAGTCCATGCTGATGGTCTGGCGGCAGCGTTGATGACAGAGGCCAAGGCAGCTGATTTGGTATTAGTCAGTAAGTTAGATTTATTGGCTGAAAACGACCGCCAGCAGCTAATTGAAACATTGCTGCAACAAGGGTTAACCAACGTTGTGAATATGGATCACGGCAAGTTTGATCTGGCCCAACTTGGTGACAAGTCGCATATTTTGGACTATTTGCTGCTGCACGAGCCTGTGAAAAACGCAGCTGAGAATGCTTTAAATTATAGCGTGGTTGATGTGGCTGAGTTGGCCATTAGCGCTGAGAATATTGAGAAGATCTGGGCTAGTTTGCGGGATAAATATGCTTTGCGGCGTATGAAAGGCGCGGTCGCTGACGATGGCGAGATATTTCACATCGAGGCAACGCCGCAGCAAATGCGGGTCACGCGCGGTGCTATTGACGAGTCATTAAAATTAGTTGTCATTGGCGAGCGGGCGCGTGAGATTACGCGCGCAGTAATTATGAAGGAGTTGGGATGACGGAAGGTACGAATAGTACGAGAGCGGCGGTTGATAGACTACTTGATATGTATGATGAGTATAAGGCTTTGACAGCAAAGATTGCTGCTGCGGAGCGCCGTTTGGCGTTGGTGAAATTGAAGAATAGCGGTGTTGAGCAGATACGGATAGAACTGGACGGCTTATGGCGTAGTCAGCAGCAACTGTCTGATGACATGACGTTTGATACGCCACTAGTTTGGGTGATGTACAAGTTTGAGGCCTATCAGGATGAGGCGCAGCCGATTCAGACTATGCACGATTTTCGCTTGCACTGTTCTAAGCCGGGCTATATTTGCACCAAGCGCTTTATATTTCTTAATGCACATTTGTGCAGTAACGGGCAACGTCCCCTGACGGACAGCGAACAATACCCCGACGAAATGCTGCTCAGTGAGATTTTTCCGCTATTAAGTGAAATCGAGCGCGATAAAAACTTCTTATCTAACTGGCGCGCGCATGAATATTACCAGGAAGATGGCGCTGCTAAAAAGTGGCAAGATTATAAACCAAATAATTCGTAAGGGTCTTCTGGTTGCGGTATCGCGATAGCGGTAGACTCGGTGATGACGTATTCAGCTTTGCTGTTAATTATTTTTTGCATCAACTTCCCTTTGATAGTTAACCAGGTGCCATCGCGGTAGCTATTGGCAGGAGTTCTTTCTACTAAGATTTTCATAGGTATGCTATCGGCGGCGCAGCAACTGATAACGTAGCGTGCCAGTTCGAAATAATCGTAGCCATAGTTTTGTAGTGTGCCGCTCGAGACGAAACCAGTTATCGTTATGCTAGTATTGTCAAAATACGATAGTTTTTGGCAGGAGTTGAAAGCAGATCGCCAGCGGTTGATCGATACATTCGTCTCGCCTTCCTTAGGTTTAGGAATATTGCAATAGTTTGTTTGGCTGGCGGTGATAGAATTTTCTCTTTGAGTGACGCTGCTCGGTGATAACGGTTTTGGCGGCAGCAGATAGCCTGCTAGTAAAATTAGAATAGATAGACACGGGGCGAACTTGACATGGCGGAATTTGAAACGGTGGCGTGCAGTTAATGCTCCGCTCTTTAATAGCAACACTATATCAATAATCAAGAAAGCGATACCTATCGTGCTCAAAATGGCAGCAAAAAGATGGTAGCGCGGATGAATGTAAAAACCGAGCTGACCGCGGCAAGCTAGCAGCAAAACGTATCCGCAGGCAGCAATTCCGCCCAATGATTTCGCCAAATTAGCCCGCATAAAGCAAGTTTACTCCTATACCTGCCGCGAACGACAATGCGAAAATTATTAACATCACCACAGCGATAAATCGCCAACGGAAAGTGGTTCGCATCAATACGATTAGCTTGATATCAATCATCGGACCAGCTAATAGAAATGATAGAATCGAGCCTGCTGTGAAATTGCGGGCATAGGCTAATGCAAAAAAGGCATCGATGCTAGAACAGATCGAGACCACGAAACTCAAACCAATCATGGCGATAACCGATAAGATGATGTCGTTACCGACAGTGTTAATGATGGCGCGTGGTACGAAAACTTGAGTAGCGGCAGCGATGATAGCGCCGATACTTAGCATGGTTAATAGTTGCCAGAATTCGTCGCGCGAGGATCCAAGCATCTCCTTGAACTTAGAGCTGTGCTCGTGCGCGCGGCAATACTCTTTGAAAGCTGGGCGAACGATTTTATTTTCGTCCATGAAGCTGACGATCAAGGCGGTCAGTTGGACGATTATCAATGCAAAAATAATTCGCCACCAAATCATGTATGGCTGAAAACTGAAAGCGGTCATTGTTGCAATAATGGTGATAGGATTGAGAATCGGCGCGGCGAATAGAAAGCTGACGACGTCGGCGGGTTTTAATCCGCGAGCTAGTAAGCTGCGAGCGACCGGTACGTTGCCGCATTCGCAGACTGGTAATGCTAGTCCGGCTAGCGATAATGTAAATCGGCGCCAAAATGGGTTGCGCGGTAAAATTTTAGTGAGTTTGGCTGGCGGCAAAAAGCGGCGAATCAAAGATGAAATGATAATTCCGAGGATAACAAAAGGTAAAGCTTCAATGACTATGCTTAGCGTGATGGTTAGGAAGTCTTGCAACATTGTTGCAGTTTCGTTGAACCAAATGTCTGATTTGTCGCTGATTAGCCATAGTCCAAGCTGGGGGCTGTATAAGTATATTACGACAATCAATACTGGCGCAATTATCCAGCCGGTAAGTATCTTGGCTGTGTTAATTAGCTTATTTATGTTTAAGCTTTTGACACGTTTTTTTGCCATACTTATAAATTATAACAGTAAGCTTGTGCTATACTAAATCATTATGAAACATCTCTGGCATTCCCATCACCCATTTCGGATTTTTTGGTTTTCGGCGCTGTTGACATTGGCGTTGGGCGGGCTGATTTTCGGGCATTTCGGCGCGAGCGGCTTGTGGTTGTTTGCGATTTTGGTGGTGCTGGAAGTTACCTTTAGCTTTGATAACGCGGTGATTAACAGCAAGGTATTGGCCGGCATGAGCCAGGTTTGGCAGAAAGTGTTCTTGACGGTTGGGATTTTCGTGGCGGTGTTCGTGGTGCGGTTCGTGCTGCCGATTATCATCGTGATGGTGGCGAGCGGTCATGGGTTTATGGAAGTGGTTGATTTGGCGCTGAATAAGCCGGCGGAATACGGTCATATTCTGCACGAGGCCTCGCCGATGATTGATGCTTTTGGCGGTGCGTTTCTGATTATGATTGGCCTCAGTTATTTCATTAATTATAACAAGCGCGTGCACTGGATGCGGCATGTCGAGCCGTGGCTGGCTAAGGCTGGGCGGTTTGAGAATTTCAAGGTGTGTCTGATGCTTAGCATGGCGGCGGCGCTGTATTTTACGGTTGAGCCGCCGCATCGGGCGCTGGTGCTGATCTCGTCGGTGCTGGGGATTATACTGCATATCGGGCTGGAATTGTTCGGCTCATTCTTCCATGAGGACGACGCTAAGTCGGTCAAGGTCAAGACCGGCTGGGCGGCGTTTGCCAGCCTGCTCTATCTGGAGGTGTTGGACGCTAGTTTTAGTTTCGACGGCGTCATCGGCGCGTTTGCTATCACCAGCAGCGTGCTGTTGATCGTGGCGGGTTTGGGCGCCGGCGCGATTTGGGTGCGGTCGCTGACGGTGTATTTGCTGCGGACGGGCATGCTCGGTAAGTATAAATATCTGGAAAACGGCGCGCACTGGGCGATTATGGCGCTGGGTATGATGATGATCGCCAAGTTGTTTCATCTGGAGCTGCCGGAATGGGCAACGGGCGGTTTGGGACTGCTGTTTGTGAGCTTGGCGGTTGGCAGCAGTATGCTGGAGGCGCGAGCGATTAATTTGCAAGAAGCAGCCGCGGCAAAATTGCATAATGCTGAGCGGCGGCTGAAACACGGCGCGGCGAAAATTGTGCCGCGAAAGCGGCAGTAATTGATATTTGTGGCTTTTTGTTTCGGCCGACATTGCTTGCTTATTGCGACATTGTTGCAATAAGCATTTTTAATTTCGCAGACGTAATGATGTAGTGATGTGTCGGGGGTTAGAGCTTGACGCTGAGCGGTTCGATAGTATCATCAAGAAATGTGCCGATCAGCTTGATAGATTCGGGAATTGTCCAATCGCGGAGGATTTTTTGCTCGTCGGCGTTGAACTTACTAAGGACGAAATCAACATCACCAATTTGCCGGCGTAGTAGGTTGTCGGTGCCGATGCGAACATGCCAGAATTCACTGCCAACATGTCGGTGCAGTGACTTCAAGCCGTTATTGCCAGCGCTTTCGCCGCCCTTACGGACGCGGATTTTGCCAAAATCAAGCGCTGTATCATCGTGAATAATCAGTAAGTCATCCAGGGTTAATTTATAAAAATCTAAAATCGCCCGCGCGGAAATACCGACGTCATTGTAGTACGTGGTCGGTTTGACGAGGAGAATTTTTTCTCCAGACATGTTTAATTCGGCAATGTCGGAAAAGAATTTGGGCTTATTGCTAAATTGTGCACTCTGCCCTGCCGCCAACTGGTCAATTATTAAAAAGCCAGCGTTATGTCGCGTATAAGCATACTTTTCACCAGGATTGCCAAGGGCCAGAATGACTTTCATAGCCTTAGTATAGCACCTTGGCTG
>CAURIK010000008.1:0-27024 GCA_963525145.1 uncultured Candidatus Saccharibacteria bacterium | reverse complement strand
AGATAGGAGCGGTTCTTATTCTCGCTGGACTAGGATGGTATTTTGCGCTGCGCAATTACTATGACGTTATGTTTATCACCAAAGTTGTATATACGCTTGTCGCTTTAGCTTTTGCTGGCGGCGGTGTGGCTATAGGAAAATATAAACGCAACATCATTGATACTACTCAAGCTGAATGATATCGCACGACAATTCACGTACTTCAAAGTACTTTACGCAGCGTCTCCTATCGGCTACTGATGTCAATATTTACCCATTAGAGTCAATTGATACTACTCGACCATCATCACGGCTTTAACTAATCAACTCACAAAGATTTCTATACCGCTGGCGCTTAGTTGTGGTAGAATAGAATTATAAATTATGAAGGGTGAATTTTTGAATAAGCATAAGTTTAGCGTGCTTGTGGTTACGCTAGCTTTTTCAGCGATATTAGGTCTAGCTACCTTCACTGGGCTAGATTATTACAAAACAGCTAAAGACATCAGAGCCAAAGAGCAGGAAACCGCCGACAAGCTCGCTGCCGCCCAGCAAAAAGCTTGGGCCGAAAAAGCCGCCCTCCGCAAGAAAGTCTTAAAAGACTACAACAGCACGATCATTGTTATTAACAAAAAGCATTGCTTCGAGCCAAAGACTTGGCAGCCGAATGATTTGGCGCCTATCGAAAAGGGGATATCCTTGCGCAAAGAGGCCGCTGCCCAATATAACGCCATGAAAACTGCCACCACGCAAGCAAAAATGCCGTTAGCCTCGACTAGCGGCTACCGATCTTACAACGACCAAGTCGAAACTTATAATTATTGGGTCAAACACAGCAACCAAAAAGAAGCCGACTCCGCTAGCGCCCGGCCAGGTTGCAGCGAGCATCAAACTGGCTTAGCTGTCGACCTCAAGGCTGACAATTGCGTCCTGCAGTGCTTCGCCAATACGCCAACATACAAGTGGCTGGCCGAGCACGCCGCCGAGTACGGTTTCATCCAGCGCTATCCTGACAACGCCAAAAATATCACCGGCTATGTCGTCGAAGCTTGGCACTGGCGTTACGTCGGCCGCGAAACCGCTCAAGACATGAAAAAGCGCGAGATTAAAACTCTCGAAGAGTACTTCAATGTTACGGGCGGCGATTATTCAAATTAATTTTACGTAAATACATTCTAGCCCTGATACGTGCCGTACCACAACAAGAGCGCGTTCAGGAAAAGCAGTCCGTTAGCTGCCAATCTGAACAACCGAACCGCCGATTTTGCGCCGAAAATAATCGTCGTGGCTAACATACAAAATTGCGCCAGCGTAGCGCTCGAGCGCCGCTTCCAGCTCCTCAATTGAAGGCAAATCCAGGTGGTTGGTCGGCTCGTCCAGAATGAGCAATTGCGGCTCGTTCGCTAGCATGCTGATGAGCTGAAACCGAGCTTTTTGCCCGCCACTCAAGCTAGCCAAGGGCACCGCGCCGTCGCTCTCAACAAAAAGGTAATCGCCCATCAGCTGGCGGATTTTGGTATCATTAATTTTCAACCCGCGATCGAGATACATCTGCTCAATCGCTCGCGCCAGCGGCAAGTTCAAATAAGTTGCCGCTATCTCTTGCTCGTAAATACCAACGCGAATTTGCGGATCGAGATAGAGGGAGCCAGTGTAAACGATTGGGGCAAATTGAACAGTATCCTCAATCAAAGCCTGAGTTAGCTGGGGCGGGACTTGAGCCGTTTTACGAAGTCGGCCAGAGGAAGCGGCGCTAGAAGACGCGTTTGCCATTAACGCTCGAATCAGCGTCGTCTTACCAGCACCATTGCGGCCACGCAGTTCAATAGCTTCGCCCTCGCGCAAATCGATGTTAACACCCTCGAACAAAATCCGCTCATCGAAACCTAGCGCCAAATCGCGAGCTTCGACAAGCTTGCGCTGCGAACGCATAGCACCGTATCGCATATTCAAACGAATGTTGCGAGCTTTGAATTTTTGATAGCGATCAGCTACTTTATAATCCAATTGCGCCACATTCTCTCTGTCAATCCAAAAAGTCGGCTTGTCGATTTTCTCCAGTTTCTCTAGCTCGGCCGCCGCTTGGTTCTCGCGCCGCTTGAATTGCGCAATCGTGCCAGGATCGCGGGCTTTCTCCTTTAGGCGGCGAAATTGCAGAACTTTGTCGCGCAAATTAGCAATCCGCCGTTCGGTTTGCTCATAATCCTGCATAGCATTGCCTGTCGCTGAGGCATTTTGGCGCAAATAATCATCATAATTGCCGCGATAACTCGCCGACGCGCCATCGCGCAGCTCGACAATTCGATCAACCTCTGCCAGCACATCGCGGTCATGAGTGATGATCAACATAGCTTGGCGGGCGTTTTTCATCCAATCAATAAACTGCTTCTTGGCAATATAATCCATATGATTAGTCGGCTCGTCAATCAATGCTAGATCCGCTTGCGCATGCATGATCTTCACAACTTCGACCAGGCGTTTCTGCCCGCCGCTCAAAGCCGCTAATTGGCGCTCGCCAAAACCTTCCATCTGGAAATTTTTCAATTCCTCAGCCACCAGTTCTTCAACGCGGTAAAAATCCTTCTGTCCAAAGCGTTCCAACGCCTGGCTGTACTCCTCGATCTTGCGCATATCGCTACCCATCGCCGCTGGATAAGTCGTCAAAATGTGCCGCAGCCGCGTATATTCCGGCAGCCCGCGCAGGATATATTCCAGGACTGTAATATCACCCAAACTATGGTGTTCCTGCGCCGTCGCTACAATCGTGCTGCCGCGCCGGAAAACAACCGACCCTCTATAGTCGCTATCCGCTCCCGCCAACATGCCAAATAGCGTCGATTTGCCGACGCCATTACGGCCAACCAGCCCGACTTTTTCGCCGTCATTGACGCTAAATTTAACGTCGCTCATCAACTGCTTATCGCCAAAACTTTTATCGGTAATGTGAACATCAGCTATCATTCATTCTATTGTAACAGAGAGCAACCCCGGGCACTATTGTATTTTAATCATAAATGTTGTATAATATAAGTATGGACAAACCTCCAGAGCAAGGCGCAAAAATCATAGATCTTTTCTCTAAGCGTGAAAGACCCCCGAAGCGGCTGGGTGCAATGGGTGCGAAAGTCGTTGAGCTATCATCTATACGCAGCAGTAGAAGCGATGAAGCGCCAGACATTTCACCAGACCACATTCAAGACGCGCAAATTATAGAAATTCCCGATATGCCGTCTGAAATCCGCCAGGAGGTTAGCGAACTAGTCAATGATGCTATTGCGAAAAAATTTAAGTGTAAGGAAGGCGATGATCCGCAAAATTATAAAGAAATTGCCGAAAAAATCGTCGAATTATTAGACAAGGCATATAGGCGGCCAGACGATAAACCTAGGGATAACAGTACTAAGGAATTGGGAGTATGCATACTAACACTAGCCGTTTTTAACCCTGAAACAATCGAAGTTCTCAATACACCAAATGTTCTCGCTGAGCTTGAAAGGATTATCAGCCTCTCTAGACGCCCAGCCCATCTCGACCGTCAAGCCGCTAGTATGGCAGAGATCGCCTGGCAACAGCTAACACACAAACCAGAGGACACCGACGATAACGCCGACCCAGAGCCACCAAGCATTACTTAAACCTGTTATAATTAACATATGTCTAAGAAATCTAGCGCTAAGACAAAGAAGCTAGCTATGCAAACGATTGTTAACCGTCGAGCGCGGTTTGATTATGAACTTGGCGATGAAATCGTAGCAGGCCTAAGTTTAACCGGACTCGAAGTGCGAGCAGCCAGGGAAGGCCACGTCCAGCTCAAAGGCGCTTACGTCACTATTCGCGGCGGCGAGCTGTGGCTTAACAACGCCAGTTTTAGCTTGCGGCAGAACGAACGCGGCACGCCAAATGCGCGCACTGTCGACACCAGTGCACGCAAATTGCTAGCCAGCCGCCGCCAAATCGACCAACTGGCTGCTCATAAAAAAGAGGGTTTCGCTATCATTCCGACCAAGCTGCTCACTAGTGGACGCTATATCAAATTAGTCATTGCTCTAGGCAAGGGCAAGAAACGCTACGACAAACGCCAAGCTATCAAACAGCGCGATCTAGAACGCGAACACAGCCGCATTTTGCGCAAATTTTAGCTGCGCCGAATACACCGAGTCTCGCGCCCTGAACTGCTACTGCTCCTCTTCCAGCGCTTGATGGGACGAAACCAAACTTTCATACAGCTCAACCATCTTTTTAGCCATCGCCGTCGAATCAAACTTCTTGGCAACGCTCAACGCGCCGCGCGACAACTCCTCGATTTTCTCTGGGTGCGCGAATAAATCATTAAATGCTTTTGCGAAATCTTCGCCCTCAATACCTTTAGTCAAGACAGCGTTATTCTTAGTCAAAGCCTCGGTCATCCGTTCGTCACAGTAAACAATCGGCAAACCGCTAGCCGCCGCCTCCAAGAAAGTCATTGGCTGGTTGTCAAAATGATACGACGCCAGCGAGAATACGTCGGCCTGCTTGAGCATCGCCGCTACCTCGTCGCCCGAACGCATACCAGCGAAAATTACTCGATCGCCGACGCCCAACTCCTCAACGCGCTGCCTAAGCTCCTCTTCATACGGGCCGCCGCCAACCAAGACTAGCTTGACTTTTTTATCGCGGATATGCGGCATAGCCTCAATCAAAGTCCGCTGGCGCTTCTCTGGGCTTAGCCGCGCCACCGAAATAATGAACTTTTCACCCGGACGCTTTTCAATTGGCGAATCAGCCGCCGACGCTTTTTTATAGCGCTTGGTGTCGATACCGTTCGGGAAAACGTAGCATGGCACCGTCAAGCCGCCATCTTCGATCAGCATCCGTTCAAGGTGTTTCGACGGCGCAATACAAGCATCGCACTTATTAGCAAACGCCGCCATCAGCCGCCAGCCCTGGCGCGACATGATGTCTTTGATAGTACTTTTGCTCATTGAGCGCAGCTGCTCGCGCGAGGCTTTCGGCAAAATCGGCCTTGTTCGTAGCACTACCGGAAACGCCGCTGTCGCCGCAATCAAGCCGGAAGTCACCATAAACGGATAATCATTAACTAATTCAACATAAAGCGTGTGAATGGTCGTCACATGCGGTATATTCTGCCGCTTAGCCACGCTGTGCGCCAGTACGCCCATATAAAATTGCATTTGGCTATGCACGATATCAAACTGGTATTCATCGAGCTTCCTGGCTAGGCCAGGGTAAATAACCGCCATTTCACGCTTATCAAAAACATAATTCTTGGCTGATGGCAAGCGAATGACGTGATCGTCGTGGTCTTCGTAGCCTTCGCATTTTGGCGCTACCACGAAAACCTCATGCCCAAGCGATTCCAAAGCCTGTTTATAGTTCAAAGTCGATGTTGCCACGCCATGGACTGAGGGCAGGTAATCGTCAATAAAAAAAGCGATTCTCATAACTAATTCCTATTATACCATGGCGCGCTAACTACGCTAAACGTCAGGATATGAGTCTACCGCTTCAAACTGCAAGATATGGCCGGCAGCCGGCAAGTTTATAAACTGCGCTTCTGGCATCAGCTGCCGCATAATGTCGTTCGTTTTCGGGTTAGCAACATTGTCTTTGCCGCCAAGGATTACCGTAACTCGCTGCTGATCAGCGCGCGGTACGCCAGAAACGAACGGGTTCTGCCGGTAAAGCAAGCTAGTCAATACCTCAGAATCCTGCAAAGCAACAGTAGCTTTCTTGTAGCTCTCAGATTCAAGTAGCCAACGATACGCTTCGTGATTACAACTCTTTATCAGGACATTGGTCCGAAAAATTTGTATCGGCCTACTGTTATAAATAGCCCAGCCAAATCTAGCATTTAGCAGTAAATTAGATAAAATTTGCATTGTATCCGCAATTAGCGTCATTCTAGGCGTCGGGCAGGCCATAATAATCTTCGTATTTTGAGGGACTTTTCCGGTACGCAGCGCATGGTAGGTTATCGACGAAGCATATGAATTGCTAATTATCACATCTGGCGTCCGACCGATATACGCCAGAGCATTTGTAAACCAATTAGCCAAATCATCATAGCTATTTAGCGGCACCGCACGCGACCCGCTATGCCCCGGCAAGCCTATCGCGTACACCGCATAGCCAAAATTGACATACCGCTCGGCTAGCGGCACCATATCGATCTTACCGCCAGTCACGCCGTGAAAAAGTATTACCGCTTTATTAGCGCTAGTATTACACTCAAACCAGCAAACACCGCCAGCCGTCTTTTCTTGGCAGCCGAGTTTTTCGTAAATTTGCCGTAGTGTTGGAATTTCAAGCATAGTAATAATTATACTACTTTATAGTCTCTTGCTATAATACATACATGAAGTCTCTTTCTATAGCGCTAATTATTGACGACAAGTTTCCGTCATCAAGCGGCGTCAGTCGGTCTGTCCAAACACAGATCGAGGAATTAACACGTCTGAGTCATAAGGTTACACTTCTAGCACCGTACGACAACCTAGAGGTACCAAGACAAGCAAAAACTATTCCCGTCAATTCTTTCCGCTTGCCAGGCTTGCCAATACATACGCGGATACTATACGCAACCAATCACACAGCAAAAGTTATCAGCCAGCAGCATCACTTCAATCTTGTTCACAGCCAAACAGACACTGGGGCCTTGCTGCTAGCCGCCAAAATCGCTCGCCAGCAACATATCCCGCACATTCACACTTTTCATACCAATATCGCCGGATCGCACACAGTACCGATACCGACATTTTTCGCTAGCATTGGCTTTAGATCATACGCACTAAATGTAGCAGCAATCCATAAGCGGCGACCGCAAAAACACGCCAAATCTAAATCTACTGCGCTGCTAGCCGCCGAAAGCCGTATTGGCCGCTTCGACTGGCGTACTCAGGCTATTATTGCTAATGCTGTCGATGCGTCAACCACACCGTCGCACTATATGACCAATTACATTCACGCGGCCGCTAGTGGGGAAGTATCGCTCAGCGCCATTATACCTACTGGCTATAACCGTATCTTTGAGGAGTACGCTCGTGTCGCGCAGCGGCAGCGCAGAAACAAGACCGTGCGCTTCATCAGCATTAGCCGCCTAGTCAAAGAAAAACACCTAGATTGCGTCATCAAAGCCTTCCAGCGTGCTGCCATACCTAATAGCGAACTGCTGGTTGTTGGCGATGGTGCAGAAAGTAAAAATCTCATTCGCCTGGCTGCTGATACGCCCAATATTACTTTTGCCGGGCATGTTGGTGATCGCAAACAAATTGTTCAATTGCTTCGAGATTCCGATGTTTTCGTACTAGCATCTTACCGTTTTGATAACCAGCCAATCGTTATTCCTGAATCGTTAGTGATGGGATTGCCGGTTCTATATTGCGACGATCGATTGGACGTTGGGCTCCATAACGGCACAAATAGCTTATTGGTACAACCAGATGAAGAGAGTTTGGCGCAAGGTATGAAAAAATTAGCCAGTTCCACTTACCGCAAGAAACTGTCTGCTGGCACCAAAAGCGTATTCAAAGAGCTCTCTCCCGAAGCCACTGCTACTGCTTTCGTAAAACTCTACCAACAAGCTATAACCAAATATTCGCGGTGTAAATAATCTCTTGCATTTATTTATAGAGTTATTATTCTGAAAAACTCGACAAATTAATGCTTGCTAGTTAAAAGACGAGCATACAGTTCGCGGTACTGATCAACGGTGCGTTCATAAGTATGGTTATCAATAATCCACTGGCGAGCGTCCCGGCCCATCTGGCGCCGGCGCGGCTCATCATTTAGCAGTTCATCGATTTTGTGTGCTAGATCGCTCACATCTGGATAATGAAAGCTGGCTCCATTCTTGCCGCCGTCCAATAGCTCGGGCAGAGCAACCTGATCAGACACCACCACTGGCGTACCGCAAGCCAGCGCTTCTAGCGCCGCAATACATTGCAGCTCGGCAGGACTAGCCATCGCGAGTATATCTGCTCGCCGCAATAAAGCACGCTTTTCCTCGTCGCTAACAAAACCGGTAAAAATACAGCGATCGCCCAGATTGGCTGCTTGACTTCGCAGTTGCTTTTCTATTAAGCCTTTACCAATAATCACCAACTGCGCATCAGTTTTCAAGCGTTCCATCGCGGCAATCAGCAAGTCAATCCGCTTCTCGCCGTCAAGCCGCCCAACATAGGCCACCACCGGCCGCAACGCATCAATCGCAAAACGCTGCAAGAGCTTCTCGTCAGCCCTACCTGGTGTATAGAATACCGCATTGACACCGTTAGAAACTGCTTTCGTTGGTATATGAATCGCTGGCGTAGTCGCTAATGCCGCGCGCGTCGGCGCCGTCATATAAGCGGTTTGATTGACTAGCTTGCACATTTTGCCCTCGACTATCCGGACAAACCAGCGGGCAATAGTTTTGTTTTTGGCATTCATCACGAGATTCAGCGCCATGGTGTGATTAGTCGTGACGATCGGAATCTGCCGCTGGCTAGCTTGCTGGACGACCGCTTTGTGCAGCCATGAAATCGGCGTCATCAGATGAATAATGTCGGGCTGGTCCTGTCGAAAGTACCGCCGCACGAATCTTTTTGGCAAGAATGCCACCCGGTTGTTGTCGCGATTAGCAATCCATTTTACCGCTGGCAACCGCAACACTTTCGCGCCGTTTATTTCATCTACCTCTGTGAAATGGCTAAATAAACCGTCTGGCGAGCCAGTTAACACCGTCACCTCGTCGCCAGCCTCCTTCAGACCAGCAATCAGAGTATCCAGCGCTGTCTGCACGCCTCCAACACCAGGCCGATATACTTCGCTTACTACCAGGACCTTCATACCTATAAATATTAACACATCCGCTAGTTGACTGCACATTTCCAGATCTAACACTCTACGAAATGAGTGAGCGGTGCTAGCAAGCGAGACAAGATATCTCGCCACTAGCACCGCGGCAATTTTACGTTATAATGGCTATATGAAGCTATTCTCTTGGAACGTCAATGGTATCCGCGCTGTCATCAATAAGGGTGAATTTGCCCGTTTCCTGCAAACGTACGATCCGGACATTTTATGCCTCCAAGAGACCAAGGCCGCCCGCGACCAGGTAGAAATTGACCTGCCGGAGTATCACGAGCATTTTTATTCAGCCGCCAAAAAGGGCTATTCCGGCACGGCGATTTTGTCGAAAATCCGGCCGCTGCATTGGCGCGACGGGCTGCCGCCGGCCATCATCGAGCGGTTCAATATAGCTGGCGATCAATACGGCAATCCGGCGGACGAGGGGCGCATCATCACTGCCGAGTTCGACGATTTTTGGGTGGTGACCTGTTATACGCCAAATTCGAAAGGGGATTTGAGCCGGCTGAAATTACGTCATGAGCAGTGGGATCCGGCAGTGCTGGCCTATCTGGAGGAATTAGAGCTAGTCAAGCCAGTACTATACTGCGGCGATATGAACGTGGCGCATCAAGAAATTGACCTGGCAAATCCAAAGCCTAATGTCGGCAAGCACGGCTTCACTGACGAGGAGCGCGAAGGCTTTCAAAATTATCTGGACGCTGGATTTGTCGACACCTTCCGGACGGCTTTTCCTGACAAGACCGACGCCTACACCTGGTGGACGCACTGGGCCAACGCCCGGGCGCGCAATGTCGGTTGGCGGATCGACTATTGGCTGGCGTCGCGCGAAATCGCCGGGCGTGTTATCAACCCACAGATTCACGCCGAACAAATGGGCAGCGACCACTGCCCAGTGAGCATTGAAATAATATAAATAGTAAGGTAGTCTTATGTCTCCAGAAAACAACTCGCAGCAACCACTTCAACAAACGCAATATCTGCAGCAACCGCAATATCAACAATACCCGCAGCAGTATCCGCCGCAAAACCAACCTCAATACGCTTCACCACAGCCGCAATATCAGCAGTATTCTTCGCAGAAACCAAACAAAATACTCCTAACGATTGCTTTGATCGTTTCGCCACTCGCAATACTATTCGTAATACTAATATCTATTGGCGTCATTTACGGGCTATCCGAAACATTTTCGCAAAATCCAGTAAGCTCTTTCGGACAGCTAAATGATTGCGCTGAACAAATACGCCAAATACCGGGCGTAGAGAAAGTCGACCTCAAATTATCAGACATCGTAGAGGACTTTTTTGGCAACAAAAAAGGTACTTACAAAATAACACTTCAACCGGATTACCCTAAAGATCAAACTGTCATCGCAGTAAAGAAAATCGCCGACGTTATCTCTCCAATCCGAGAATGGCCGCAACAAAACTTCATTGCAATAACTCAGAAGCAGGGCGACGGCGCAATCAACACCGACTCGGAAGCTAACGTGTTTTACAAAATTCCCGAAAAACTCCCGGCGCTATTCGATAAGCTTAAAGAGTCTAATTTCAAAGCCAAAATTTCAGCTAGAGTACTAGAGAAATCAGAGAAAAACAAAACAGCGAACGGACAGCGTACTCTATATTATCATTACCTTGACTGCAAAGTTGAGATGAATGCCGCCAATCTTAACGAAATCAAATCATCGTTGCCAAGCAACACGTCTATCGGCTCGTACGACAAACTTGTCTATACTTGGAATATAACCAGAAGCGGCGGAGATACAACTAAAGTCTATGCCGATGGCAGAATACTCAGCAATAACCGCTACTTGATGGAAAACATCGACATATTCGAACCTATCTTATTCGAGATTGGAGAATTAGGGTTCGGCATTGATAAAGAATCAGACGAAATCCTAGGTAAAGTTACATTCAACAACTTATTCAGCAGATTCGAGACGTCGCACATCGATATTTTCGCTCAAGCCGTTAAACTAATAGCCGCAAAGAATAATCAAGGCGCATTTAGAATCGATCAAGATAAAGTCCGCGGCTATCCAGAGGGGCGCGTTACGCTGCCAGATATCGCTATCAAAAACGGCATTGCAACTGTAAAAGAATACGATTTCGAGCCAAGAGATAGGTATATTATCGAAAAAATCGTCCGGCAAGCAAATGCAACTGACTCGCCAGCTTGATCAAATCCGGTCTTTGGCAAAACGTTTTTCTTCGATCGCTACCGTCAACTCATACAGCCGCTGCACGCCATTCTCTAGCTGGTAATAATGCCGAATATAAGCTAACTCTAGCACAAACAAAATTAGCGCCAATAGTCCCAGTAAACAATTCATCGCCAGCCCCATCGCCGCGGTTGCCAAAAATGCCGCCAGGGACGCTAAAAATAGCCCGGCGAAGAAAAATGTCACCAACAAGTGAATCAGCCGCTCGTGCTGAAATTCTTGCACGCGCGTGCGGTGATAATGCGCCAATTCCGTCAGATCAGTTTTCGACTTGGCCGCCGCTAGGCGCTGAGATATAGTTTGATAATGCTCGGAGATGTGTTTTTCCATAGCCTAAATTGTACGCTAGCCCGACAGCTGCGGCAAGCGCTTGAGCTGGTATGTCCGCACTTTTCGCGCTACAATACATTCATGGAATTAGCATATTGGCAGCGCCAAACACCCGAACAGCCGCTCTTTCCCGATATCGAATGGAATAAGCCCGAACAGCGCTCGCGCGCAGGAAAACTCGGCATCATCGGCGGCAACAAACTCGGCTTTGCCGGCGTCGCCGAAGCTTACTCGACAGCGCTGGCTAGCGGAGTAGGGGAAGCCCGCGCCTTGCTGCCGGATGTCCTCAAAAACACCTTACCACGCACCATGGCTGGCGTCACTTACGCGCCTAGCAATCCTAGCGGCGGTTTAGCTCAAGAGTCTATCATTGAGCTACAAGCGCTTAGCGCGTGGAGCGACGGCTTGCTGCTAATAGGCGACGCCGGGCGCAACAGCCAAACAGCGATTGTCTACAGCCAGCTGCTGCGCGACTATCAAGGCCCAGCAGTTATCACCCGCGACGCCGTAGATCTAGTACACAACGACTCCGCTACACTAGCAGCACGCCCAAACACCGTGTTAATTTTGAGTTTCGCGCAGCTGCAAAAACTCTTTCGCACGCTTTATTATCCCAAAATTTTGACTTTCAGCATGCAGCTGCTGCAGTTAGTCGAAGCTTTGCACAAATTCACCGTGACATACCCAATTACCATTACCACCTTGCATCAAGACACGCTCGTTACTGCTAGCAGCGGGAAAGTTGCAACCATGCCATGGAACGACCCGATGCGCATCTGGCGCGGCACGGTAGCAGCGCGTGCTAGCGTCTATTATATTTGGAATCCGTCGCAGCCACTTGAGGCCATCACCGCCAGTCTTCTCTCTAAATAATCCAACAAAACAAATCCGCCCTGATATCTCAGAGCGGATTGTTTCTAGCTGGGGGGATTGGCTAGAGGCGTTTGCGGCTAGCAATGTAAGCGCTGGCTGCTGCGGTTAAACCGCCGAGGCCGACCACCGAGGCGACTACTTCGCCAGTACCAGTCTTTGGCAATTCAACTGGATTTGATGGGGTTGGCGTTTTTGGAGTTTCCGGTGGAGTCGCTGGAGTTTCTTCGCATTTGCTCATGTCAGTGGTGTACTGGCTGTCGCTTGACTCTTTGCGGGTAACTTCGACGATTTTCTTGTCAGCGATGCGGCAAACTTTCACCTTGTCGCAGTCTGCTTCATTCTTGGAATGCTTCTTGCTGTCAAACTCGGTCTCTTTGATGGTGATGATGTTACCAGTCTCGAGTTCGCAAACCTTTACCTTATTACAGTCAGCGAAATTCTTAGAGTGCTTCTTGCTATCAAATTCTTTCTCTTTGATAGTAATGATAGTATCGGTTGAAAGGTCGCAGACTTGGATTTCCTTACAGTCGTTAATGTCTTTCGAGTGCTTCTTACTGTTGAACTCTTTTTCCTTGATAGTTACGATTTGCTTGCTAGTCAGGTCACAGACCTTGATTTCTTTACAATCGTTGATATCTTTGGAATGTTTGCTGCTATTGAACTCATTCTCTTTGATGGTGATGATTTTCTTGCTGGTAAGATCACAGACTTGGATATCTTTCGGTTTCCAGGTTGCATCGCCCCAGACTGGGTTACCGCAATCTTTGATAATGGCTGCGATAAACTTGCCATTTTCATCGAACCAGACGAAAGCGTCAAACTGATTGTAGACAAAGCTATTCTGAGTCGTAAACTTGTAGAACGAATGTCCGCCAACCGTCTCGCGGCCGTATGACGAGCCTGGGTAGCGCGTATTACGCTGAACGGTCTTGGCGTTAGTTGCTACGACTTGGCCGTCGACAACGATCCGGCCATCCTTATAAACGGTACCGTTCTTCATGCCTTTGCCTTCAATCATGGCATCATTTATGTTGTTCCACTGATACAGCGCTTTGATGTCGTTGCGTCCGTAGTAAACATTTTTAAGGTCTTGATGACTTGGCGTACCGCAAGTAATCACGTTAATCCATCCATCACAGACAGATGCTTCTGATGGCTTAGCCAACCAGATTCCACCAGCGATAGCAGCTATAACCGCGCCGACAATCGCCAGATTCTTAATTGATAGTTTCATTGATTTCCTCCCTGCGTGCATTATCCCACGCTTATGATGCCATTGTAGCATAAACTTTTAATTATGTCAACACTTTTGCATAATATTGTTACTTATGCTTTACGCCGCTACCATAACAGGGGTAAGCGCATCAAAAAAAGACGCCCACATACGTCTATCTTATGGTACCGCGGGCCGGACTTGAACCGGCACGAGCTAATGCTCAAGAGATTTTGAGTCTCTCATGTCTACCAATTCCATCACCGCGGCAGAAAAGGTACATTTTTATTGTAACAGACCAGCGCTAACTAGTAAATAACCGCTAATTACGCTATAATTAGCACAGAAAGTATGAAGCCAGACGATCGTTCATCACTAACCGTTCCGCCCAGAGACGGAGCGCCTCATCACAGCGCACTAACCGACCAGCACCGGTCGGCAGCGGCTGATATTGTCCGCCAACAGATCAATTCGATTATTCAAAACGATCCGCATGCCACTGCTGCAGCTGGCCAGCAGCCAAATTCTAGCGCAAAAAAGCCTAAACAGGCCGAGGAACCCCAAAAGAACTCGCACTCGCCGCAAACAAACGCCTACCCGCAGCCATCTGGCACCGTCGCTGATAGTGCGCAGTCTAACAGCGTTACGGCCGGCCCTGGCGCCGTCGACCCAGACAAAAACCCGTATACCCGCACCATGAACCAGAGCTCCACGCCTGCTGCGCATGATGCTTCTTGGCAAAAATACCACACCGCCTGGCAAACATATTATCAGCAGTATTACGAGCGCTACTATGTCTCGCAGATTGACGCTACTCGCAAGTCGCTCAAAAAGCAAGCCGCTCAGCAGGCGCAAAAAAGCCAAAACTCAACGCCAGACAATGGCACCGTATCGCAAGAGGAAGCCGTCAACGACTTGCGCAGTTCCATTCGCCGCAAAATCAACGACAAAGCCAAGAAGGTCCGCGGCAGCCGCCATTTTATGCCAATCATGGCAGCTTGCACGGTGATGATTATTTTTCTATTTTTGCAGTATAATCGCGTTTTGTTCGCCTACGTCGAGGCGTATGTCTCGCCAGGCGCCACCGACCCCGAATCAATTATCGTCTCGCCAAACACCACCAAAGTCGCTACCAACGAGTCGCGGCTGCTTATCCCGAAGATTGCCGTTGATGTGCCAATCGTTTGGGACGCTAATGCCGCCGACACCAACTCTCTTAATCAAGCTATGGACAAAGGCATCGTCTGGTTCAATATCCAAGGCGCCAATGCCAAGCCCGGCGAAAAGGGTAATTTCGTTGTTTCCGGTCATTCCTCCAACGACTGGACCGACAGCGGCAATTATAAATTTATTTTTGCTCGGCTAGAGAAGATGGCCGCCGGCGATGTAGTTTACGCCAACTACAACGGCACGCGCTATACTTACAAAATTACCGGCACCAAGGTAGTCAAGCCAACCGACGTCGCGTCGCTGCAAATCGGCAACGATAAGCCGTACATTACGCTAATCACTTGTACGCCGCTAGGCACAGCACAAAACCGCCTACTAGTTTTCGGCGAGCAAATCAGCCCGAATCCGAACGAAGCCAAAACCGCCGAGCAAAACAGCAATACCGCCACCTCGACCAAGAAAATGCCAGCCAACTCGCCGACATTCTTGCAACGAATATTTGGCATCGGTAATTAGCGATAATAATCAGCACGACCGTAAATCGTTAGTAATCAGACTACAGCTACCGCACGGCAACCGAGAAAATAAGCGTTTAACAAAGACAACTTTATTTATACATCGACATTAAACTTAATCGTACATCTTGATATAAGAAGCAGTAATTTTGCCCGAAGCGTGTTTGCGGAAATAATACAGAAAACGGTTATTCGACGATTGCATTGCCGCCGAGCCAACCGCATCGGTCGCCATGGTGTGCATATTAGTACCGTCATAATCGCCGAACTCAAAAGTGCCGCCAGACACCCGCATAATATGCGAATTATCCAGCCAAGCGATTTCACTCGTAGCGGTAGTCTTCATCGAGACGTTAGCAATCGACCGCAGTTCTAAATTATAAGTCACCAAGCTAGCCCCAGCCTGCGCATAAACATACAGATGTTCGTTGGGCGAGAAGCCTGCATACGAAACGTCAGTGGCTAACGGCAGCGTCGCTAGCAACTCTTGCTGCAGTTCGTCTGTTGAATCGCTTGCTGGTAATTTTACTTTCTTGACAGCAACCATTTTGCCGTGAGTAATGAGCGCAAAATTATCATAATAATACTCCTCAATCGCTAGATTAAGACTGCGCCCGGACATATCCTTGAAAGTTTGCAAGACCCGCGGCTTTGATGCGCCTTTCGACAAATAGCCAATCGTCTGCTCGCCGCTATTATTCGGCTTGGTAGTATAGCTAATCCAACCGTTTCTAGAAACATAAAAATCACTAGCATCGCTAATTAGCGGACCCGACAACGTTTTATCCGACAGTCTAATCCGGCGAACATCGCTATCGGCCGTTAACACATACACATTCTGCGAGTCGCTTTTATCGAAAGCTAATTTGCTGATTTGCACGCCGATATCGCGGGTGATATTCTGCGCCTTGCCATCGAGGTCAACGATAAGATATTCTTTTGAATCATCAAAAGAATGGCTGATTAACACTCGTTTGCTATCCTTGCTCCACGATTCAATTGCAAAACTGTGATTAGCGCCGTCGGCCGTGTAACTATCAGCAGGTAGAACACGCTGCTTATGTTCGATCCGGTCGTTATCAACTTTGAGAAAATCAACCGCTGGCTGCTGCTTATTTTGGATGACCGCAAAACGCGATTTATCAGGCGCTGCCGCTGCGCTGTCGAGACTAACGAGTTCCATCGCATCTTTAGCCTCAATGCTCGTCGGCACTAGCTTGACGTAATTTAACCAAAGGATTGAGCCGGCCTTGACGTTAACTTGTTTTTGCCAGGGCACAAAGCCGTCTTTCGATACCGTTACCGTGTGCTGCCCGGCAGTCGCTACAATACGCGTCGCCGTCCGGTTAGCAAGGGTGGCAGCATCTATCTGAATCGTTGCGCCATCAGGCCGCGAATCAAACTGCATCATGCCGCCTTGTCTAACCGTGCCTCGATCAAAGTCTAAACGATAGCCTTGTACTAGCATCAAACAAACCACTGCCAACGCTAGAACTGCCAGGGTCATCACAGCATAAGTAAAGGTTAATTTAATACGCTGCTTGCGCCGATTTTTTTGCTGATTCATAGTACGTATTATACCACTTGCTATTGCGCGTAATAGCAAATTAGGCTATGATAATAGTTAAGCACGAGTAGTATCGCAAACATAGGTAAGGGAAATGACAAACAACAACATAACCATCAAAGGTAATGTCTACGACGCCGAAACTGGCAATATTCTCGACGCCCAGCGATCGGCACGCACGCCGGCGGCCGCGGCTAGCAATTTTCATAGCGGCACCCAAAAATCCCACACCCTGCAGCGCAAATATATCAAGAAACAACCGCGCACCATTGATTCAGTAGCGCCAGTGCGAGCCGCCACCACAGCGGGTATTAAAGAAAATTCTGCCGCTCGCAGTTCGCAGCGCTTAGCGGCTGAGCGCAGTACGCCGCCGCAAATCATTCGCCGCAGCAAGAGAACTCGCCGCGTCCAAGATATCCGCCGATCGTCTAATATTGCGCATTTTGCCAAAGCTACAACTACTACCAATCCGTCCGTCAAGCATCCAGCCACCCCAGAAACACCAGACATAGCGCCTACCACCAATCAGCTTGAACAGACTGCTCGCCAGCGGCAAGCAATCATCAAGCAGCAGCAAACGCGCAGCGTCTTGCCATCACAAGTTATCAAGCAGCAAGCCATTCAGGAAGCTACCGACAAGATGTTGACGCGCCAACAGCGCAAAGAAGTCAAGCCAGCAAAAAATACTTCGCTTTGGCGCCGCCTGGTTAGCGTTGGCAGCACAGCTATAGCTGTCCTACTGCTAGGCGCCTACTTCACATATATCAATATGCCCGCTTTGAGCACCCGTATAGCCGCCTCGCAGGCTGGTATTAACGCTTCTTATCCGAATTATCAGCCGTCTGGCTATAGCCTCAACGGTCCAGTTGCTTACCAGCAGGGCAGCGTAATCATGAAGTTTGCCGCTAACGGCAGCAACGAGAACTTCACCTTAGCGCAAACCCGCTCCGAGTGGGACTCATCGGCCGTGCTCGAAAATTACATCAAGCCGAAATCTCATGATAAGTACACCACGACCGCTGCCAATGGCTTGACCATCTATTCATATGGTACTCATGCTGCCTGGGTGAACGCCGGCATTCTTTACACTGTCGATGGTAATGCCGAGCTAGCGCCAGAACAGATCCAAAAGATAGCCGCCAGTTTGTAATTTATGCATATTTGTGGTATAATATAAAGATAGGCCTTGTTTTTGGCGATATGGAGATAACTCTTAACTTTTGCACCTGCCGGGTGCTTTTTGCTATAATTAGGCCATGGGCGACGACAAAAATTACACCAACGTCATTCTTGAAGAAATCCGTTCGCAGATGAGCGCAGTATTAGAGATTGTGTCAAACCAACCAATACGCGAGGAATTCAATAATTTACGCGAGGAATTCGATAGTCTCAAGATTGACATCAGAACCATCAAACGAGCTGTCGTTGATAACGACAAAACCACTCGGCATGAGCTAGAATTACTTGACCGGCGCGTCACCAAATTAGAAGAGAGTGCCTCATGACCACGCGTACTCGTTTCGCACCTAGCCCAACCGGCTATATGCATGTCGGCGGTATGCGTACCGCGCTATTCGCTTGGCTCATCGCCCGGCAGTCAAATGGAAAATTCATCCTGCGCATAGAAGATACCGACCAAAAAAGGGAAGTATCTGGCAGCGTAGAACATGTTTATAAATGCCTAAGGTGGCTCGACCTTATACCAGACGAAGGTCCCAGCAATTTTGGCGGTGAATTTGGGCCGTACAAACAGTCAGAACGGCTTGACATTTACCAGAAATATGCGCAAAAACTCATTGATGCTGGCCGCGCTTATGCCGATCCGTATACGCCGGAGCAGCTAGACGCTTTTCGCGAAGAAGCCAAAGCCCATAAAAAGCCTTTTTTGTACCGTGATTACCGTCCGGAAAACCCGCCGGCCTGGGATGGCAGCCAGCCGCTGCGCTTTCGTTCAGAGCCGAAAGCTTACACCTGGCACGACGAAGTAATGGGCGAAATGCACGCCGGCCCAGAGGTAATTGACGATTTTATATTAGTCAAATCCGACGGCTTTCCGACGTACAACTTTGCGCACATTGTCGATGACGCCAAAATGGAAATCACCCACGTTATCCGCGGGCAAGAGTTCCTTGCCAGCACGCCTAAATACCTTAATCTCTACGATGCGCTGGATATAACTTGGCCGATATTCGCCTCGGTACCGCCGATCATGAACGAGCAGGGCAATAAGAAATTATCCAAGCGCGACGGCGCCAAAGATATCCTAGCCTACAAAGAAGAGGGCTATCTGCCAGACGCCATGCTCAATTTCCTCGCCAGCCTGGGATGGAACGACGGTACCGAACAGGAAGTTTTCACCAGAGGCGAATTGATTGAAAAGTTCAGCCTGAAACGCGTCCAAAAATCAGGCGCACGGTTTGACGAAAAACGCTTGCTATGGCTTAACGGCGCTCATATACGCAATATTCCTGTCGATAAGCTTTACGAGTACGTGTCGCCACAGGGCGATAACCCGCAAAAAGTCTGGGCACAGACTGGTTTCTGGCCGGAATCCGCCTACGCTCCAAATATAACTAAGGAATACCGCATGAAAGTACTGGCTTTAGCGCAAGACCGCCTGAAGATGTTTGAAGATTTACGCGGATTTGGCTACTTTTTCACGGAGCCTGAGATTAACCTGGAACTTATTGACGGCAACAAACAGCTAAAGAAATTGTCCGAGAACGAGCGCCGTAAATTGCTAGAGACCGCACGCCACGAGCTCGCCAAACTCACCGACTGGACGCCAGAATCAATCCAAAATTGCCTTAACAAATTGCTGGAAACAACCGGCCAAAAGCCCGGCATCCTCTTCAGCCTGATCCGCATTGCCGTCACCTGGGCGCCATTCAGCCCGCAGTTGAACGATACGCTGGCACTGATTGGCTGTGAACGCACGCTAGCGCGATTACAGAGCTTTCTGAGTATCAACTAGTAGTATAAGAATTGCAATAATTCTTAATTTTCTACCCCCAGCACACCATCTAACTGATACGTCACTCGCTTTTTTCTCATATTACCATCAACATAAGTTACATCTTCGTACAGTTTTTCGGATAAATAATTCTCAGAAAGTTTAGTCTTTAATATCCTAATAGCCTTATGAGCTACCGACCTTATAGCTTCTTGTATGCGCTTCATAACTTCTGCCTTTTTGTCGTTTCCGGCGATAAATGAACTGTATTCTAGCCCCTCTTTTTCTGCAAACGCCCGACACATATCTTCGATGGTCATTGGTTTTTTGCTCCGTCCTAAAATACCAATTATTACTGGATACAAAGCTTTCTCGCTACATCCTTCAGGATCTGACTCGATTGAAAATGCCGCTCCACCATCTGCATATTCAATAATTTGCAACCCCCAATCAGTCAGCTGCGTCGCTATTGGATCTGCTGATTCTTCAACAGGCGAGCGTAAGCTGCTTATCAATTTTTCTTTTTCCGAGTAAGAGAGCCGAACCAAATCTGGCGTATCTGTCGCCATAGGACTACAGTCTGAATCGTCGCTATTCAATTCGTGATTATTAGGCGTCTGTCTGTGCAGCAACGGAGTAATATTTTCCTGCTTTTTCGGTTCACTCGGCGGCTCTGGTTCTGTAGATGGCTCGGTGGATTCTGTTAAATCAACCGAGGATACTTTTGGCAGATCAGACCCCATTATCGCATCGCTAGTTGCACCATTTTCGCTAGCTGGCCGCCACGCCCACGATTCAACTCGCGTGTCAGGATCGTAATGATAGACAACGTTCGGATCATTCTCTGCTTGCTCGATCCACCAATTAAATCCCGCTCTATAACGCAAACCAAACACTTCTGGGTTGCGCTCCATATAACTATCAATTACCTGCCAAATTACAGGATTGCCTTTATAGGCTTTCAGAAATACAATAATTGCGTTACCGAATTCATCATATATCTCTCCAGACTCCTGTCGTTCCCGATCGGCAGCGGCTATTTCTCGCTCACGCCTCAGCCTATCAACTCTGCGTGCAAGATCTCCTAGCTTTTTTGCAAGATTAGCGTCATCCAAGACCTCTCGCTCTGTATCTGCTAGCTCACTGAGCTCTTTTCGTATGTGGCCAAAATCATCACCAACTTTTTTCACATAAACTCCATTTCTTATATTTAAATTACAAAATTACCCAACCTGGAATACGATACTAAATCTTCCGAGTTTAAGCATCTATCTCTAAGGATTTAGTGATAAAATTTTTTAGCCAAAAATACTACGGTAGGTTATTTGACCTTTTAGTTCCCGACGCTCGCTTGGAGTCATGCCGCCCCAGATACCATCGTCTGTTAAATTTTAGCATCTGTAGCGAACTGCGCAAACCATAACCAATTCACACCAATTATGCTATAATTTTACCGAGATGCAAAAGCAAAAAATACGCAGACGAGATAGACAACCAAGCCCGCTCGTAGCGCAACACTACGAGGCTGGTAGTAAGCAGTCGCGGCTTCAGCGGTTGCGCGATTTCATTAATCGTCATCGTATTGCAACAATGTGCATTTGCGGTGTAATCCTGATTGCTATCGGCGGGGCGGTGGCCTTCGTATTGACATATCGCGCACCAGTTGCCGACACCGCTTATCATACTCCTGCCAAAAAAATAACCAAACCTGCCGAAAAATACTATTCCAACCTCAATGGCATCGAAGTTACTTCTAAGGCCGATTTATCCAAGCCAGTCACCGCTATCATGATCGAAAATTCGCCTGATGCCCGGCCGCATTCCGGACTCAAGCAGGCCGAAGTCGTCTACGAAGCCATCGCCGAAGGTGGCATCACGCGCTTTCTGACACTATTTCAACAGCACAAGCCTCAGCTCGTCGGCCCAGTCCGCAGCCTGCGTATGTACTACGTTGATTGGCTAGCACCATATCAGGCTAGCGTCGCCCACGTCGGCGGCAGCCATGCTTCACTGCAAGAAATTCGTAATGGTAAATATCGCGATATTGATCAGTTCTTCAATGGCAGTTCGTACTGGCGCGCCAACGATCGGCGACCGCCGCATAATGTCTATACTAGCTTCGAGAAGTTAGACGCGCTCAACGCTGGCAAAGGTTATAAATCATCGCAATTCACCAGCTTCGCTCGCGCTGACGGCAAGGCCAGCGACAAACCAAACGCCGTCAGTATCGACATCAATTTCTCTAGCAGCTGGTACAACACCCATTACGACTATGACAAGGCTAGCAACACCTATCTACGCAGTATCGGCGGGCAAGCCAGCAACGACCGTGAAGAGGGTAGGCTAGCGCCGAGCGTCGTCATCGCGCTGCATGTCAACGAGACTACCGTCATGGAAGACGGCTGGCGGCAAAGTATCGTTACTAATGGTACCGGTACTGCAACAGTGTTTCAGAACGGCACGGCCGCTGAATGTACTTGGCGCAAGAATGACCGCTTTAGCCCGCTCGAACTCATCGACGCTGTCGGCAAGCCAGTCGCACTAAATCGCGGACAAACCTGGATCGCTGCCGTACCAAACAGCGGCGGAGGAGGTGTCTCGTGGCAGTAAGCGACGCCAAGCCAGTAGTCAAACGTACACCAGAAATGCGTGATTTTTGGCGCATTCATCGCAACAAAGTTGCAATAATATCTGTTCTCGTTCAATTATTGGTCGCTTTATCGGTTATTGCAATAATGATCATTTTGCAGGTTCGTTTGGATGTCTTTCTTATTGCAACAATTGTCATTTCGCTGTTAATTATTTCTACTGCAACAAATTTCGCAGTGTTGTCTTTTGCGATGATTCCGCTGCGCGACCTCTCGACCGCACTAGTTAATGCTGCCGGACAAAAAATTGACCAAAAGTTACCAAACCCTAGCAATAAAGAGTACAAGGCTACTGGTTTTAGCGATATGCTACTATCTATCTACAAAGAACATACCGAAACCAGTCCGGACAAAGCTAGCGCAACTGACGAACTAGCCAGCGCCCTCAATCTGACAAGCACCGGCATAATTATCCTCGACAAGAACAATGGCGTAATTTTCGCTAACCGCGCCGCGCCAATCTCGCTCGACGCCAAAGGCGCTTATCATTTTGACTTGCTATTTGACGACGGCACCGACCTGATTGAATGGCTCAATCAACACCGTACCGACAATGTTCGCGCCCGCAAAATTTGGCTGCGAGTCCCCAACAAGGTCATCGGGCAAGAAGGCCGCCGTATTTTCAATATCACTGTCGATTTCGAACAAGGCAACGCCGCGGATGCTATCATTACCGCCTACGACGAGACCGAAATCTACCAGCCAGAGGACGACGACCTTGACTTTATTTCGTTCGCCGCCCACGAGCTGCGCGGTCCAATCACTGTTATCCGCGGCTACCTCGACGTGCTAGCGCTCGAACTCGATAGTAAACTCGAGCCCGATCAAAAAGAGCTTTTCCAGAGATTAATCGTTAGCGGCAATCGTTTATCTGGCTACATCAACAATATCCTCAACACCAGTCGTTACGACCGCCGCCACCTCAAACTCCAACTGCACGAAGATTCGTTGGCGACAATCTACGAGACTATCCGCGACGACATGGAGCTACGCGCCCGCTCGCAGCATCGTTCACTATCCGTTGACATTCCGAGCGATTTGCCGACCGTTGCCGCCGACCGCTCTAGTATTTCCGAAGTGCTATCCAACCTTATCGACAATGCTATCAAATACTCCGACGAGGGCGGCGCTGTGCGCGTCACTGCTAAGGCCAAAGATAAGTACGTTGAAGTTTCGGTCGCCGACAATGGTATTGGTATTCCAGCTAGCGTTATCAACAATCTCTTCCACAAATTCTACCGCAGCCACCGCAGCCGCGAGACAGTCGCTGGCACTGGCATCGGCTTATATCTCAGCAAAGCTATCATCGAAAGTCACGGCGGCACTATCGGCGTATCAAGCACCGAAGGGCAGGGGGCAACTTTCACCTTCACGCTACCAATCTACGCCGCCGTTTCCGATAAACTGCATAACGCCGACAATTCCAACACCGAAATCATCTCGGCAGGTAACAGCTGGATTAAAAATCATACTAAATACACAGGATAATCAGGAGAATATCATGGCAATTTCTACAATCTTAGTCATCGAAGACGACCGTTTCATCGGCGAGATGTATGTTCGCAGCCTCAAAATGGCTGGCTACAACGTCGAGTGGGCGGTGGACGGCCACGATGGTTTGGTTATGGCCACCAATCAGCATTATGATTTAATTTTGCTCGACATTATGCTGCCAGAGATGCGCGGTACCGAAATCATGACCGCCATCCGCAAATTCGAAGAAAACAGCGCCGAGAAGTCGCGTATCGTCGTCATGACAAATTTCGATCAAGACGAGAAAAGCCGCGCCGCTTTAGAGAACGACGCCGACGCCTACCTGATTAAGGCTGAAATTACGCCGCGCCGCCTAATCGAAATCATTCAGCAGCTTGATAGCTAGACAATACCCAGCTCTGCTGCTATAATATCCAGCAGTCTGGCTCTATCGTCTAGCGGTTAGGACACCGGGTTCTCATCCCGGCAACCCGGGTTCGATTCCCGGTAGAGTCACCATCAAAGGATTTATCATCCATCTGGACACGAAACAGCTCGTTTACCTCTGGTAGCGGGCTGTTTTTGTGGGTTCCAAAGTTTATTTCGTCATATGTTGGGAGTTTGTTGAATATAGCGCCGAAAAAGGCAGCTTTTCGCAGTGGATTACAGAGGTCAAGCAGCAGTTCTGAAAGGTGTTCCAAAATATATTTAGCGTATTGCAAAACTTGGTCAAATTCAGCTTGTAAATTCGGCTGCCTGGCAATTTCTTCATCCAGCTCTGCTAATTCTTTTTCGACGCTAACGATATCCTCTTCAAGGTATTTTAAGGCGGTCTCGCTTGTGACAACACGCATCCGATCAACGGTTGCCTTGATTTGGCTTTGCAGGCTCTCGCGGTGCTCTAAGCGCTGCCTATTAGCGTCAGTCTGCTTGATCTGACGTTCGCGCCATAACTCAGCGATGGCGGCGATAACATCGTCGATGTATTCTGGCTTGATAGTAATAGCCCTTACAAAGTCTTCTATTGTCTTATCAAATTCAGGCTTCGACACGCGGAAGTAATGGCCATCGCGACTGCAGTGATAGGCTGGATAGTGTTTACCTAGTTTGCCACGAGTAGCACTACCAGATAGTGTCTTACCGCATTTAGGACAGGCGACTACCTGCTTGTATGGATAATCTGGGTTATAAACTTGTTTATTTTTCAAATGATCCGGGACTGCTTTACGTTTAATAATGATATCATCGCGGCTATCAATCTCCACGAAGATCCGGCCGCGATTAGCTTCATTGAATAAATCCACGCTAACGAGCCCATCAAACTGCGCTTTAACTGGCTTATCATACGTCCATTTTTCTTTAATAATACCGCAATATACCAATTTGCTGGTGTATTGATCAATCATTTTGGCGGTCATTTTTCGGCCGCCAATCTGTCGTTTAATTTTCGTTCGGTCGTATTTGTCACGTACAATCGTCACGCGAGAACGAAAGCCCATAGAATTAAGCTCATCGGCAATTTGCTGGTTTGTATAAACATGAGCAGCACGCATCTCAAACAGTCTGATAATAAACTTTGCCTCATTCTTATCAGGTTTAAGAATAGTCCTCTTGCCGTTTTTAGTATCAATCTTAACGCTGCGAAACCCATAGTGTGGCCGTCTCATCCAATAGCCAAGCTGCGTGTAGCGAATCTCCGCGCCAATCATACGACTCATAATGTCGCGCATCTCGTCTTTAGCTCGTTCAGCCTCAAGATACTCAGATTTTTGTGTGGGATTGAATTCGCTCCAATAGTATTTAAAACCAGTGTGTTCAAGGGTGTTAATTTGCTGCTTACCAATAACACCATACATATCCTCAAGCGCGATACCAAGCCTAGTCAACTGCCGCTTGAGCGGAGAATAGTAATCACCGCCGCCTCGTGTAAAGCGATCAATTGACTTAATAAGAACAACTTGAAAGCCTTTGCTCTTATCTTTGCAGACATCAATAACTTTCTGCATTGGTTGTACTTCATGTGAGGCAGACTCAAGCAGAATAATCGTCTCTGTAATAACAATGTTATGCGCCTTGGCATAGGCTTCACCCTGCTCACGTTGTGCTTCTGGGGAATCGCCGTCAAGACCTTGCTTATCCGATGATACGCGTATCGCTAGCAGTCCGATTCGCGGTTGACTTGTTGGCGACATGTTCCTTATCCTCCAAAATAGTAATTAATTTTTGAGCAAAAGCCCCGTCTTCCAAGATCTTCTCAACAACGAGATTAGCAACTAGTTTGATTCGTTGCTCAATCGTAAATGAAAATTGCTCCGCCAGCGGCGCTTTCGGTTTATTCTTACTGCCTTTTGGTCGTGCCATACACCCTCCATGTAGTGGCTCATTTTAACAATAATTAGTCAGTTGTTTTAGACTTAGACTGCTGCGGTCGTCCGCGACTAGCACGCTCCTCTAGGTCTTTCTCAATCAACGCCTTCAGCTCTTTATCGCCAACGGTCGTCAATGCTTTGAGCACTAATTCAGTAAGACTTATCCCTTGGCTATATGCAGCCGCCTTAGCACGATTTCGCACTTCCTTTGAAGTGTCAATTTGTAGCTGGATTCGTCCTTGATTCATTAAATCCAGTATACAACAGAACTACGACACATAAAAGATGAGTGTTTCTTCTAACTGTCTAATATGTTATTAACGAGCCAGCTTTTATTATTAAAACTTCTACTTTAATTGTACTACTTGTAGTACAAATTATCAATAGTTTTTACCTATTTTTATTACAAATTATACCGAATAACGATATTCGGTATATATCATCTATATATTATCTGTTATAACTTGCTATTTTTTCTCCTCTTCTATATAAATATAATAGAATATGAAATGCGTTGAGATGCTTGTTGTATGAAGAGAATAGACAAACGATCTACTTTAAGGCAAGGGCAAATAGATATATTAAGAATACTATACAAGTACCGATTCAGTAGCCGCCAATTACTAGCAGACAGTTTACACATAGCAGCAGGATCAAATCTATATGAAAAACTAAATGTTTTGATGAGGCATAAACTAGTTGCAAGACGCTATAACGCACGCCTGAAGTTGCATGGAATACCCGCAGCCTACTACTTGACACCAAAAGGTTTCAAGACTTTACAGACAATAGATAGCCGTCAGTGTATTACAGATAGAACAATCAGGTCAAGCTACCGCGACAAAATCGTTGGGCCAGCGTT
>CAURIK010000007.1:0-27592 GCA_963525145.1 uncultured Candidatus Saccharibacteria bacterium | reverse complement strand
CGTAATTTGTCGCCCCGGCAATATGGCGATTGGCCTTAAGAAAAAAAGGCTTTATTTTTGCATTAGTCTTTGCTATAGCGCTGATTTCTTGTTTCAAGCCTGCATCAGGCGACGCATCATCAACAATAATCAGCTCCCAATTATCGTATGATTGAGATTCAACCGACTGAACCATTTCCCTCAAGTATTTCGTTGGAGTATTGTAAGTCGGTACAATAATCGACACTAGCGGCTGTCTGCGTAATTTATAATTTATAGGCTTATCTTCATACCTGCACCGCCATGACTCATATAACCTGCGCTGATGCGAATCAAGATAGTTGCGATATGGCGAAATTAACAACAGCAAGAAAGAGTAAAGTGCTCTACTGTGTTTTATTATATTTTTCAAGCGTTGCAGCATATTTTATTTCCATGTGTGATCTAGCTTCGTCACACCACCCCAGCGGCCATGTCCATAATCGCGTTGGACTGAAAAAAACGGTCCTTCCTCGATAAAAGCAATCACCTTTGTATCATTAGCCCCCATCAAACCCGCCTTGATAAAATACCTGCCTTCATTAAGATTTAATTTTACAGTGTAGCGAGCTGTTTGATCTTTGATAGCATTAGTTTTTTCTTGGTAAGTATTCGGTCCGTAAACATACTCGCCGTTTTCACGAAAAATTGCAACGCCTACATGTTTAACACCCTTTTGCTGCCATGATAAATCTACCGTCATAGTTTCTTCGAAATCATACATGGTCTTTTCTTTACCATCAGTACCACGCAACACTATTTTGAACGGTACCGTCCCTTCGTTGTCGCCGTTTAATCCGGTCGTCTGGTCATAATTCTGACTATTACTGCGACTATATGCCGCCGCAATACGATACGGTTTGCCAATCATTTTAACGTGGCCGTCTTCAATAAATACTGCTTTTGTACAAAACCGCTCGACTGCCGCCATATCGTGAGTTACTAAAATTACAGTACGTTTTTCACGCTTAAGCTTATCAAAGTACGAATAGCACTTCTTTTGAAAAGCCTCATCGCCAACCGCAAGCACTTCATCAAGCAACAAAATATCAGCATGAGCGCGAATCGCAATTGAAAAAGCTAAACGGACCTGCATACCGCTTGAATAATTCTTAAGCCGTTCTTCCATAAAGTCTTCTAATTCTGCAAACTCAACAATCGCGCTATACATAGATTCCATTTCTTCATGGCTAAACCCTAGCAGTGCACCATTAAGAAAGATATTTTCGCGGCCAGTTAACTCTGGATTAAATCCTACGCCGAGCTCAATAAACGGCACTAGCGAACCGTGCACTTTAACGTTACCGCCATTTGGCGTATAAATACCAGCGATTGTTTTCAAGAGCGTGCTCTTTCCTGAACCATTGCGGCCAACTATACCGAAAAAGTCTCCTTCGTTTATAGTAAAACTTATATCCTTTAACGGCGTAAACACACGATACCCTTTGCGACCTTTTAGTATATTTATCAACTGTTGTTTAACACCCGAACTAGCTTCAAGCGGAATTTTGAAAGATTTCGTTAGTTTGCTAATCTCGACAATTGCCTTAGACATCAAACACTCTCCGCGAAGTACCGCTGGTTAGATCGAAAATAAAAAACCGCTAGCAATATTACGATGATAACTGCAACAAACGGCGTCAACATCACCGGAAACGACACCAAATCATACAGCTGAAGTGTTTGTTGCGTCACTAATACCTTACGAACATCTTGAACTACTTGAGCAACCGGATTAAGCATTAGCCATGAGGCAGCCCACGGCATTTGTTTTACAACCATTTGCAACGGATATATTACTGGAGTAGCATAGAATGCTGCTTGCAAGAATATTTCCCATAGATAACCGATGTCTCGATATTTAACGTTAAGCGTTGCTAGAAAAAATGCTACCGCCAATGAAAAGACATACAATTCAGCTATCAGAGGAATTATAAGCAACGCCTCTGCAGATATAGACACACCGTTGATTACGCAAAACACCAAAATAACAATTGTATTTATTATAAGATTGATAAATGCAGAAATAGTGCCGGATACAACAATGATAAATTTCGGGAAATTAATCTTGCGAATTAAGTCGCCCCGCGAAACTATTGATTGTAATCCTTGTACGGTTGCCTCGGTAAAGAAATTCCATAATACAATACCAACTAATAAATACACTGGAAAATGTTCAATATCTCTGCCTAGACGTAAGAATTTATCAAATACTATATATAGAATAATAAATAAAAATATTGGTTTTAAGATTGACCACAAATAACCTAATATTGATCCTTGATAGCGTAATTTAAAATCCGTTACAACCAGCTCGCGTAACAATATTTTATTACGTCTATTCCATACACTCGCTACTTTCATAGTCTCTCCAGCCATTATATAATAAGATTGTGACAAAAAACAATCTCGCCATCATTGTCCTTAACTGGAACGGCGCCGATGACGCACTTGAGTGCATCAACTCGCTGGCCCAGCAGACACTCAAACCGACTATCATAGTCGTTGATAATCATTCTCACGACGACTCTGTCATGCGTTTCGAACAGTATCAGACAGAATATCCGTCCGTAGATTGTACAATTATCACTAACGATAAGAATCTGGGATTCGCCGGCGGTATTAATACCGGACTAGTTCATGCACGCGAACAAGGTTTTGAATATATTGGCGTACTTAACCCTGATGCCGTTGCCGACAAAAACTGGTGTAGAGCACTCGTCGACGAACTGTCAAGCCAGCCAAAATGCGGTATTGCAACTGGTATTTTACAACGGCGCGATAGTAAGACGCTTGATACAACTGGCGATTTCTATACCACCTGGGGCCTGCCCGGCCCGCGCAACCGCGATGAGCCTGTTGAAAATGCGCCGAGTAAGCCTGGCGAGATTTTTGGTGCGACTGGCGGCGGAGCGATTTATCGCGCGGCAATTTTTGACGATATCGATATGTTCGACGAGGACTTTTTCATGTATTACGAAGATGTCGACCTCAGTTTTCGCGCCCAGTTAGCTGGCTGGAAGGTCCGCTTTACGCCCAAAGCCATCGCTTATCACAAGGTTGGCGCCAGCAGCAAAAAAGTGCCTGGTCTCGCCGTTTATAATACCTTCAAAAACCTGCCGTTAGTTTTCATTAAAAACGTTCCAGGGAAGTTGTTTTGGTATATTGGCCTGCGTTTTTTCTTGACATATTGGCTGATTTTTGCTAGCGCTGTCCGCCACGGCAACGGCTGGCCGGCTTTCAAAGGTATATTAGCCTCAATAATTCGTAAACCTGCTGCCTACAAAAAGCGCCTAAATATTCAAAAAAACCGCAAAGTCTCTGTCAACTACATCCGCGGTATCATCCACGATGGACCGCTGCCTAATCAAACTGGACTGTTGAAATTTCGTAAGTTTTTTACTGGGAAATAAACTTTTTGCATGTGAATATGGATTTGCGTAAAATATAAGTATGCTACCTTATCAAACTGGTTTTTTTGACTATTCCTCGCCTGAAGACTTGCATACCGAATATAAAACATGCAACGAAGGTAAAATACCTAATGACCTATGGAAAACTATATCAGCTTTCGCTAATGCCGATGGCGGAAAAGTGTCTCTAGGTGTTACGCCAGACAATAAACCTATCGGATTAACTACAGAACAGTTAGATAGAGTTCAACGCGATTTATCATCATTGTGTCAAAATTCCTTCAATTACCCGATTGTACCCGAGATTCAACTGGTCGGAGATGTTGTTACAGCATACATCTCGCCCGCTCCATCCCAGGTACGCCCGATTTACTCAAAGTCTAGAGGCGCCTCTAAAGGAGCTTATATACGGATAGGTTCTTCAAATGTCGAGATAACCGACGAAATACGCAACCAGTTCGCCATGGCCGCACGAGGCGGAGCAGAATTAATCGAATTTTCCGGATTACACTACGAAAACTGCTTTGATATGGTAGTCGTCAATGAATATCTGTCAGCTATAAGCCAGTCTCGCGGCAATATATATCAAGATTTATCAACTACTGATATCTTGATAAAACTACGCGCTATCAATCATTCAGGCAATCCCACTCTTTTTGGTTTACTAGCATTTAGCAAAAATAACATCCTGCAAGAAAACACAGCTCCAACTGTCAATATAGCAATCACTCAATATGCAACAGACAGCAAAGTAAATATATCTGATCCAAATGAAACTTTTATTGATGATAGAGAATTCAATGGGAATGTGGTAAGTCAATTTAAATCAGCCGCAAATCATCTTCGTTCCAAACTGCCGATACGTGGATTAATCGACCCTCAAGGTCTTCGACAAGAATATTTATCTATACCAGAAATCGCTATCCGAGAAGCTTTAGCAAACGCAATAGCTCATCGCGACTACAGCACATACTCTTCTCGTATTCAAATTGACATATACGCCGACAGGATAGAAATCATAAATCCCGGCCGAAGTTTAGTACCAATTGAAAGAATTGACGAAACACCATCAGTATCGCGTAATCCTACACTCATGAGTTTTCTTAAAGATTTTCACATAACAGAACAACGAGCTCGCGGTATTAAAACTATTCGAGACTCTCTGAGTAGCGCTGGACTAAAGGAGCCTTTATTTGAAAATCTACCATCCTCTTTTAGAATAACTATTTACAACTCAACATTTATGGACAGTGAAGATCACCTGTGGTTACAACAATTTAAAAAGCATAACCTGAACGAAAGACAATTAACTGCTTTAACTTATCTGAAAAATAGTCACAACAGTATAACAAACCACACATATAGAGAAATTAACAATATGAATAGCGTTGGAGATGATCGGCGCGCTCGTCATGAGCTAGAGCGATTAGTAAAATTCGGCTTGATTTTTCCTCAAGGAGAAACTAGACACCGTAGATACAATTTAAATACTAACAATCTATAACCATGTACTGCTATCGACATTCTATCGACATTTTCCAAAAAGTAGTTACCTCTGTTAAATCCGCTCTATCGACATTCTATCGACATTCTATCGACATTTTCGATGTGAAAAACTCAACAACTATCCTTACTGTCATCTCATATCATATTTTTATAAAGATCATATTACACGAGAGGGACTTGCTATGCGCCTGCTAGAATATGAAGCCAAAAACCTATTGTCAGCGTGTGAAGTGCCGATACCGCGCGGCAAAGTTTTCGCTATTAATGAATTACAAGCTATCGCTGCGCCAATCGTTCTGAAATCGCAGGTTCCTATCGGCGGGCGCGGCAAACTTGGCGGTGTGCAAATAGTCCGTCAGCAGTCAGATATAGAATCCGTTGCCCGAAAAATGTTCAATCTTAAAATCAAGGGATTTTTGCCGTCAAAATTGCTAGCCGAAGAAATCCTCGATATCAGCCGCGAATTTTATTTTTCGTTAAATATTAATCGCCAAACTGCTGGCATTGGACTGCTTGCCCATACTGGCGGCGGTGTCGAAATTGAAAGCCAAGATACTGCGGATTTTTTTCGGCGCGATATCGTCAACGAAAAATTCGAATCTTTAACTGACGAGCTCGCTGATTATCTCGATATTGCTGACAAAGCGTTCTTGCTGCAAGATATTATTGAAAATGCTTATCGTTGTTTTATTAACAATGATTGCTTGTTACTAGAGATTAACCCGCTAGTACTCACCTCTGACGGTAAGTTAATCGCTGGCGATGCTAAAATTACCGTTGACGACGCTGCCGCTTTTCGCCACTTGGATTGGCAATTCGAAGATAACTCTACCGAACACAATTTCGTCATACTTAATCGTGACGGCGCGGTTGCTACAATTGCTAATGGCGCCGGACTCGCTATGGCAACGGTCGATGCAGTCACAGCAAGCGGTTTGGTACCAGCTAATTTCCTCGATATCGGTGGTACAGCTACTTCTGATAAAGTCCTCGATTGCTTCCGTCAAATCACTACTCTTGATAATATCAAGGTGATTATCATTAATATTTTTGGCGGCATTGTCCGCTGCGATGAGGTAGCCCGAGCCATTATCGATGCCCAGCGGCAAATTCCTGACCTACCAAAACTCGCCATTCGCCTATCTGGCAACCGCGAATCCGAAGCCCGCCAACTGCTATCACAGTCTAATCTACCGCTATTCGACAGTTTAGAAGCAATCCTAGAGGACATTTCATGACACCGCAGCTTTTCACTGGCAAAAATGTCATAATTCAGGGAATCACTGGCAAAAACGGCCGGTTTCATGCACGAAACATGCTTGATTACAAGACATCTATCGTTGCTGGTATCTCGCCTAATCAATCCGTTTCTGAAGTTCACGGCGTACCTGTTTTTCGAACAATTGACTATATCAAAAAACGTTTTGCCATTGATATTTCCGTAATTTTTGTGCCAGCGCCGCACGCCAAAGCCGCTATTTTAGAGGCTATTCAGGCGCAAATCCCGCTCATCGTCTGTATCACCGAAGGCGTACCAGTGCATGATATGCTTGAGATTAAACAAAAACTACGCCTTAGCCATTCGGTTTTAATCGGTCCGAATTGCCCCGGCGTGTTGCTGCCAGACAGGCAGCTGCTTGGTATTATTCCAGCGTCACTGGCAGCACCTGGCGATACAGCAATCGTCAGCCGCAGCGGCACGCTTACTTACGAAGCTATGTCGCTACTGACGCAGGTTGGTTTCGGGCAGCGATACATCATCGGTATCGGCGGCGATATGATTAGCGGCAGTAGCTTTGTCGATTGTTTAAAGTTATTTCAAAACGACCCTAGCGTTAAACGTATAGTAATGATCGGCGAAATCGGCGGCATTAGCGAAATTACGGCAGCTGATTATATTAAGCAGTTTATCAGCAAGCCAGTTTACGCTTATATCGCTGGACATAGTGCTCCTGCTGGCATCCAGATGGGACACGCTGGCGCTATCCTCGGCACTAACGCGCTTGAGTCAGCGGCTGCTAAAACGGCTTATTTACAGCAAGCTGGCGCCATTACCGCCAACTCAATTAGCCAGCTTATTCAAAAAATAAAGTGATATAATTAGCCTATGAAGACAATTACCGTTCTAATACCAGCCTACAACGAAGAAGCGGTGTTGCCGCAGTTATTCGCACGTCTAAAAGATTTGCAAAAAACGATCAAAAAGTACCGCCTAGAACTGCTATTTATCAACGATGGCAGTAGTGATGACACCTTGACTATGATTCAAAAAGAAGCCAAAAAGAATTCTTCAATTGCTTATATTAATCTATCGCGCAATTTTGGCAAGGAAACTGGCATGCTAGCTGGTTTTGATTACGCCAAAGGCGATGCAGTAGTAATTATCGACGCTGATCTACAAGACCCGCCCGAGCTAATCCCGCAAATGATTGAACTCTGGGAGCAAGGGTACGATGATGTTTACGCGCGGCGCCGCAGCCGCCAGGGTGAGACTTGGCTCAAGAAAAAAACCAGCGAGTGGTACTACCGTATTTTGCAAAAGTCGACGCAAATTCCAATTCAGCGCGATACTGGCGATTTTCGCTTGCTTGATCGGCGCTGTGTTGAAGCTCTCAAGCTGCTGCGCGAATCGCAGCGCAACACCAAGGCCCTTTTTAGCTGGATCGGCTTCAATAAAAAAGAATTACTTTACGATCGCGACCCGCGCGCTGCCGGCGATACCAAATGGAACTACAGTAGACTGGTTAATCTCGCTATTGACGGTATCACCAGTTTCACCACGGCGCCGCTGCGAATGTCGTCGATTTTGGGGATGATTATATCATGCGGTGCATTTTTGTATATTCTTTATCTGCTAATTCGACCGCTATTCGGCGTACCTACTGGCGCTGGCTATTCATCGCTAATGGCAGTAATCTTGTTTCTCGGCGGCATCCAGCTGATTAGCCTAGGTATTATCGGCGAGTACGTTGCTCGAATTTTTAGCGAGTCCAAGAACCGGCCTGGTTACTTTGTCGAGGAATATCACGAGGCTAAGCGTGAAAAATAAGGCGCAAATTGGTCGTTTCGCTATCGTCGGCACAATAAATACGATAATTGATTTTGGGCTATTATTTTTACTTACCTTTCTAGGACTACCGAAACTAGCCGCCAATACTGTCTCGACCGGTACTGCCTTTGTTTTTAGCTTTTTCGCTAACAAAAAGTACACCTTCAAATCCACTAGCAAAAATATCAAATATGAGATAGTGTCCTTTGTGATTATTACGCTATTTGGCTTGTGGGTGCTTCAAAATGCTATGATTTGGCTGGCTACGCCGCTAATCAAAAGCTTCATAACTAATGAACAAATTTCCTTGTTTGCCTCTAAATTATTTGCCACGGCCATCTCTCTGATTTGGAATTATTGCCTATACGAGCGAATTGTTTTCAGAAAGGAATCGTCATGAGTCATATCGCTATTGATGCCCGCGTTATCAACTCTGGGACTGGTACTTACGTGGTTAAGTTGCTAGAATATTTGCAAAAAATCGACCACCACAATACCTACAGTATACTCGTGCCAACCAAAGATAAAGACTATTGGCAGCCAACTAACCCAAATTTTAACGTCCTAACTATCGATTTCAAAAACTATTCGCTAGCTGAACAACTTGGTTTCAAAACTTTCCTTGATGATCTCAGTCCAGATTTGGTGCATTTTTGCATGCCGCAGCAGCCAATCCGATACCGCGGCAAGCACGTCACTACCGTTCACGACATGACACTGCTCAATACTTATAATTCCGACAAGAATTGGCTGGTTTTTCATGCTAAACAACTGGTCGGCCGCTGGGTATTCAAGAAAATTGCCAAAACTAGCCAGCATATCATCACCGTGTCAAACACTACCAAACGCGAATATCAAGCATTCTGCGGGATAGCTGATGATAAAATTACAACGATTTATGAAGCTGCCGAGATTCATCAGGGCGGTCTACAGCCATACAAAACACCGTTTACGCGTTTTATTGCTTATGTCGGCCAGCAGCCTGATTACAAAAATATCCGCCGTTTGGGTGACGCCCACCAAAAACTACTACAAAAATACCCCGACCTCGGATTAGTGCTGGTTGGCCGGATTAACGCCGCCACTCAGCGCAACAAAGACTATTTCGAGTCAAAAAAGTACAAAAATATTCACTTCACCGGCTTTATACCTGATGCTGAGCGCGACTGGATTTTTACTCGGTCGCTAGCATATGTCTTCCCGTCGCTGCTCGAGGGCTTCGGCTTGCCGCCATTAGAGGCAATGGCCTACGGTACGCCAGTTGTTTCCAGCAACGCTTCTTGCATGCCAGAAATTCTCGGCGACGCAGCAATATATTTTGATCCGCTTGATATTGAGGACATTGCCAGCAAGATTGATACCGTTATTACCGATAAATCACTGCGCAATACTTTGTCTAAAAAGGGCAAGCAACAAGTAGCTAAGTATTCTTGGCGGCGGATGGCCGAGCAAACTTTGCAAATTTACGAAAATGCTATTAAAAACTAGAGTCTCATTTCTTTGAAGGCTTTTTGCGCTAAATCATACATAGTTTGGTACACAGCAATATCGGCGCCCTGCTCGGCAGTATGCAGATAAATCACATTATCAACAACCTCAGTTGAGACTTCGAAACCAAGCGCTGCCAATTGCTCCATGTACGTCGGGTTGAGAAGCTCAAAGCTAGCTGCCTGGTCGGTATTAGAAGCATACACCTCGTATAACTCATTAAACTTACCCCACTCCATTTCGACTTTTTCCAGACCGCGAATACCGCCGAAACGCATCATTTTCTTGCGACGAACAATAATTTGGCCGTAATCTTTCGGTACGTTAATTTGAGCGATAACTACTGATGAGCTATCAGTGGCGCGCTGGTAAGTATACAATTGCACCAGCAATGATTCTTTATACAAGCCAACTACATGATTATTAATGTCTGATGTACCAAATTGAGCACCGTTAAATAGTTGCCCGCGCTTTGGTATAAACAACCAGCCCATATCAGCGCTATAGCAATAATTATTCTGGCGGGCAAATTGGTCGATTTGCGGATTATACATCGCCGGGTTAGCTGTCGCCTGATCGACGCCGTCTAGTAACCAATCTTTGCCATGGCGGCGGAATCGCCAATATTCAGTGAACATACTATTGTCGGTAAATAATGTCTGATTGGTAGCGTTATCGACCAGCAAATCTTTAGCACTCGCCGAAAAACCAATCGTTACTGTGTCTTGGCTGTCATCTGGCGAATCTAGCATATCAACCACCTCGGCGTCGTTAACTACGATATCTGACATCTGGTTTGTCCGATTCATTAGCTGTAATGTATAAATCATCAAACCAGCATGATAAGCATAATTTTCGGTGGTATAGGCCTTAATCGCTTCGCTATCTTGTTTCGCCCAATCGCTTTGGTAGCGCAGGAATACTTGCTTGGCGTGATCGATTATTTGTTGTTCGTTCCATACCGGATCGGCAGCGCTAGCTTGCGTAAGTTTATCGCGCAAGAACTTACTTTGTTTGATCTTATTAAACGCCTCGTAAAGTCCAGTAATCATACCGACGAGCGCGCCTAGGGCGATAGTTACACCCACCCAGCCTCTAGCAATCAACACAAAGGTTATTACTATCAAGACAAAACCAATCACGTTTGCAGCCACAAACCGCGTACCCTCTTGGCCTATGTGTTTGCGCAGCGCCGAACCGATACAATAAGCCGGTACGAAGCCGATCATCGCTATGCCGGCCAGCAAACCGCCTCCTCCGCCGCCGCCAGAACCACCACCCGAGCCGCCAGATCCACCGCCGCCAGCACGAGCAAAGAGCTCGATATTTGTCAAAAATAAATGTTCCATCGAGCTCCTTACTTTTAATTTATTATTTTATAATTAAAATTTGACTTCAACTGGCTTTTCAATTGCTGCCCGTTCGCTTTCGCTAACGTCGAAGAATTCTTTATCAGCGTTAAATCCTAGCATTCCAGCGAAAATATTAGTCGGGAAGACTTTGCGCTTGGTGTTGAATTGGGTGACGTTAGCATTGTAAAAGCGGCGTGAGGCAGCAATTTTATCTTCGGTGTCGGTAATTTGCGCTTGCAGCTCCATGAAGTTGCTAGAAGCTTTCAGCTCCGGGTAATTTTCGGATACCGCGAATAAGCTTTTGAGCGCCATAGTTAATTCACCGTCGGCCTTGGCTGCTTCAGCCGGGTGTGTTGCCGACATGATAGCCGAGCGCGCCTCGGTGACTTTTTCGAAAACGCCGCTCTCGTGCGCCGCGTAACCTTTAACAGTTTCAACGAGATTCGGGATCAAGTCGGCGCGGCGCTTCAACTGCACCGAAATACCGCTCCACGACTCGTCAGTTTTGATATTTAGCTTGACCAAGCTATTATACATGCCGATTACCGCGCCGATTACGACAACCAGCAGGATAACCACCACCGCTACGATTATTAGTACAGCAGCCATACTCCAATCCTTTCTTTTATACTTATGATTATACCGCTAAGAGCTCGCTTGCGCAATAATAATATAGCGCTGGCGGCCTTCGCCCTCAGAGTAAGTGCGAATATCACTGTATTCGGCCGCTATCCGGTGGACAATCCGGCGATCAGCAGCGTTAATATGAGCAACATGCGAATCGCCGGTGCGGCGCACTTCTTCGATCCAACCGCGAGCCTTTTCGGCAATTTTTTCTTCGCGCTGCTTCTTATAACCGGCAATATCGACGATTACGCGGGTAACCGCCGCATTATTATTGCGCAGCACTGTCGATACCATGTATTGCAAGCTGCGCAGCGTCTCGGCATTACGGCCAATCAAAATACTATTGAGGTCGCTGCTGGCAATGTCAATCGATAAAATATCATCCTGATAGCTAGTTTCGACCTCTATATTTTCGCCAAAAAACGACAAAATATCCTCGACAAATTTCTTGGCATAGGCAATTGACTGTTCTTTATCCATACTTCTCCTTTCCTACTTCGCCTTAATCCGCGTGATGTGCGCTTCTTTAGCTTTTTTCTCGCGGGTTTTGGCTTTTTTCGATTTTTTGGGAGCGCTAGCCTCTTCGGCAATTTCGTGCATTTCTTCAGCATCTTTTCGCAGCAAGAAATGCTGCTGAGCGGCCGCCACCAAGTTAGACGCCGTATAGTAAAGCGCCAATGCTCCTGGCAGCCCCACCATGATCAAGAACATCATTACCGGCATAACCTTCATCATGCCGCGCGTCATAATACCGCTCATCTCGGTCGGATCGGCCTCTTTGCCTTCGGCTGCCTCTTTCATCAGATCGCGGAAACGCTTTTGGTTTTTGCCAGCAGTTGGCGCGGTTTGCTTAGTGATAATATACTGAGTAATTGCCGATACGGCCGCCAAAGCCAACAAGAAAAAGTCGATGCCGTGGTTGCTAAAAGTTGTCTTGGTTAAATCGATAAATCCGAGCATTGTATGATTGAAATTAGCTGGATTCTGGATAATCGACTGAATGACATCAATATTTTTGATTGGCTCGTAAAGGTATTGGCTAATCACTTCGCTTTTGAGAGAGATAATGATTCTAATCACCTGGTAAAGCCCGATAAATATCGGCAACTGGATAACTAGTACTAACACCGAACGCATCGGCTTAATACCATAGCGTTTGTATAGTTCCATTTGCTGCATGGCTTCGGCCTGGCGGTCGCCTTTGGTATTCTTCTTGATCTTGGCTAGTTCCGGCTGCATTTTGCGCATCAGCTTGGTTTGGTTGAGCTGGCTTTTGATTAGCGGATACATCACAAACCGCAGAATAATCGTAAAGATAATAATCGCCAGCCCGAAATCGTGCCACGGAATGATACTATACAATAACATTAGCGCGTTAAAAATCGGCTGGACAATCAATAATTGGAATAAATTATGCATAAAAGTCTCGTATTCTCCTCTCGGCAAGTACTTATCTATACCATTATATCATCTCTTTGGCTGGCAACTACCGAATCAAGCGATGATTTGCGCAAAAATAGCATCAAGCGATGATTTCAGATCGCCAGGCGCCAAACTTAACGCTTCGCCGTTGGTAACAATCACTGCGATATCGACGTTTTTAACGCGAGGTAAAACATCAATCCGTAAGCGTTCATAAACCTGGCGGCGGATACGATTGCGCCCAACCGCTGATTTATGGACTTTTTTACTAATTACTACCGCAAAGCGCGGCTGCTGGCGGCGAGGGTTAGTGATATATTTGACCGTGAAATAACGCGACCTAACCGCTTGGCCGTTTTTGTATAAAAATTTCAAGCTGCCATGCCCGTGAAATCGATATTTTGACGCAATCATACAATAAATTCCATTATAGCAAAATAGCGCCGAAAATAGCGCTATTTACCTGTAGTTACCTCGACTAATTAGAGCGCGATACGAGCACGGCCTTTAGCCTGGCGGCGCTTGAGTACAGCCCGGCCAGCTTTGGTTGCCCGACGAGCACGGTAGCCGTGCGTCTTGACGCGGTGTCGAGTATGCGGTTGAAAAGTTCGCTTTGGCATAATGACAGTTATTATAGCAATTTCACGCTCAATAATCAATATTTGATTGCTAATCTGTCGAGATTATACTATCGCTATATAAATTATCCACATTTTTGGCTGGTTTGTCCACAAATTTAACAGAGGTAGCGCTAAATTGTGGAAAAACTCACCTCTGTTTAGCCGCCTACATAACTATCAATGAACGTAATGTTCTTATAGTTGTGGAAAACTCGTGAATCAGCTATCATAGAGATAAGTTATTAACAGCTTGTGAGGGTATAAGTTTTAGATGAATAATTCATTATGGCAAAGTGTCCTAGGGGAAATTGAGCTTTCGGTATCGCATGCGAACTTCAAAACCTGGTTTCGCGATACTGAGCTGCTATCTTACGATAATGGCACGGCAACTATCGGCGTTGTTAATGTCTTTGCTAAATCACAGCTCGAAAAGCGTTTCGATACGCAAATCCGCGAGATCCTCAAGAAAAATAACCCTAATATCAAAGATGTTAATTACAAAGTCAAAAATACTAAGAAAAAAATTACCAGTCGTGAAACTACTGCTTCGCTGCGCGATCGCGCTAACGAGTTAATTAGCCGCGCGCCAGTTAACGCCAAAACACCCACCGCCAATACCACCCTTAACCCGCGCTACACTTTTGATAATTTCGTGGTTGGTTCGTGCAACGACCTCGCCTACACTGCTTGCCAGGCAGCCGCCGCCAATCCTGGCGCCAAGTATAACCCGCTTTTCATCTACGGCGGTGTTGGCTTGGGCAAAACTCACTTGATTCAAGCTGTCGGCAACGCCATCATCAAGCGCGATCCCAAAATGAAAGTTGCCTATGTTAGCTCTGAAACTTTCATGAAAGAATTTCTCGACAGTATTCGTTTCAAAATCGCTGGCTTCAGCGATAAATATCGCAACGTTGACGTCTTGATCGTCGATGATATGCAATTCATCGCCGGCAAAGAAAAAACTCAAGAAGAATTCTTTCATACTTTTAATGCCCTACATCAAGCTAATAAGCAAATTATCATCAGCAGCGACAAGCCGCCGCGCAGTATTCCAACCTTAACCGAGAGGCTGCGCAGCCGCTTTGAATGGGGTATGGCGATTGATATTCAAATGCCTGATTTCGAGACTCGCTGCGTCATCATCGAGACCAAAGCTAGCATGTCCGGTGTGACATTAGAGCGCCAGACGGTCGAATATTTAGCACAAAATATCAAAACTAATGTCCGCGAGCTAGAGGGCGCGCTTAATCAGCTGCTGGCTTATTCGGAAATGCGCGGCACTACACCAGATGCCGCCACCGCCGAAGGACTGCTCGGCAACGTTCGATCAACCAGGCCGCAACATCTAACCGCCAAGCAAATCATCGACAAAACCGCCCGCCACTTCCAAATTGACAGCAAAGAAATGTGCAGCAGCAAGCGCGACAAATATATCGCCACGCCGCGGCAAATCGCTATGTACCTGCTGCGCAGCGAACTACACATGAGTTTTCCGCGCATCGCTCAAGAGCTCGGCCGCAAAGATCACACCACGGCTATTCATTCGGTCAACAAAATTGAAAAAGCCATCAAACTTGACCTCACTATCCGCGAACAAGTCGCCGAAATCCGGGAGAAACTTTATGCTTAAATACTGTGGAAATTTTGTGTACAGCCGGTTCAAAGCTCTGGGTAAAAATTGTGTTCGTTTATCCACTGTTTGGCGAGAGACCTGGCTACTGCCATCGTTAAAGTGGACAAACTGCCTAGTTTTACTATGTGAAACTCACTCTTTTTCCGCTAGATTTTCTCAGGTTGAAATTCGTCAATTACCTCTGTTAATTAGCTACTTTTCCCCATTGTCCACAGCACCTACTATATACATCACTAATTATAAAAAGAAAGATAGGTAATAATTATGGAATTATCGGTCACACAAGAAAACTTTGCGCGAGCACTAGCAATCGTTGGCCGGATCGCTAGCAGCCGCGCCGGACTACCAATACTTGGCAATGTGTTGCTGCGAACTGAAGCTAACCGGTTATTGGTCGCTGCGACTAACTTAGAGATAGCAGCAACTTGCTATGTTGGCGCCAAAATTACTAAACCGGGCGAGTTGACCTTGCCAGCCAAACTAATTAGCGAGTTTATAGCTAGTCTGCCGCGCGGTACAGTTGATATAGTTAGCAAGGGCACGTCGATGACAATTTCGTCGGGCAATTATTCATCAATTATGTCAGGCGTTGACGCTGGTGAATTTCCAGAATTACCATCAATTGATGAAAATCAAGCTGTCACCTACACTATCGCAGTAGCTGATTTCAAGCAAGCTGTTAGCCAGACGATTATCACTACTAGCAATGATACCTCGCGTCCAGTACTAACTGGCGTTTATTGGCACACTGATGGCGGTAAATTGTATCTAGCGGGCACTGACGGCTATCGCTTAGCGCAGCGCCGCCTATTCGATACTACTAGCGAGATTGCGGCAATCGTACCGACGTCGAGCCTGCAAGAGGTACTGCGAACAATTTCGGATGGCACTGATCAAGTCGAGGTATTGTTTGACGACGAGCAAGTCCGCTTCCGGGTTGATGACTCCGAGATTACCAGCCGTTTAATCGAAGGCAGCTATCCGAAATATCAGCAGTTAATACCAGCGACCTCCGAAACTCAAGCGCGAGTCAAGATGGATGATTTTTCGCGAATTGTGAAGATTGCTGGATTGTTTGCACGCAATTCTGGCGGCAGCGTGACAGTGACGGTTGATGGCGAAAAGAATAATATTAGTATTCACTCGATTGCTAGCGAACTTGGCGAGAATACTAGCTCAGCTGATGCCGAGGTTACTGGCGGCGGTGTTCTCACGTTAAATTCACGCTATATTACCGACGCGCTTGGGGTTATCGATGGCGATAGCGTTGATTTCCGGTTTAGTGGCAAACTGTCGCCATGCGTTTTGTCGCCGGCAAGCGAAAATTCGGATTATATCCATATAATTATGCCTCTGAAGAGTTAATATGAAGATTTTGCGATTGGCGGTGCAGAATGTTCGCGTTCATTCGCTGAAAATGCTTGATTTGGAGCTAGGAACGACGCTAATATCTGGCCCGAACGGTTGCGGCAAGACGTCGCTTATCGAGGCCTTATATATTGCTTTGCGCGGCAAGTCCTTTCGCGGCAGCGACGAATCGATTTGTTCGTACGGCGCTCAAACGTACCAGATAGACGTAGCTACCGATGAACTGCAATATCGGGTGACTTATCAAAATCAAGAAGGCGCCAAGCGTAAACAGTTCGTGGTTGCTGGCAAAAAACACGGCCGCTTGCCTTATGCTCTCAAATATCCGATTGTGTTGTTTGAGCCAGATACGCTGCGGATTGTTAACGGCTCGCCGCAGCGCCGACGCGATTTTTTGGACGGGTTGATCCAGCAATATGACCAGTCATATTCGCATGAGTTGAGCCGCTATAATCGCGCTCTATTGCAGCGTAATAAGCTTCTCAAGGATCCGCTAATTAACGACGACGAATTATTCTCTTGGAATCTGATACTGAGCGATTACGGCGCTAAAATTATTAGTAAGCGCCAAGCGGTTTTGAACGATTTTAATAGTAAAATAACTGCAATCTATCAGAGTATTGCTGGCACGAGCGACACGGTTAGCTTGCAATACTCCCACGAAAGCCGCGTGTCGGCGCAAAAACTGCTCAAGGAATATGAAGAAAAAATCACTTATGACAAGGCGGTTGGCGCGACCAGCACTGGGCCGCACCGGCACGATATAGCGATTGGGTTTGGTGATAAACCAGCTGCCAAAGTTGCCTCTCGCGGCGAGGCGCGGACGATTGTTTTGGCGCTGAAATTTCTCGAGGCAGCTTATATCGAGCAGCAAACTGGTAAAAGGCCGTTAATTTTGCTAGATGACGTCTTTGGCGAGCTTGATCGACACCGCCAAAAGCGGCTGATGAGTGAGTTTGTCGATAACCAAATCGTGATGACGAGTACTGGCGATTAGTGCTTATGATTGTCTACTCGTACCTATCGACTTTGTTCGTGTTGCCGATGTTATAATTCGGCATGAGCGGCCGCTGTGTAGTGATGTCGATAGTGTTAGCTTTATTGAGAGTACTTTGCGGCGCTGAGCAGTCGTATTTGCTGATCGAGATCATCGGCTTGCATTTAACTACCCATTTCGAGTCTTTCTTCTCGAGGACGACTTTCAGAGTGTCTCGGTTTAAGTCGGTGCCAGCGCCGTTAAACACCAGGGCGGCAATCGCCCAATCACCCTTCTCTAGTACAGCTTCGTTTTTGATAGTATAAAAGGTACTTATCTTGCTATTGCCGCCCAGGATGGCGCTATCTATAGCTTTTTTGTTCTCGTTCGTCAGTTTCTGCAAGTACGAATTAGTATATTTGTAGTCGAGAGAAACAATTTTTTTGTCCGAGCCCAACAATATTCCTCGTTGTAAAATTGACACGATATTATCTTTACTCTTAGCTACTAAAAAGTAAGTGCCTTTCGGCAAAAAATACTCTTTGCCGGATTGAATGGATTTTTCGATGACTGTTTTGGTAGGAGCGATGGTATTTTCGGTCTTGGTGTCAGTGCCTTTGTATAATACAACATTGGAATACTTTGATGAATCAAATGAAATCGATAAATACTGATGAGAAGTAATTACTGCTAATATGATCATCAAAATGGTAAATGCAGAAAAAGCGGCGGCAATTATAATGATTTTCTTCTTCGGCGTCATAAGTTATTCTCCTAGATGGCTTTTATAATCGGCATATTCTATCTGATAATCGCTTAATTTGATACCCATAGATACTAACCGCAGCGTGGCTTTGTAGCGGTATTGCGGCGATTCGGTACGGATAACGATTATTGGCCGATCGTCTTTCTTGTAGTAACCAACCGAATAGTAAGGATCTTTGATTGGTAATTTAGCGACTACTGGATATTTTTCGGTGAATTTTTTGCCAGCCTCGCGGATTTGCTGGCCAGCAATACTTTCAACCTTATTATATTGATCCATGTGTTTTTTTTGCCACTGGCGAGCTTGATCTGATTGCGGCATGAGCTCGATAATGACAGTATACCGTGGTTTGGTAGTGGCGTTAACCTCTGTCTGGCTGCTGCGGAAGCCGTCTTTGGCGGCCGTGATTGAATAATCGCCTGGCGGCAGGTAATTAGTGCCGTTTTTGGCGGTGTACTCGGCCTTGGTTTTTTTGTCTTTGAAAGTGATTTTCGCGTCGTTAGGAGCCGCGGCAACCTCGACCGGGATTTTCCCCGACCGGTCGATAGCGGTGTAAATTTGATAAATTAGCGCACCAACGATCGCAATGATAACGAAAATAATGGCGATAACGATATTTTTACGTTGATTCATGCTGATATCCCCGATGATGTTGATGATTTCTTTCTAAACCACATTGCATTATCCCAGTCAAACCCTTCGCCAGCGGCACTTGGAGCCTTTTCGCCGTAGCTAGCAGAGGCATATTTGCTTTCGAAGCCGTTAATTTCACCGACATATACCCATACGTGTCCTAGCGAGAAGGCAACGTCGCCTGGTTGGAGTTTATCATCAGTGAATTTACTGCCGTCTGGTTGGTATGTGCGGTTGGCATAACCGAGTAATTGCCAATTAAGGATAGCCCATTGTAGTTGGTGGACAGTACCACCACCCTTAGCATCGTAATTGTATGTCTTGTCAAAACCGCTATCATATAGCAGTGTTGTAACAAATACACCGCAATCGACACCTCGTAAGCTTTCATCTCCGCCGCTTGGATTGCCAGTATAGCGCCCCTCCTTCACGGCAGTATCTATTGCTGCAACGTAGTCGTCCTTTCGTTGGATGCGAGGTTCATGATGTAACTCTTTCCAGGCGTATTTGAGAGTATAACCTTGTAGTCCTGAAGCTCCGCCACTGCCACTGCTGCACGACGCGGAAGTGCCTGGCAAGGCAGCGCCAGATGAGCTAAGCGACGAGCTATCTTTATATTTGTCATAGAGGGCTTTGGCGTTGGACTGACGCAGGTCAAGCGCGCTGCCGCCGCTTCTTTCGAATGTTGCTTCAAATACCACGGCGGCCTCTTCGGGAGTCGAGGTTGCTCTGACGGCATCAGCAACACCGCCGTTAGTAGATGGGTGGTCTTTCCATTCGTCGGTTAAGCCCATTTCCCAAGCTAGGTAACGCAATTGAATCGCTAGATCATACGGGTCACCATTCATATCGGCTGCGAATTTTACTACTCCATTGTTCCAGCGGTTATCATCCCATTGGGCGATACCAATATGCGTACCATTAGAGGCTCTAGGATCGACGTTTGGTGATGATTCTACCTGGAGGTTACCGACGACACCAGCAGCCTGAGCTAGAGTTAATTTGGTACCGTTGCCAGCACTCATCAGATAACCTAGGGCGGTTTCTGGATTGTCTGATAGCATTTTGACCACGCCGCCACCTTTGGTTGGTGTCGCGCAACAGTTAGTAGTGCTAGCGCTAGACGAGGCGGTTGGTAAAGTAGAGGCAGTAGCGACTGAGGCGCCAGCGTAGCCAGCCATTTCGTCGAGAGCGCCTTGCATGAAGGCTATATATGCTTCAGTATCGTTGCCACCCTTTTCTTTATCAGCTGGATCTTTTGGCGGAGCATATTTATTTGCATATGCTGTCATACCTTGGTCAATTTCATCAGAAAACACTGCTCTATCGTACGAAAACCAGTCGCCGCTATCGACGTTCTTGTTTTCTTCAGCCTCAGCGTCGACGCTAGCCTCGAAAGAAGTCCACATATACCAGTTTCGATCGGCTTCTACAACGTGCGGCTGTGAGTCGGTTGCAGTGCGTCCAAAAGCATTGTGTCCCTGCTGTAGTTTTATCTGAGCGCCTTCTACGGTCGTTGTTGCTAATGATGACTCCATCATAGCATGCGCATATGCCAAAAACGGGTTAATGTTTGCCTTTTTAGCGCTAGCTATAGCTTTTTGGCTAGTGCCTTTTAGCGGGCTATCTGGCGCGTGAGTTTCAATGTATTTCTCGATTGCGTCTGCCATTTTTGCAGCGTCTAGATTAGGATAGGTCATACCGTTTGGTGCGCCGCTGCCAGGGCTGACTGACGATAAATCGGTACCCGACCCTGTCGAGCAGGCGGCATTACTGTCATAGTATTCTATATTGTTAATAGATGAGTTGATATTTAGTTTCTCTAGTGCAGCTGAAGTGGTTTGAGTGTAGGTACTCGCTAGTATGATTGCCGATAGTATAATAGACAGTGTTTTTCGCATACTAATCTACCAATTTTTCGGAGCACTCCTCGTCCAACGCAGCGCTAAGTGTACGTGGTTACACGTGTCGTCATGAGGCACCAAGCCAGCACTGGACAATTTGCCGTCCATTCCCGAGCCAGCACGATTGCCACAACCTTCCTGTCCGACACCAGCGCCTTGCGGTAGAACTTTGCCATCAAGGAGATACTGTAGCATGTCTATAGCGTTCTGGTCGCCGCCGGTTGTCGCTGTGCCGTTTATCATCGCTATGTCGACAGCTTCTCCAACAGGGTGCAAACTGTAATTGTTGGTGTTTTCACGGACTAGCGAAGATATGTATATAGGATATTTTTTAGCTATATATAATATGGTTTGAAGTAATCTTTTGTCGACCGTCACGCCGTACGCCGCAGGTTGTCCATTTGCCATATTTTGGAACTGGTCGCCATCGTAGGTAATATTTGGATTATCGACAATCTGCTTGGCCAGGCTAATAACGTCGCCATCTGGCAAGGTGGCGCCAGGGCCGCTGGTGGTTGATCCTGAGCCTGAACCCGCTGCCGATTTCGTTTTATCTGGATCCTCATCCATACCATCTACAGTGCGTTTGTCGATTTGGTATAGGTTGTATAGGGCGCGCTGCCGGCTGTCGACGGTGCATTCTTTGGTGTTTATGATGCTAGCTTGGTTGCAAGTGTCTATCCAGTCTTGCAGTTCGCTATTACTCTTTACCTTGCCGTCTTCGTCGATATCGCCGGAAGCGCTTAATTCGCTAGCTACTTGATCAGGTTCTATACCCATATAATCAGTTGGTACACCGTATTGAACGTCGCAGGCTGGACCGACAGCAATGTCTTTTTCATTGGCTAGTACCGAGTTTTGCGTGCATTTGTTCTCGTCAATGATATTTTTGGCATAAGCTGATGGATTAAATAAATTAAACAGCGACGAAGTAGATATCGACGAGATAGCCGACACGAACGCTAATGGACTCGATGCCATACCTAAATACGGTACGAATCGTATAGCGATTGACCCCAGGAAAGTATTCGGACTAGAGATGTCGAATGGGCTGTGTGTTAAGCGGTCTTCTTCGGCCAGGGCAATACGCTCGGGCTGGACAATTTGTTCGTCGAAGGCAACTTTTTGCTGGACGGTTAGTGGTGCATTGCCAGTGTAACTGGCTTGGTCGGCCATGCTGTTTGATAAGCCCACCCCAGTGATGTCGCCGACATCAGTGCCGGTTGCTCCCTTGGTTTTGTCGCCTAGGAAGTATTCGGCTAATGCTTTCATGTCTACCCATTTGGTGAATGCGTCAATAGAGGTCTGTACAATACTTCCCATGACTGAGCTTAGTTTTTCTTGTACGGTGTCAAATGTCAATAAACCCTCAATTAGGAGTTCTCCCCCTACCCAGGCCCAGCCAATCGGCCCTAGTCCAGCCCTGAGGCCGTCAAAAACATCGACGCCGACTTCGGCTGCTGTCGAGCCGATCAGGTCGCATCCCATTTTGACAGGCTCGCTATTGACAACACCTAGATAGGTGGCTAGAGTGCCGCCAACTCCTGGTATATACGGCGACGAGCTGCCAGCGGTACCTAGACCCATAGTATATTTCATCAGTTTAGCGTCGGTAGCGGGTTTTTTGATAGTACCGTCGGACTTAGTATATGATTGAGTGAGGATAGTCGCTACGTTATTAACCATTTCTGGAGTGGCCTCGCCCTTTTTGATGGCATCAGCGGCTGTCAAAACGGTATAACCTAGTTTAGCGTACTGGGCGATTCGAAAAGCCTTATTGATATTGACTGCCACATTTGGCGCCTTGGCTGCCGCGCAGATTCCTTGAGCCATCATTAGCTTGACGTCGTTCCCTTTCTTTTTGGTGGCTTTTTTGGCTTCTTTTGTAGCGTAATCACCAGCTTGTTCGGCGATTTCTTTATTCAGTTTATCAGCCGCTTTGTCTTCTATTTTCGTTAATTCGTCTGTGGCTTCGGTTAGAGCTTTTCTGGTTTTTTTGGAGTTTAACTTTTCTGCTACTTTTTTGGTGACGCCTATTTTCTTGAGGAACTTGACCGCGGCGTCGTCAACCCAGTTCACCCAGCGCGGGTTAAAAGCACGCCGGAAAGCGTTGCGAAGTTTAGGGTTATTGCGCAGCGCCTTTTTGAAATCTTTGGCGGATATTTTTTCGCCGTCTATCAGATAGTGAGCTGGCCGCTTGCCGCCGATTAACTTGCCTTTTTCGATAACTTCGCCGGCTTCGTCGAGAGCCTTGACGCCAGCCTTATCAAGCTGTTTTAGCTGGTAATCGGTCGGTTTGTGAAAACGGCAGGCGATTTTGACCAGAGTACAAGATCCAGATGTGGCGTCATCGGCCAGGCGCCGTGCTAAAATTCGGTTTGATCGCGACGATGATGTATATTGCTGCTGATCGATGTTTGTAACAATTGATTCTTTGATAGAGACTAGCAGCGAACCCATGATACTAGTCGACGAACCGATACCAACAGCACCGACTAGTAGCATGCTGGCTACCGCGCCAGTTGGGCCAAATCGTTTGAGCTTATTCATAGCCGAAAAGCCGCCTGATTTACCCTTGCCCTTCTTAGGCTTGTTTAGGTCTCTCGAGGTGTTATCGCGCCAGCCGTCTTGCTGCTGCGACTGCTTCTCTTTGTTGTTGATATTGCCAGCGGCGTCGCCACTACTATTACCGCTACCGCTAGCCGCTTCGTTGTCGCGTTTGGCTGGTTTTTTATTCTCCATCCTCGACAAATTTCGGCTGACGGTATCATCCCAGTGCGCCTGGCTCGGCGACATTTCGCGCTCCCAGGCATCGAAATCGTCGGCATGGCCTTGGTCTGTGGGTGTCTGCATCTGACGCTCCCACTGGTCAAAGTCGTCGGCGTTGTCTTGGCTGGTGTCTGGTCTTTCTCTTGTACCTAGCGGCATAATCTTATTATAACCTTTTTAAGCTATTATGTCTGCTCCTCGGCAGCGGCTGCGGCGGCTTGTTGTAGTGTTGCCTGCGGGTTGGTGGTAATCAGGCCAGTTTCGGTGTCGCTGGCAACAATCTGGATATGAACGTGATTCTGCCCGGCAAAGAATAACCCCTGTCCGACCGGGAAGTTAGCTAGGCGCTTACGCTCTTCTTCGGTTAATTTGAAAACGTCGCCAAGCACATCGACAGCGCTCGACGATTGCTTTAGTAGTAATTGCATTGATGAGTTCGAAACAATGGCGCGGCCCATTTTGCTGCCCATGAAGTCCTCGACGTCCTGAGTGATAGTCGTCAGGCCCAGGTAATATTTACGAGCGCGCTTGGCTAAACTAAACATAAAGTTCGCCGAGTCGTCATATTTCATCAGCTGCCAAGCCTCATCGACGATTAACATGCGCTTTTTCTGCTGGGTGCGGACAATATTCCAAATGTGGCTAAGGACGATATACATCGCCACCGGCCGCAATTCGTCCTCGAGGTCGCGAATATTAAAGACCACCATATTGTTGTTGATATCAATATTGCTCTGCTGGCTAAAGATACCAGCAAACGTGCCGGTGGTATATTTGCGCAGGCGCTGCGCCAACTGCGGGCCGGTACCGCCCATGTGTAACAGAGTGTCATATAAATCGCCCATTGTCGGCGGTACCGAAGTGTGCGTCAGTGGATCGCTAGTGATGCCGACGCGAGCGTAAGTGTCAATCAAGCCTTGGTCGAGGTCGGCCTCTTCGGATGGCGATAAGCCGATACCAGCGCTATTAGCCGAAGCTCCGCCCAGCATCAGCCGCAGCAACCCGTGCAGCGTCACTAGATTGGCGCGCAAGGCGTCGTCGGCTTCTTCGTTGTCGATAACTTTTGGCAGATCAAAAGGATTAATTCGCGTGTCGCTGCTGAGGCTGAGCCGAATATAGCTGCCGCCAACAGCGTCGCTTAGCCGTTGGTACTCGTTTTCTGGGTCAATAATCAGGATATCGGCACCCATCATCATGCTGCGAAGAGCCTCTAGCTTGACAGTAAACGACTTGCCGGCGCCAGACTTAGCGAATACTACCATGTTGGCGTTCTCTAGCGTGTAGCGGTCGAAAATCACCAGGCCGTTGTTGTGCATATTGATACCGTACAAAATACCGTTTTCTTGGGTTAAGTCGGCGCTAGTGAACGGAAAGCTGGTGCTGACGGCGCCAGTGTTCATATTGCGGCGAATTTGCAGCTGGTCGCTCATTTGCGGCACCGTACTGTTGAGGCCTTGTTCTTGCTGGCTGGAGGCGGTTTTGCTATAAACCAGCATCTGCCCGAAAAATGTCTCGATCGAGTGCTGTACATAGCCTAATTCCTCTAAGCTATCGCCGTAAATCGTCACGTACAGGCCGTAGCGGAAAAAGCGCTCTGATCCGACCTGCAGCTCGTCGCGCAGCTCTTCGGCATCCTGCAGGGCAGCTTCTTTGGCTGGGTCGCGCGTCTTGCCTTTTTCGGCATTAATCGCCATATCGGCCTCTAGCTGAGTAACTTTTTTGCGCAAGTTTTTGAGGACAATCGCTGTATCAACAGGATAAATAAACATACTGATATCGAGGACTTGATCAATGTTAATTAATCCCGATAGCCAGCCCGTATACAACCGGCGCGGATAGCCATAGACATACATAGTACGGCCGTATTTGGTGCCGATACGGAAATAAGCCGAATGGATTTCGAGGCTGCTCGGCGCGATTAAATCGCGCAGCGTGGTCATACCCTTGAGGAAAGCTTGTTCGACCTCTGCCTGCTCGCGCTCGCGCTGCTGGGCGGCGATATCTAGCGGATCCATCTTTTTCTTGCGGGCCATTACCTAATCTCCTCGTGGGTGTACGGATTATTACCTTCGCCCTTGCGGACGTATAGCGACGCTACATCGCCAAAGTCGTCAAGCGGCTCTCGTACAGCTGTATCCGGATTATATATATTGTAATATAATTCGCCTAGCTGCTTGGTATTGAGCTGAATAGAATAAACGCCGACGCGCATTAGCCCGCCAATCACCGAATCGACGCGGTTTTTGATTTCTTCTTTGGCTTTGGCGTAGGTTTGGGTGTCGATTTTGGTGACGTTTTCTTTCTTGTTACCAAATAATATCGAGAATATCCCCTTGCTCTGTTGGACGATATTGGTAACGTCGCCGGTCGGAAAATACGGAATGACCACGAAAAAGCTTTTGTCCATGATGTTAGCTTCTTGCGATAAAACATCGATAAAGTTGATATAATCGTCCATTAACACGCCCAGCAGCATGTTGTCCTGGTCGCGCCGTAGAGCGTCGAGCTTATCGAGATACGGGCCGATATCAACCCGCTGTGAGCGAATGAATATTTGAATTGGAAAATACAAAGCATTGAGGAAGTCTTGATAGCTTAGCTCGACGCCGTCGCGTTCGCGCGAGCTCATCAGGTCGAAGTTGATTGATTTGCAAGCAACAATAGCGCGAAACGATCCGTCGTTCATCACCACCATGCTGTCGCGTAATTCTGAAAAAATCAGGGAATTTTGGGTGCTAGTAGCCTTTGGCTGTTCTTTACCTTTGCCCTTTTTCGGGTCGGTCGATGATGGTGCGTCAGGATTGCCAGCGGGGTTGCCTGGTGCCGCGATATTTTGCCCAGAACCAGCAACAGCCGGCGGCATCGGCGCTGGCATTGGTGCTTGATTCGGCGGTAAATTGTTTGGCGGCACCCCCACTCCTTTCTTTGCCTAGCGCAGCGAAATGAATACTTCGCTGTCTTCTTTCTTCTGTTTGACTCGATCTACTTCGTGCTGCAGGGCGGCGATCGACAAGCCGCTATTATTAGCTAAACTAATTATATCATCTGAAGCCGCTGTTGCGCTAGTGTTTGCTGTTGGTTCGGCTGGCTTGGTCGGCTCTGTTGAGCTAGCTTGAATAGGACTGTTGGCGGTTGTGTTGCTTTGCTGGCTCGTAGGCTGGATAACTGATTGGTGAATGGTCGGGTAAGGGTTGAACTTTGGTAAATGTTCATCGTTTTGCGCGGCCGTATCACCGACGTTATCATTATCAAAGGCTTGAGGCGCCTGAGGCGGTGCCGCCTGGTTGGTCATCGGCTGCGGTGTTGGCGCTTGCGTCTGCGCTTGATAATACATATTTTGGATAATTCGGTCGTGGCGCTCTTGGTCTGCTCGCGAAATCATAGCGTCGAACTTTCTGGCGACACTGCCGTCTTCGTCGAGCATGCCAACTGTTTGCTGAGCTGCGTAATATTGGTCTGATACCATCGAACTGTTCGGGGTTGGTTCGGTAGTATGGCGGATCGACCAACCCTTGGTGTCGGCGATATCTGCTAGATACGACAGGCGCTTTTCGGTCTCCATCTGCGATAGGTCTTTTGTCAGATGCTCATCGACAGCTTTTGGTACAGTTATCTCGATCAGCGATTCGATACCGTCGGGCGACCAGACGCGCTTGCGCGGCTTCAGCCTGTAAGAGATAATAGCTGCTACATAGATCTCCATCGGCTGATCCTTGCGCAGCGGCAGCGCCAAAACGGTAAAAAATATGATAACTGGCAAAGGGATAATTGCCAAACCGATAAATATCTGACCCAATCCCCAGGCCAAGGCAACAGCAACAGCAGCAATGATCAGGTAGATGAACTGTCGGAAGCTAAACGGTCCGATCAGCTTGTCTTCTGCCTCGACGTCTTGTGCGACTTTATATTCTGCCATACGATTATTATATTACGTATTGTGTAGTTAAGCTAATGCTGACGTCAGATTTGCTATTATACTAACTACCACGACGTCCGCCACCGCCGCCTTGACCGCCACCGCCGCCTTGACCGCCACCGCCGCCTTGAC
>CAURIK010000006.1:0-38088 GCA_963525145.1 uncultured Candidatus Saccharibacteria bacterium | reverse complement strand
TGAAAGAAATAACCAGAATCCATTTGGCGAAAACGCCGTTTAGCGCGGAGATTGATGCCAAAAAATCGTTGGAGAAATATCTTAATTTAATTCAGAAAAACATGCATGCCGAGCCGGAAGCCATGCAAGAAATTGAAGCGCGAATGGTGGAGCTTTTGGCGGAGCGCGGCGTGGCAAAGGACGGCGTGATTGGCAACGATGATGTTCTGGCAATTCAGAAACAGATGGGCGAGCCGCGCGATTTTTCGGACGGTAGCGACAATGCGGAGACAGATGTTGACGTAGATGACGAGGTATTGGGCAATTCGTCTAAGCAACTAATGCGCGATACTGAACATGGTTTGATCGGCGGCGTGTGTGCTGGCGTAGCAGCTTATTTTGGCGTTAATCCGTTGTGGATACGCTTGATCGCTATCTTTTCGCCGTTTATAACGTTTGGCACGGCGGTACTGATTTACATCGTGATGTGGTTGTCGATTCCTGAAGCGCGGACGGCTTCGGACAAGCTGCGGATGCGCGGCGAGCCGGTAACACTGGACGCGCTCAAACGCTTGTCAGTTGACGATAGCACTGAAAAGCAGACAGCAAGCACCGCTGCCAAGATTTTCCGCTTTTTGCTGGGAATTATACTGGCGCTGATAGCGTTTGGACTGCTGGTGGCGCTGCTGGTCGGCGGCGTGTTTGGCTTTGGCGCAGTGGCAGCGTTGAACGGATTTACCGCGCAAAGCTGGGCGTGGGGATTGCTATGCTGCTTGGTTTTGGGCGGCGCAGTTTTGTTCACCTTGACGTTGCTGGCTACCTGGAGTGTCTTCACCTGGAAGCTGAAGCGTCCGGCGATTATGGCAATGCTGGGTCTATTGATGGCTGGCGCGGTTTGTTTGTCGGGTGTGGCAATTTTCAGCGCTAATACTTATTCTAATCTAACTTACGATTACGAGAAAACTCTAAAAGTTAAAACTGTTGACGCCTCAGAAGTTGCTGCCGGCGCTAAAAGTATAGTAGTTGATGGCAACGGTGAATATGTTGCGATGGAATATGGCGGCTATGCCGAAAAGACTCGGTTGGAAGTGAAATATCACGACACGCAATATTCTAAAGTACCGGAAGTAAAATTGCGCCGCGACGGCGACAAACTCGTGGTTAATGTAAAAAGCCAGATAGACGAGACGTGCAGCCATCGCGGTTTCACGGAGTCTATGCGCTGTCGCTACATGTACGGTCCGGTTTCCGTCAGGGTTTACGGCCCGGTGGATTTGCTGGCATCTGGCCGCGACCGCGATAATACGTTTAATTATAACGATTAAAACTTTAAGCAACTTTTCATGACACGCCTATACAGTAGCGCTCATGAAAGCAGCTACAATTACTCAACCCTTGGCGTTGGCGGCTCCGGCAGTCGACGACCAAATTTTGCGACCGCTTAATCCGCGGACATTGACGGTTGATATCGTATTGCCAGTTCTTAACGAAGCTCATGTGCTTGAGCAGCCGGCTACCAAACTGCATAAATATCTTGCTAGCAATCTGCCGTATAGATGGTGTATCGTTATTGCCGATAATGGTAGCACCGACGGTACAGCGGCAATTGCTCGCCGGCTAGCCGAGAGATATCCAGAGATACGCTTGCTGCAATTGCCAGAAAAAGGCCGCGGCCGGGCTCTTAAACAGGCTTGGATGAGTAGCAAGGCGGACATTCTAGCCTATATGGATATTGATTTGTCGACGAATCTTGACAGTTTTGAACCGATGATTGCGCCGCTGATTACTGGCGATGCTGGATTAGCGACCGGTTCGCGGCTAATGAAACAATCGCGAACGACGCGCGGCTTCAAACGCGAGTTTATCTCGCGCTGCTACAATCGAATTATTCGCACTACTATGAAGACTAAATTTGTTGATGCGCAGTGCGGTTTCAAAGCGCTACGCCGCGATGTAGCGCAAAAGCTGCTGCCGTACATTAAGGACACGGCTTGGTTTTTCGATACTGAGTTGCTAGTCAAAGCTGAATATAACGGCTATAAAATCCACGAGGAGCCGGTGGAGTGGATTGAAGATACTGATTCTCGGGTTAATGTTGTTAAAACAGCAACAGAGGATATTAAGGGTTTGTCGCGAGTGCGCCAAGAATATGGTCAGTCGAGTTTCGGCGAGATGGCAGCATTCGGCGGTTTACTGCTTTTCACGGCGATATTTTATCTGTGGAACTTGACTATTAATGGCATGGCCAATAGTTATTATGCGACAGCTGCGCAAGCTGCAAGTACTAACTGGACGGCATGGCTATTCGGCAGCTTAGACGCAGCGAATTTTGTTAGCGTCGACAAGCCGCCAATTAGTATGATGATTATGGGGTTGTTTGGCCGGATATTTGGTTTTTCGTCGTGGAGCATGTTGTTGCCGCACGCGTTGGCAGGTATCGCTACGATGGCACTGGTTTATCTAACGGTTAAACGATGGTACAGTGCGCGTGCTGGTTTGATTGCTGGAATCGTAATGGTGATGACGCCGGCGGCAGCACTGATGTTTCGTTTCAATAATCCGGATAGCTTTTTGACGCTATTTTTGACGGCCAGTGCTTACGCATTCTTTCGATCTTTTGAAGGCAAACAGCCAGTGTTATGGCTGATCCTAGCCGGACTATTTACCGGGCTTGCTTTTAATGCTAAAATGTTACAAGGTTTGCTTTTGTTGCCGATAATGACAATCATTTACATTAGCTTTGCACGCCCAAAATTCACTACCAGAATGTGGTATCTCAGCGTAGCTGGCATAGTGACAATCGTATCTACGTTTTGGTGGAGTATTTTGGTGTGGCTAACGCCAGCGGTAAATCGACCTTGGGTTGGCAGTACGAGCGACAATAGCATATGGAGTTTGATATTCGGTTATAACGGTTTTGGAAGGCTGTTGGGTGATGGTGGCGGCCCTGGAGGCCGGCCAGGCGGTATGATGCAAATGGGTGCGCAGGCTGCTAGTCAAACCGCTTCGCCAGCAGCGCAAGCAATGACGCCGCCGATTGGTATGATGGGCGGCAGTTTTGGTGCGGGTGGTCATGGTGGCGGTCCTGGCGGTGTTGGCTTTGGCGGCGAGACTGGCGTGCTGCGTATATTTAATGAGAGCTTTGGGCCGAATATTGCTTGGCTAATTCCGGTAGCCTTGATTAGCGCTGGGTTAGTAATCTGGCTGTTGCGCCGAGCACCACGATATAATAAGGAGCGCATCGGTGTGTTATTATGGCTGGGTTGGCTGCTGATGCATATAGTAATTTTCAGCATGACCAGCGGCACTATTCATCCGTATTACGTTGTAGCTATGGCGCCGGCGGTAGCAGCGCTGGTCGGTATCGGGGCGCCATACATATGGCAAGCTTACACGCGCCGCACCAAAGTAGCCTGGATACTGCCGCTGAGTATCGCGCTAACGACAATTCTTAGCATTATTATGCTCGGCTATAGCAACTATTGGCCTTGGCTGATGTGGCTAGTGATGATTGCTGGTGTTGTAGCAACTATTTTGACGCTGCTGCCATTATCACAGACGAAACAGCTTAAACAAATTATTCTTGGCTTAGCAATTACTGCTGGTATGGCGGCACCGATTGTCTTTAGCGTTAGCACGGTAGCTACAGCGCATAGCGGCAGTATTCCAACGGCTGGTCCAGGTGCTTCAGCGATGAGCAATACAAATAATGAGTCGGCGCGAGCTGAATCGACGCTCGTCTCGTTTTTGCTAGAAAACCGTCATGGCACGACATGGCTGGCGGCAGTTAATAGTGCTAACGAATCGGCACCGATTCAATTATCAAGCGGTCAGCCAGTTATGGCCATCGGCGGCTTCAATGGTAGTGACTCGACGTTGACGCTATCGCAATTCAAACAACTTGTTAAACAAGGTAAAGTTCGCTATTACGTAGTAAACAGCGGACAAGGGAAATCTGGCGGTCCCAGCGGTATGGGTGGACCAGGTGGCAATTCCGAGATTCTAACATGGGTGAAAAGTACTGGTAGTAAAGTCGATTACGGCGGTACACAATATACAGTTTATGATCTTGCGGCGGCTGCTTAAGAATACTTTAAGTTCAACCGCGCATACTGTCATTACAAACCTAAACAAAGGAGTGAATATGACCAAGAATTTGAATTTGACAACTGATGAAGCGCTTGTTTTGCAGCAGATTAGCGAGAGTGGCGAGGAAGACCTGACGGGACTAACCGAAAGCTTGCAAATGAGTCGTCCGAAATTGATGACACAGCTGAGTCGCCTCAAAAACAAAGGTTTAATCAAAATTAAAACGACCGCTGGCGATTGGTGGATTTCGATGAGCCGCCGCGGCAAGCAGACGACTCACTACTTGTGGCCAGAAATGTCCTTAAATTACTAAACCATTAAACAAAAGAAAGGTTATAATAAAATTATGAAGATTTTGGTTGTTGACGACGAGAAACGAATTGCCAAGTCGATCAAGCAAGGACTCGAAATGGACGGCTACGCGGTTGATATTGAGCATGATGGCGAGGATGGCTACAATGCAGCGCGGGCTGATGATTACGATCTCATCATTCTCGACGTGATGATGCCGATTATGAATGGCTTTGAAGTCGCCAAAAAGCTGCGTGCTGACGGTAATAAAACGCCAATCTTGATGTTGACAGCCAAAGATCAGAATAAAGATATTGTGGAAGGCTTGGATAGCGGTGCCGACGACTATTTGCCGAAGCCGTTTAGCTTCGAGGTTCTCGGCGCTCGCGTTCGGGCGTTGCTGAGGCGGCCGCAGGATGTACTTGATAACATTTTGACAGTGCGTGATCTTGAACTTGATGTCGCTAATCACACTGCTGAACGGGCTGGTAAATATATCAAACTATCTAACAAAGAATTTGCCATTCTTGAATATTTGCTGCGCAACAAAAACCAAATTCTTAGCAAGCAAAACATCATGACGCACGTTTGGGACTTTGATGCCGATATTTTGCCAAATAATGTTGAAGTTTTTATTAACTATTTGCGCAACAAAATTGATAAGCCTTTTCCAGGCGCTGATCCGATTATCCAAACGGTACGAGGGTTTGGATATATCGTTAAGGACGAGATTAGAAAAGCATGAAAAATGTTGGTCAACGTGCCGTTGTTCGCTTAGCGGGGACCTATTTGGCGATCATCATGTCTATGTCGATCGCCTTTAGTTTGATAATTTATGGATTATCAAGTCAAGAATTTCATCGTCGTCCATCAAACGATCAGCAGGCGCTGGCTACAGTTCGTTCCAACGAACCGGGCGCGGTTATTTCAATTCATAGCTATCTTGATACGCGTGAAGATGAAGCGATGGCGGCGATTCGCCTAAACTTGCTGTTGGCAAATTTGACGGTGTTTTTGATAGGCGGACTAATCAGCTATCTACTGGCTCAGCATACGCTGCAGCCAATCGAGGATAATATGGCGGCGCAATCGCGTTTTGTCAGCGATGTTAGTCACGAATTACGCACGCCGTTGACCGCACTACTGGCAGCTAATGAGGTGGCATCAATGAATCCGAAATTGACTCTCAAACAGGCTAAGCAAGTTATCACCGACAATGTTGATGATGTTAAACGTTTACAAAAATTAACCAACTCAATGTTAGGGTTGCTCAAAGAAGACAAGCTGGAAATTCAGAAAGGCAAGGTCGGTTTGCAATCGGTGATTGCTCGGGCGATGAATCTAGTAGTAAATCAGGCGCTGGCAAAAGATATCGCTATCGATGATAAAACTAAAAATCTTTTGCTGCTTGGCGATCGACAAAGTTTAGAACAGCTTTTCACGATTTTGCTAGACAATGCTATTAAATATAGTAACAAAGGCGGTACCATTATTATTTCTAGCAGCAAAAAGGGTAAGCACGTCAGCGTTGCTGTAGCGGACGCTGGTATTGGCATGAGCGACGAAGTAAAGTCGCAGATTTTTACGCGATTTTATAGGGCAGAAGAGTCGCGCACTACCGCTGGATACGGCTTAGGTCTGTCAATTGCCGAGCGGATTATTAAGGCGCATTGCGGACGAATTAACGTCGATAGCGAACAGAATGTTGGTTCGACTTTTACAGTCATTCTTCCTGCATACAACAAGAAAAAATAGTTTTTAAGGCGTCTTTAATAGCTCCTAGTTATATTTTAATCAATATTAATTAACAAAAGGAGATGAATAAATGCCAACTAAAATTGAAGATGGTTTTGAAATGCCTTCTGGCGGTACGCCGTCAATACGGCCAGTGGCGCAATGCTCGTCTATGACGCCAACTATGATTTTGGCCGTCATAGCAATTGTGTTGTTCGCTGGCGGGTTGGGCTTTGCTGGCGGCATGCAGATCAATAAATCGCCGCAGAGTAATGCAGTGAGCGGTGTGCCTAGCGGGCCAGTACAACAACAAACTAATCCTAGTACAAATAATACCGCCACGCCGCAAGGAATGCCTAGTTCATCAAACAATAATCAACAAGCAGGTCCACAAACTAACGCAGGTACACCAAATACCAATATGAATAACAGCTAGTAGCTGATTCCAGCAGATTTCATTGCTGGCTGGATGACGAACTTTTCAAAATTATCAGCATTAGCCCAGACATAACTAGCGTTAGTATCGGTGTTTGTGCCGCTAACTAGCTTACCGTTAAGGACTTTTTGGCTGCCGACATCTTTGCCGTTAATGTACATAGCTGGCGTGCCGCCAACGCTGTCCTTTTTGCCGAGCGCCATGTCGTAATCAATTTTTTTACGGATATTTGGATTTTCGAGATCAGCCTTGAATTTTTCTACATTCAAGCCTTTGATGTCGGAGGCTAACTTCACAAAGTTTTCGGTACGAGTTGACCCAGATAACTCTACCCAGCTAGCTCGATTTTCGAAAAGCGAGTTGTGCATTTCCCAGTACTTACCTTGCAGTCCAGCTGATTCGGCAGCAGCCGCCGCGGCCAGCGCGTTCGGGTGAGCGCTAGTTAGCGGATAGTTGCGGAAGATAAACCCGATCTTGTCTTTGTACTTTTCAATGACTTTTTTGGTGACTGGGTAAGATGAATTGCAGCCTGGACATTGAAAATCGGCATATTCAACTAATAGTACTTTGCTGTTGGCGTTACCATAAACATGCTCGCTAATATTGCCGCTTTCGCTCGATGCTGGCTGCGCCTTCGTAGTATCGACGCTTGAAACATCAATTTGATTGCGCTGCTGTAAAAAAATCAAGCCGCCAATCAATCCTACGCACATCGCCGCAAAAATAATCCATGCCTTTTTGGTCATATTTCCTCCGCTTATTACTAGAGGCTATTATACTGCTTATGAGCTCGCCAATCAAGCGGGCTTGCGGTACAATATGTGTATGCGTTTATTCTTAGCGATTTTGTTTGTGATGATTACCTTAGCGTTGATAGCGGTGACGTCAATTTCGCCGCGCCGAACAAAGCTGTCAATGTACGAGTTAGAACGCCGCCGTCGTAAGGGCGACACCGCAGCGGCTGACGAATTACGGCGAATACTACTGCTTGATGATATTGTATCGCTGCGTAAAGCAACCGAAGCTCTACTACTGGTTTTGGCGGTATTGTCGGCGGTATCGGCGTTTGGTTTTTTTATCGGCGTGGCCATTAGCGTGATGACATCTTTAGTCTATAGTAGAATTGCTCATTTTGACTGGTTGGTGCAGATGGTTGATGGATATTACCGGCGGATAGAGCCGAGATTGCTGACTTTCGTCGAGCGGCATCCGCGCTTGGGACAAGTTTTGCGCAGTGTTAATGTGCAGAATGAACCGAATATTCTTAGCTCGCGGGAAGAACTTGAGCATTTGATACGCGAATCATCGGGAATATTGTCGCTTGAAGAGAAAAAATTAATCAATAATGCCCTGCATTTTCATGAAAAAACCGTCGAAGAGGTAATGACGCCGCGCGGCGTAATGAATACAGTAGCTAAGGAAGATGTGATTGGGCCGTTGCTGCTTGATGAACTGCATAAGACTGGCCATAGCCGCTTCCCAGTGACTGACGGTGATATTGACCACATTGTTGGTATTCTGCATATTCGTAGCTTACTGACGCTTGATAACGGTAAGAAAACTAGCCGCGTTGAAACGGCGATGGACAAGAAGATTTACTTTATCAACCAAAACCAGAAGCTGGAGCGCGCTTTGTCGGCCTTTATCAAGACGCGGCATCATATGTTTATTGTTGTTAATGATTATCGCGAGACAGCGGGCATTCTAACGCTCGAGGATGCACTAGAGGCGTTGCTCGGCCGTAAAATCCTCGATGAATTTGATGTAGTTGACGATTTGCGCGTGCTAGCGGCGCGTAATCCGAACAAAAATAATAAGAGTCCATCGGCTACTGACGTCAAATAAGTTAGTAATTTTAGCACTCTTGCACTTCGAGTGCTAACGCGCTATACTATAGCAATATGGCAAAGCGCGACTATTATGAAGTACTAGGTATCAGCAAAAACGCCTCTGAAGACGAAGTCAAGAAAGCTTTTCGTAAGCTGGCTGTCAAGTATCACCCCGACAAAGAAGGCGGCAGCGAAGAGAAATTCAAAGAGATTAACGAAGCTTACGAAGTTCTCAAAGACAAGCAAAAACGCCAACGTTACGACCAGTTCGGTCATGCTGGCGTAGGCGGCTCTAGCGGCGGCGCTGGTTATAGCGGCAATCCGTTTGAAGGTTTTGGCGGTTTCGGCCAGGGCCAGAATATCAATTTCGATTTTGGTGAGGGCTTGGGGGATATTTTCAGCCAGTTTTTTGGCGGGCCGTCCGGGCAATCGCGCCGCAATAGCCGGCCGCGTGGGCGCGACGTTGAAACGCGTGTTACTTTGACTTTCGAAGAAGCGGTGTTTGGCAAAGATGTCGAGATTGCGTTAATGATTAACGATGAATGTGAGCATTGCCACGGTACGACCGTTGAGCCGGGTTTCGAGATGAAAACTTGTCCAGATTGCCAAGGCGCTGGCCAACGGGTCCGCACAATGAACACTATGTTTGGTCCGATCCAACAAGCGGTAGTTTGCGAAACCTGTAAAGGCCGCGGTAAAATACCCGAGAAAGAATGCACAGTTTGCCATGGCTCTGGTGTGCAACGCCGCGAGCAGAAAATCACTGTCAAAATTCCAGCAGGTATTGATGACGGTTCGACGATTCGTTTGCGCGAGCGCGGTGAAGCTATTGCCGACGGCGACCGTGGTGATTTATACATCAATATTCGCGTTAAAGCACATAAGAAGTTTACCCGCGAGGGCGATTTGATTCTTAGCCAAGAACATATCGGTATGGTTGATGCGGCACTTGGTACTGAAATTGACGTTGAGACAGTCGACGGCATAATTACCATGAAGGTACCGGCCGGTACGCAGTCGGGTGCTGATTTTAAATTGTCTGGCCATGGCGTCCCGTACCCGCGCAGCGAACGGCGCGGCGCCCATATCGTTAGCATTATTGTCGATACACCGACTAAGCTATCTAAAAGGCAGCGTGAACTGTTAGAGCAATTCGAAGCCTCTAAAAAACACGGTATTTTCTCGTGAGACACGGGGCTTTTGACTTGTCGTTGTATATAGATGACGTGATAAAATAAAAGCATGACTTTTACTATCGTTCTAGCAATAGTCTTTGGCGTGTTGTTTTTGTTGGCATATATGACGCGCCGGCGATTCGGCGTATTGACGCTAGCGCTAGCAGCTGGTTCAATCTTGGCTGATTTGTGGAGTAGCGAGGCAACGCCATACGTTGCTAATCTCGGCATTGTCATTATCCGTCCGCCGTTAGTAGATATAGTAGCGGTGATATTAACTCTAGCGCCTTCACTGATATTATTATTCAGCGGGCCGGCGGCTAGTAACAAATTTCAGCGAATTGGCGGGTCAGTGATATTTGCAGTGTTAGCTGTGGTATTAATGTTTGAGCCGCTAGAAAATGCGCTAGTGGTTGATGAGTTCGGCAAGCAAATCGTCAGCCGTATTAATGCGTCTTATGCCATTATCGTGACTGTGTGCCTGGTGCTGTCGATAATTGATGTGTTGCAAACTCATGTGCGGCGCAACGAATCAAAAAAGAAGAGTAAAGAATAAAGACAGTTAAAAAATAAAAGACCTTCACGCTGAGGAGGTCTTCTTATTTTTGAAATGGAGGGCCCAGTGAGGCTTGAACTCACGACACCCTGCTTAAAAGGCAGGTGCTCTAACCAGCTGAGCTATGGGCCCGAGTAAATCTTACTATACAGTTTGCGGCGAGTCGTGTCAAGCTATGCTACTATCGAAATATGAGATGGTTGGGCGAGCGGCTTCATCCAATGTGGCATATTGCTGCTTTATGCTACGGGCTAGTTAGTGGCGTGGTATTGGCGCAATGGTGGAACGGGGCTAGCTGGTGGTTAATTATTGCGTCCATCCCGCTGATTGGTTTAGCTTTTTGGCAGCGGCGGCGGATTTTGTTAATTTTAACGCTAGGCGCAGGGCTGTTGGTTGGACTGGCTCGCGGCTCTAGCGATCAAGTGCAATTACAGTTATATAAACCGCTGTATGGTCAGTCGGTGCAATTAACCGGCATAGTGCGGGATGACGCAGATAACGTAGCTGGTAGCACGAGACTGCAAATAACTTATATCAAAATGGGCAATACGTTTTTACCTGGCCAAATTTGGTTGTCGCTGCGCGGTAATCCAGCAATTAAACGCGGTGACGAACTTGTTTTGCGCGGTGTATTGAAGCCGGGTTTTGGCAATTTCGCGGCGGTATTAGCAAGGCCGAAGCTTGACAGTGTCAAGCGAACAGCTGGCGGCGATCCAGCACTAGAGCTGCGCGATAATTTTGCTGATGGCGTACATAAAGCGATTGGTGACCCAGCGGCTAGTTTAGGCATTGGCTTTTTATTGGGTAAGAAAAGTATGCTGCCAGATGATCTACTGGAGGCTTTGAAGATTGCTGGTCTGACGCATATCATTGTAGCGAGCGGCTACAATTTAACGATTCTGGTACGTTTGGCACGCCGGCTATTCGCAAAAATATCAAAATATTTAGCGACACTAGTTAGCTGTAGCTTGGTGCTGGGTTTTATCGCCATGACTGGCGCCAGCCCGAGTATGGTGCGCGCTGGGCTTGTTACTGGATTAAGCTTGTTAGCATGGTATGTCGGCCGAAAGTTTCATCCAGTTGTTTTACTGGGGCTAGTATCGGCAATAACGGTATTGTGTAATCCGAGTTATGCTTGGGGAGACATGGGTTGGGTGCTGAGTTTTGCGGCGTTTGCTGGCGTAATTATTGTGGCGCCAGTGTTGACGGCCTATTTCTTTTCGGCCGATAAAGTCCCAGCTATCATTCAAATTCTGCTAGAAACATTAGCGGCACAGCTGGTAACTGCGCCGATTATCATGGCAGCCTTTGGGCAGTTGAGCGTGGTTTCGTTGTTGGCGAATATCCTGGTTGGTCCGTTTATACCGTTGGCGATGTTGCTAACATCAATAGGTGGCGTTAGCGGATTGATTATTCCAGCGATAGCGCATGTCATTGGCTGGCCAGCGCAGATGATGCTTGATGCGATGATTGCAGTAGTGAATTGGTGTGCCGAGCAATCTTGGGCTGCAGTTGAACTGCAAGTGCCGTGGTGGATAGCGGCGCTATGGTACGGTTTGATAATTGCGGCAGTGTGGTTCATGAAATGGCGTAGCGGCTATCGACTGCGCGACGCTTCGATAGTGACATAACAGGGCTCATTTGCTATTATATAAGTAAGCATTTATCAATAAACTAACGAGGAGTAGTCATGTCAGGACATAGTAAATGGGCGACAACACATCGTCAAAAAGCTGTTGTTGATGCTAAACGCGGTGCGATTTTCACTAAAATTGGTAACCAGATCGCTATCGCAGCGCGGGCTGGCACTGACCCCACAATGAACTCTAGCCTAGCAATGGCTATCGAAAAAGCTAAGGCGGCAAATATGCCGGCTGCTAATATTCAGCGGGCGATCGACCGGGTTGCCGACAAAAATTCAGCGGCGCTAGAAGAAATTACTTACGAAGGTTATGGCCCTGGCGGCGTAGGGATTATCATTGAAACAGCCACTGATAACCGTAATCGAACTTTGCCAGAGGTGAAATTGGCTTTAACTAAAAACGGCGGTTCAATGGCTGATGCTGGCAGCGTGATGTTTCAATTTGACCGCAAAGGGGTTATTCGGGTGGCAGCAAGCGGCGAAGAAGCATTGTTGCAAGTACTCGACGCAGGCGCCGAAGATGCTGTTGAGGCTGATGGTAAACTAATTGTCTATACTGGCATGAAAGATTTAGCGAGCGTTCGTAAGGCGTTGCTCGATGCAGGTATGACCATTGAGGAAGCCGAGTTGCAATACATTGCCAAAAATGACGTGCCTATCAGCGATGCTGAAACCGCTCGCAAAGTAATAAAAATTATTGACGCGCTCGACGATCTTGATGATGTGGTAAATGTTTATACGAATGCCGATATTACTGCTGATATTAACGATTAGTTGACTTTTAAGCTTACCTTCATGTAGATTATAAGTATACATGGTATTTATAATTGCTAGGAGGCCTGATGCGATGTCTAAAACTCGTCATTTTGATAGCAACTATAACTCTTCAGCCAGTATTTTCGGGGTTGGCAGCGGCAGATGCTGTATCTACGGCAGCTGTTTCGCCGGATAACACGCTAAGCATTGCAAGCGAAAATAATAGCGAGAATTCACCAACGGCTAAACAAGAGAAAAATCTCGATAAGTCTAACGAGCCGCTAATTAATAAAGAAAATCCTAATTCACTGCCAGCTGCGAACGATAGAAAGACACTCTCGCAGCAGACTACTGAAAACAAAACCGCTGCCAAGCCTGCTGAAATCCCGCCGTCGGTCTCGTCAAACCCTATTAATGCCAACGAAACTGTAGATAAAACAACAACATTGCCGTCACCGTTGTTAGCAAAAAATGATGTTGTAGTCTCGGCGTTTAAAACTGATCCAAAATACGGCTACACGGCGATAGAACTTTACAATACTAGTGATAATTTTTTCGATTTAGGACAGATGTCGCTAGAACTACGTTACGCAACAGCGGAAGCTGATTTTGTTTGTAATGCTAAATTGCGAGATTATCTGCGGCCGAAAAGTTATTTAACGCTGTACAGCCCGAACTTGTCGCATGCGGATGATGCATTGCTTTTAGCGGGCTGTCCAACTCCAAATAGTGATGCTTTGTATGACAAAGAGATAAATGTTTATCAAGCTGGCCAGCTGGTTGAGGCAGTTCGAATTAACAATACCGATCTCGGCAAATATCAGAATGATATTTGGGAGCGTAAAGGCTGGAGTAAGTCTTATCGAACTGGTGTCTTTAAAACTGATTTTCGTAAACGAGCGACTGGCAATATGATATCAAGTGATTTGTACCGTTTGCCGCCGACGCCAACTTTACAGATTCTAGAAATTTTACCGAATCCAGCAGATTGTGCTACGGCTGACCCGAACCTTGCTTGTCATAGCTACGTCAAGGTTAAAAATATTGGTCAAAGCCCAATAGACTTATCGTCATACCGCTTGCGCAGCGGCAACCAAGAGGTGTCAGATTCTACTAATAATCTTTCGAAGTTATCGGGCATGGTTCTGCCGGATAAAATCTTTGTTATATCGGGGAAGACGCTGCATCTTGACAAGGCATCCGGAACAGTGTGGTTGCAAGATGCCAACGGGTTAACTACCTATAAGAACGGCGTGATACCGTATGAGAAAGCCGATAGTGTTAGTAACAAAGGGCGATCTTGGGCGTATGATACTAAAACTGCGACTTGGCGCTGGGCGACGCCGAGTCCAGGTAGCGAGGGCAATGATTTTACGCCTAAACTTAATTATGGTAAGGGTAGCCTGAAAGCGTTGTCGGCTAAACCAAAAATAAAAATATTGAAACCATGCCGCGATGACCAATATCGCAGCGAAGAGACTGGCCGCTGCCGCAATATTGTTCAGAACAAGAAAAAAACCGTTGTCTTGAAACCTTGCAAAGAAGGCCAATATCGCAGCGAGGAAACCGGACGTTGTCGTTCAATTGCCAAGGCGGCTGCAGCGGTTCTGAAACCGTGTAAAGAGGGCCAATTCCGTAACCCAGAAACTGGCCGCTGCAAGAAGATTGCTTCTGTTGACGATTTACCCAAACCGTGTAAAGAAGGCTGGGAACGCAATCCTTCAACTGGACGCTGCCGCAAAATCAAGAAAGCTAGTAATACATTAGCGGCTTATCCAGTGCAGCCAGTAACAGTCCAGCAAACTAATCCAGTAGTGTGGTGGACAATTGGCGGACTGGCCTTGGCGGGTGTTAGTTATGGTGTCTGGGAATGGCGCGTTGAAATTAAGCGCGGCTTGAGAAAAGCTATTCGATTTGGCAGGAAGTGATCCATACCAGCATGCGAATTATCGGAATTGACCCTGGTACAGGTATTCTCGGATTTGGCGTAATTGATGTCAACGGCGGTAGAATGAGGCTGGTTACGGCTGGAGTGATCACTACGCCAGCACACACGCCATTACCAGATCGCCTTGAAGAGATCTACTCGGGTTTAACCGATATTATTAAAGAGACGCGTCCAGATGCTATGTCGGTTGAGAAACTGTTTTTTACTAAGAATATTACGACAGCAATCAGTGTTGCCGAGGCGCGCGGCGTAGCAATATTGACAGGTCGCCAAGCGAAATTGCCAATTCACGAATACACGCCGAATGAAATCAAAAAATCAATCACTGGTTACGGTGCCGCCAAAAAGCCGCAAATTCAAGAAATGGTGCGTATTCAGCTAGGGTTGCAAGAGGTGCCGAAGCCTGATGATTGCGCTGACGCATTGGCGGCAGCTTTAACGCATGCGTTTATGAGTCGTATTGAAGCGTAAGGTGATATAATGGTAAGTGATGCAGATACAAAAGCAACCGCCGCGTTTATCGCGCTACGCTAACATAGGTCGTAAGAAATCTCCAGTTCGTAAGGTTCATCGCCAGCCGACGGGTAAGTTTGGTAAACTAGTCGCTTGGTGGCAAGGATTGTCGCGCAAGCAGAAGGTTGCCGTTGTTGGCGGTCCTATTCTAGCGATCATGATTATCATACCGGTGGTAACATACATCATGCTGGCTAATGATATCCGCGACGTTGAACGTTTGATGAACCGTAATAATACCGGAATCGTTCTAAAAGACAGAAATGGTAAGACTTTTTATAGTATTGGTCGGGCTGAGAAACGCAATATCGTGAAACTCGACCAGATATCTGATCATATGAAGAATGCTTTGTTGGCGAGCGAGGACAAGGATTTTTATAAACATGGCGGATTTAATCTTTTTAGTATCGCTAGGGCGGCAGTGACGCGGCATGGCGGCGGCTCGACTATCACTCAGCAATTGGTTAAGAATACCTTGCTAAGCGACGAGCATAGTTTGATGCGTAAATATCAAGAGTTCTTCATGTCGATTGCTGTCGAGCAAAATTACTCCAAAGACGAAATTCTTGACATGTATCTCAATTCAGTATATTTTGGTGAAAACGCTTTTGGTATAGAGGATGCGGCTAAGACTTATTTCAATAAAACACCGAAAGAACTAACTCTGGCAGAAAGCGCTATGCTGGTTGGCGTATTGCCGGCACCGAGCAGCTACTCGCCGATTAGTGGCAGTGCTGAATATGCTAAAGAACGGCAAAAAACGGTACTCAGTCGAATGGTAAAAGAGGGCTACGTCACCGAAGCGCAAAAAACAGAGGCTTTAGCCCAGCAATTGGCCTATGCACCGCCGTCAACGCAGAATGATAGCGTGGCGCCGCATTTTGCTGAAATGGTGGTGGCTGAGCTCAGCGATAAATATAGCTCTAAAAAAGGCGGCTACGAAAAAGATGGTTACGAAAAAGTTATGCGTTCTGGTTATCAAGTCACAACGACGCTAGATATTGATATGCAGAATACCCTCAAAGACAACATTAACAAGCAAATGAGGCATATTAACCGAATGGGCGGCTCTAATGCCAGCGGAGTTGTCGTTGATCCAACGACTGGTGAAGTTCGAGCTTTGGTTGGCAGTGCCGATTATAATAATGAAAAATGGGGCAAGGTTAACATGGTGACGACTAGGCGCCAGCCAGGTTCTAGCTTTAAGCCGATTTATTACGCAGCAGCATTGGCAGACGGCGTGATTACGCCAGCGACTATTTTGCAAGATAAAGTTAAGGATTTCGGCGGCGGCTATGTGCCGCGCGATGCTGATAAAAATGAAGCTAGCCGTGGCGGTAGTGCTACGGTGCGCCAAGCGCTTAACTGGTCGCTTAATATCCCGAGCGTTGAGGTTATGCAAAAATACGGCATTTCTCGTTCAGTAACAGCTGCTAACAGTATGGGCATTTCCTCTATCAAGAAGGGCGATCACGGCTTATCGTTGGCGCTTGGTTCAGCCGAGGCATCTTTGCAGGATATGGTGCATGCTTATACTGCTTTCGCTAATAGTGGTAAGCAATACGATATTACTAAAATTACTCAGATTGACGATAAATACGCTAAAACAATCTACAAACACGAGGGCAAGTCTAAACAAGTCATTAGCGCTCAGGGGGCTTACCTAATCTCAGATATTCTTAGCGACAGGACAACTCGCGCACGCATCTTTGGCTCGTCAATTACGGTTAACGGTAATCATACTGTTGCTGTTAAAACTGGCACCACCAACGACAACCGCGATGCTTGGACAATTGGCTACAATCCGCAATACGTTGTTGGTGTTTGGGTTGGCAATAATGATAACTCTGCTATGATTAGCGGTGGTAGCGACATGGCTGGGCCGATTTGGAAGAGTACGATGACGTCGCTATTGTCAGGCAAGCCAGATGTTAAATTCACTCTGCCGAGCGGTATCGTTCAGCGCGCTGTCTGTAAGGACAAGGGCGGCTTGGCGGCGAAAGCTGGCGCTAATACTTATAATGAATACTTTATGAGCGGCGCTCTGCCGACTGAATCGTGTAATTCCGAGCCAACTAAAGTATCTGTTTGTAACCTCTCTACTGGCAAGGTTGAAACTATCGATGAGGATAAGTTTGACTCGACGAAATATTCAAAAGACACTGCTAATTGTAAGGCGCCGACGATTACCGTTTGCAACCTCTCTACCGGCAAGGTTGAAACTATTGACGAAGCTAGCTTTAACTCGACAAAATACTCGAAAGACACTGCTAACTGTAAAAGCACAAATGCTAAAGTGGCAGCCTGTGATCTCAAGACAGGCTCAGTGGTTATGGTCGATAAAAGTAAAATCGACGGCGTGAACTACAGTAAAGATACTAGCAATTGTGCGGCTGCTGGCGGAAACGATAATAGTGGCGGCAGCTCGGGCGATTCTGGCGGTAGCAATAATGGCGGCAATAATAGTAATAATCCTGGCGGTAACACCACGTCGCCATAGCTGATTATGATAGCTCATCTTTCTGGTGTAATCGCTGAAAAGTTTGGCGCGGGCAGCGTCGTGATTGACGTTCATGGTGTCGGTTACGAAGTTAGCGTGGCGGCTGGTGATTTTGAGGCGGTGGTACTGAATCAAGACGTCAAGTTTTATACCTACCACCATGTGCGCGAGCAGGCGGAAGAACTATTTGGTTTTTCTAGTTTGGCGGCAAAAAAGCTGTTTGAAATGCTGATTACTGTTCAGGGTGTCGGCCCGAAGGCGGCGCTAGCGATTCTTAGCCTCGGCGACGCGGAGCAAGTGCGCAACGCCATCGCCAACAGTGATGCCGCTTTTGTGCAAAAAGCTGCCGGTGTCGGTAAAAAAACTGCCGAGCGCGTGGTGGTTGATTTGAGCGATAAGGTTGGCTTGCCGACGCAGTATGGTCGGGCGGATACACCGGTTCAGGCCGAATTGCATACTGCTGATGAAGCGTTAGAGGCGCTGATGGCGCTGGGCTATACCTTGGCTGACGCTACTAAGGCTCTGGAGAATGTTGATACTAACTTACCGACGGCGCAGCGGGTGACGGAAGCACTGAAGGGATAAAACGGCTTAATTTATGGCAATTCAAAGAATAGTCGACACCAGCCCGCACGATGATGATGCCGAGGAACAGCGGATTGAAGTTAGCTTGCGCCCGCAGAGTTTTAATGAATATGTTGGCCAGGAGCGGTTGAAGCGCAATTTACGCTTAGCGATTGACGCGGCGAAGAAACGCGGCGAGCCACTGGATCATGTGTTATTGTACGGCCCTCCAGGGCTGGGCAAGACGACGATGGCGACGGTGATCGCTAACGAGATGGGTACGAATTTGCGCATTACCAGCGGCCCGGCGATTGAAAAAGCCGGTGATTTGGCGTCAATTTTGACCAATTTGGCGGACGGCGATATTTTGTTTATCGATGAGATCCATCGACTCGGCCGGGCGGTGGAAGAGATTTTATATTCGGCCATGGAAGATTTCAAGCTGGATATCGTCATCGGTAAAGGCCCGGCGGCTCGGTCAATCCGGCTGGATCTGCCGCGGTTTACGGTGATTGGCGCGACGACGCGGACGGGCAGTTTGGCGGCGCCGCTGCGTGATCGATTTGGGCATATTTACCGCTTGGAATTTTACGAGCCAGAGGATATCGCTAAGATTGTGACGCGGAGCGCGGCCATTTTGGAATCGTCGATTCGGCATGAAGCGGCGAACCTGTTATCAACGCGGGCCCGCTTGACGCCGCGCATTGCTAATCGCCTGCTCAAGCGCGTGCGCGACTATGCCGACGTCAATGGCGATGGCATAATTGATGTAAAAACGACAACGAGTGCGCTAGAAATGCTGGAAGTGGATGAGCTGGGGTTAGACCCAGCCGACCGTAATTTACTGCAATCAATCCTGGAAAATTATGGCGATAATCCGGTGGGACTGACGACCATTGCCGCCCTGACTGGCGATGAAGCGACGACAATTGAGGATTTTTATGAGCCGTATTTACTGCAAATTGGCTTCATTGAGCGCACGCCGCGCGGCCGCCGGGTGACGATTAAGGCGAAGCGGCATCTCGGCAATGCAGGGAATTTATAGTATACTACAAGTAGTATAAACCAGGAGGTATCATGGACGATGACGATAGCCGCAGACCAGTCGCTTACGACGCTGAAGGACGTCCGTTGTACACAGCTTCGCAGCAGCAAGAGCAGGCTACTGGTACAGAATCGGCTGTGCAAACCAACCCAGTATCAGTCACCGAATCTGGCAAGCAGGTCGTGCATGTGGCGCGCTCAACCGAGCCTATTCCGGTTCATATTTCCGAAGAGACCCGCCGCAAGCACGAGGAATCATGTCGCCTCTACCCGTGGCTTAATCTCAGCGAGCATGAATATGTCATTCAAATGATTCCGCGGCATAGCATTGGTATTTGGGGGCCGACATTTGCGATGATTCTTGCAATTATTTTGGTGTCAGTTTTCATGTTTTGTTACCCTGATATTGCTAAGCCGATTGGCTTGGCGCAATCAATGTATCCGCAGGTTATTTTGATTTGCTTGATGGTGATTATTTTATTCGGTATCGGTTTGTATATAGCGATTTGGGTATATATGCAAAATCGCTTTTTCCTGACCAACGAAAGTGTTATTCAAGAAATTCAAATAAGCTTGTTTTCAAAACGCGAGCAAACAGTTAGTCTGATGAATATCGAGGACTCTAGCTACTCGCAAAAAGGTATTCTACAAACTTTATTTAATTACGGCTCGATTCGGTTAAGTACCGAGGGCGACGAAACAACCTATCGCTTTAGCTATGTTGCTGATCCAAAAAACCAAGTAGCGGTACTTAATAATGCCGTTGAGGCGTTCAAGAATGGCCGCCCAGTCACGAATGATGACTAGCTGATTATTTCTTGTGATCGCGATTAGTCTTGGTGTAAGTATCTTCACGCTCCATTGAACTGCGCAGCGTGTAGCCAGTGCATCGATTTTCGTTATTGCAACCTGTTGATTCGTAGACGTAGTTGCTGCCGCTGCTGCCAAGTTTTTTGCCTTTCGGATCAGTGAAAAGAGCAGGGTCGACGGTGCGCAGCGTTTTGCTGTCAATCGAAGCCGGATAATAGCCGTTTTTAGCGTAGAAATACTCTTCCAATCCGTAATACATCGCGTTGATAGCGACTTTACGCTGATTGTCGCGAGCAGTGGCATCGATAGTTGCTTTTTCATTAAAAAATAGCCAGCTGCCAACTCCAAGTAAAACTATCACCAGTAAAAGTTCAATAACTGTGAAGCCGTTTTGTTTCATATTTACCATTATACCAAAAACTGCGTCGCTCATGTATAATTAAAGATATCAGCAAGAAAGGGGAGATATGGCGAAGAAAAGCGAGCCAAAAACATCTGCAGATAAGCCAGCGGCTGACGAGGGCAAATTAAAGGCGTTGGGTTTGGCGATGGAGCAGATTACCAAGCAATTCGGCGACGGCTCAATCATGAAGCTAGGAGAGGCTAAAAAAGTTGATGTCGAGCTATTGCCAAGCGGTAGTCTGAGTTTAGATTTGGCGCTGGGTGGCGGTTATCCGAAAGGTCGAATTATCGAGATTTATGGTCCAGAGTCGAGTGGTAAGACAACCTTGACACTACATGCTATCGCCGAAATGCAAAAACAAGGCGGGACGGCAGCCTTTATTGATGCTGAGCATGCGCTTGATCCAGCATATGCTAAACGGCTTGGCGTTGACACTGATAATTTGCTAGTATCGCAGCCCGACAACGGCGAGCAAGCGCTGGAAATCGTCGAAACACTTGTGCGCTCAAATGCCGTTGACCTAATAGTAGTTGATTCGGTAGCGGCGTTGGTGCCGCAAGCTGAAATCGACGGTGACATGGGCGATTCGCACATGGGTTTGCAAGCGCGATTAATGAGTCAAGCACTACGCAAACTAACCGGTATTATTAACAAATCAAAGGCTACAGTAATCTTTATTAATCAAATCCGCATGAAAATCGGTGTGATGTTCGGTAACCCCGAGACGACTACTGGCGGTAATGCGCTTAAGTTTTACGCATCGGTGCGAGCAGACATTCGCCGAATTGGGCAAATCAAGGACGGTGATGAGATTCGCGGTAACCGTACGCGCGTCAAGATCGTCAAGAACAAGATTGCGCCGCCATTCCGCACGGCTGAGTTCGATATCATGTATAATGAAGGTATCAGCAAGACGGGTGATGTTGTCGATCTGGGCGTTCAGTACGGAATCTTGAGCAAATCTGGAGCGTTTTATAAGTATAATGATGCAACAATCGGCCAAGGTCGCGAAGCTACTAAAAAATACTTGAAAGAAAATCCAGAAGTCCTGGCTGAGATTGACGCTAAAGTTCGCGAAAAGGTCGCTGAACCAGAACCGAAAGATTAGAAGTAAAAAGAAAACAGTCCGCTAGAAGTATATCCGAGCTAAGTTCAGTGGCGTAGTATCTTTGAATATCATGATAATTTATGCGAACTATAGTAGCTTGCTAGTCGGTAAATGGCCGCTTTTTCAGCTATAATAATGATATGGCTCAGCAGCAAGAACGATATACTGTGACGGCGCTTTCGCCGCAAGTCCGCGATTCGGATCGCGTCAACGTGTATATTGATGGCAAATATGATTTTAGCCTGGATATTTCGCAGGTTGTTGATCTTGGAATTAAGGCTGGCCAGGTTTTATCGAAAGAGGAGTTAGCTAATCTCAAGCAAGAGAGTGAATTCGGCAAAGTATATGCCCGAGCACTTGAGTATGTATTGATGCGGCCGCGCAGTAGCAGTGAAGTGCGTGATTATCTTTATCGTAAAACGTTGGCTCGTAAATATAAAAATAGAAAAACTGGTAAGTTAGCGGAAAAGCCAGGTGTCGCTAAAACCGTGACGGAGCGTGTTTTTGCGAAGTTGCAAGCGCGCGGTTACATTGACGATCAGAAATTTGCTAACTGGTGGGTTGAAAATCGGCATCAGATTAAAGGCGTATCAATGCGAAAACTGCGTAGCGAATTGGCGGCAAAAGGTATAGCGCAGGCAATCATTGATTCGGTAATCGCAGATTCGTCGCGTAATGATATCGACGAGCTGGCTAAAGTTATTGCTAAAAAACGCCGGCGTTACTCTGATGAGCAAAAGTTCATGCAATATCTAGCGCGCCAGGGGTTTAGCTTCGATGATATCAAAACTACTTTGCGCCGAGAAGATTGCTAATCAATATCCGAATTCTGTCGAGCCTGCTTTGGTTTGCGGAACGGATTGATGTAGCTACCGACTACTTCATGAAGTTCTGGCTCAGGGGCTTTAGCTTGGGAATGAACGACAATTGAATCGTTATTAATCTCGATAATCTGGCTGCGATGTACCAAAATCTCAGTATCATTGAAACTACGCAATAGCGGCCGCTTGACCGACAGCTGCATAATAAGAAACTGCGTTGTATCTATTGTGAAGTCGATGACTTTACCAAGTTTATGGCGTTTTTCGTCAAGTACTAGTTTGCCGATGATATCAAACTTTAGCTGGTAGACGTCGTTGACGCGCACAACGTCGGTCGGAGCTATGAATTGGTCGATGTCGTCGACAATGAAGCCCATATTGCTCAGTTCGCGGACATCGCTAAGCAACATCAGCGCGGGGTGTTGCTGAATTAGCGGCCCTGACACTTCGAAGGCGATAATTTGCAGATTGGCAGGATTAATGATTGCGCGGGTTGTGTGCGCTACCTTGCCGCCAGTTTGAATGCTGAATATTTCTGCATTGAGTACCGCTGAACCGAGCAAAATCATAGACTAAAACGGGTTTGTCCTATCGTTGGCTGGCGGCGGCGTGCTCGGTGCATTGCCAGCTGATTTTAGCTTGCGGATGCGTTTGATGGTAGTATCATCAAAACTAGCGGAGGTGCTAGCTTGCGGTTCTTCTGCTGGCGTAGTGAGTGTTTGGTAGAGTAGGATGGTAGCAACTGACAATCCGCCGGCAGCTAACATGAAAAACAATAAAAAGTGATACCGACCAAAGAACTTAGCTGTCTTTGCGCCGAGAATGCGAAATGCGTCTGAAACTTCCATTATTTTGTATATACCTCCAGAGTTAGTGCGCTAACCGTGATGCCATTGTTGTCATCCTTGGCTAAGGCCAGGTTAGAAATTTGCATCCGGAAAAGCCCTTGTTCTAAAGAGCGCAAGAAAATGTACGCTTGCTCATAAGATACCGGATTACTCAAGTTAACGGTAGCAGTAACCGATTTGAAGCCGTCTGGCGCTGGTTTCTTAGTGTTCTTGGCGGTGCTAGACGACGATGAGCTTGATGAGCTGCTGGATTTGCTTTCATTTGCTGAAAAATCGATTGAAGCGATTTTAATACTAGCGCTATTTGCGTGATTTTCGATGTCGCTGACAATTTGATCTTGATAATGATATTTCTTGCTGGTCGAAACGATTTGTTCGGCGCGCTTTACGTCGCTTTTGCTGTTGTCTAGTTTCGATTTGAGGCTTGAAAGGGCTTGTAATTCGTTGCTAGAGGCTTGCGCTTCGGTATTGAGTTTGCGGGTTTCCTCTGCATATTTAACAATCTCTTGGTGTCCGAAGACGAAACTGCCTGCGCCTGCTGCCGCAATAACCAGTAGGCTCACGATAAGCAAAATGCGGAATGTAGTTGGTTTTAGAACGAATTTCATGGCAGTACCTTCTTTGAATAGATTACAGTGTAATTTGCCTGAAATGTATTGTCGCCAATTTCGTGCGTAGCGTTTGATAGGCTAACACTGTCAAAAACTTTAACTTTGTTGATAGACGTCTCTTGCAAGCTATTTTTGACTTCAATGGCTTGCGCGTACGAACTGACGTGGGTTTGAATTTGCACAGAAGCAGTTCCAAAAGTTGTCGGGTCGATTGATATGCCAGTGAGTGAGGCGCCGTTTGGCAACCTCTTGGCAATCGCATTTAGAATATCAGTATATGGCGCTTGAGTGTCAAGAATGTATTTTGCTACCCGCAGGTTAGAACGATACTTTTCGGCATCGCTCTTGACCGAGCTGAAGGCTGAAGATTTACTTTGATTGTCATTTATGGTTTCTCTACTGGCAGACTGGTTGAATACTAGCATAAAATACGAGCTGATTAGTTCAACTACGATAATCACAACAACTATCAGCGACATGACAACATAACGCATCAAAATTGAGTTAGCCCGGGCGGCCTTAATTTGCTTGCGTTCTTCGGGTGAAAGTAGGTTGATCATTTTTTTACCTCCGATGGCCGTACGCTAGCCAGACCAGCGACGGTGATATAACGCGGACGAAACTGGCGGTGCGGTTTCTCAAGCGACCCGAAATCAAGATCTTGCCACGGGCTAGCGACGCGGGCCGGTAAAATGAAAGCGTTAGTAAAGTATTCGCCGATACCTGGCATGTTTGCACCGCCGCCAACGATAAGAATTTGCTCGATTTTTTTATCCTCCGAAATACGTTCGCTGTAGTAACGGATGACCTTTTTGGCTTCTCCGACGATACGACCGAGGCTTGGTTTGAGGGCGGCTTCAATTTTGTCATGATCATCGCTTTGCCCGAGGCCGTTGAGGACTTTATACTGGTGAGCTTTTTCTAGCGACACTTGCATTTTACTAGCGATATCTAGAGTGAAGTTATTGCCGCCGACATTAGCCGAACCGGTAATGAGAATCGCTGAATCTTCCAGGACGGCAATATCGGTACTGGTGGCGCCGACGTCGATAACTAGCGTGGTACGATTGCCTTCCTCGGTTTTGGTCAGGATGCGGGCGACCGCATTCATGCTCGGTTCAACGGCAACTGGACGCAGATCGACTTCCTTGGCAACTTGCGTAACTGTATCAACCAGCGCGCGCGGTGCGGCCGAGACAACAACCATCAGGGTCTCTTTGGTGCGCTTAATAATTTCGTAGTCAGTATATAACGAGTCTGACGGTACTGGTATATAGCGTTCGACTTCTAGCTGAGCAGCGCTGGCAATATGCTTTTCTTCGCTCGCTGGTAGAGTAAAGGTGCGCGAATAAGTGCGGCTCGTCGGCAAGCCAATTACTACGTGGTTAGAAGGCAGAGAGCCGATAATGCGATCTCGAAACATATTGGCTATGTGCTCGCGCAGATACTCGTGGTCGTCGGTGTCGAGCGCTTCCTGTGTCTTAACCGGGTCAAGATCGACCGAGCCGTAGCCGCGAACGTCAGCGTGTTTCTGGTTGATGGCCATGACTTTAACACCAGTATAATTGATGTCGAGCCCGATGATCGGTTTGTCTTTGAAAAATAGTTTTACCATGGATGCCCTTTTCTATATACAGTATAGCATAAGTTTTATTGTTTAATACTCGTTGATAAGCCGGCAATTGGCATCATAACGCTGGCGGCAATTAGCCCCACCATGCCACCCATCAGCACGATCATTACCGGTTCAATAATTGAGCCGATACTATCGATGGCGACATCAACTTCTTCTTCGTAAAAGTCGGCTACTTTGACTAGTACGACGTCGGTTTGGCCAGTTTCTTCGCCGACAGCTAGCATCTGCGAGACGATTGGCGGGAATAATCCAGTTTTTTCGATGATTGTTGATAAGTTTTTACCGTTTTCGACTTCCTTGGCAGCTTTTAGCAGAGCTTCCTCGTAAACAACATTGCCGACTGAATGCGAGGTGACTTCGAGCGATTCTAGAACAGCCGCGCCAGATCCCATGAGCGCTGAAAACGTACGAGCAAAACGGGCGACGGCTACTTTCTGAATGATGCTACTAATAGCTGGTATCTTGAGGACAAAACGGTGAAAAGTGTGTTTGCCAGCTGTAGTATTCAGCCAGCGCCGCAAGAAGTAAACGATAGCGATTAGTACTGGTATCAGCAAGTATCCTTTAGTCGTCAAAAAACCGCTAATTGACAGCATCACTTGAGTCAAAGCTGGTAGTTCAGCATCCTCGCCGCCAAACCCTTTAATCATTTCGCCGATTTGCGGGATGACAAACACCATTAAAACCAAAAAAGCCATAATAGTAATAACCAGCAAAACTAACGGGTAAGTCATCGCTCCTTTAATTTTTTTGCGGATGCCAGCGCTTTTTTCTTGCTGAATAGCTAGGCGCCTAAGGATATCGTCGAGAATACCGCCAGCTTCGCCAGCGCGCACCATATTGACATAAACATCGTTAAAAGTAGCTGGATGTTTGCCCAGGGCGTCAGCTAGCTGCATGCCAGATTGAACATCCTTAATGATATCGCCAAGGACTGCTTTGAGGGCTGGACTATCAGTGTGATCATGTTGTGAAGAAAGTGCTCGCAGCAACGGCACGCCAGCGCTAACCATGGCGCTCATCTGGCGGGTGAACATCACGATGTCGTCGGTTTTAACTTTTTTCTTACCGCCGCCAAAACTAATACTGGCTAGTCCTTTCTTTTCAAGCGAGTCAATACTGAGCGGTGACAAACCTTGCTTGGTTAGGGCAGATAAAGCCCCAGGCCGATCGCTAGCCTCGATGTTGCCTTGGATGACATCGCCAGACTTATTAGTTGCGACATAAGAGAAAGATGCCATTAGGATTCCCTCGTAACACGCAGCACCTCGTCGAGCGTAGTGTTACCGCGTAATGTTTTAACTAATCCATCAGATTGCATTGTAATCATTCCCTCCTTGATTGCTTGATCTTGAATCTGGTTGCTAGTGGCGTCGGAAGTTATCATTTTTTGAATTTCGCGCGACATGCCCAACACTTCGTAAATACCGACGCGCCCCTTGAAGCCGACGTGTCCGCACTCGTCGCAGCCGCCTGGGTGCGCTCGCCAGAGGGTGCGAATAGTAGTTTCGTCGGTGCCAGCTGGTGTGTCGCCGCCAACTTTTTGCTCAATGGCTTGTAATTCTAGATCATGGATATGTGCAAACGTTTGGTCTGGACGCAGATTGAATAGCGAGACTATTTCGTTGATTTCGTCTGGCGTCGGTACGTATTGTTCGCGGCAGTTCATGCACAGTCGTCGTACTAAGCGCTGCCCAACGACTGCTTTGACTGTTGAAGCGATCAAAAATGGCTCGATACCCATATCCAATAAACGTGGTAGACAAGTCGCCGCATTATTGGTGTGCAAGGTTGAAAATACCAAGTGCCCAGTCAATGCCGCCTGCACGCCTAGATTGGCGGTCTCGCCGTCACGAATCTCACCGACCATGATGATGTTCGGATCTTGGCGCAGCAGTGCTCGCAGCCCCGAGGCGAAAGTCATGCCAGCTTTGGCGTTGGTTTGGGTTTGGTTGACGCCGGGGATTTTGTATTCGACTGGATCCTCGATAGTTGAGATATTAACCTCCGGCGTGTTTAGCATAGATAGTACTGAAAATAAGGAAGTAGACTTGCCGCTACCAGTTGGTCCGGTTACTAGAATCATGCCGTTTGGTTCGGCAATAGCGTTATTTATGATGGCTAGCGATCTGCCCCAATAACCAAGTTGTTGCAACGTGATTGCTTGGTTGGACTCGTCGAGAATTCGCATGACAACTTTCTCGCCGTCGGTAATTGGCAGGGTACTAACGCGCAAGGCGTATTGTTTGCCAGCAACTTTGATTTTGAAGCGGCCGTCTTGCGGCACGCGACGCTCGTCAATCTTGAGGTTGGATAAAATCTTAATACGGCTGACCAGTGCATTTAGCACGTTGCGCGGTAATTGATTGACTTCTTTGAGGACGCCGTCAATGCGGTAGCGTACTTGCACGAAATTCTCACGCGGCTCGATGTGAATATCTGAGGCTTGAGAACGGATAGCATATTCTAGCAACAAATTAACGGTTTGGGCGATTGGCGAATCCTCGGCAACATCGGCTTCGGAAACTTTCTGGTCCGAGCCGTCATCTTCACGCTGCACGTCAATGACTTCATTGAGCTCTTGATTGACATCGCCGCGGTAGTTCTCTAGACACTGCAAAATATTAGAATGCGGCGCAATATATATTTTGGTATTGCTGCCAATCTCTTTCTCGATGAAATTAGTGGCTAGCACGTCGTCTGGATCATCCATCGCCAAGTGCATAGTGCCATCTTCATCAATCTGAAAAACAACTGCATTGTACTGGCGGGCGATACGCTCTGGGATGCGGTTCAGTACCTCGCTCGGAATATTACGTGGATCGACCTCAATGTAAGGTATATCGGCGTACTGTGCAAAAAGCTTTGTCAAGTCGGTCTCAGACACAAGCTCTGAATCTAACACAATATCTTGCAGTGGTCGCGAAGAACGTTCCGCCTCTTCCATTAGCGGTTTGAGAGTTTCTTCGGTCGCAATATTATTACGCGTCAGAATCTTGACCAGAGTATTATTTAGGATCCTCATAATTCTTATGCTAATTGTAGCGCATTTTATTTAGAAAAGCTATCAATGCGGCGCAGATTGGTAAAGGATGGTCAAATCGAGTATAATAACAGAGATATGAAGCGAACTTTTAATACACAGGCGGCGCAACTTGCCGGCGAAAAAATTTCAGTTAGCGGCTGGGTACACTCGCGCCGCGATCACGGCGGGTTAATTTTTGTGGATTTGCGCGACCACACTGGTTTGTTGCAGCTAGTTTTTAATTCTGATAATCCGGAAGCATTTTCGCTTGCTGATGAGCTGCGCGATGAATTTGTCATTCGCGCCGAAGGCATGGTGTGCGAACGCGCGGCTGGACTAAAAAACGATAAAATTCCGACTGGTGCAGTTGAATTGGTGGTTGAGAAGTTGACGTTACTTAATCGCGCCGAGACCTTGCCAATCCAGCCTTTTGCCGAGGAAAACCAAGCGGGCGAGGACTTGCGTTTTAAGTATCGTTACCTCGACCTGCGCCGTCCAAAGATGCAGGGCATGCTGAAAAAACGTGCCGAGATGTATCAGCGGATGCATCAGTACATGGACGACCACGATTTTATCGAGATCCAGACGCCGATTTTGGCAAATTCTAGTCCCGAGGGTGCGCGCGATTTTCTGATCCCCAGTCGTCTGCAAGATGGTAAATTTTACGCGCTACCGCAAGCACCGCAGCAGTTCAAGCAGCTGCTGATGGTTGGCGGCGTGCCGCGCTATTACCAGTTGGCGGCGTGTTTTCGCGATGAAGATCCGCGGGCTGATCGACTGTACGGTGAGTTTTATCAGCTGGATCTGGAGATGAGCTTCGTTGAGGACGGCGATGAAGTTCGCCAGGAAGTTGAGCCGTTGATGTGTCAGCTGGCGACCGATTTCGCGGGCAAGAAGTTGCTGGATTTGAGCGATTTACCAGTGGGCGACGGCCAGCCAATTCCACGCATTTCTTACCGCGACGCCATGGAGACGTATGGCTCGGACAAGCCGGACCTACGTTTTGGTATGGAGCTGATTGATCTGACTGATGTATTCGCCGACACTGAATTTGGCGTGTTTAAAAACGCTGAGTGCATCAAGGCGATTTGTGTGAAAAATGGCGCCAGTCTCAGCCGTAAGCAAATCGACCAATTCACTGACATTGCCAAAAGCGAGGGGGGTGGTTTGGCTCCTGTAAAGATAACAGACAAATTAGTTAGAGTAATTAATGGAGAGATTGTAGAAGAAATCGAAGTTAATAAAGAAAATTTCTTACAATCCGAGAATGTAGGTAGAATTTTTATTTCTCCGATAGCAAAATATTTATCTAAAAATGAGAAGACGAACACCATTAAAAAAACTAACGCACAACCTGGCGACGCGATTTTCTTCTGTGCCGACACTCGCCCAGTCGTCAACGCCGTGCTTGGTCGTCTGCGAAACGAATTTGCTACCCATTTCAACCTGAAAGACCCGAGCGTGGTGGCGTTTGCCTGGATTATCGATTTTCCGTTCTATGAATGGGACGACCACGGCAAGAAGCTTGATTTTGGACACAATCCATTTGGTATGCCAAAGGGCGGCATAGAAGCGCTGGAGTCGGCGACGACTAACGCTGACAAGCTCGCCATCGTGGCTGATCAATTCGACATGGTGATGAACGGCTACGAAATCTGCTCTGGCGGTGTGCGTAACCACAACCCAGCGGTGCTATACAAAGTATTCGATTTGCTCGGCTTTAGCGAAAGCTACGTTGAGGAAAAATTCGGTGCCATGCTCAGCGCCTTCAAATACGGTGCGCCGCCACACGCTGGCTGTGCCTTTGGTGTGGATCGCATATTGATGGAACTGATTGACGAGCAAAACGTTCGCGAAACCTTGGCCTTTCCAAAGAATGGCTCAGGCGTTGACGTCATGATGGATTCGCCGTCAACGGTTGACCCAGCGCAGCTAAAGGAACTGGGGTTATGAGCGCAATGTATGATCGACACGAGGTTAGCGTAAAAGCAGCGCTGTATAGTAGTGATGGCAAGCGTGTGTTACTGATGTATTATCCGCACGATGATGGCTTTGGCTTGCCGGGCGGACATATTGACGCTGGCGAAACGCCTGACGTGGCGCTAGAGCGAGAGCTGCGCGAGGAGCTGGGTATCGCAATTGATGCGACGCCAGCTAATTTCTATATGCGCTATCCGCGAGGTAGTGCTGTCAAAGATCATAAAATTATTCTTGGCTATACGGCTACAGTTGACAGTAACGCTGAACTGCCAGACCGGGCGTGTGATGGCGGCGAGGAACGTATAGTTTGGCTGACGCGAACAGAAGTCGAAGCTACTGACAAAATTGCGCCAGGCTACCGGGATTTTGTGCTGAAATGGTGGCCGCAAGAAGCGTAATGTTTTAGGAGGTACAAGCAGGCTATGAAATCAATTCCCAAACGAACGCTGAAATTCATTGACTCATGGCTAACGCTGCGCAGCCAATGGGCGCGCTGGCCGGGATTTACGGTGGCGATAGCCAAAGACAGCGAGGTGGTTTTTAATAAAGCCTATGGCCTGGCAAATATAGAAAATAATGAGAAATTAACAACCAACCACCTTTTTCACATTGCTTCGCACTCAAAAACATTTACTGCCACGGCCGTGATGCAGCTGCAGGAGCGCGGCAAGTTGCGCATCGATGATTTAGTGACAGAGCATCTACCGTGGCTGACGCAGCATAGCGATCAGCGTTGGCGCGACGTAACCTTGCATCAATTGTTGAGCCACTCAGCAGGTGTGATTCGCGACGGCCAGGCGTCAGGTTTTTGGCAGTTCCAAGGAGAATTTCCGGATGAAGACGAATTCAAGAAGCAAATCATGCAATCGGAGCTAGTATTCGAACCAAATTCCGAATTCAAGTATTCCAATTTTGGTTTTGGCTTGCTGGGTTTGGTAATTGAGCAAGCTAGCGGCAAATCGTACGCTGATTTTGTGGCGGAAAACATCATTACACCGCTCGGCTTAACTCAAACCACCACGGAATATTCGCCAGAACTTCGTATGGCAACTGGCTATAGTAGGTTTGATTTACGCCAGCAGCGCCGTCCGTTTCAGCACATCACAACTGGTGTATTGCAGCCAGCCACGGGATTTTGCTCAACAGCACATGACTTGGTAAAGTTCTTTGCTGCTCTGCAAATTGGCTCAGGTAAACTATTGAGCGATACTTCTAAACGGGAAATGCAGCGCCCATCGTGGCAAGTCGCCGACGAAGTAAACGCAGGAAGTTATGGATTAGGCATTGATGTTGCAAAAGCTAAAGACGGTAAGCGGCTCGTCGGTCATAGCGGCGGTTATCCAGGATTTATCGGCCGCACCTGGTCGCGGATAGACGACGGAATAACTGTTTCGGTGCTGGCGAACGCGTATGATACAGCGCCAGGAGTAGTTGCAAATTCGATATTAGGAATTATTGATCAACTTGGTGACGCTTCTGATAAAAACCGCCGAAAGTTTGAGGCGCGGTTCGTTAACGATTACGGCGTGTATGAAGTTGTTGATACAGAAAAAGGATTGAGGGGCTTATGGTCTAATGATTGGCAGCCATTCAAAATGGCTGAAGAGCTGGAAATAGTCGATGACGCCACCTTAAAAATTGCGAAGGGTAATCATTTTAGCTATTTTGGCGAAATGATGAAATATGAGTTTGACGCCAAAAATAAGCCTTCCGCCATGTATCGCAGCGGTGCTAAGAATTATGTTAGTTTAGATGGCGATGTGAGGATTTAAAAGGATTTTCGTGTCAAACATAGAATACGAAGCAAAAATATATGATGTCGATCCCGCCGATATCATAGAAAAGTTGACAAGTCTCGGCGCTAAGGAAGTCGGTAATTACAATTTTTGCCGTTACGTATTTGATACGATGCCAGCGGTGCCAGATCGCTGGGTGCGGTTACGCTCTGATGGGAAACAGGCGACTTTGACCGTCAAAGAAATAACTGCCGACACTATTGATGGTACTCATGAGTGGGAAGTTGAAGTGTCTGATATGGAAACGACACTGGAAATATTAGCAAAAATCGGCATTAAACCGCGCGGTTATCAAGAAAACAAACGCCAAGAATACGACCTTGGCGGCGTTCAGGTTGTCATCGACCGCTGGCCGAAGTTAAAGCCATATGTCGAAATAGAAGCGAACAGCGTAGTGGAAGTGGTAAAAACGGCAGCGCTGCTTGGCTTTGCTGAGAGCGATTTGATAACGAAAAGCACTTCTGATTTATACCAGAATATCGGTATAGACATTGAGAAGCTTGCGGAATTAAAATTTGATAAATAGACTGGTCTGCGAAATAAGTATATGAGTAAAACAAAACTACCAACTGAAGCTCAAATCAAAAACCTGCACAAAAAATACGCCAAAACTGATGCTGATTTTGCGTTGATTTACACTCACTGCCAAGTGGTTGACGCAATTGCGGCGCAGCTTTTAGATGCTAAGCCAAATTCGCAAATCGATCGCGATTTATTACATGTTGCTTGCATGCTTCATGATATCGGCGCGTATGATGTTCTGGAAAATGGCAAATTTGTCGACAGCGTTCGCCACGGCGTGATTGGTGAAAAGATTCTGCGAAACGAAGGTTTTCCCGAACAAATTTGGCGGTTTGCTTCACACCATACTGGCGTAGGCTTGACCAAGCAGGATATAATTAACCAAAACTTATCCATTCCGCCAGCCGACTATACCGCTAGCACGCCCGAGGAGCGGCTACTAATGTATGCGGACAAGTTTCATTCCAAAAGCAAACCACCCAAAGAGCCACCATATTTTTGCACGTTTGAGTGGTATTATAATCTGGTGCAAAAATTTGGCAGCGATAAACAAGCCAAATTTCAGGCGCTAGCAGATGAGTTTGGCAAGCCGAATATTGCGCTTGTTGCCAATAAGTTTGGTTTTAGTATTAAAGATGTAAATTAGCGTCGGGTTGGTGCAAGTGACTTGCAGGTTATAAATTAGCAGCTTAACACGTAGACTTGACCGTCTGGGAATATTTCGCCATAATAATACGTAATGAAAAGAAGCCTTATTATATTGTGTGCGTTAATCTATGTCGCTTGTGCTCCAACGGTTAGCGCCGAAGGTCCAACTATGACTCTATTGACTGAGCGGCAGCTTAATCTAGTGCGCAATAATTGTGCGACGACGAAAACTGTTTTAGAGCGTATTCGTGCTAACGACGCTTTGGTGCGCATCAACCTCGGCCGCGAATATGATGCAATTTCTACCAAACTGATGGCGCCGATGAATAGCCGTATTGCTCTCAATAAGCTCAACGGCATCGACTTAACCAAGACAACCATCGATTTCGACCATCAAATCGGACAATTTCGCAACTCTTATCAGCGTTACGAGCAGATAATGTCGCATATAGCCCAGACGGATTGCCAAGATAAGCCAGCAGACTTTTATATGGATATTGAACGAGCGCGTTATTATCGCGGTGATGTACGAAAAGCAGTAGTCGAACTCGAAAAGTTAATTAAGCAATATAGCTCACAAATCGACAAATTAGATTTGTCAAAAGCGGGTTTGAGTAGTCAAGGAGGTAGTAATGACTAGATTTCACGCCCGTGCTCGCCTGAAAAAGCGGGCTGATCACATTTGTCAGCGGTGCGGCTTTGCGGCTATGCTGGTCTGTGTAATTATAGTATCGCTCGTCATGGTGGCGGTAGCTTTAGAGATGTATAACACCAGCGGTGCAGCACAAGTCGATTTGAGCCGCCCAGGTTTTAGCTCTGTGCAGAAGCAAGCTGGCGCTAGCGAAGAAACTGAAAAAGGTTTCTCGGCGCAAGGGGAGATTGATCAAAAAACTATCAAAGATTTTAAAAATGTATACGACAAACACGCCAAACGTGCGGCTGCATCGACCAGTTTTGGTGGCGAGGCGCTATCAGATAGTTCAATTCAAGTCTTTAATGAACGTTCATCGGGAACAACGTCAAGCGGAGAGGCTTCAAACTAGTGAGCGAACTGCTCAACCCTGACGATTTTGTTATCGCCCGCAAGCGTAAAAAATACAAATTTGCCAAGTTTCATAACGCCGAGAATTGCTTTGAGTTTGACGAATGGCGCGATTTTTACCAGCAGCGCCAGCCGGGCGTCTCCAGACTGGAGATTGGCGCTGGTACTGGTTTGTTTAGCGTCGAATTAGCAGCGCGTTATCCAGATAAGCTGTTTGCGGCGATTGACGTTAAGGCTGACCGTTTGCAAAAAGGCGCTTACATTGCGCTAGAGCGAGGCTTAAAAAATATCTATTTCATCCGGGCGCGCGCTGATCAAATTGGCGATTTGTTCGCTTTGTCAACGCTAGTAAATATTTGGGTGACTTTTCCTGATCCGTTTCCGAAAAAGCGGGCTGCCGGGCGGCGGTTGACCCATCCGTATTTTTTGCGCCGTTACGCGCAATTATTGCAACCTGGCGGCGAGCTGCTTTTCAAGCATGACGACCGCGACTTTTTTTGTTGGAGTTTGGAACAATTGGCGGCAGAAAAATGGCAAATTACAGAACTGAGCTTTGACCTGCACGAATCATCTCTGGACGACGAGTACAAAATCACGACGACATACGAGCAGCGATGGCTGAACGAGGGCAAGGCGATTAATTTTGTGAAGGCTACGCGTTGATGTTGTGCTATCGTGCCAGTGGAAGCGGGTTAACCCTCGCTAGCACCCTGCCAAGCAATGTCAAATAGGCGTGTTTGCACCGAGGCTAGGCTGGCGTTGTCGATGATTACTCCGTGCATAGAGTTATATTTGTCCAGAGTTTCAAGAGGAAATAGGCAGACTAGCTATACTCTTAGATAGATATGGTCGGTCAGATAGCCAGAATCACGCTGAATAGCACGAAAATAGCAATTATTGCTATAATACAAACAACAAACAGGAGGGGAACATGAATTTTCAAGACTATTCGCAAAAAGCCATTTCAACGCTAACGAGCGATCACGCCTACGGCGATATCAGCGCTGATTTGATGGCGCAAATACTGGGTTTGGCTGGCGAGTCGGGCGAGGTAATGGAAAAGTTCAAAAAGCTAATCCGCGATAAGCAAGGCAGACTAACTGCCGATGATCGCGCAGAAATTATCAAAGAATTGGGCGACGTGCTGTGGTACGTTAACTCGGCGGCACACTTACTCGGCTCTAGCCTGGAAGAGGTGGCGCGGCTTAATAACGAAAAGCTAGCCAGTCGCCAGCAGCGCGGCCAGCTGCATGGCAGCGGCGATAATCGGTAAAATTCTAAATCTTCAGGTGCTGCCGCAGCCACTCATCAATGGTGCCAGCGCCCATGCAGAGGACTAGTTTGCCTAACTCGCGGTCAAGCATGATAGACTTCCACAAATCATCGTTGAGGCTGGCAATGTGTACTTCGGGGCGGGTGAGGTTTTTGGTTAAGTCTGCAGGCGTCAGTATCGGTAAATCCGGATTCTCGCGCGTCAAATATGTCGGTAGCCAATATACGCTGTCAGCGTAGCGAAAAACTTCGTTTGTGTACATTGATTGAATTTCGTGCTGGCGGACATTTTGGTGTGGCTGGTAGACGAGTGTTACTTCGCGGGATATCTCATGCGCCATTTGTAGCGTGGCGTAAATTTCGGCTGGGTGGTGGCCATAATCAGAGTACAGTCCAGGCGCCAAGCGTTCAAATCGCCGCTGCGTACCAGGAAAATTCTCGACGGCAACCTTTACGATATCAGGATTACCCAGCTTTAGCCGCTCGCAGGCTTTGGCAACCAGCGTGGCATTGGCCCGGTTGTGCCAGCCTGGAATGCGAAAACTTTTAACTTCCTCGTCTTTGAGTACCCAAGATTTATTAACTGGTTCTAAACCGGTAAGAGTGTCCTTCTTCCAGAGAATAGATAGTTCGCTTTGTCCGAGAAATTGTTGGAAAGCTCTGGTATAAGCGGCTTGAGTTGGGTATGTATCTGGATGATCGTAATCAATAGAAGTAATCAGCGAAAGGTATGGGCTGAAATGCAAAAAGTTACGATCGAATTCATCGCACTCATATATGAAATACTCGCTGTTCGGCGCGTAGTGCCCGCTCGGCCCAAAACTGATAGTGGTGCCAATTGAATAACTGATTGGGACGCCGAGTTGGCGCAGCACCCAAATCATCATACCGGTAGTTGTTGTTTTGCCGTGAGTGCCAGCAATAGCGATCATCTTGAGGTTCTTTTCGCTCATAATGTAGCGCAGCAGCTCGTCGCGCTTGGCTGTGTAAATGCCTAATTTTTGCGCTCTCACTAGTTCTGGGTGGTCAGCGGGCAAGGCGGCGGTGTAAACGAGCCAGTCGATACGGTGCTGCTTATGGCAGTATTCTAGATAATCGCCAGACTGGTCATTAGTGACGACAATGCCGCGCTGCATTAACTCGCTAGTTTCTAGGCTCGAGTGCGCGTCCGAGCCTTGTACGCTATGTCCGGCGTCATGAGCTAATTCAGCTAACGGTCCGATAGCGACGCCGCCAATGCCAGAGAAATAAATATTCATACTTCTACTATAACGCAATCAAGCTGCTCGTGGTATACTATTAAGTAATGAAGGGCGGGAATAATGGCCGATAAACGCGCGGCGAGGCGAAATCTTCGGCGTCTTGAGCGAGTCAAGACCTGGCAGCTATTGATTTTGTTTGTACTAGTTTGTTTTGTAGCGGCAACTTTTTTGCGTATTAATAATGTTGGCATGATACAGCGCCGCAGTGCTGTGGCGACAGCTGACAAATCAGGCAACGAAACACAAATATTTAATCGTCTGCAAGATTTGCAGCGTTACTCAACCACGCATATGAATGCCAGCAGCGGCGTGATTTATCTGCAGCATCAGTATGAGCGCGACTCGCAAGCGGCTATCCAGAAAGCTTCGGCGGCGTCGTCCGAGAACGCAAGAGTTCACGCTCAGGCCGAGGCGGTTTGCCATCCGCAATACAGCGGTTGGTCGATGGCTTATATTCAATGCTTTGTTAACGAATTATCAAAATATCCCACCTCTGACAAACTCAAAGACCCAGAGTTGCCTAACACCGAACTATACCGCCACGAATATACGTCGCCGCTTTGGACGCCTGATTTTGCTGGCTGGTCGATAGTTTTGGCGGTAGTGATTTTGGTAGTTATAGTACTGCGTTTGATTAGCCTTGTAATATTACACCTATTATTGCGCTATAAATATCGAGCTGCTTGACTGGTACGGCTAGGGGTGTAAGGTGTTGACACTCAATGCAGGTTACGATAAGCTAACAGATGTAAACCAATACTAATAGGAGGTATAAAACAATGGCTTACAAGCACACGAATTCAAAGGGCGTCACTTATTATCTACACAAAACTGAAGTTACACTTCGCGGCGGTAAACCGCAAACCATCTACTTTTTCACCAAGGTAGAGAAAAACGAAAAAGGTGAACCGTGCGATTTGCCAGAGGATCGCGTCGTTAAAGAAAATCCGCGCAATGGCTTTCTGACAGTTTCTAAGAAGAAATAAATTTTGCTGTTTTTTAAAACCCTCGGCTTGTCAGCTGAGGGTTTTTGTAGTGGCGAAATGCTTGCGTTTAGATAGTAAGTTTGCTAATCTAGATATGTAAACAAACAGGTGCACAAAATTACCTCCCCGATTACCCTAAGGGAGGTTTTTTGATATCTGTGGTTGATTATGGTGGTGGGGGCGGTTGGGATCGAACCAACGACCAACAGGTTATGAGCCCGCTGCTCTAACCCCTGAGCTACGCCCCCATTGCTGATATTAT
>CAURIK010000005.1:0-49553 GCA_963525145.1 uncultured Candidatus Saccharibacteria bacterium | reverse complement strand
CCGTATGTACCGTATGTACCGTATGTACCGTATGTACCGTATGTACCGTATGTACCGTATGTACAGCAAAACAACCCAGCAACGAACCAGAATCAGAGACAACCCAGCATGTCGAACTATGCACATGCAAGCAACAATATACTTTAGCTGCAAAAACAAAAATTCAACAACTTAATTCATAAGAATCCTTTTAATAGACACAACACAACTTACACGCAAATACGTAATATCTATTGGGCTAATAGCGCCAATGATTGATATCTAGCCGTCAAACTTCGTCCGCCAAAAAACAGTCACCGCCAGTTTCAGTATCGCCTTCCAGAACTTGTCTATGAAGCCGGAAGAGCTTGGCCTGAGCCTCCTTAGCCAATCGCTAACATTTGGACACGATAAGCATAGAATTATTTTTATTTTGCCGACGCCACATTTATGCTGCCAGCACCAGCTTAAGGTGCAGATTTCCTTGCCTCCGCATTCCTTACACGTTAGACCTCTCTGCACCATACGATAAAATTTCTGGTAATAATTCTGTTAAGCTATTCACCAGAAACAGCCCTCTCTACATTCAGTCGTTAGTTGCTAACCGATATTTACAGAATTACAAATCAACATATCTATCGTATCGTTTCAAGGAATAAAACACATTTATTTGCTCTAATTATCCCGTTATCTAGTGTGGTATTTTTTACCTAGCAATCTTGCTAAAAAACATTGACACAAGCAGATTTTCACATTACTATAGAGATAGTTCCTGAATAAAAAAATTATACAGGAACCAGAAATAAACACTTCAGAAAACTCCACAACCATTAGAATGACTACTACTCGCAGGTAGTCATTCTTTTTTATCGCATAAATCAAAAAGAGCCCGAAAGGCTCTACAGCAAACGATGTGGTGGAGCTGCCGGGTACTGCCCCCGGGTCCGCAGAGTAACCTGTTGTTTGTCTACGCACATAGTCTAACTCGTTAAATAATCGCTTATCCGCTCAAAGCTAGACAAACATACGAACTAGCGATCTGCTTAAAATCTTAATTAATGATATAGCAGAAATATCAATTAACCGATCTTGCTAGATATGACACACCTAGCCTATAGCAAGAATCTAGGCGGATGCGGCTGCCAGTAATATTACGCAGCTAGCGCAAAGGCTGTCTGCCGTGGCATCAATGATGCAACAAACGCCTTTGCTTTGTTTGCAAATTTTGCAACTATTAATTCTGATAACGTCAGAAGTCGGTACGCAAAACAACCTGTTAAATTCTCTACGTCGAACGCTATATCAGCCCCGCGTTACTCTTGACATTATATCACTTATTTACATCATCCGTATAGTATGATTAACTTTTAACTATATGGTCATGGCATCAACCGCTAAAATCCTTACGGTTTCACCCGTTGGATACGATGGCAGTATCGTAGAAGTAGAAAGTGACATATCAAATGGGCTGCCTAGTATACGCATAGTTGGTCTCGGTAATAAATCAATCGACGAATCTAAAGAACGAGTCCGCAGCGCCATCGTCAATTCTGGCCTAGAATACCCAACTAAACGTATCACCATCAACCTTGCGCCTGCCGAAATTCCAAAGGAGGGTACACATTATGATCTACCTATAGCCTTGTCTATCTTATTATCAGCCGGACAACTCCGCGAACAGGATATTGCAAATTCTATATTCGCTGGCGAGCTAGCGCTCAACGGAGACATCCGCCCCACTAGCGGCGCTATCAATATCGCCGAAACCGCAAAAAAATCTGGTATTAATACTATATACTTACCTTCTAATAACGCTAATCAAGCGTCTCTCGTAGGCGGCATAAATATCATACCTGTAGATAATATCAAGCAGCTTTACCTACATTTAAAGAAAGAAAAAATCATCACCAAGGATGCTGTTTGTCCGCACATTTATTCAGAAGAAAGCGAGCCCAACAAACAAACCCTGCTCGATGAAGTGGCTGGTCAAGAACAAGCAAAACGCGCCCTCATAATCGCAGCGGCAGGACATCATAATATATTGTTATCCGGACCTCCATGAGCCGGAAAATCAATGCTAGCAAAAACCCTACCCAACCTACTGCCTCCGCTCTCGCCTGAAGAAATGCTAGCAGCTACAAAAATATACAGCATAGAGGGTTCCTCGACAGAATCTATTATCCGTCAGCGTCCGTTTCGTTCCCCGCACCACACAGCCAGCCAGACATCGCTTATCGGCGGCGGATCAAACCCGAAACCTGGCGAGATTAGCCTAGCGCACCTAGGAGTGCTTTACTTAGATGAAATACCTGAGTTCTCGCATTCGTCTATTGAAGCCCTGAGACAACCCCTGGAAGACAAGAAAGTTACTATTACCAGATCGCGTATGCGTGCCACCTACCCTGCTAACTTTATGCTGGTTGCTACCATGAACCCTTGTCCTTGCGGATATTTCGGCGACCAAACCAAAGAATGCTCATGCACTCCAGCGCAAATAGCTAATTATCAACGCAAGCTATCGGGTCCGCTTATGGATAGAATTGATTTAGTCGTACACGTCTCACGCGTATCGAACAGTACATTGTCTTCGTATAATTCGTTGTCTTGTAAACAACATAAAACTGCATCAAACTTGATTCAGAGTGCCCTCAATATCCAATCGATAAGATACAATTGTAGCGATAAATACAACAGTAACTTAACAAATAGAGAAATAAATACGTTTGCTAAACTTGATGAGAAATCAAAAAATATGTTGTCGCAGGCTTCGGATAAACTGAGCTTGAGCCCACGCAGCTATTTCAAAATCATCCGTGTCGCCCGCACTATTGCAGATCTAGACAATAGCGCCAAAATACAAGCTGCACATATCGCAGAAGCTCTCCAATACCGATAACGAGCTTGATTTATTATCGGTAATTTGTTACCATGTACAGCGAGTATAGACTCAGTAAAACAACTGTTCTAAAGGAGAACTACGATTAATAATTCAACTCGCATAAATAACGCTATCCGCAGCAATGAGCTTCGCGTGATCGGGGCTGATGGTAAGCAGCTTGGCGTTATGTCTTTAAGAGAAGCTCTAGATATTGCACAAAAAGCAGGCGTTGATTTAGTAGAAATATCGCCTAAAGCCAACCCTCCTGTAGCTAAGATTGTTGATTGGGGAAAATATCAATATCAGAAGATGAAGGAGCAGCAAAAAGTACGGCGCAATAATAAAGCCAACGAGCTAAAGCAAATGCGATTTGGTTTGAAAATTGGTAGTAACGATCTAGAGATCAAGCTGCGCAAAATACGCGCTTTCTTGTCGGACGGACATAAAGTAAAAATCCTTATTTTCTTCCGCGGTCGAGAAATAGCCCATAAAAACTTAGGTTATGACTTGATAGACAAGATGATGGAACAGCTAAAAGACGAAGCTACGCTCGAGCAAAAACCAACGATGGCCGGGAGAAATCTCAGCATAGTAATAAGGAGTAAATAATGCCAAAAATGAAGACCCACAAGGGCACTGCTAAGCGCATCAAGCTAACCAGTACCGGCAAACTTACCCGTCGCCGCGCATTCGGGAACCACATGCTATCCAAAAAAAGCAAGTCGCGCAAGCGAAATATTAATACCAGCGCTATTATTAAAGGCGGCATAGCAAAAAACGTTAAGCGAGCATTGGGAGTCTAATATATGCGAGTCAAACGAGGAGTCGCCGCTTCGGCGAAACATAAGAAGACCTTAAAATTAGCCAAGGGAATGCAGCATAACCGTACCCGCAGCTTTCGCTTAGCTAAACAAGCCGTAATTCGCGCCTTGCAGTACGCATATCGCGACCGCCGCAACAAAAAGCGCGATCTGCGCAGCCTATGGATTACTCGTATCAATGCAGCTGCCCGCCAAAACGGCACAACCTACGGTAAATTGATAGCAGGTCTTCGCGCGACCAACATTGAAATCAACCGTAAGGTCCTCGCTGACTTAGCCGTCAACGAGCCGGAAGCTTTTTCTGAGATCGTCAAAGAAGCAACAAAGCAATAAAATTTCTTCTACTTAGAACTTAAGCCTAATAAAAGACCGCGAGATCAACTAGCGGTCTTTTATTAGGCTATCTATAAGCCGGGTTCTGTTATCGGTAATCATCTATCTAGGCTGTACATTGCTGTACAGCTCAAGCGGATGTTAGTATTATCAAGCGAACAACTTATACGATAATACACCTTGCAGCTGGCAGGGTTTACCCTCCTTCTATGTCACCATAGTCGGCTACGGTCTCTTACACCGCTCTTTTCACCCTTACTATCAGTCATCGTACATTAAAGCAGATTTGAGATAGCGGTATCGTTTCTGTGGCACTTTCCCTAGAGTTACCTCTGGTCGCCGTTAGCGACTGCCATGTCCTACGCTGCCCGGACTTTCCTCTTGTTCTGTAAAAAACCAGCGATTACCCGATAGCCTAGCGTAATTATATCACAAAAAGCCTCCAGGCTAGCGACTGATATTCCCCGCTTATTGCAAGGTGGGTTCTCTCACAATATTCCCACGAGAATACTGCTGTTGAGATCCCTATCAATGATTTGTTAGGAAAATCATATACGCTGGTGCCTAAGAGGCTAATTATATTGTACCACGACTACCCGCCAAAAACGATAGAGAATCCTTTTAGTATGTTTACGATTATAAAGTTCATATAAGTAGCTATTAACGAACCGCCGACCATAACTATGGCAAAAATCAATAAAACACCATATCTCTCTATGGTATCGAAAATACTCCTCACAAAGTCAGGAGCAAGCGCATACAGTACCCGCGATCCATCCAATGGTGGTATCGGAATTATATTGAAAGCAAAAAACCCTAAATTCACCATTGTAAAAGCCGTTAGTACAGAATTAAACAAAGAACCTGCCTCGGACTTAGAGACCACAAGTATTGCGTACGCTACAAACGCTAAAAAGAAGTTCACCAACGGACCACTTATAGCTACCAATGCCACTCCAATCTCGCCATGCTTTATATTGCTTGGGTTAAAAGGTACTGGTTTTGCACCACCAAAGATTGGCACGCTAGCCCCAGTTGTCATGTTTGTGATAATTATTATCATCGGCAGTAATATAGTCATATACGGATCTATATGTTTTATCGGATTCAAAGTTAATCTGCCAAAATCATACGCAGTTCGATCACCCAAACTATTTGCCACCAAGCCGTGAGCTAATTCATGCAACGTCATCGACACAAATATCACCACCAAAACAATAATTATATACAGAACATCCATCTAATTTATCATTGTACCAGCTCTTGACGAAGAATCAAAACCAGAGTATACTAGGACAGATTGATAATAACCGTAATTAAGAAGTGGAATCTACAATGGCAGCACGATGTGAGCTGACTGGCAAAGGCAAGCAGTTCGGAAACAAAGTAAGTTTCTCTCTGCAGCGCAATAAGCGAGTGTTCAAACCCAACCTTCAAAGAAAGACTTTAGTTGTTGGTGGTAAAAAAATCACCATGGTACTTTCAACAAAAGCTATACGCACACTCAAGAAAAAAGGTATCATAGCTTCAGCCTAAGCCACAAAGTAAAATCCCCCTACAACAGGGGGATTTTATTATTTAATCTTAGACTATATTATCTCGTTCGCGACAATATATACGTCGTTAATACCGTTGGCAGCGAGGAGTCATTCTTTACTTTTAGTTTAGATACATTTTCCACAGGCGCACCCATTTCTTTAACAAAAACTTCGGCCGAGTCCTGTGGCACTTCGTAAGATATACCGCTATCAGCATAATGTATCGGCACAACAACCTTCGGGCTAATAGTACGAACCAAAGCCACAGCGCTCGTGGCGTCAAGTGTATAGCCAGATCCACCGACTGGAACTATTAGGATATCTATCACTCCAAGATTTTCTAATTGATCATCGTTTAATTTTGGTTCAATGTTACCAATAACACCTATAGCAACATTACCGCATTCTACCCGATAAATTGTATCTAGTTTTTCATTGCTGCCGCTATCAAGATGTCGAACAGCAGCAATTCCTTTTATAACAAAATCTCCTATTTCGTATTCGCCAGGACCATTAACTACGAGCTTTGCGCCATCCGCCTTAACAGCGAAGCGATCCTCGGTAGCAAGTTCAACGCAACCGGTAGTTTTGGCGTCTTTTAATCCAATCAACGACAATTTCGGATCTGTAATAATAGTAGTCTTTTTACCCGAAAGTACAATCGTATTTCCGCCTTTGTATTCTATGTCAAACACTATTTTTTCCTCCTTCATTTCTATCGCTGCAGAATATTTTCACTATCTACTACAACTTCGTGTCTGCTTGATAATATATCATTAATGAACCTATCGTGCACGCTCAAGCGATAATAGAATTCGTCGTACAGCATTCTACTGAACGTTAGCTGCCTACCAACTTTTATTTCTATTTTATTTACTACATCCGCTACACGTTTAGATTCGACATTACCGACGATCAATAAATCAACCTTGCTCGCTGAACCGCGAACCAATGCGCCTGCTGCTATCACAATTTTTGCTTTAGGCAAAGCCGCCAGAGCAATTCGCCAATCGTCTGTCTCGCTACTAGCAGATTGTTTTGAAAATCTTTTTGGTTTTTGTTTGCTAACATCATTATTAGTAAAAATCTCTTTGAGCGGTTTGTAGTGAATGTAAGAGCGGTTAATCTCGTAATATAGTTTATTATCGTTTGTATTACTTAGCAGCACGCCAGCATCAAGCATATTAGATAGCTCTCTGCGCACAGAATTTATCTGTTCGCCAATCAATCGCGTAATCTCGCGGACATAAAACGACTTTCCAGGATTGTTAAGAAAGAGATGTAGAAGTTTTACTCTCGTTTTTGAACCAAATAATGCGTCAATCATACCGTAAACCCTTTAGTATAAGAGTATCATATCTAAGAGTTCTTATCTAGATTGTTCACGATGTAGGTCCATGCTTCATCAATGCTAAACCACTTAATATCCTTATTCCGCCTTAGCCAAGTAAGCTGGCGTTTAGCCAACCGCCAATCTAGTACACAAAGTTTTCGCTCAAGTTCAATCTCGTTAATTGTACCATCTAGATATTGTTTGATAAGCGGATAGACATTCCCAGTCATTGCTTCGTTGTACCAGCCCCACGTCTCTGCCGCGCATATAGCTTCATTTATTGTAGTATTGCTTACAATAGTTTTTGCCCGCTCTTCAATTCTGCTTCTTAGGATGTCTCTGTCTGTCGCTATACCTACTAGTATAGTATTGCTAATTATTTTATCATTTTTGAGAGGATCTTCCCCCTTGCGTAGAATAGCGTTAATAATATGTCGCTTATTTTTTATATTTTTCGGCAATTTAATGTTGTTTTTTTCGCAATGATATATAAGCTGTTCTAACGATTTATTCTCAAGTTTACGCCGTTCATCAAGATTGTTTGAATACGCCGTAAACTTAAAATCGTACAGTACGCTATCGATATACAAACCAGTACCGCCAGCTATAATCGGCAGATGCCCGCGTGAACAAATTTCGCTAATCTTTCGCTGAGCATACACCTTAAAATTCGCTGCCGTAAACCTCTCTCCTGGATCGACTATATCAATGCCCCAATGCGGTATCCCTTGTTGTTCTTCAGACGTAGGTTTAGCTGTACCGATATTGAGTCCGCGATAAATTGCTCGTGAGTCAGCCGAGATGACCTCACCGTTAAATTTTTTAGCGATCCGAATTGCTAGCTCAGTTTTGCCGCTAGCAGTCGGACCAGCAATAACGACTAGCGGCAAATCTGTTACGTCAGCTGCTGCTAGCAATTTATTATCGCGCTCAACAGTGGCAGCTATTTTTTTCATTATTGAATGCTCTGAATATATTCAGCTAGCTGATCAATAGAAACCTGCTCCTCGCCCGCGCGAGTACGAACGCTAACGACACGTGCAGCCTTATCCTTTGGACCAACTATAATTTGTACTGGAATTTTTACAACAGTTGCCTCACGGATTTTTTTGCCTAACGACTCATTACGCGTATCTGCTGTGAATCTTACTTCGTTGTATTTTATAGGACGCATCAATACCTCTGTTTTTAGCACTGATGTAATTTCATCAACATAGTCATTTACTGTATCATTAACTGTAAGAATACGGACCTGTTCAGGTGCAATCCAGAATGGAAACCAGCCAGCCGTATGCTCAATGAACACGCTCAAAAAGCGTTCAATTGAACCAAGCAATGCACTGTGAATCATTACTGGACGCTCCGAATCGCCAGACTCATTTATGTATTCAAGGCCAAAACGTTCAGGCTGGACAAAGTCTAACTGCACTGTCGCAACCTGATGTTCTCGTCCAATCGCATCGGTCGCCATGAAGTCTATTTTTGGCCCATAGAAAGCTGCTTCACCTTCCTGCTCAAAATAGTCAAGACCTTTAGCGACGACTGCAGCTTTGAGTTGCGATTGGGCTGATTGCCACAATTCTAACTCGCCCAAATAGCCTTCGCCATCGTCGCGGTAACTTAATCGCACGCGTAATTTCATATCAACAATATCGTACAATTCTTGCGCACAAGCTAGCAAATTATTAATTTCTTGTTCAATTTGGTCAGGCCGGCAAAAGACGTGGCTGTCGTCCTGAGTTAACGAACGTACGCGGCTCAAACCGCCTAGTTCACCAGTTTTCTCGTCGCGGTAGTCGGTCGTTGTTTCTAAATAACGTATCGGCATCTCGCGATAACTACGCGGCTGCGAGGCAAAAATTTGAGTGTGATGCGGGCAGTTCATCGGCTTGAGCGCCATCTTGTCGCTAGTCTCTTGGCTAGTTACCAAAAAAAGTTCGTCGCCAAATTTTGCCCAATGTCCTGATGCTTCGTATAAATCCTTCTTGGTGATATGCGGTGTCCAAACTTTCGTAAAACCGTATTTTTGGCGCAGCTCGTTCGATAACTGCGCTGCCTTTTCGCGCATAACCGTACCGCGCGGCGTAAACAACGGCAAACCGATGCCAACAAGCGGTGACATAGTATAAAGATCAAGTTCTTTACCGAGCTTACGATGATCGCGCTTCTTTGCCTCTTCTAGCATATCCAAGTAACCGTCCAGTTCAGCTTGAGTCGCAAAAGCGACACCGTACAAACGCTGCATCTGCGGGTTGTTCTCATTACCGCGCCAATACGCACCAGCAACGCGCATTAACTTGAAAGCTCCAACCTTGCCGGTGCTTTCAACGTGACCGCCACGACATAAGTCAGTATAATCACCCTGCGAATACAACGATACAGTGTCAACCTTGCTTTCATTATCGCTGACAGAACCAAGCTTCTGGCCCGCTAGATCTTTCGCTATTGTCGTACCTGACCGTTTCAAGTCGTTAAGCAATTCAATTTTGTAAGGCTGATCGTTTTCTTTCGCCCAAGTTATCGCCTCATCAACCGGCACATCTTGACGAGTAAACGGCAGATCGCGTGCAATAATACTTCGCATTTCTTTCTCGATTCGGCTAAAATCATCCTCCGATATTTTTACATCACCAAGATCAATATCATAGTAAAAACCATTATCAATAGCTGGCCCAACACCGAATTTAGCCTGCGGCCATAAATGCTGCACCGACTGCGCCATAATATGCGCTAGACTGTGCCGCATTGATTGTAGTTGCTGTTCGTTCATAATGAACCTCCTTTTTAGAAAATATAAAAGCACGCAAGCGTTTTTACGCGCGTGCCTCGGTCCCAAAAACGGGAGGTTCCACCTTGGCTATTACTCTTGCTCCGACTTTTTACGTGCGCCGCAACCGCCAACACGAGACTCAAGAGATGGTTAGACTCCGTCAACGTCTACTTAGTATATTACTGGCTATTCTGTCATATTGCAATACGTATTGATTTCTGCTACCATTAAGTGCAGCTGGGCGATTAGCTCATTTGGCTAGAGCGCTTCATTGACGTTGAAGAGGTGAGAGGTTCGAATCCTCTATTGCCCACCAGAGCAATCATGTAACTTGCCGTAATTTAGACGGCAAGTTTTTTATTTTGCATAATATTTTATGCACAAATACTAAAAGTTTTCCACGTCGTTATTCGGTATCTAATCAACATTTCTATGCGTCTGGTGATATATTTTCGTAGATTATCTAATTTGACAAAAAATAATACTTATGCTAATATAAAAGCATGGCTAAACAACATACCAAAACAAAATCTACAACATATAAAAAACAATCTCGGCTAAGCCGCTATACCATTTACTACGAGCTCAAATAATACAACAAGCTGAACTGCTTCGCTTGGTATTGTAATCACGTAAAGTAATTCAGTGTCTCGCGATCAGTGTTGGTAGTCTCAGCTAAAAAACTAATCTTTCGTTTACTATAATAATTTGTTTTTAATATAAACTCACCTGTCACCCATTTTTATTTAGCTTAAAACTTAATGATAATTTTATAATTTTGATTTACGTCTAGCTTTCTTGAGAGCATCCTTCTTGGCCTTCGTTTTAGCACGCGACGATAGTGTTGCCTTGTCGGTTACATCAAATTTCTCAAGATATTTACCTAACAACAAATGCGTCTGCGCTGCCATTGATGCTGCAGAGCTATAACAGATTGATGTAACAGGCATCAGAAACCATTGCAAAACCATAAAAACGGTTCGCGAACGCTTATAGCGTTCTGGACGAGGAGGCAGCATCTTCAGCATCAGTAAAATCGTAATAAATATTCCGATAACTGCTACCTGTTGAATGTGGCTAACTATTAGCGGCAGAGCATGCGCAGAAATATTTCTGGAAGCTTCGGGATTGGTTAATAATGGCACCCACGCGCCGAAAGCAACCAATATTGACATTGTAGCTAGGCTAACATGATTATCAATTAGCCGTATGAACCTTGCCAATGTTTCCCAAAAAGGAGCTGTTCGCTGGCGCGTAAATAATCTGACTGCTACATACGGTATATCCGAAGCACCATACCCCCAGCGCCGCAACTGCTTAAACTGGCTGATAAGTGTTGCTTTAAATGTGTCTGATAACACGGCATCTTGATATACAGGAACATGGATTGGCATAACACTATAATCGCCTTTAAAGTAAAAATAACTGCGCCAATACTGATGCCCATCCTCAACAATACTGCGCTTACTCCAGAAATCCATACTCACAAGCGCCGAAAGCGGCTGGCTATGAGCTGCAAAATTACGCAAAGCATGCGGCCGCATACTACCAATAATAGTCCAAAACGAATTGCCTGTTGCTAGCACCCGCATTGGCGCTGGCGCATCCCAAATATTACCAAAATACAAAGCCACCGGCTGATATGATAGTCTTTCGCGGTTAGGGGTAATGGCATATTTATACGCCACATAATCAAAATAGGTTGAGTACGGCCGATTATCGCTATCAAGGGTTGTAACGATTACTTGGTTATATTTGATCTTTTTATTGTCGCACCACTGCTTGAGGTCATAGCCCGCATACGTAATATTTGGACCCTTACCCGGTATCTCGTCTGGCAAATCTTTAGGGTGTTGAATAATTCGAAAGTCGCAAAATACACCGGTGTATTCATCACGAAGACGCTTGGCAGTCTCTGCCATCTGCTCGCCGCCGCGTTCTTCGTAAGCCAAATATACAATCAACCTCTCGTTCGGATATGTTGTATTATTTACTGACTCTACCGTCGGTTTCAATACTTCGTAAGACTCGTTGTAAGCAGCAATTAGTACTGCATGATAAATCTCTCTGGGATCTATGATCTGCAACTCACCTTTTTCGATAGACAGAATAGTTTGCTGATGCACATCGGCTTCAAAATCTTTTTTATTAATTTTAATTTCGGGTGACTTGCCCGCGGCAGCCTGCGATAGATCATCAAGTCGAGCACTCCAATCAATTTTCTCGGCCCGAACAAGTTGCCGGTGACCCAGCAAAGTTCTATAAGAAATGCCTATAGCCTTAACAAATGTAGTTAGCACCAATAACAATAAGTAAATAGCTGCCAGAAAAGGACTAAGTACTGATAAAACTACTAACAAAATTAACATGCCATAGCTTATTAACGCTGGCAACATCTCAAAAAAACGATAAAGTTTCGACCTTTTGCCAAGAGGAATTTCTAAGTCTGGACAACTCATGCCGCCCGTCCTAAAGATAGGACGCCAAAAGCGTACATAGCAGCAATCAGCATAATAACAAACGCGCACCATCCAATTGCCTTAGTAGTTGTTGTTTTTTCCAATAGATAAAACTTTATCATTAGCGCGCCATGGATGATAGTTACTAACGTGAAAAATCCAGAAAATAATAATAAATATTGCCAGTGATCTTTGTAAAAATGTACTTGCCCGAAAGCAGTATAACGCGAATAAACCGTAATCTCGCTGGGCGTAATCTGCATAGACACGGCAATTGAACAAACTATATCTAAAATTAGCATCGCTACGAGAAAAAGAACAAGAGTCCTATTCTTGAGAACACCTAATAACGACTTAATGATTTCGCTTTTCATAACTTATAAACTATGGAGCCGTCTGCCGGGATTGAACCGGCGACCTGCGCGTTACGAATGCGCCGCTCTACCAACTGAGCTAAGACGGCAATACGTTTATATTATAACAAAAGCCAAACAATCCTACCATAGAAAAAGCCCCACTTCGTGGGACGCTTTCTATGGCGCGCCCGACCGGATTCGAACCGGCGATCTCCTCCGTGACAGGGAGGCGTGATAGACCAGCTTCACTACGAGCGCAAACTATTCAGTGTGCATTATATATCATTACCTAGTTATGTGCAAGCGAAAAACGCCTACTGGTTAACTACCGCGCCGCCAGTTTGGCTGTTATCTGGAATGGTTATATATTCGCTAATCTTACCACTCTTTTTTAGCTGCTCAAATTGCGACTTAAAAGCCGTCAACGGTATATGAATATATTCAAAGGTTATCTTCTTGTCAGTTTTCGCAACAACTTTTACTATATAATAACCATCGTCATTAGTGCTCCTTGTAATACCGGATAGGCTGCCGACTGGAGTTTTTGAAATGTCCGAAACTCTAAGTCCATTAAATTTACTGCTAATATCAACCGATCCGCTATTGCCAGCTGATAACTTGCCCTCGGTCGATTGTTTATTGATGGTTTCAACCGTTTTGGCAAAGTCGCCATTAGACTTCAGTAAAGATAAGGCTTTATCAGCCTGATCTTTTGCAGTTGCATCCATAGCAAAGGCGACTTTATTTTTTAGCAGCCCGTTTTCGACAATTAGCCGATAGTCGTCAGCGCTCTCTCCGTAAAGCATACGAATCGACGCATCATATGTTTCTTGCGACACTCGGCCGTTAATCGTCGTGCGTTCCTGGTCAATAAAATCGTTAACGTCTTTTCGCGAAATACTAACATTATAGCGCTTAGCCAGTTTGCGAGCGTAAGCTGCTTGTTGAGCTAGATTCATTGAACGATATTTAATGTCGTCAAGCTGAACATACCAGTCTTTGGAGTTGACCTTAACCTCACCATATTTATTTAAGTAATATTCAGAAGCTCGGTACTGCACCAAATAATCGCTATACCGGACTGGCTCGCCGTCAACACTGCCAACTGGCAACATTGCAATGCGAGAAATTCGATAAGCTATAGTGCTAGTATTCTGCATCGGATACATTACCGCCCAGCAACCAACTAATAGCAGAATGATACTGGCCATCGAAATAAGTACTGTATTAATAATCAGCTTATGCTTGGTGTATTGAATCGGATATTTAAACCTGCGGCCGCCAGCTAAAATCTGTTCGCGATGCTCAGCGATAGTCTCATTAGTAATACGGCTCGCCGCTGGAGCCGGTTGTTTTTTACTTCGCTTCAACTTTATTTTCTTCATATATTTTCTGTCTCCTTAGTTCGGCTTCGTGAACTGCATCTTGCAACTCATTATATATCTTGCTAGGATGCTCGACTAGCCGAATAACCAGATCGCCAACGTAAGTACGCATGATGATGGTACCAAACTTGAACACTTCGCCGCTAAACCCAGGTATATTATAGCTTATACTTTGGACCTTATCTAGATTTATTTCTACAACATCCCGGCCAAAGAAGCCGCGCTGAGTAATCTGGCGAATACGCTCGTTAGTCACCGCGTACACAGTATAAAACCACATCAAGAAGTGATAGATAAACAAGATTAAGCCAAGCACAAAACCGCCAAAAAATATCCATAGCAAATCAAGATTAGTCTGCCAGATCAAGAACGGTATTGCACCGACAGTCATCGGAATTAGCAGCGAATAAAAACCCTTCCGCATAGCAATAATATGCCGTCGAAAAACTAGCAATACTTTCTCGCCGTCGTGTAATCCTTCAAATTCTGCTGCCATAGTAATATCCTGGTACCCCGGACAGGAATCGAACCTACAACCATTTCCTTAGGACGGAACTGCTCTATCCAATTGAGCTACCGGGGCCCTGGGATTAGTGTAACATCGCAAGCACTAGCGAGTAAAGCGCTCGCTAGTTCGATGATAGCTATATAACTCATCATCGCTAAACCAATGCGATATTTCTTCTGCAGCTTCCTCGATGTTACCGCTAGCATGAATTAGATTAGGCACTCCCTTGCCTTCGCTATCAGCATACTGGAAGCTCATGTGCGAAAAGTCGCCTCGAATGGTGCCAGGAGCAGCACTCTTTGGTTCTGTCGCGCCAACAAGTTTGCGAACCAGATCAACCGCTTCGACACCCTCAAGTACCATCGCGATAACCGGCCCCTGAACCATCATTTCTAACGTAACGTCAAACTTTTCTTTGCCGCGGCGGGTGATCATTTTGCCAATTTCTTCGTAGTGGCGGTAGTAGTGTTGCTTGTCGGGCGCAATCATTTTAGTAGCGACTATTTTCAGTCCAACCTGCTCGAAGCGCGTCAAAATACGCCCGACTAAGCCCCGCTGTACCGAATCCGGCTTAAAGACAATTAGTGTTTTTTCTACATCACCCATCATTTATATCTCCTATTTATACAGTTGCTTTACCGCTATTATATCAGATATATCTAAGTTATTTACTATAAATATTTTGAATAACTTTTTTGTTCGATATATTGTTTATCTACCTTTAACGACGTACAATATTCTTATGGATATGTCAGAGCTGATTGAAGATTTCATGGAGTATCTCCAAATTGAACGCGGACGATCAATCAAGACTAGCGAGGCGTATCGCCACTATCTAGAGCGTTTTCTAGAATTCGCTGGATTCGACTTAAAGGTTGATAATATCCGCCCAGAGCTGGTCAGAAAATATCGCTTATGGCTCAATCGCTATCAGACAGATCGCGGCGACACTTTGTCGCTTATTACTCAGAATTACCACCTCATTGCCCTGCGAGGTTTCCTGGATTACCTAAGTAAGCGCGATATCAAAAGTATGGCGCCGAACAAAATAGAATTGCCGAGAGTTCACCGCAAACAAGTCACTTTTTTGTACAGCGACGAGGTGCAGCGTATGCTTGATGTAGTACCTAATGATGATAGTTTGCCAGCACTTCGCGATAGAGCCATTCTCGAACTTCTCTTTTCTAGCGGACTGCGCGTATCGGAACTCGTTGGGCTTAATAAAGATCACGTCAATATGCAACGCCGCGAGTTTACTGTCCGCGGTAAAGGACAGAAGGACCGCCCGGTTTTTATCAGCAAACGGGCAGCTGAACGCGTCCAGGATTACTTATCGGCGCGAACCGATTCTTTACAACCTCTATTCCTGAGCTATAGCCGCAATAGCGGCACGACTAGTACTTCTGGCGATTATCGGCGGCTATCGCAGCGCAGCATTCAGCGAATCATCGAAAAATACGCTAAGCTAGCTGGCATCACCAAACACGTCAGTCCGCACACTATGCGGCATAGCTTTGCGACCGATTTGCTAATGAACGGCGCCGATATCAGAAGCGTACAAAGTATGCTCGGACACAGCAGTATCGCTACCACTCAAGTATATACCCATGTAACTGACCAGCATCTCAAAGACATTTACGAGCAATTTCACACCGACACTGAATAAATTTTTTATTCAATTATCTCTATTGTTCTACGGTTTTACTGCTCTTCTGGAATAACTTTGCATGTTAATGCCGAAGGTACCCCTTGATTAGTTACCGAGAAGTCTTTACAAAGACTGCCTGTAATATCAACTGCATATTCAGGATAATTGATATTGCTAGACGAGCTAATCCGGCTAGATACGCGACGATATACATCACCGGCTCGGCCAGTTGAATCGACTTTTGGCTGCACGCCGTCAAATTTAATCGTACCATCGCCGATATTATCAAACGATAGTCTAACATCAGTGTCGTTATAAATACTGGTAATTCGCAAAAAAGCCATTGGATTGCCAGCAACAAGATTGCGCGGCAATGTGACATAGGCCGAACAAGCATACTGATGATTATCAAAAGCTTCCGCTGAACACGTAATTGGCGAGACGCCTGCCGTCGCGTTTGTAGCGCTACCAGCAGCACGAACCGATTGCGGCGCCACTACATTAAACGTAGTACTATCTAACAAATTTCTCGGCGCGCGAATACCAGACGGACGCAAGAAGGCAGTCGAGACAATTGAGCTATCAAAACTTTGTTGCCCGTTAACTGTCGTGCTCTCTGGAACAACCGCCTGAACACGCAATAGCGCTGGCGCATCAGCCGGCCATTCCACGCGTTTTGGTAAAGTGTCGCCGCCATCAGCAGACGATATTGTCGACACCTTATCATTTTTCATCATCCATTGAAGCCTAATTATAGAGGTATCTTTGTTGACACGCAACGGCACAACGCGCGAGCTGCCCTCCTTGAGACTATACACCACATCGCTTGTTTGCGAATCGATCAATACACAAGTATAAGCCTGTCCGCTAATGTATTGTAAGTTAGTACCACTCTTGATAGTGATAGCGGTATTACTTATGCTACTAATTATGCCAGCATCTTGTATTGTACTGCAACGTTTAGCAGCAATCGCCTTACAAGCAGCGCTAGCCGAGCCGCTGCGCTGGCAAGCCATAATCGCCCGCTTGCCATCCTCGACACCCGCCACCGCAGATTCGTAGGCAGTGCGCGACAAGTTATTATTGGAAGCGCGCGATTCTTCTTGAACCATGATGCGAATAAAGCCAGTTGATACTACCATTAATAATATGGCTGTAAACATTACAACAATAATTGAAACTAGGCCGGATTGCTTGGAATGCGTCATGATGCCCTCTCTGTAATTATAGTTTCCGCGAACTGATTAATCGCGCAAAAAGTATAGTTATTAGTCTCTTCAGACCGTGCTAAGCACTGCGCATCGCTAGAATTAATTATGCCATTACGATAGGTATCCTCTTCATAAGTACCAAGCGTATAACCAATCGTATAACCAGCTCGACTATTACTATCGACAAATAGATCAGTCAAAGAAATATTGTGAATTGCTAGACCGGTATCTTTATCGCCTAGTACTTCTACAGCATTCATCGGAGCACCCTTAGTAATCACTTTTGGGTATTGCCCTCTCGTCGCCTTGCATAGAGAGCCATCCGGGTCGGCCACGCGGGCAAAAACGATTTTGCTGTGGCTAGGATCATCGTCGTAAACCACGCCAGCACTAGCATCCCTTGACCTCAAGTTCTCTGGCGTATTCCAAACATAAGTATACGAGCCAAAACACAATCGGCCCAAACCACCGGTACCACTATCGCTAGGAGCCACCTGAACGATGTCTCGGCCCTTTGCCGACAAACCATCACGCTTTATCATATCGCCAACCTCGCGGCCAGCAGAATTAATCGTTTTAATCGTGATACCTTTGTGATACATGTTCATCAGCTGTATTGTAGTAGTTGCCACTGCCACCAAAAGTATCGCTACTCCAGTCATAGCTAAAAGCAATTCTACTAAAGTAAAACCCTGTGTCTGATTTGTATTCTTATTACTTGTCATATATCCTCGTCACCGTTCCTATGGTTAACGGCGCTGCCGCACCAACACTATCCCAGCAAGCATTCACATACACATCGTAAGCTTTAGCAGTATTTACACCTGAGTTCTGCTCGGCTCGAACAATTTGGGCAAAAACACCGTATGTTTTAGCGTTAATTAAATCAACATTAGCGTAAACTGAAGGCGACGAATACGTCGTGTTCAAAACGCGCACCGGCAGAACTGTATCATTCTTTTGATCAACCGACATAAAAAAGGCATTTGTGCCAGTGGCTAAATCAACACGGCCGCCAGGCGCAGGGCAGCCATCTGAGCTGGCACTCACAACATCAAGTGGATTATTGACCAAAAATTTGCTGCTAGTTAACTCCGCCCACTGCGCAGGATTAGTATCTTTAACATACCTAATAAGTGACACTTGAGCGTCAAGTTGCTGACGGACAAGCGTAATTTCAAGCGAACGCTGGGCAATCTGCGTACCGCGATTCATAACTATGTAAGTTCCTACAGTCAACAAGCTGAATACCACAAAACTAAACATTACCTCGATAATAGTGTCGCCGCGGCTATAACGCATCTAGCAGCCCTCCCCGACAACTTGTACTGAGCTTTCTAGTGCTGCATCGCGGTCAATCCGCACGCCTAACCGCGCGCCAGTTAGCCAGCCGCTAGGGTCAACGCAAAGCCTCGCCTGATTTAACCCGCCTGCCGTTATCGTGTCGCTAACGCTTGTCTTGTTAGAAAAGTACGTGTGGATAACACCGCTGACTGGCGACCGTACGATGGCGATCGAGATTATTCGATCAGTTTTACTCTCATCAATTCGAGTATCCCAGCCAAGCGCATAATTATCAACAGAGTGGCCAGTATTTGAGGTGGTTAGCAGCGCCGACTTAGTAGCTGACAACGCGTTCCTATCGGCTGCCCTCTGTAAAAAATCATAATCGCCTTGCGATAATAAAGCCTTGTTCATTTGGTCTTCGTTTTCTGTCGCTATATACAGCGGCCGTGCTGTAAAATTAACGCCATCAACCGACGATATAAAACGTCCAACAATCATGCACACGCGGCTAGTGCCTGCCAATACCGTACTGCTATCACTAACGACTATCCGGTCTTTATCAGCATTAAGCCCGCACTCATTGTGATTTTCTGTGTCATTTTGAACATTCACGGTTTTGTCATATTGGCCTTGGATAAAATCGGCAAACGAGTCAACAGCATCACGATAACGCTGAGCGCCAATAGTACCGCCAACTGTCGCCAATATACCAGCAGCCAACACCCCCGAAACAGCCAGGAACAACATTACCTCGATAATTGTGAAGCCCCCCGACAACTTATTCATATCACTATTTTAGCATAAGCATCATCACATTGATACTAGAAAAACGATGCAATCACTAGCCAGTCCATAATTCGCGCACCAACAAAAAACGAAATAAACGATCCTAAGGCCAACAACGGGCCAAAAGCAATCTCGCTATTAGCTTTGAGTTTCTTGCTAGCAAGTCCTGGAATCACCAAGACGCAGCCAATTAAGTTAGCTAGAAACAGCCCGACAAAAGCCGTCTGCCACGAAGCCAATATCAACCCCAAGCCAACACCTAATTTCACGTCGCCTAGACCGATCCACTTACCTTTCGATATCAAGTAGAGCACGCCATAAACACCCGACATAATTATTAGCGCTATTGCCAAACTATATAATTTAACATCATTAACTATAAAATAACGCAACACCACAAAGACTAGCGAGACCAGGCCATACGAAACAGTAAGAAAGTCTGGCAGAATTCGCCACTTGATATCGTAAGCAACTAACATGATTAGAGCTACCAACGATATACACCAAACAGCAAATAATACCCACTGCAACCCCGCCAGGTGCCATGGCCAGGCCAAGAACGATACCATAAATGCCGCCGCGAGAGATAATTCCATCAACGGCTCAAAGTAGCCGATGCACTTATCGCAATATCGGCAACGACCGCGTGTCGATAGCCAGCTGATTAACGGAATCAAATCGCGTAAACCGAGTTGGTGCCCGCAGCTCAAGCAGCGCGAGCGGTCTTGCTGCTTCTTGCCCTTCAGGAGCGGCGATAATTTTTTGTATTCGGCCTTGTCGTACGATTCGCCGGCCTTTTTGTCAGCAACAAGTTGGCAAGCTCGCAGCCGCCAGACTTGCGCTCCAGCAAAGCTGCCAAGCACTAGCCCGAATACACCGCACACTATAGCAATTGATACAACTATCATACGTCTAGTATAGCAAAAAGGTTACGCTTTTACGCAACCTTTTTAAAAAACTGTAGATATCACAGATTTACGAATCTAAACAATACGCAGCATGATTGCCAGCCTCTAAGCGCGTAAACGTAGCGTACTGACGACGAGTACCACTAATTAGATCCTGCTTCCCGTCAGGGTTTGATGTGCCACACCTAGCCCCTAAAACTACAATGATTTGTGCATCTTTAACAGTTATCTGACCACTAAAGTCAGCGATGTTTATATTATCAATACTAGTATTTTCCGATACGCCATTAACGAACCTTCGAAGCACATCTTGGTTTACAGCGGTACCGCCGCGGTTGTTGCTCAAAGCGCTATTATACGCAGCCGATACGATACTAACATCGCTCTTGCGAGCTGTATCGCGCTGGCTAGCTTGCAGTGCTGGCAACGCAATAAACACCATCAAGAAAATCAGTGCAGCAATCGCCAGCACCAAAACGACCTCGATGATTGTAAAACCGCGGTCTTTAATCTGTTGTTTTGTCATAATTTAGTTCCACCTTTCCCTTTGAACTTATGCTCAACTGTATTCAGTATAGCGTAGGCCCTTTCAGTTGTCTAGACCTTATCGTACACTGCCGACTAGACTGTAAATTGGGAATAGTACCGCCCCAATCAACACGCCGGCGAATATAGCCAGAATTACCATCATAATCGGCTCAATCATTGTTGAAATTGCTCGAATTTCCTCGTCAAGTTCGTCTTCGTAAGCTTGCGCTGTCTTGCCCATCATCTCGTCAATCCTACCCGATTGTTCGCCGATTTTGATCATCTGCGGCACCATAGGCAAAATATAATCCTCTGTCTGCAAAGCAGCCGAAAGCGCTTTGCCGCTCTGCACCTTACCAGCAGCTCTAGTAATCTCTTCGGCTACAACAGCGTTATTAACACCCTCAGCGGCAATAGCCAGCATATCCAGCATCGGTACGCCAGTAACTAGCAAAGTCTGTCCCATACGCGTAAACCGCGCCATATAAAGACGGCGGAACATACCTTTGAACGGCGGCATATTAAGCTTCAGATTATCCAATAAGCGAGAGCCTGCTTCAGTACGAACATATTGCCGCGCAAAAAAGATCGCTAGTGCTAATAGAATTAAGGTTAACCACCAAAAATTAATCACAAAATTAGAAATTTCGATTAAAATCGATGTCAAAACTGGCAAGGTCTTCTTCATGTCAGAGTACAACTTGGCAACCTGCGGCACAATTGTTACCATCATAAATACGCCAACCGCAACCATCACCGCTAGGACAATACCAGGATACACCATAGCGCCGCGGATTTTACTAACCATTGCTGCATCTTTTTCTTGCTGGTCGGCAATCCGCTTTAGTGCATCATCAAGCGTACCTGATGCTTCGCCAGCGGTAACTAGCGCAATGAAAATTTTATTAAACACTTCTGGATGTTTGCCAAAAGCCGAAGATAATGTCTTACCGCCTTCAACGTCGGCAATGATTTCTTGGACGATCTCCTGCATTTTTTTGTTGGCAGTCTGTTCAAATACCGTATGCAGGCTTTGCGTCAACGGTAATCCAGCACCGATCAATGTTGCCAGCTGGCGCGAGAAAACAATCTTATCCTTGCTAGAAATTCGGTTGGTAAAGCGCGCTAGCCAGCCGCCCTCGACTTCTTCCTTGATTGATAGCGGCATATAGCCCTGAGCAGTCAGCGCTTTAGCGGCTTCGCTCTCGGATTCAGCTTGAACCAGCGATTTGACAATGTTACCAGTCGCTTTATCGCGTGCTTCGTAGGTAAACTTTTTCATTAACTATCCCCTGATTAACCTTTCAAATTCGGTCAAGTCAACAGCGAATTCCCGCGCGCTATCGTAAGTAATCGTGCCGCTTTGGACCAACTGCACCAATGTGCGATCCATCGTCTGCATACCTTGGTCGGCACCAGTTTGGATAATCGCGTCAAGCTGATGAGTCTTGCCTTCGCGAATAACGTTACGAACAGCCGGATTAGCAATCAAAATTTCAGCCGATACTACCCGACCGCCGCCGATTGCTGGCACTAACCGCTGCGAGCAAATTGCCATCAAAATATTACTGAGCTGCGCGCGGATTTGCGGCTGCTGATGCGGCGGGAAGACGTCAATCATACGATCGATCGATTGCGCCGCCGAGTTGGTGTGCAACGTCGCAAATACCAAGTGTCCAGTTTCGGCAATAGTAATCGCCGCCGAGATCGTCTCCAGGTCGCGCATCTCGCCGATCAACACCACGTCTGGGTCTTGGCGCAGGCTAGAGCGCAGTGCCGCTGAGAACGAATAGGTATCGTAATGAACTTCGCGCTGCACCACTACCGATTTTTTCGACTTGTGCGTAAACTCAATCGGGTCTTCGATAGTAATGATGTGTTGCGATTTTTCAGAGTTGATCTTATCAACCAGCGCCGCCAGAGTAGTCGACTTGCCAGAGCCAGTCGGCCCAGTCACCAGCACCAAACCGCGCGGGTAATCGGCAAAATTCATCACTACTGGCGGCATACCGAGCTCGGTCACCGACTTAATCTCATTTGGAATTAAGCGCAGCGCTGCTGCTAGGTTACCGCGCTCATGGAAAGCATTAACCCGGAATCGTCCGAGCGTACCGAAAGCAAAGCTAAAATCAAACTCTTTATCCTTGAGAAGAATCTGCTGCTGATCTTCGTCGAGGATCGCAAATACTAGCGACTCGACTTGCGCTTCATCGAGAGCATCAAAACCAGCAATAGCTATCAATGTGCCATCAATTCGCAGCATCGGCGGTAAACCAACTTGAATATGCAAGTCGCTAGCTCGGCGCTTGATAACTTCCTCTAGTAAAACTTCAATCCGTAATTCTTGTTCTGGCATTGTCCCCTCCTTTTATGCTGTGTCTGCCGACGTTACGCGGTTTACTTCTTCTAGTGTAGTGATTCCTTGCAAGGCTTTCAAGTAGCCGTCTTGGCGCATTGTAATCATACCATCCTCGACTGCTTTGCGCTGGATCTCGTTGCTAGTGGCCCGGCGAACAATTAGGTCTTGGATACCTTCATTTACATCCATTACCTCGTACAGCCCAGCCCGACCACTATAGCCATGCGGCGTAGCTGGCGTATCGCGACCTTTGACCAGCACGTAGGCTCGTTGATTGGCTAATGGCAAGTCCTTGTAGCCCAAATCCTCGGACACGCGCGCTACGTCCTCTTTAGTCTTGGGCAATAAATGCCCCACCGTCTCAAGAATCATCTGCGTCTCAAGCGGGTTCGACCAGTAAGCATCGCGATGCGGCGACACGCGGCGCACTAGCCGCTGGCCAATTACTGTGTTGACCGTGCTAGCAATCAGGAACGGCTCGACATCCATATCGAGTAAGCGCGGCAACACTCCGGCCGCCGAATTGGTATGCAGTGTCGAGAACACCAGATGTCCCGTTAGTGCTGCTTGCACGCCAAGGTTAGCCGTCTCACTATCGCGCATCTCGCCAACCATCACTACGTCTGGATCTTGGCGCAAGATACTGCGCAGGCCATTAGCAAACGTCAAACCAACGTCGTTATTAACCTGGATCTGATTGACACCGTCCATCTTATACTCAACTGGATCCTCAAGTGTCACAATATTAATCGCATCGGTTTTGATCTCTTTAATCAATGCATATAAACTAGTTGACTTACCGCTACCAGTCGGGCCGCTTGTTAGAATCATGCCGTTAGGACGCTTGATGCCTTTGCGAATCATTCGTAAGGCCCGACCGACATAGCCCATTTGCTCGAGATCGAACGTGTTGCCAGTTTTGTCAAGCAGGCGAATCACTACCTGTTCGCCCCAAACAACTGGACTGACAGCGATACGCAGATCGACTTCTTTTCCAGCAACATTAACTGCAAATTGACCATCCTGCGGAATACGATGTTCGTCGATTTTCAAATTGGATAAAATTTTGATGCGGCTAACTAGCGCCGGCTCAATACTCTTCGGCAGCTGCATGACCTCGCGCAGTACGCCATCGACGCGGCAGCGTATTTTCAGCGATTTTTCGAGCGGTTCAATATGCACATCGCTAGCGCGACTCTTGACTGCATACTCTAGGATAGTACTCAATGCCCGGCTAATCGGCGAATCTTGGACGATAGTTTTGATATCGCTTGACGATTGAATAGCCTCGGCCTGAGTAGCCTGCGCCGCTTCGTCAACGGTCGACAAGTCGGTCTTATACTGGTCGAGAACATGACGGACACCCGCTTCCGATGCCATAAAGACCTTAAGCGGCCGCTGAATACGGTTAGCTAAATAATCTACCGCCTGGACGTTATTGGCATCAATCATCGCCACCGCCAGACGATTATTCACCTCGGCTAGCGGCACCGCCATGAAGCGCTCAGCAATATCGCTCGGCAGCAGCGATAGGATACTCTGGTCAATGATACTAGCCGTCAAATTAACATACGGCACACCCGAAACGTGAGCAATAGCATGAGTCAACAGCTCGTCGTCTATCTCGCCGATATCTTCCAAAACCGTCAACAACGGCTTGTTCGTTTTAGCCGACTGCTTAGTGGCTCTATCAATAACCTCACGAGAAACCAAACCCTCGTCAACCAAGAGCTTGATGAGCTTCTCCTGAATGTCATCGGTCATCAGTGCCACTAGAAAGACTCCTACCTATTTTGATTCTGACTACGATCCCGGTTTTGGCTCTGGTTGGCTGCGGCATCGGGTGAATTAGGCGAACTAGATGAACCAATTATTGTTTCTACTGTCGGATTTATGGCATTAGAATTAAAAACTTCTGAGCTTGGCTCTTTGACATCACTGCTCATTTTCTCGATAGTGCTAACACTAGTACCAACCCGCGGCGCCTTAAGCGCAGGAATATTGTTACCAATAGTAAACGCTATTAGCATAGATAAACCGGCAATCAGTACAATCATCGCTATATCGCTCTTCTTCACGGCTTTATCCCCTTCTTGTTAAGTTGAACTGTTTTACCTGGCAAGTAATAAGCATGTCCAGAAATTGACATCGTAAACTTAGAATCTGACGCTTCAATCGTTGATTCGTCAATATCAATCACGCGAATTGACTTCTCGAAATTACGCAAAACATTGCGCAGTATATCTGCATTGCTGGCTGATAATTCCATCGTAAAGGCTATCTGTTGAACACTTCTAGAATTATCGGCATTGTTGTCGCTTGACGAGCTGTTATTTTTGTTACTGTCAGAGGAATTTTCGTTCGAAGAAACTGTTTGAAAAGACTCAAGCTTAGCGCCAGGCACTCGGCCAACTAAATTCTGTACAGAGGCGCCAAGCGCTAGCGAGTTGTCGTCAGCTGGCAAAGCATCCAAGATAACACGCAGCGGATCTTCCTTATCATTAAGTTTTGCAGAGCCGAGCGCCGAATTGGTGTTTAACACGCGGATATTGTCGCGCAAACCGTCATATGTCTTAATATTACTATCGAGCGTCGATGTTGTTTGATTCTTTTCAGCTAGAACTTTTGTCTCAAAAACTATACGCTGTACTAGAAAACCGCCAATAACCAGCGCAAAGCCAACCAAAACCGACGCGCCTGCCACCCAGCCGAACATTACGCGGCCGCTACGATCAATTTGCCGGCGCTTATTTAGCGAGGTATCTTTCTTTGCTTCCGCCATTATTTATCCTCCTTTTTGTTTGAAGTCTTTGCCTCAAACAGCGAATCTGGCACGTGCTTTTTTGAATCAGTCACGTCTACCGAGCCAGTCGGCGAAACGATTACTAAGCTTTTAACGCTGTTCGACAACAATTCTTCGGGATAAGAAAACGTCAGAGTAAACGTCAGTTTCTTCTCTCCGCCAGAATCTTCGGCATACGCCGTGTTGGTAATTCTCACAGAGCTAGATAGCGGCGTTTCTGCAGATTCCGAATCTTTTGTGTATTTCAATTTAGTATTAAGAATAGTTTTTTTAAGCGCGTCTACCGCATTAAAACCGCCAGCGGTTGAGCCTTCTATGGTAATTGTTTTTTCTGACGCATTATAACGTACCGTCGACATAGTCACGTTGTTTGGCGCCTGCGGGTTAACCGCGCTCAAGGTATCAAAGATGCGTGAATTAACACCTTGATTGCTACTAATCATATCAATCTGAGTTAGCTGATTCTGAATAGTCAAAAGATCATTAATATCTGGTTTATCGCTAAGTTCTTTATATTTGCTTTTAATAGCATTATCAGCCTGGCCGCTAGCAAACTGCAGCGACCCCAAAGCAAGCCCCAGCACAATCACAGCACCTGCCGCAGCTGCAGCCACTAACATTGATACCGATATCACCGTATTACGAACCCGCTGAGCGTGCAAATATTCCCGCTTAACGTCTGGTATTAGGTTTACTTCAATCATGACAAGTTTCTCCGTTTCGCCAGGCCAACCGCCGTAGCAAACTCGTTAGCAATCGGCGCTAGTTGCTGCTGCATGCTCTGCGAGACATTTATATTTTGCCAAGGGCTAGTTGCAACCGCTGATATATTAATCTTGCCCGCCAAATACGAATCGATTTGCGGCACAGTCGCGCCGTATCCAGATAATAAAGCTTGAGAAACCGCCACATCTTCATATCTATTCTGGAAGAATTTAATCGATTTTGACAATTCAGAAGCAAAATTATCAAGCGTCATCTCGACAGCACGGAAAACTTGCCCTTCGAGGCGACTTTGATCTAGACCAAATTTCAGGATAAACTGGCGAGCCTGGTCCTCTTGGACGCTCAGGTTCTGAGCTACAGCCTTAACTAGCGAGTTCAGCCCAGTCGGAATCGTTCTGATTAATCGCGGCGTATCGCCGTAAGTCAAAGCGATATCTGTCGATAACTCGCCCATATCGACCAGCATATAAGCTGAATTACTAGCAGTAGCTGGTACTAACGCTCGCACCATTGCTAACGGATCTGGCTCTTCAGCTATCACGTTCAGGCCAAGCGATTCAATTAATTCCAAACGTTCTTCGCTATACTGCTTGGACACGCTAGTGATTAATACTTCGTTTTGGTTTTGCGACTTTAGCGAACCGCCTAGCAGTGCCCAGTCAACTTTCGCCTCGTCGCTGCTCATCGGAATATACTGATCAACTTGGTATTTCATAGTCGCCCGCAGTTCCGCTTCGCTCATCGCTGGTACGTCAATAACCGTAGTGAAAGTCTTACTCGACGGCAAGCCAATCGCTACATTTTTAGTACGAACACCAGACTGGCCTACTGCCGTCATCGTGGCCTCGCCGAGCCGGCGCCGCGCTTCTGGCGAGTCGCTCGCGGTAATTTTGTGATCGACAGGCACATATCCGTATGCAACCAGGTTCCAACTGCCCTGGCCAGAAGCAGCTAGCTGCAACACTCGCACCGCGTTGGTACCGATGTCGAGTGCAAAGAAATCGCCCATCCCTTTTTGAATTTTCATATACCTTATATTATGCATAAGCAAAGTAAAAAACGCAAGCTTTTTAGATAATTACTTTTCAGACAATACCCTTTAAATGCTATAATGTAGGATTATGAGTTTATCTATCGGAATTGTCGGTTTGCCGAATGTTGGCAAATCCACGCTTTTTAATGCTTTAACTAATAATAATATTTTGGCGGCCAATTATCCTTTTGCCACTATCGAACCAAACACCGGCATCGTGCCAGTACCCGACGATCGCCTAAACGTCCTCGCCAAAATGTACCACACCGAGAAAATCATCCCGGCTACCGTGACTTTTGTCGATATTGCCGGGCTGGTCGCCGGAGCTTCCAAAGGCGAAGGTTTAGGCAACAAATTTCTAGCCAATATCCGCCAATGCGACGCCATCGTCCACATCGTCCGCGCTTTTGAAAGCGACGATATCATTCATGTCGAGAATATTATCGATCCAAAACGCGATATCGACACTATCAATACCGAACTGATTCTGGCTGATCTGCAAACACTAGAAACTCGCCTAGCTCGCCTCGCCAAAGAGGCCAAAGCCAACCCCAAAGCTAGCGCTATCAAAAATCGTTTAGAAGTGCTTGCTGAAAAACTGCGCGCTGGCACGCCAATTAACGAAATTTCCGGCGTTGATCCTGACGATATCGCTGATTTACACCTTTTGACCGCCAAGCCAGTAATTTATGTGTTCAACGTCAATGAAGAAACCCTGGCTAGCAAAGACAAGAAGCAGAGCCTGCGCAATCTCGTGCCACACTCCCGCAGCCTATTCATCTGCGCCAAGCTTGAGGACGAAATTAAAGGCCTTAACCCCAGCGATACGCTCGAACTCTTACAAAGTTACGACGTGCCAGAAGCCGGACTAACGCAAATGATTCGCGCCGCCTACGATTTACTCGGGCTGCAAAGCTACTTAACCGCCGGACCGAAAGAGGTTCGCGCCTGGACAATCCGCCAAGGCTGGACAGCGCCGCAAGCCGCTGGCGTCATTCACACTGATTTCGAAAAGGGCTTTATCGCAGCCCAAGTTGTTAATTACAACGATTTAGTCGCTGCCGGCTCAGAGGCTAACGCTCGCGCCGCCGGCAAAATCCGCACCGAAGGTAAAACTTACGTCATGCAGCCAGATGATGTAGTTGAATTTAGATTTAACGTTAGTAAATAATTTAACATTTAATCGCTTAGATTTGATATAGCTTAGACCAATTTGCCAGCGAATCACCGGCCAGCCGCATAAGCCGCTAACAACTTCCAGCTTTTCTCAATATATAAAACCGCTCCAAGTTGCCGTGCGCGCCTTTCACTTCGCTGTCTGCTTTATCAATAATTATAAAATTAGCACGCACCCACTGCTCGAATTCGCGCAAGATTGCCCGCCGCACGCCGTCATTCTTGACGATACCGCCACGAGTCAGCTGTTGGCGTTGCGCCTCAAATTGCGGCTTAACCATTGCTACTATCGTTGTATTTTTATCAACGATTTTCGCAACGTGCGGCAAAATTTGCCTCAGACTAATAAACGACACGTCAATCACCACTATATCCGGAATTTCACTTGGCACAAAATCACGAATGTCAGTTTTTTCATACAGCTCAATTCGTTTATTGCCGCGTAAGCTCGGGTGCAGCTGATCGGTGCCAACATCCACAGCGTATACTTTCTTCGCGCCATGCTGCAGCGCAAAATCAGTAAAGCCGCCCGTGCTGCTGCCAATATCTAATACCGTCTTGCTATGAAAATCCAAATTAAAAGCTTTCGCCGCGCCCGCCAATTTTAATCCGGCCCGCGACACATAACGCTCTGGTGCTGTCAACTCAATCGATACCGACTCATCAACGAACAACCCTGGCTTAGTTGCCGCCCGCCCGCCAACGCGTACGCGCCTCAAACGAATCCAATTCTCGGCTTCCGAACGCGAGCCTACCAATCCACGCGCCAGCATTAATTTATCTAACCGTTGCTTCATTCCTCAATTCTACTATGGATACATAATCCGCTCAATGTCGCGGGTCATCGCCGCAATCGCTGCGTACGATTTACCCTGAGTCATAATCGTCATTACGTAAGTACCGCGCGGATGCCGGACAATCGCCGTGTCGTGCACGTAGTTCCACAAAAAGCCAACCTTATCATAAACTTCGCGTGCTTGGCTACCCGTCGGTATACCATAACGGTAAGGATGGTGCGACAAAGAATACAACAGCCGCTCGCGCTGAGCTCCGCTAATTAGCGAGCCGGTTTCCAATCCGACCATGAACTTCGTCAGATCACCCGCCGACACATGAGTTGCCTGCGCGTGCGTGAAAGTCACTGCCCGCGAAAACCCTAGTCGGTAAACAAAATCGTTCAGATTTTGCCGGCCAAATCTATCTAGCCATGCCACCGCGCATGGATTAGTACTGGCAATAGTCATCCGATCAAAGCAGCCCGATACCGTTGTGTCAAGCATCGGGTCGCTCCAGCTAATTCCCCCGGCATTTATCTCATCAAACAAACGTTTAGCAACAAATAACTTATAAGTACTAGCGCTAACGACACTCTCCTCGGCGTCGGCATCTGCCGACCAACCGCTACCGCCCAGCTGGCGAATCGAGAACCAAGCACCATTACGTGCCTTATCACGTACATAAGCTCGCAAGCCATCCTCGGTAGGAGTATAGCGGTTATTATAAATTACGCTCGGCTCTAAATCAGTCATCGCCGCCAAGATCACGCTACTACCTTGACCTCTCAGCAGATAATCAGTGACTGGCTGCACTATTGAATCAGCGTCAACCTGACTACCCTTCTCACCCGTCGTCCGCGAAACTTCTCGCCCGTTCTCAATATTGATATTTGTCTGGCCAGCCGGATGCCCAGCTGCTTTCGACCAATTATCAATTGAGCTTTGTAGTTTTTGCCTGTTAATCACCAGGGTCGTGCCACCTTCTGCTGTTTCGCCAAACTCTAGCCATGAAGCTTTCTCGGCATTGCCAACTGCAAACGTCTGATCGGCAGCGCGAATCGTCAAAGGACGAGCCAATGCTTGCTCGGCTTGATTACGGACAGAAGCGAACGCCGTACTGCGCCGCGACGCCTCTTGTAACTTAGCATCAATTCGAAGCTCCGTTATGCCAGCAAATGAATACTTGGTTGTTTGCAGCACGTTTTTGATAGCTTGCGCACTCACCAAATGTCCCGGCACATCATTAACCGCCGTTAGCTGACCGTCTTTAAACGCCACGCCAGCATTTATTGGCGGCCGCGACAGTTGCGAACTAGTTTTTTGTGCAAAAACCTCTAATGTCGGCAGCGCGAAAGCTAGATCTAGCGTTTGCACATTTGGCAGCTGCCAAAATATCGAAAACGGCACTAAACGCAGCCAAAAGGGATAGTTCGCCAGTCGACTTGCCATCTCTTCAGCCTTGATATCAGCACCAGCTTCACTCAGCGTATAAACACCGCTCGGTTTGCCGCCAATAATGAATTTAATTTTCGATCGCTGGAATACTAACGTCGCTTGGTTAGCCAAATCTGTCTCACTCTGCCAACCAACCCAGCGGCCATTCATCCGCGCTAACGGCAGCGCTCGATCAAGCGGATACAATATTTGCACAACCAAAATCGCCGCTACAACAAAAAACGCCGCCCAAACTAACATCCGGTGGCGTTTTTGCTCGGGCATTGCCGAACGATATGTTTGTTTAACTTTTTTGTGCAGGCGTTTAGCACTTGCAGCGGCACGCGCTCGCTTGTTAGTCATATTTACATTTTAGCACGCTGCGAAACACTTATTTTAGTTTAATAAGCTATTTCTTGCGTTCGCGATACTCGCCTGTAGACGTGTCAACCGAAATAATATCGCCAACCTTTATAAAAGCTGGCACCTTAACGACCGCACCCGTCTCAAGCGTCGCATCTTTCAAAACGCTACTAGTCGTATCACCTTTAACCACCGCCTCTGTATAGGTCACTTCCAAATAAACATTTTTTGGCATCTCGACGGTAATCACCTTACCGTCAAAGAATTGCAAAGCCAGCTCGTCGCCCTCTTTCATGAAGTTTTTAGCTTCGTCAACCAAGTCGGCCGACAGCTCAAACTGCTCAAAATTATTCGGATCCATGAAAAAGAAAGCTGAACCGTCATTGTATAAATATTGGACAGTTTTGCTAGTCACCTCGGCTGGCTCAATCTTATCTTGGCCTTTAAACGTTTTGGGAATAACCGCACCAGTAATTAAATTCTTCAATTTGACATTAACGATAGAACCGCCGCGGCCCATCACTTTCTGGTTGTAGTCAATCACTCGATACGGTTGACTGTCGATTTGGCACACTACGCCTTTTTTCAAATCAGTTGGTTGATACATTTCATCTCCTTTTGCGTCTTTAGAAATATCCTTCAGCGCACGACAAAGCATTTCGTACGCTGGAAAATTCCCTAATCTCGCGTCACAAACGGTAGCAGCGCCAGATGACGCGCCCGCTTTACCTCGCGAGCCAGCATCCGCTGCAATTTAGCACTCAAGCCCGTCTTGGAAATCGGCTCGATTTGGCCGCTCACCGGACTAATATAGCGCAACAGTGTCTTCACCTCTTTATACGAGAATACTACTGGAGCATCCTTGCGCATTTTTTTTGCCATAATTTATAATCCTTTCTAATCGTTAAAATGGGATCTCGCTTAAGTCGATCGGCTTATCGTCGATATCTTCGACGACCACATCTTTGGTGCTAGTCGCTGGCGGCGGTGTCGATGCCGGTGCATTACTGTCGTTGCGACCACCAACAAAGTTGAAGTCTTCGACTACCACCTCAACAGCCGACCGTTTATTACCATCTTTATCTTCGTAGCTGCGCTGGTCAAGCCGGCCGCTCACCAAAAGCGGCGCGCCTTTTTTAACGTATTGCGAGATAATCTCGCCCGGCTTGCCCCACGCTACGCAGTTAATAAAGCTGGTCTGGTCTTGCTGCTGGCCGTCTTGATTGCGCCAACTCCGGCTAACCGCTAAACTGAAATTAGCTACGCTCTGGCCGCTCGTCGTTGTCCGCAGTTCAACGTCCCGCGTCAGATTTCCCATTAATATTACTTTGTTAAACCCCTTTGCCATGATAGATCTCCCTCCTATTTATGGCTTAATCTTCGCCGCTTTCAGTCTCGCGCTCAGCCGCGCGTTTCTTGGCCTCTGCCAAAGCAGCACGTGCCTTATGATCTATTTTGACCAATAAATATCGAATAACTTCGTCGCTAATATTCAGTGCGTTGCTAATCTTGAGTAGCGCGTCCGCTGGCAGCTCGACATCCATCGACACATACACCGCAAAATCTTCGCCTTTGATGCTGTAAGCGAGGCGATTTTTGCCCCAATTGTCCTCAGCCTTAACCGAACCGCCGTTATCGGCGATCAGCTGCTTGACTTTACCAAGCACCGCATCCAAATTCGCCTCCAAATCAGGCCGAATAAGAACCGTCAGCTCGTATTCTCTCATACATTACCTCCTTGGTATCCGTACGGATGGTTACGTTATCTCACGCAACCTTAGGTTTAATATCACTAGTATTATAACCTATCCGCCGCAAAAAAGCTAGCCGCCCGCAGCCCCCATCGCCTCTGCAGCAAAAAGCAGGCTCCGCATGCTATATATACTACCCAATTTACAAAAAAGAGAACTGTTATGGTTAATTACTAAGTATGGTTAGCGGTATATTCGTCGCCATACATCATGCTACCCAGAATATTTCGATCGATAACCTCGACAAACTCCGCCGCTGTTTCTTTAATATTTTCTCTAACTTCTAAACTGTCGCTAGCTTCTCGGCAGCTCTGTACGTTTTTCCACAATTCCTCAACAATATCAGATCGGATAGTCTTCATCACAGTATACGGATTATTTATCGCTAATATCGTATCAACATCCATCTGAGCAATATGCTCCGCCAATTTTATAATAGCAGCATCATCTGAATTCTGAAATGCTCGGCGAAAACGTTCCATGCCGAGACCGCCCGGCTCATCTTTATACTCTTCGGCAGCCTGGCAAATTCCATCTAAGTTCTCGTCTATGATACTAAACAAGCGCCGCGTGCTACCTTCCAAATCTGATTCCCTGTCGTCAACAGTCGAAACATATTTCGATAGCTCTCCTTTTGTCTGCACTAAAAAGTCCCGGATTAGCATTCGGTTGCCAATCCCCTCAATAACCACATTATGCGGCAACCTTTCTGACGCCTCCTTAATCCTTGCAGAATCTTTTTCATCTAGTCCAGCGCGAAAGTCAGCAGACAAATGATTAACGGCTTTTTCAGCGATCCCTCCCATATCCTCATAGTATAGCATGGCTGCCCCCTTGCTTTGCTACCAGACGCCCGCGCCGGTACTGGCGGGCTCTTTCGATATTGGTTAGATTAGCTCTTGTCACCCCGTCTTTGCGATACGGACGCACAATATTCGTTCCCGGAGGCATATGAATGTCCTTTACCCCTAAACGCTCAGCCTCTCTAATCATTTTCATTATCGTGGATTCAAAATCGAAGTCAACCGCAGAGTGAGAACCAGTTATATGCGCTTTCTCTCCTGCTACCGCGGAATAATGCGCCGAGAAATACGCCTTAACAGGGATCTTTTCGCCGACATACAGCCAATCGACTGAAAGCCCGTACTTTATCCTTTGTTCATTAGCTGCAATCAATTGTACTTCAATTTGATCTTTTATTTCGGGATATTGGCCAATCAGCGAAATGTAGACTTTCCTAAGCTGCCAGCCGCTAATAGTCCAATCGTCCAGCAGCACAACCCTCAAATGCTCTTTCTGCGTCTGCGCAATATCATCTCGATCAACAAGAATCCTGCCGCCGTACTTTTCCCAATCTTCCTCGGTGAAATTGGCTAATATATTGTCAAGTAAATACTCATCGCTCTTTATCTGATTATCATAAATCATCTTTCCTTGACTATTTTTTGACTTAGCAATCTCGCCAGCGATAACGCAAATTTGCAATTTGGCATCCGCCTCGAGGAGTGCTTTCCAATTGGCAGCAATGCCAGCCACCGCTTCCTTGTATTCTTTTTCGCCAATAAACGTCAAGTTCTCGCGCATGAATTGGGCGTCAACTGCATATTTACCACCCAAGGCTTCTATCTTGGCAAGAAACTCATCAAGCTGGTGTAGCATTTCGTATTCTGTCAGCTCCGCCCTATCGCCCCTATAATAATCTTCTGATGTTTTAGTACTTAAAGACTTGTCCGCTCCAGCAATATACGTGATAATATTACTTCTGCCTTCCTTATCGTCTGCCAATTGATTAGCTAGGCGAGGAGCAACCTTGACTGACTTTCTCAATTCTAATAGCCAAGCCGCCTCTTCAGGGCTGATTTCATTGTTTGCCGCGGCTTGGTCAATCTCGGGCTCAACACCTGGCGATTCCGTCGGTATCAGGCGGTATTCATCAGTATAAGAACTACTGCTCTGCGCTGTATTTATCCCTGGTTCAATACCTAGCTCCCTATCATACCTATCCGCCGAATATTCTGACATAATTTTGGGACTTCCATTCTTAGGAATAACCAGCACTGGCGTAAGCTTTCTTTTGAGACGCCTAAGCCTTCCCATCGCTGCCCAAATCAGATCAATTACTGGACGTTTATCGGCAGCTTGCTCAGCGCTATCATCTGAAGTACGCTCAAAATCTTCGCGCATAAAGCTTATCTGTCATTACGACCGCCAGGCTCTTGCTGCGGTGCGAGTTTTTCCCAAATCCGCCCCAACGTGTTACAGGTATCAAGGTTCGCGTCTTGCGCGGTAATTTCTTGCATGGTAGCCTCCTGCAAATCATCTTCACCGGGAATAATTTTGTATACATGACATTCGCCAATCCCTCCATTTTCACTAGCCTTGTATTCAATACGATACGTGTCAAATTCATCTTCAGACAGATTACCATGACTATCAAACCGAGCCAGATTAACATCCATAGAAGCATCGCCGTCACCCTGCGCAAAATGATACATCGCACTCGCTACATCCGCCAAGTATCTCCTCGCAAACGCCTCGTAATCGTCAGGTCTCGTTGGCTCCACTTCTGAATCTGGCCTGTCGATGCCATAACATACTTTTTCACTCATTGTCTATCTGCTCCTTTCTCATATACACACGTCCATCCATTCCAGGTTTCCGCCATTGTAAATGTTCCATCCCCTTCATCGTCTCTAGTTTCAATATTAGCATAACCTGTTTCATCTACCCAGTCATATGTTACTCCATCTAAACCGCTAACAACCCTAGTCCATGGAAACGCCTTAGAAATCGCTACCGCCGCACCTCTGCGCCGCTGAAATCCTTTGCCAAGCGTAAGAGGCTCAAATCTATCCTCTTCTCGTACAAGCGGATGACACGAATTTAGTACAATAGTATCTATTACCAAAGCCGTAACAAGATCGCGCAGACCCTTCTTATTACGCCACTCCTGAGAATCTGGCGATATTCTTTCACCAAACGACATGGTAAACGCATCTTCGCTGCCATGGCCAAACAAGATAGCCGCATAGAACGTATTGCTGTTGACACCAGCTCTCTCTAGCTTTTCTACTATACCAGATAGCATATCGGTATGGCCTATCTCAACAGCAAACATGTCGGTAGATTTTATGTTGTGATATTTATACGCGGCGCCGTTGTGATCGCCGGTAAATCCCCTGATAATTATCGTTGCTGGGTTGCCAGATTCCGTACGCCCAGTCTCTAATATATGCAGCGTGCCTCGCAAGACCTCTGGACTCCAGTCAGAAAAATGCGTTATCCCCAGCTCTTCGCCCAGCCTGTTGGCGTTGCTCTGTCCAATCTCGCGAATGGTTTGGACATAGTCATTGTACCTATACACCTGATGATCTATACTCTTAGAAGAGTACGAATCAACCATACCTACAATACCGCAAGTCATTATCTTAGGATCCACATCCGGCAAACGTCCCTCAAAGTACTTCTGTATCAAATCGCACCGTCCGTAGACGTCGGGTTTCATCTTACCGCTATCGCCATCATACAGCTCTGTCTTTTCTATACAGTATTTGATGATCGCCCGATCAAGCCCCTTTTCTTTATCGCCCTGTTCGTTAACCAGCCGGCGCAGCGGCTCCGGGAAGTCCTCTCGATCTCTGGCGTCCCGCGGCCAGCGCTCCGGCGGAAAACCATGATCTGCCAGCCAGGCTGCGTACTTATCAAACCCACGCCAACCCTCTGAATTTGCAGCAGCTTCAACCACCTCGGCCACCTCATTGATAATTATATCCCTAAATTCTTCGGTTATCTCCTCGGGCAGCATAGATTCGGCATTCATTAGTTTAATCACAGCGCCCTCATGTTCATAGTCGTAGTCAAAATAGTCGCTTTTGTTGCTGTCATCTTTGAGAGAATATATAAAATCAATCTGTTTCTGCATAGCACGGCGCGCATTATCTGCAAGTTTTGGCATGTGCTTATAATGCTTTCTAAAAAGCGCCGCAACGTTATCTTGCGCTAAACCCGGTAAATTAGCGTGATAACGAACATATGCTTCATCGAAATCTTCCGGTTTCCGGTTAAACCTTTTATCGTTCTTTACCATTTTTCTTATTTCAGGTATCAGCTTTTCTATTTCTTCATAGTTGCCGTTGGCAATACTTCCTGCAAAATCAAGGCGGCTTCTGGAAACAAAGCTACTATTAAAGCTGTCAACATTAGCCCGAAATTCCCAATTATCATCAATCGCCTTAATCCTTTTCAGCGTTTCCTCATCAAGTATTTCCTTGCCAACCTCAGGATTGGTAGTATCCGTATCACCACCCGCGGCATCAAAGTTAACACTACTATCGCCAATACCAGGATATAAATTTTTAAACCGAGATACTAGACCGGTCACAGCGCCGCCTATTCGCCGCAAGAGGAGGTCTTTTCTATTAGTCGTTTCCGGCAGATGAGGTTTCTCGCCAGTAGAAATAATTGTTTTAGCCATGTTAGTTTATCTTATAACCTATAATCAATCATAGCATAATATGCTAATAATGTCAATAGAAGCGCTTGGCAATTATATCCTTCCGATTATCTAATCGTATATCTTAAACCACTTTACCAGAAAATCTTGGCGCTTCTGCCAACGAGTTTTGTGGTCAAAATCACAATTATGCTATGATACTAGAATGCATATCGCTATCCAGGGCCAAGCTGGCTCTTTCCACGACCAGGCCGTCCGCCAATGGTACGGCGCTAGCGCCAAACTCGTTCCCTGCACAACGTTTAGCGAAGTTTTCGCCGCCTACGACGACGGTAGCGCCGACGCGATCGTTACAGCGGTCGAAAACACCCTATTTGGCAGCATTAACGAAGTTTACCGTTATATTGAGGAATGCAGTGCGCCGATCGTCGGCGAAATCAAGCTGCCTGTCGAGCAAATGCTAATTGGTCTGCCAGATGCCAAAATCAGCGATATTACTGAGGTTTATTCTCACCCGGTAGCCCTTTCTCAGTGCCGCTATTTCTTGCAGAAACACCTACCGCAGGCAACACCAATTGAATTTTTTGATACCGCCGGCGCCGTCGAATTTATCAAGCAAAATGGCTCCCGGCAATGTGCCGCTATCGCTAGCCAAACTGCTGCTGAATTATATAATTTGCCAATACTACAGCGTTCCATCCACGACAATCCCGATAATATCACCCGCTTTTTGGTAATTGAACCGTCTAATGCGCCTGCTGATGCTAATCGTGCTTCTCTGGTCATCACCACCGACCATCAGCCTGGCGCCCTCGTCGAGGTATTACAGATATTCGCCAAGCGCCGTATCAATCTCGCCAAATTACAATCGCAGCCAATCGTCGGTCAGCCTTGGAAATACAAGTTTTTTATTGTCGTCGACTGCGCTGGACAACCGCTTTATCAAGCTATCCGCGACATTGAGCGCAGCAATCACGAGGTTACTATCCTCGGCGAATATGTTGGCGCTCAGTAATCTTAGGAATCGCCGCCAGCGCTAATCTCGTCCACACTAGATATCAATACCTCGCGCGGCCGCGAACCATCCGCTGGCCCGATGATACCTTGCTCTTCCATTTCTTCAATAATCCGTGCTGCTCGCGAGTAGCCGATTCGTAGCTTCCGCTGCAATAACGACGTCGAGGCTTTGCGCATCTGCACTACCACTTGCACTGCATCTTTGAACATATCGTCGCCACTATTACCACCGAAGTCCATCACTACGCCGCCCTTACCGTTTAGCTGCACTGGCTGGCTAACGATTTCATCATTGTACTGAGGCGGCGCCTGCATCCGCAGCTGATCAGTAATTTTGTTCACCTCGCTGTCCATCACCCAAGCGCCCTGAATACGCTTCGGCTTCGGCATACTAGCAGTTTTGATCAGCATGTCTCCTTGGCCCAGCAATTTCTCGGCGCCAGCCTGGTCGAGAATTGTCTGGCTATCGGTCTGGCTGGCCACTGTAAAGGCAATTCGCGCCGGCACATTTGCCTTGATGAGACCGGTAATCACATCAACGCTCGGACGCTGCGTCGCTAGCACCAGATGAATACCAACCGCTCGCGCCTTCTGCGCCAAACGAACAATTAAGCCCTCGACATCGCGCTTAGCTACCATCATCAGATCAGCCATCTCGTCAATCACAATCACGATATACGGCATAGTACCCTCGTCAACTTGCTGTACATTACCCTTTTCATCAGAAACACCGATTTTCTTGCCTTTTGCTTTAGCCCGTTCATTGTAAGTCTTGATATCGCGTACTCGCTCTTCGGCTAGCAAGCTATAACGGCGTTCCATCTCGTTGACCGCCCACTTCAGTGCGCTCATTGTCTTCTCTGGCTCGACGATCACCGGCGTCAACAGGTGCGGAATATCCTGATACGGCGCCATCTCGACTTGCTTCGGGTCGACAAGAATTAACTTCATATCACTCGGTGCATTACGATACAACAAACTGCTTAGCAGCGTGTTGATCATTACCGATTTACCCGATCCAGTTTGACCAGCCACTAGCAAGTGCGGCATTTTGTTAAGTTCGCCGACAAACGGCAGTCCTGAAATGTCTTTACCAATCGCAAAACTCAGCGGCTCTTTGCGGCGGCGCCATTCAGCGCTTTCTAAAATTGAACGGATACGTACGTCAGCCGCTTTCTTGTTTGGCACTTCGATACCGACAGCTTTTTTACCTGGAATCGGCGCTTCCATGCGCAAGCTCGACGCTGCCAGATTCAGCGCAATATTAGTCTCTAGCGCTGTAATTTTACTCAGCTTGATGCCCGCCGGCGGACGCAGCGTATACTGAGTCACTTTCGGGCCGATATTAGCGCCTTCCATATCGACATTAATGTTAAATTCACGCAAAGTATCTTGAATAATGCGCGCATTCTGCTTGATATCGCCCGCATCAGCTGGCGCTTCCTTCTTCTCTAGCAAATCAAGGCTCGGAAATTGCCAGTTCGGGTCGCTAACCGCCAGCATCGCCATTTTGTCGTCGCGATCGGCTTCGGCTTTTTTAGCTTGCGGTTTGATTTTAAGCTTCGCACTTTGCTTGCTGTCATCTTGCGATACTGTTGGCACGCCTTCATTAAGCTTGAAATCGTCCATCTTGCCGTGATCCTCTTCGGCAGCTTTGCGCATAACCTGGACATTAGCTTCGTTCTCTGCCTTTTCGTTGCTGGCTACTGCCGTCTTGAACATTGCTGCAATATCGCTAAACCGCAGTTGCAACACAAACAATAGCGTAATCGCAATCAGCAAAATATAAATAAAAACACCGACTGGTATATTAACCAGCGACAAGACGACCGAGTTCAAACCATCGCCAACAACACCGCCAGTCGACGGCGCACCCTTTTCGCGAAACAGCCCGAATAAGCCGCTGAACCAAATAACTATCAAAATTGAGGCAAATTTCATGACTGCTGGCAATCGGTTGTTTTCGGCGCCAAATATTCTAACAGCTACATACAAACCGACAACTGGCACTATATAAACCGCCCAGCCAATCGTTCGCTTAGACACTTCTAGCATTTGATTAAGCAATGGACCGCCCGCGCCAAACCACGATACCACCAGCAATGCCGATAGCGCCATCAACAGCACCGCCGCAACCTGCGGCCAAAACCCAGAGGGTACTTCATGCTGCGGTGCTGGTGCTTTCGCTGCTTTGCTAGCGCGTGCTGTACGAGTTGTTTTAGTCGATTTTCGAGTTCGCGTCGTCTTTTTCTTTGCCATAACCGTTACCTATTGTACTCTGTTTATATCTAAAAGGGTATACTACTATTGTAGCATAAATTACCACAAAAAGCAATAGCGCTATCTGTTAGTACGAGCGGCTATCTGAGGAATCTAACTTTCTATAAACAGTCGCCCAGTCTAGACCAAGAGTATAAACTTTACCTGTTCCTACGACCTGCGCGCCAACCAATACTGCTGCTGTCGAATCCGCACCATAAGTCTCTGATAAATAATCAAGTACACTCAAGCCGCTTGGATAGCGCAAATCTGGAAAATATTGGCGCAGTTCTGCGATACTTCCTTTGACAAGCTCAGCTTTCTCTCTGCTAGACTCAAGGTTTACCATTGAACTCAATACATAGCCATCTTGCCGCAATGATTCCGCACAAGATTCAAACCACTCAACAACCCTTTCTACATCACCTCCAGACATTCTCTCAATACCAGCTACCCTAGCAGCCTCTTTTTTACGTTTTTCTTCGTTCGCTTGATTTGTCTTAGCGTCATCAAGCAGACGTTTTAACTGCTCTCTCTGTTCTTCCTCTGTTGACCTAAAGAACCTATCACTTTCTTGAACTTTTCTGTCATATCTATGCTTACTTCCAAATACAATAGAACCTTTGATGTTTCCTTCATTAAAACCAAGAGCTTCCAATATGGCCAGCCTTTCTAAAGCCGAACTTCCTAGTTGAAGAGGTTTACACAGAAAGCTATCCCCAGGCAACTCACCACTAAGTACTTGTCTTTCTATCCCATATTTTACCCATCCGGATCTTTCTGTATATCTTGCTAGTTTACTTTCCCTATCTTCTGGAGGTATTTTTCCTAGTCTAATCCCTTTGTCTATTAGTTTTTCCGCTGCCTGCTTTTTACTATCTTTAATGTCTACTTCTACCCGTAAGCCTGCCAGCTCCAACACTTCTTCATATCCAGGTTCTGCCCGCAATTCGTCTGCCTTATCAAAGACAGCCAGCGCCTCCCGCGCTTGCGGATTGAGCTGATCTCTTGGCGGAAGTATAGGCCAGGCGTCCGGACGAGATTTTTCAAAATAAACTCTAACTTTTGGATTTGGCGTAGACCACGGTTCAATTGCAGCGAGTTCTGGACAAACACTAATACTTGCTAATGGCGTTGATAAAGATGGGGGGTAGATTCAATATTCTTCATGTCTTGATCGTAACTAAAAATAGTTAATATATCAATTTTATGTTACAATATCTAATTTTATCTAGAAAACCTCATGTACATATCTGTTAGTACGAGCGACTGTCTGAGCGGTCGCGCGGCACTACTGTCTCGGTATCAGGTGTCTGTTTGCGCGGGAAACGCTTGCCTGACGGCTGCGGCATCAACGGCTGGCCAGCAGATTTAGTTTGCGGGGCGCGGCCGTGTGCTTTCGCTGCGCCGCCAACTTCATTAACCACTGGAATGACAATCGGCGTTCGCCGCGTCTGATCATACAAAATATGCGTTACTTCGTCTTTGATTTCTTTTTTGACCACCTCTATGTCATACTTACCAGAGAAACTGCGCGCTGCTTTCTGCTTGAGATATTGGCGGATCATTCCCATTAGCTCTTCATTATCGCGCATGTAAATAAACCCGCGGCTGATAATGTCTGGGCTAGTCAAGAGCCGCCCCGTACCGCGCTGAACCGTCAATATGACTATAAATATACCTTCTTGACTCATGTGGATACGGTCTTTGAGCACCACTTCGCTGACTACCGCGCCGGCATCATCATACATCGTACCGCCAGAGTGAACAATGCGGCCAATTTTGTGCGCGCCATCGCTAGTAAACTCAACTATATCGCCCGGATCACAAACAAATATATTTTGCCGCGGAATACCGCATTCTTTCTCGGCCAAGCGTGCATTATGCACTAGCATATGAAACTCGCCGTGATTTGGCAGATAATACTTCGGCTTGACCGCATTAATCACCCGCACGTGGTCATCGTAATAGCCGTGACCCGATAGGTGCAGCGGCCCGATACCAGTTAGGTGTGTTTTGCCATTTTGAATAATCTCGCCGCCCTCGCGCATCAGGCCATCAACTGTCCGCACTACGTATTTTTCATTGCCAGGAATTGGATTCGAGCTCAGTACTACCACATCCGAACCCTTAATTTTAACGTATTTGTGCGCTCCCGTCGCCATCCGATTGAGCACCGCATTGAACTCGCCTTGGCTGCCAGTACAGACGATTGTTATCTTGTTATCAGGCAATTTAATCAAATCTTCCATCTTAACGACGGTATCTTTCGGCACTTTAATCACACCCGAACGCAGCGCCACTTCTAGGTTCTGAATCATACTAAAGCCAGCGAACGCCACTTTGCGGTCGTGCTTTTTCGCTTCCTCGAGAAGTAGCTGAATTCGATGCAACTGGCTAGAAAAGCTACTGACAATAATCCGGCTCTTCGACCATTTATCCATCACCTCGCCCATACTGTGCTGAATATCGAATTCACCGTGCGTATGCGTACCGTCGCTTTCACAGTTAGTCGACTCGTTCATGAACAACAAAAAGCCTTCTTTCTCGGCAATCTCGCTAATCCGGTTAAAGTCAAACTTCTTGCCATCCACTGGATTCTCCTCAATACGCCAGTCGCCGCTCGACAAGATATTACCTACCGGTGTGCGCACTACCACGGCTGCTGCATCCGGAATCGAGTGATTAACCCGCACCAGCTCGACGCTAAATGAATCACAAATTTGTACAATGTCGTGATTCTCCGGGTTCAACTCGTGATATTCCGGAGTGAAAGCGCCATCAGTTTCTTCCATCGTCCGCTGCAGCATACCGATCGTAAACTTTGTGCTATACACCGGCGCTGGCAGCTTCGGGATGATATGCCGGAATGCGCCAATATGATCGAGATGCCCGTGCGTAAAGATGTGCGCGCGAATCCGGTGTTTATTCTCTTCCAACCATTGGGTGTCGGGAATGATGTAATTAATACCCGGATAATCGCTGCCTGGAAATAGAAATCCCATGTCAATGACGATGATATCGTTGTCGTATTCGATAGCCGTCATGTTCTTGCCGATGCCCATTTCGCCAACGCCGCCGATCGGAATCACCTTGAGAGTTGGCCGCGGTGCCCGCGGACGTTTCGGCTGGTCCTTCAAGCTAAATTGCTTGCCGCCATAGCCGTTATAAACCGATTTGTTAACCGGCACGCTGATTAGGTGCTGGCTAGCCTGCGCATTGACGCCTTCCGACATTCGCCGCTGCGCCCGAAAGACTTCGCCTTTGCGCGTGGTTGTCGCGTTCAGTACAGTATTGGTTGATTTTTGTTTAACCTGCAAAGGGCGTTTACTAGTATCGTCGCCTTTGGGGGTTGCCAGTCGCCGCTGACCCATATTGTTATACTCCTTTTTTATTACAATAATCTAAAAACCAGGTAGAGAGGTGCTATTTTACTCATTAGAAATCCCTCTCGTTAGTAGTTTTATTCTAGCAAACTGTCCGTATTTTGTCAAAAATGACCCTGCGCCAACCAAAATGCCAGCGCCGTTTTCCCAAAGACGCTGGCATTTTCTAAAAGCTTCAAAGAAAGTTAATCGTCGCCATCCACCGAAGTATGAGCAAACTTACGCTTGCCGCGGTAGATAAAGAAACCAATCGTTAAAAGGTTAGCCACCAACAAGAATCCCGCTAGCACCCACATGCTATTGTCATAGAACGAACTGCCCAATCCTCCCGATATAGCCTGGCGCAGCGCCCGAATAGAATAAGTCATCGGCACCAGCGGATTGACTGCTTGGAAAAAGCCATTGGCTGTTTGAATCGGGAATGTCCCCTCGCTCGAACCCAGCTGTAATACTAATAATACCATCGCTAGGAAGCGTCCTGGATTGTCCAGCACAATCACCAACAGCGATACGATTGACATATAGACAAACGATGTCAAATAAATCGCCCCGATGAAATTCACCGGATGATCTGGTACCAGGCCCAGGCAGTAAACCATGATCAGCATCAAAATTGTTGCCTGAACGAAAGCCGCCATACTAGTAACCGAAGCTTTGGCCAGCCACCAGCGAAAAGCGTTCTCTTGCTCGGCAAAAGTTTTGCGGATTGGATAAATAATATTCAGAGCAATCGCCCCGACAAACAAGCTCAGCGACAACACGTACGGCGCCAGCGCGTAGCCGTAATTCGGCACGTCACCCTGCTTGGTCGTTTCCGACTTCACCGGGCTGGCCATTTGCTGCTGCGTGGCCGCGCCAGTTGGTTGAATTTTGAGTTGCTGAGAAGCATCCGCCAACTTCGTAGCCAAAGTATCTGCGCCGCCCGCCAATTGCGAGGCGCCATTCGTTAGTACATCAGAGCGGCTATCTAACAGCCGCGCGCCATTCGCTAGCTGTTGGCTGCCAGCTTGCGCCTGCACCAGACCGTTTGTTAGCGATGTCGAGCCGGCCAGCAACTGATTATTCGCTGCTCTTACGCTGTTATAACCATTAAGAGCAGTGATTGCATTTGGCGCCAGCTGGTTAACGCCGTTGTTCAGCGTAGAAACACCGGTTTGCAATTGTGCTTGCTGCGTTGACAGACTTTGAGTGAGTATCTGCAAATCTTTAAGTAGCGCGGCCGCTTGAACGCTAATCGTTTGCGTTTTATTAAGCGCCTGGGAAAGCTGGCTAATTTGCGGCAAAGTTATGGTTGTCGAACCGCCAGAATTTGCCGCATTAGCTCCCAGCGTCTGCAGCGTCCCGCCTGCTGCCGTCAAATCCGCTGCTGCCGTTTGCATAGTTTGCGCCAGATCTCGCGCTTCACTCTGCACTTTGCTCTGCTGATTAACAAGCGTCGGCGATGGATTATACACACTGGTATTTAATTGATTAAGGCCTGCCTGCAACTGTTTCATGCCGCTTGTTAACTGCGCAACTTGCGATTCGCTTGGCAAACCGTTCGACAATTGCCCCAAGCCTGCCTGCAATTGGCGCGATCCATCACCGAGCCGCGCTAAGCCATTAGTCATCGCCCGCTGATTTACCGCCAATTGCCGGACGCCGCCAGTATACGTCTGCGCGCCCGCTTGCAGCTGCGTCAAACCGCCATGCAAAGTAGCTGCGCCGCCCGCCGCTGTTTCCAGACCATCGCCGAGCTTACCGATATTTTCCAACACACCTTTAGCGTACGCCTGAGTGATTTGCTCGGCCACCGACGTTTTGACTTTTTCAGCCGCTTGATTACTGACCAGCGAACCGATATAGTTCTTGGCTGGCGTAGTCGTGTAGCGAATCACCGCTTGCTGCGGTTGAGCAGCAGTAATCGACGCCGCTTTTGCCGAAAAATCCGTCGGAACAGTCACCACCGCATAGAAATGCCCGCTATTGACTCCGTCATCAGCCTGCCGTTTATTCACAAACTCCCAACCCAAATCGTGATTGCTTTTGAGTTTTTGCTCGACCGACTGACCGACATTCAGTGCCTGTCCGTTCAACTGAGCGCCCTTATCCTCATTAACAAACGCCACTGGCAGATTTTTCACCTGCCCATATGGATCCCAAATTGAACCCAAGAAAAAACCGCTGTACATAATCGGGATAAAGGAAATAACCGCCATCGACAGCAGTAATATTTTGTTTTTACAGAGGTGCTGCCACTCAGCTCGCACCATATTGACGCGGCGTCTATTTGACAGCCGTTTTAATTTTTCAACCATGCATTACCTCCTTGACAACGTCTTCTAACGTTACCGTTTTTAGATACTCGCTCCACTTCTCTTGCGCCTCGGAAAAGACTTTTTCAATCATATTCATGCCAATTTCCACCTGGCGAGGCCGCGACGCAAACACCCGCTCGACAATTCCTTGAGGCTGAAAAAACGGCGCTTCACCCTCGATCGCCAGCACCACATCGTGTAGCGTCACTTGGTCCATTTCCCGCGCTAAAATGAAACCGCCGCCAGCACCCTGCGTCGAAGTAATCAACTGCGCTACTACCAGCTTGCGGCTAATTTTCTTCAGATACGTCGGCGATACTGCCATCTTTTCCGCCAAAGAATCATTGGTCATCGGCGCTTTTCGCTGCGGATCAGCTAAAATTGCCATAATACAGCAAGCTTGTTCAACAGCTCCCGATAGTTTCATATTAGTCCTTCCGTAAATTAGATATAGTGGATATCGATTATCCACTATACTACGGTTGCTTAATTTTGGCAAGAGTTTTTATAAAATTATCTGAATTGCTAGTATACCAACTTACGATTCAGGATTATTCTGCTGCACAAACGCCGCCGCCCGCATAAAATCATCAATCAGCGTCTGGCGCATACCGCCATTATATAGCGCCGCCGCCGGATGATACAGCGGAATTACCACGAATTCCAGCTCATGCAAGCGCACTCGCCGTGGCCGTCCATGATCCTGGCTAATCCTTAATCCAGGGATAAAACCGCCGCCGCTGTGCCGCCCCAACGTTAACACCGCTTTTGGCTGGATAACTTCCAATTGCCGCATGAGGTACGGCCAAAACTGACGCTTCTCCTCTGGTAGCGGGTCGCGATTATTTGGCGGCCGATACTTCACAATGTTGGTAATATAGACGTCCGGGCGCTGCAAACCAGCTGCCGCCAGCATCTCGTCGAGGAATTTCCCCGCCGCGCCGACGAATGGTTTACCTTGTAAATCTTCGTTCTTACCTGGTGCTTCGCCGATAAATACGATATCAGCATCAGCATTGCCATCACCCATCACCAGCTGCGTTGCTTGAGCCGCCAATTCCGAACAAATCTCAGCTTCTATGATTTCCGCCGCCAATGCGTCTAATTCAGCTTGCTTATCCATAATTACATTTTACCAAAATAGTACCCTCTGCTGATACAGAGGGTACTACCGGCGCGGCGAATATTAACGCAGCGCAGTTAATTTTTGATTGACAACGCTTGAAAAGTCGTTGTAGTACTGATCCATTCCGCTATCGGTAACCTTGCGGCTAGCGTTAGTAATTAACGTATAGCCAGTAGTCGACGGTTCTATTGGACGGCGCGGCCGAGCGCTGAAATTACCGCTGGTATAGGCTCTAGCGTATTCGACGTAGTATTTCTTCAACGAAGTGTAGTAATCGCTCCATTCTTTGCCGAAATTAGCCACATTGCTATTATTTGATTTGCTCAGTTTCTGCATCAAGGATGTACAATCGCCGTATTTTTGACTGACCTCCTTATCAACTTCATCTGGCTTCTTGCTTATATGACCAAGATAAAATACGTTATCGCATTTTTTTCTGACCTCGCTATAAACCTCTACGTACTGCGACAAGCCCTCCATTTCCGGCTTAGCAACATCGTAAGCTTTCTTATACTTATCGTAAGCTTCTTTGACATCTTTATCGTGCATAATCTTAGATTTCGACAATTTGTCGTTTAGTTCATCGCGGCTCTTGATAGCGCTATTAACCGTTTCTTTGTAGGCTTCTGGATTACGTACAGATGAATACTGCAAACTGTTCAATTTCGAGCTTTCATCATTCATCCACGAAACGGCTTGACGGTAATCTTCCTTGCTCGGCCCCATATTGAGCAGCAAAACAACCACTATTACGATAATCAGCAGTAAAAATCCAACAGAACCGCCAATTATCCCCCACAAAGCCCCTTTACTAAGACCTTTTTTGACCGGCATTTGCGGCGGCATCCCCGGCTGTTGCATAGGCGGCGCGGACATTGGAGCTGGCTGCGGCGCAGGCGGCACTGGCTGCGGCGATTCAGGTGGTTGCGGTTGATTGTTCATAGACTTCCCCTCTTTTATAAGTGTATCTCTATTAAGTATAGCAAAACTTAAGCTGTTCCGTATAGTATTCGTTTATGTAGAAATATTATCGCTGTTCAATTCCCTTCATTGTCAAGCTTAGGCGCCCGCGGTTATCAATTTCTGTTAACTTAACACGTACCGTTTGACCCTCTTTCAAGACATCAGTTACTTTGCCGACTCGTTTATCCGATAGTTGTGAAATGTGCAACATACCGTCAATCCCCGGCAAGATATTCACGAACGCCCCGAAATCTTTGATGCTGACAACCTTGCCTTGGTAGATTTTACCAACTTCTGGCTCCTCGACCAGGCTCTTGATCCAGTTTAGCGCTTTCTCGATCGATTCGCCGTTCGGACTGGCGATGGTAATCAAGCCGTCTTCCTTAATATCAACCTCAGCGCCAGTCTCGCTGGTAATCTTGTTAATCACCTCGCCGCCTTTGCCGATGACCGCGCCGATTTTATCTGGATCAATTTTTAGCTTTTCAATCCGCGGCGCGTACGGGCTGAGTGTCTCCCGCGGCGCTGGCAAAATACTCAACATATGGTCAAGGATAAATGCCCGACCAGCCTTACTCTGTTCAATCGCTTGGCGCAGCACTGTCACCGGCAAACCATGCACTTTCATATCCATCTGCAGCGCCGTGATGCCCTTGGCTGTACCGGTCACCTTGAAATCCATATCGCCGGCAAAATCCTCAGCATCGGCAATATCGCTCAGTACGTACGGCGTATCACCGTCCATCATCAGACCCATGGCAATGCCGCTAACCGGCGCCGAGAGAGGCACGCCAGCATCCATCAGCGCCAGACAGCTTGAACAGGTCGCTGCCATCGACGTCGAACCGTTCTGGCTCATAATTTCAGTGACGCTACGAATAGCGTATGGGAAGTCTTCTTCAC
>CAURIK010000004.1:0-56913 GCA_963525145.1 uncultured Candidatus Saccharibacteria bacterium | reverse complement strand
ATTCACCGTTGAGGACAGCCTTGAGCGATTTGTCGCTGAGGGCTGGAGCTGCTTGCATGAATTTAGTTTTGATAATAGCTTGCTCGACCGAGCGGCGGAAGTCGTAGTTGTAGCCAGTGGCTATCACATTGCCATGCTCGTCGACTACTCTGCCGGTTTGTTTAATGACATTCATCTTTTGTTCGTACGAGCCGACGTCGAACAGTTCAGCGATCGACATGTCGCGGACGTAGTCGTCGCGGGCGTCGAATGAATAGCTGCGGCCAGCGGCGTCGGTAACATGCAGCTGGGTAACCGGCTGGCCAGCGGCGTCGGTGCCTAGTTTGCCAGTAGCCAGCGCTTCAATTTGTCCAGGGTCGAGTTTGAAGTGGTGGGCCAGTTCGGCTTGCTGTGCGATCTTTTCGCCGGCTTCTTTGCGCGATTTCGCGACGTATTCGGCTAACACTGCCGATTGGCTGCCAATGCCAGCGGCGTATTCGCGGACTAGTTTGCCGTCGACGCGGACGGTGTTATCGAGCATCATAGTGTTGACTTCGCTGGCTAGTGCCTGTTCGGCGGCGCGTTTGGCACTGGCGGTTAGATTGGTCTCGATGTTAGCGCGTTTGATGTCGCGGGCGACGTGTAGCACATAATTTTGCGTTGGAATGTCGGCGCCGCGCAGGTTGACTACGTGTTCGCTTTGGTCTCCCTGGGCGATGATTTCGGCGTGCATCTTGCCGAGTTTTTCTTTAGCGCGGGCAGCATCGAATTCGCTCTTCTTGACGCTCAATTCTAGAGCTTTGTAGCCTGGGCTGGTTTGTGCCAAGGTATCCCAGCGGGCTTGCTGATCGTTGCTGATACGCTGTTTGTGCGCCTCGACGGTGCGCCGGGCGGTGTCGACTTCTTGGCCGACTCTGCTTTCGTTGAATTCATTTTGGACGCGGGCTTTGTCGATTTCGGCGAGTTGTTGGCGGTGTGTCAGATTTTGATGGCCGCGGTCGAAGGCGTTGTCGAGCTCGGACTTGTGGATGCTGGCCCGGCGACGGCGTGCTTCAAGCGCCTGGCCGTGCGGCGTGGCGTAGAAGGTGTTGCCGATTTCTGATTTGCGGGCTTCGTTCTCGCCCTCGACTGTCTGGACAGAGCGCCGGCCGTAGCGGTCGTTATCCCACTCGGTAGCGTTGTTGCTGGCGGCGGCTTCGTAAGCGGCGGTTAAGCCTTTGCGGCGCTGTGTGCGGCGATGTTGCCGACGTACGGCCGAGTTGACAAAGTTAGCGCGGCTGCCGTGGGCTCTGTTGATGGCGCGGGCGGCTCTTTTTAGCTTCGGCGACCTTCTGAAGATGCCTCTGTCGGTATTGATTAGGCTCTTGCCAGCGCGGTTTTTGGCGGCTTGGTAAGCAGCGCGTTCCTGCGCCCAGTTGCGGGTGCGATCGATGATACCGCGGTTCGGATTGTTGACAATACCAGCGAGTTTGCCGAGCAAGTTACCGCTAAGCTTGATGATAAGCGGTGTGATGGCGATCGGTGCAACCTGCACAGCTAAGCCGATGATAATTTGGGTAATTGAGTCGCCGGCATTAGCGATGATAGCGTAGCCGGCTAGCTGCGCCGCACCGAAAATGAACGATATAAGCGGGAACATTAGCAGCATGGTGGCAAAAAGATCTTTCCACTTATCGAAATATTTATTTGTGCTCGGCAATACGTAAGCCACGAAAGCTAGCGGTGCAACGATGATACACAGGGTGATTAGCGCTTGGCGCATAGCCAGAACCACCATCGCCACGATGGCTGCGACGATAGCGCCGACTAACATCGTGGTTAGCAGTGTTAGCGACGGGCCGATACCGCCGTTAGCGACGACCACCTTGCCGAGTACGCCGCCGCCAGCTAGCACTACCCCAGTGACGCCAGTCCATGACAGCTCGTCGCCGAGACGGCCGTGGCTAGACAAACCGTGTCGGACGTCGGTAAAGAACTGTTGTATTGATGAGCCGAGTACGTTCGAGGTGTCGACTAAAGCGCCAGATATCCAATACGAAACGTTGACCAAAATGGCCCCAATGATTAAGCGCGGCAGCATTGATTTGATGCCATAGTTGCTCAGGCCTTGGTTGGTGATTTGCGCGTAAATAATCAGCAAAAACACCAGGACGAAACAGACATTGGAGACGTCGCGGACTTTTTGCCAAATTTCGTAAATCGGGTTGTTTTTGGTGGTGTCGGTTTGCAGCGTGTGGACGATCAGGAAACTTTTGATGATGTCGAGTACGCCGTCCATCCGGTCGGCGATAAGCTGCGTAGCCGGGCAGACGAACCAGCCGACGTTAACTTTACAGTTGTCGCCGTCATCATCGCCGTCTGCTTCTGGTGCGTTGGCGATAGATACTTTGGTTGACGAGGATTGCGTCGATGGATCGTATATACCGCTGCGCAAAAGATAGCTAACCGCCTGGCCTTCGGTGGCAGTTTTGGCGTCGCCTTCGGTCAAGATGAGGTGGATACCTTCGTTGTCTTCGTATTTGTAGCCGTCGTAGCCAGCGATTGGCAGGCTTTTGGTTTTTTCGCCGCTAGCAAACGACGCTTTGTCGATTCTGGTATAGGTATGTTTCTGGTAAATAATGGTATCGTTTTTGGTAGAACGCTCGGCATCGGCAGCTGCTGCTGGCCGCGATAGTGCTAGAACACTAGCAAATAATGCTATCGTTACTGCCGAGAGCACTAAAAATCCTTGCCGCAAGGATATCCTACCCTGCAGGCATGTTCTTACCCAATCCCGCATACTACTATTCATTATAGCACTTTTACTACAAAAAGTCAATGAGCGCCATCAGGAATATTAATGTTTGTCAAAAATGTTTGCAAATATGGACTACCAGCGCTATACTCTAATTAGGAAGCTATACGCGTTATGAAACAGAAACTAACAACCTGTCTGATTGCTCTAACCAGTACTGTTGGCGCGCTGTTGCTATTTAGCCGGTCGGTTTACGCGTTGGATTGCGCGGTGTTGCCTGATGAGATATGTTCGAAAGCTGGAGAAGGTGAAGCTATGTTTGAATTGCTCAAATTTATCCTGAATATATGTGTTGCTATAGTTGGTGTTGGAGCTGTTGCGATGTTTACTTGGGCGGGAATCTTGTATATTAGCGGTGATTCTAATAGTAATCGCGTTGCCCAAGCCAAAACGATTATGACCAATACGACTATTGGTGTTATTGCCTTTGCCTTGATGTATTTGGGTTTGAATTGGTTAATACCAGGAGGAATTTTCAATTGATGAAGCGCCTTGTTATATTTTTGAGTATGATTGTTATCATCAGCTCTCTTGTTACGGTAATCATTCCAATAAAATCGTATGCAGCTGATACTTCTTGTAATGCTTATGTTTTTGCAATACCTGCTTGGTACAACGGAATGATGACGAAGAATGGTGATAACTGCGAATTTGAAGGTATCAAAGCAGACTCTAACAAGCTTGACATTAGACGTACATTGCTCAAGATAATTCTAAATGTTATTCGTGCACTTCTAGTAGCATCCGCTTATGTTTTTGTGTTCTTTTTGGTTAAAGGTGGGTTCCAATATATATATAGTACTGGTTCGCCAGAAGGTGTTAGCGGTGCGAAGAAGACAATTCAGAATTCTATGATTGGACTACTCATTGTAGTTTTTTCTAATGGCATAGTAGCCACTATAGGGGAACTAATATGACGCGCTTGTCTGATATGTTCCGTCTAGCAGTGTACAAAATCACTACCGACGACATCGGATACAAACCTACCGCAAAAGAAGATACTACTGTGCAAGGTTTGCTAAACAGCGCATACTATTGGGCGACAATCGTGGCGGTTATCGTTATCGTTATTGCTGGTTTTATGTACACTACGTCACAGGGAGACCCTAATAAAGTTGCTAGAGCAAAAAACGCTATACTATATGCTATAGTTGGTCTAATAATTGTTTTGGCTGCGGTTGCGATAGTAAACTTCATTTTGGCAACAGAACTATCACCTTCGGCTTATACTAAATTGATAGAACTTGCTTCCGTAGGTAATGATATGATTATGATAGGTGGAGTATTATGAATATAATATATAAATATATTATACACCGTAAGGTTTCTATATTTGTGCTCGCGTTAGTTACTAATGTAGTGGTAAGGACAGTTGTAGACGCTGTTGATTTAGGTTGTTCTGAAGATGAAGACCCTGACTGTGGTCTTTCACCCAAGAGTAGTTTGTATGGCAGGACCTTCAGAGGTGAATTATCGTGGGCTTTATGGTTTTTAGCAGCAATCTCGGTAATTATGATTATCATTGGTGGTTTTCGTTATGCTACCTCGCAGGGTGACCAGCAGCAAATACAATCTGCTAAGAAAACTATTCTATATTCAGTTATTGGTTTGCTAGTTTCTTTTTTTGCGGCAATCATTGTACAATTTTTTGCAGACAACCTTATTTAGCCTAATAAGAAGGAGGAAATTACAATGAAAAAACTATTAATCGCAATGATTATGATGGCGGTAGTTATATGCAGCTCGTTGACTGCCAGTGCTGAAGGTGGTGGTCCTGATTGCACATCGCCTACAGGATGTGTTTCTAAAGGACTTAATAAAACTATTACAGCAGATAATAATACGACCTTAGGTGATATCATTGCAAATATTACTAAAGTATTGTTGTTTCTAATGGGTGCAATCTCGGTAATTATGATTATCATTGGCGGTTTTCGCTACGTCACCTCGCAGGGTGACCAAACGCAAATGCAATCAGCCAAGAATACTATTTTGTACGCTGTTATCGGGTTGATAGTGGCGATAGCTGCTTATGCGATTGTTAGCTTTGTTGTTACTCAATTTATTGAAACTCCTGCTACCCCCGCTACTACCTAGCAGTGTGAAACAATCCCAATTATTTGCCGAATGTTGTATAATAACCTGTATAAGATTAATAAATCATACAGAAAGGATCGACCGTATGAGAATTAAACTAAATAAAGATAGTATCGTCGGTTTGCTAGCGGTGCCAGCACTGGCGCTATCGGTGGCGGGCGTGATGTTTCAAGCGACGCCAGCATTTGCTGACCCTTCAACTGAAAAGCCAACTTTGACTGTGTCGGGTGGAGCTAGCTCTGCTAAAGGTGATGACCAATCAGCTTGTCTGTTTGGCAATGAAAAAGGTTGCGACCAGGGACAGACGCCTATTTTCCGCATCGTCACTAACGTTCTATTGTTTGTCATCGGCGCTGTATCGGTGATTATGCTAATCATCGGCGGCTTTCGCTATGTTACCTCGCAGGGCGACCAGACCCAGGTGCAGTCGGCCAAGAATACCATCTTGTATTCAATAGTTGGTATTGTAGTGGCAATTCTAGCTTACGCGGCGGTCAACTTCGTGATCTCCAGCTTCGTTAAGTCGGAATAGTACCTGTTGCTTTCAAAGCATAATAACCGCGCTTGAATTGGCGCGGTTATTTTATATGTTTTGCTTTCTTCCGCTGGTATGCTAGTTTTTGGTTTATACAACAAAAAACCCGCTTGCGTTTGCTTGCGGGTTATTTTATCTAATTTTCCCTGCTCTATTGGATAGCAATCTTCTTGGCTTGTTCTTGCTTGACCTTGGTGAAGCTAATAGTTAGAACACCATCCTTAAGTACTGCCGAAACCTCGTCTTCTTTAACAGCTACTGGCAATGCTAGCGTGCGGCTAAACTCGCCCCAATAGCATTCTTGGATATGCCAGCGCGAAACGGCGGTGTCGTCGCCGCTTGATAGAGTACCGCTGATGGTCAAGATGCCGTCAGAGATACTAACATCGAGGTCTTCTTTGTTGACGCCGGCGGTACGAGCCTTAATCACTAGCAACTCGTCAGTCTCATAGACATCAACGGCTAGCTGGCCTGGAAAGTCTTCTTCCTGCTCTTGCCAGGCGCTATCATCGGTCTGCTGCTGAGGTGCTGCCGCGGCTGGCGAGTTATTGTCGTTCGTTAAACTGTCATCGTTGAGAAATGCTGCAGCCAGCTCGTCTCCGATCAACAGATCGTCATCTTGTTTACGTGCCATTGATGTCCTCCACTATTCTCGTTGGCTGATTGAAATTTATACTATCATTATAGACTATGCATAGCGTATAATCAACTGTATAAACCATAAGAGTGTAAAAAACACAATGATGATTTCCCTGCTCGATATACTAGCTCCCCACTACTGTTGTTCTTGCGGTGAAATTGGCAGAATTATTTGTGACAATTGTAAAAATAACATCATCTCGCGAGCTTCGCGGCGGTGCTTGCTGTGCGCAAAAACTATTCGTAATTCCAGCGGTTTATGCCAGCGCTGCCAGCCGAGAGCGCCTTTTGAAAATGCTTGGCATGTTGGCGAACGAAGCGGCGCTTTGAAGCTGTTGATTGGTGCTTATAAATTCGAACGAGTTGGCGGTGCTTATCGCGAGATTGTTGATTTGCTGGATACGCGCGTATCAGAATTACCTGCCGGGACAATTGTGGTGCCAGTACCGACGATTGCGTCGCACGTTCGCCAGCGCGGTTTCGATCACGCAGCGAGGTTAGCCAAGGAGTTTGCTAGGCGCCGAAAGCTCCCTTATCGTACGATACTGCATCGACGAACCTCATCAGTCCAGCATACTGCCGATAAGAGCGAGCGCTGGCAGCAAGCGAAGCAGGCTTTTGTTTGCGACAGCTCAGAGGCTGCTAGCTGTTTGTTGATCGATGATATTTACACTACTGGAGCGACATTGCATTATGCTGCCAAATCTCTGCTGGATAGCGGAGTCGAAAAGGTGTCGGTAGCGGTAGTAGCGCGGCAGCCTATCCAGAGTAGCTAATCTCTGATATAATAGGTTCGCTGGAGAGGTGACCGAGTGGTTGATGGTACTGGTCTTGAAAACCAGCGTGGGGCAACTCACCGCGGGTTCGAATCCCGCCCTCTCCGCCAAGAAAATGCCTTATTTACTTTTATAAAAATGAAATTATTTTAGCGGCTGGAGGCGCCATAGCCGCCAGTAGTAGTACCGCTGCCGCCAATACCGCTACCTGATGGGCTAGGTATAAAATTGCCGATGACGAAATTAACGGCCGCGTAGGCCAGAATTGCCACGATTATACCGACTAGCGCGTAAAGGATAGTGTTCTTGGCTGATTGAACTTTCGAGGCGTCGCCGCCAGATACGATATATTTTAGCCCGCCGATGATGAGCATGATTACAGCAACAGCGCCAACGATGAATAGCAAGACACTACTCACTCGTGAAAATACGCCAGACTCGCCGAATAAGGTGGTTGGCTGGTCGGCACCGCGCGCCGAACTAGCGCCGTCTGCAATTGAGCCGATAGCTGCTACCGGCAGCGGCGACAGCGCAGCAATAGCGATGGTAATTGAAGCTAGGATTCTAATGATAATATTAGTGCTTTTCATAATGATTTTTGAAGTCCTTCTAGTTATTAGTATACATGGTTATCATCAAAAATCTATGCAGCAATGGTAAAATATGCTAAACTGGTAGCGATTGGAGCTTTACTATTGGTGATAGCTTCGTTCGGAGGAGTACCCAAGTGGCTGAAGGGGACGGTTTGCTAAATCGTTAGTACGGGGAGACCTGTAGCGGGAGTTCGAATCTCCCCTCCTCCGCCAAGAAAAGTAGAGGCCGTTTGTTGTCCTCTATTTTTTGTGGTAATCACTGCAGCCATGATATAATGCGGTTATGCAAGACGACTCATCGCAAGATTGGCAAAAACCAGCAGAGACAGCTTCTGGGGCGCCTTTTCAAGCGGCTGTTTCAGAAGCAGAGTTAAATACGAGTGCAGAATCAATCCAGCCAGCTTCAGTTGATGCCGAGGTAACAGATTCAACTACTCCAACTGGTCTTAATTCAGCAGAGAACGACACTCCAGCATTTGGCGATGATGCAACGCCAGCGGTCGAGTCTGACGATAGCGAAATTCTTGTGCGCTGGCAAGGCCCAGAGCATCTCTATAGCGAGCGTTCGATGATGTGGTATGCAGCTTTGGCGCTAGCGACGTTCATAATGATGGCGATTGCTTATTTTGTGTTCAATTCACTGACATTCACCATTTTGTTACCAGTGATGGCGGTGGCGCTGGGCGTGTACGCGCATCGGCCGCCAGAGATTATTGATTACACCTTGACCCGCAAGGGTCTGTATGTTCGCGACCGGCTAATGCTGTATGATCAGTTTAAATCGTTTGATGTTGTCACTATCAATAATGTTCATCATATTGCGCTAATTCCGCGTAAGCGCTTCCAGCTAGGGCAGAATATTTACTTCCCTGAGGAATCAGGCGAGAAAATTGTCGACATGCTAGCGGCGCGCCTGCCGATGAAAGAGGTCAAGCCAGATTTTATCGACCGAATACTAGCCAAGCTTCACTTGTGAAAAGTGTTTGAGTATGCTATTATCAGCTAGTTAGCACCCGTAGCTCAGCTGGATAGAGCGTTGGTTTGCGGTACCAGAGGTCGTGCGTTCGAATCGCGCCGGGTGTACCACATGTTTTTATACGAGCCTGGATCGGATGGTTCGTGTCTAATAATTGAGAGCGGCTGCCCTGCTGGGCGGACGCTTTTCGTTTGGCGGACAGTTGCTATGCTGCTGATGTTTGTGATTAAATAGAAGTATGACTAATGAGGAATTATCCAATCAGATACAAAAACTAAGTGATATCGTTGCCAATTTGGCGAAAACGATGAATGAACGGTTTGAGCAAATTGACAGACGCTTTGCTCAGATTGATAAGCGCTTTACTCAAATAGACAAACGCTTCGAAAAAAACGACAAGCAGTTTGCACAGATCGACGAACGTTTCAACAGCATTGATGAGCAGCTCGCTGATATTCGCAACGACCATAAAACGTTGGTTGATATCGTGAAAGATATGGATTTACGAATGGATAAGGGCTTCAATGAGCTAAAAGCTGAAGACGGCAAAATTCACGCTGAGATTGCTAGTCTGCGACTTGAACTTTATCACGAATCTGGCAGCCGCGAGCTGGTGGACGATACTTTGTATGGTTCGTTAGACAAGCGCTTGCGCCGACTAGAGGCAAAGTTTCCTGATTTGGCGTCGAGCCAAGCGGTGTGATATTTGGCGGAGAGACAGGGATTCGAACCCTGGGTACGATTGCTCGCACACACGCGTTCCAGGCGTGCACCTTCAACCACTCGGTCACCTCTCCTTCGCTTACAATTCTACCAGAAAATGCCAGAAATATGAATTGCGCTTTATTCTGCGCCCGACTAATTAAAAATGTGGTATTTTACACAATCTTCATCGGTTGATTTATTAAACGTCACTTGTCTATAATAGATTAATATGACAGCGCGAAAGACAGCAAGGCCGATAATTCAACTTAAAAAACTTACAAAAATATACGGTATAGGCGACGCGGCGCATGATGCGCTCGATGAAATTGATCTGACCATCCGCGAGGGCGAGTTTATCGCTGTGATGGGGCCGTCCGGCTGCGGCAAGACGACTTTGCTTAATATCATTGGTTTTTTGGATCGGCCTGACCAGGGCGAATATCTGTTTGAGGAGCACTCGACCGCTCGCCTATCAGAACGGCAGTACGCCAAAATTCGTTCTAACAAGATTGGTATCGTTTTTCAAAGCTTTAATTTGATTAATCGCTTGACAGTGCTCGAAAATGTCGCTTTGCCGCTGATTTACAAAGGTGTACCGCGCGTCAAGCGTCTGGAAATGGCTAGTAGCATTCTAAAGTCGTTCCATTTGCAGGAGCGCGAATATTACATGCCGTGGCAGCTATCGGGCGGCCAGATGCAGCGCGTGGCGATTGCGCGGGCTTTAGTGAATAAACCGAGCATCATTCTAGCCGACGAGCCAACTGGCAACCTCGATAGCCGCTCTAGCCACGTTATTATGGAGGAGCTGGCTAACTTGCACAAAAAAGGCAACACTATCGTCATGGTGACTCACAACCCGAATCTGACTAGCTATGCTAGCCGCGTGATTAACATGCTTGACGGCAAGGTTGCTAGCGACCGCCGCGTAACGGTTGAATCGCATGCCGAATCAAAGGAAGTAGCAATCCCGCTGCACAAATCAGACGCTTCTAAAGACAAGAATAACGCAGATGCTAAGGATACCAAGGATAAGGACACTAAAAAAGCCAAAGAAGAAACAAAAGAAGCTACCAAGGATAAGCTTAAAAAGACAGCCAAAAAGAGCGAGGACGACGAAAAATGAGGTTAATGACAGTTGAACACATCACCGATGCTTATCAAACATTGCGGCGCAGCCGCGCGCGTACGGTACTGACGGCGCTGGGTATTGCTATCGGTGTGGCTAGCGTGACGTGTATTTTGGCGATTAGCGACGGTGCTCGCGGAATGATCTCTAACCAAGTTAATACCTATGACGGCAAGCTAATGATCGTCCGTCCGGGCGCGCAGACGCGCGATTTGAATGCCTATCTCAACCCAGCCGGGCAGCAGTTATTCGGCACCAGTTCGTTGACCGAGGCTGATATCGAGGCCGCTAAGTCAATTGACGGTATTGACGCGGTGGTGCCGCTAATGATTTTGAGTGCTACTGCTAAAACCTCTCGAGCTGAGGCAGCTAATAATGTTGTACTTTCTACTACTCCTGCGTTTATCAAGACGGCAGATATCAAAATGAACGCCGGCCAGTTCCTCGGCGAAGAAACTGACGATTCGGCAGTGGTGATCGGCAGCGAACTATCAACTAAACTATTTAATACTGATCGGTCGGTCGGTCAGATGTTTACTATGTACGGCCAACAATTCACAGTTATAGGTGTTGTCAAGGCTGGCGCTAACCCAGTTAACTATAACACTGTCGATTATGGTAATGCGATTTTTGTTTCTTATAATCAAGGCAAATTGCTGCACAAAGGCAGTACGCAGATTCAACAAATTAACGTTTTGGCAAAGGACAAGGATAATGTCTCGGCTGTTAAAGATAAATTGAAAGAGAAAATCCTCAAACAACACCTAGGCGAAGCCAACTTTACTATTCTAAGTGGCGCTGATATTGGCCGGCCGACTGGCGAATTGTTTAGTGCCTTAACAGCGGTGATGGCGGCTATTGCAGCGATTTCGCTGGTAGTGGGCGGCGTCGGTATCATGAATATCATGCTGGTTGGCGTGGCTGAGCGCACCCGCGAAATTGGTATCCGCAAAGCAGTTGGCGCTAGCCAGCGGACGATTATCGGGCAATTTTTGGTCGAGTCGCTGATGATTAGCCTGCTAGGCGGCACTTGCGGTTATCTGGTTGGTTGTTTGTTAGCTGTGATTATTAGTTCGCAAATGAGCTTTGGGCCGACAATGACCTGGTCAACGGCGATTGCGGCGTTGTTGATGGCGGTTGGTTCTGGCGTAATTTTCGGTACTTACCCTGCCCTGAAAGCGGCGCGCAAGAATACTATTGAATCGCTGCGGCAATACCACTAGAGCCCGAATTTCTACCGATAGACAATAAACAAAATAGACAGCACCAGACTGTCTATTTTGTTTTTACTTATCTTAACGCGCGAGGGCTTTTTTGAACTTTTCAATCAAATTAACCTGGGTCGGGTCGACATTATTGAGAATTGCCACGTAAATACTGGCAAAATCTGCTAAAATACAACCCCACAGCATCTGCTGTAGCGGTGTTTTGCCTGCGAGTGGTACCACATTTGATTTCGGGCGTTTGCCGGATAGCATCTGATCGCTGAGCGAGAAGCGCTTGAGGATGCGCGGGTGTTCGAGATCGCTTAGCAAATCAAATACCGCGAAAGGCTTCTCGACCGGGTGGCTAGTCCAGCCAATAAATTCGTTGTGGCTGAATTCTGGCAAATAGTTGCAGAATGCAACGTTTTTAGCATTTTCGTTCCAGCTAATTTTCCACTTATAAGCTAGCGGCGCCATCAAACTGCCGCCGTAAAAAACGGGCGTCTTGCCGACGGCAATCAGGGCTAGCTGCTTGGCGTAGTTTTGCTTAGTTGGGATGTTTTTGGTCCAGAGCGCGCTTTCCTTCTCTAGCCAAGTGCTAATAGCTGCTAGTTCGTCAATGTAGGTGCGGTCAATCAACTTGAAAGCATTAAGCACTTCAAATAGCGCTCGTAGCGAATAAATTACGGCCATGCGCGGCTGGCAATCTTTGGGAATGAGTGCTGATAGGATATGTTCTCGTTGAGCAATCTCGTTAAGCTCTCCGCCGGTAGCAATGATAGCAATTTGGCAGCCGTGTTCAATCGCCTGCTTGAGGCATGATAGAGTTTCCTCGGTGTTACCAGAGTGGCTGCTAGCGATAACTAAGGTATTGTGATCGGCGTAATGCGGCAAATCGTAGTCCTTGACGACGTCGAACGGAATTGATAGCGTGTCGTTGAGCAGCGACTTAGCGAGGTCGGCCGCTAGCGCCGAGCCGCCCATGCCAGCGACGATGATGTTGCGCAGCTCGCGGCCGTCGTGCTCGGCATCGCGCAGTTGGCAGTCAAAATTTGCTTGTTGATAAAGCTTAGCCGCAACTTCGAGAGCGCCCCCGTTGTCTCTTTGCTTCAAAATATTAGAGTCATCTAGCATGTAAAATCACCTTTCTCTTGCGATATTTCCTATAACTATGATACAGTATATACTAAATAAAGCATAAAAGTAATGAAGAGGGTGGGCACATGGATATAAAACCGCAGACAACGCAGCCAATTAGCGATGATCAAGATCTCGCTAAGGTTTTGGCTGGCGTAAGTAACGGCGCGAGCGCAACGAGCACGCAGCCAGCAGCACAATTACCGCCGCTGCCTGATTTGCCGCCAGAGCCAGCGCCGGAGCCAGAACCAGTGGCACAGCCAAAACCGGCTAAAACATCAGCTACAGTTACGCCAGTTGCTGACAACGATCTTGATAATGTCAAGAACGAAGCCATCAAAGAACTTCGACCGCTGGTTGACAAGCTCAACATCTCTGCCGAAGAAAAATTTGACACTTATCTGCTATTGATCCGCTCGACGGACGACAAAACCTTGATTGCGCCAGCGCATGAAGCCGCCAAAAATATTGCTGATGAATCTCGCCGCGCTCAGGCTTTGCTTGATGTTATCAAAGAGATTGATTTCTTATCAAATCCCCAACCGCAATAAATTTTCTCTGTTGATTATGCGATAACACCTCCGCAAGCCCTCCTCGGAGGTGTTATACTATAAGTTATGGCTATTCGTTTTGCAACTGATGATGAAATTAACCGCTGGGATGACCTGGTGGTTCACAATAGCGACCGCGGCAATATGCTGCAAGGGTCGGTTTTTTTAAATTTGAAACGGCTGGCTAACTGGCGACCGCGTTTTATTATCTGCGGCGAGTTAGCGATTGGTGCTATCGAAAAGCATATTCCCCTATTCGGTAAAGTATGGTATATCCCGAAAGGTCCGGGCGTAGCAACCGCTAGCGAGTTAGCTTCAATAGTGCCGGTGCTGCGCGATTTTGCTCGCCAGCAAGGCGTTTTTACTATCAAAATTGAGCCGGAATTACTGCGTGGCACCGATATTTCCGCGATTGAACTATTGCCTACTCGGCCGATTCAATACAATGCCTCGACCGTGATAGTCGATTTACATAGCGATATTGAAACGATTCTCAAAAACCTGCCGCAAAAGGGCCGCCACGCTATTCGCCGCGCTGATCGCGACGGTGTTATCATCAAGCGGGTGCCGGTCAATGATGAAACTTGCCAGGCGATGTATGATTTGTTCAAAGAAACGGCCGATGGCGCTGGCTTTACGATTCGTTCGCCGCAATACTACCGTGAATTCTACCAGCGATATGCTGATGCCGGTCAAGGTCAGCTATTTTTTGCCTATTATCAAGATCAGCTGGTGGCTGGTGCTTTTGCGGTGATTCTAGGTACCAAAAGTACTTACAAAGACGGCGCTTCGGTTCGCAAACGTACGGCCTACGGTGCTAGCCACCGCCTGCAATGGGAAGTAATTAAATGGGCTAAAGAGCACGGCTCGCTCGAACACGACCTCTGCGGTACGCCAGCTTCCGATGAAATGAGTAACCCGAATCATCCGCGCTATGGCCTGGGGCGCTTCAAAACTAGCTTCAATAAGCATATCACCGACTATATTGGCGCTTTCGAGATTCCAGTTTCGCCTATTAAGTCGCGGCTTTGGAGCAAATATATCGAACGATTAGTGCGCCGATTATACTTCGCCCGGCATCATGAATCATACTATTAGGCCACTTAGAAGCATTCTTAGCCCTAATCGTTGCTACTTAGCTTTAATATTCAAAATAGCTTGCCGCACTGTCTCGATTTCGTTCCAAGGGTGAGCTCCGTCGGCGCGTTCAATAGTTTTTTCGTGTCCTTTACCTAGGAATATAACAGTATCTTTTGAGCCAGATACTCGCGAAACAGCGAAATTAATGGCTGCAGTGCGGTCTGGTACTAAGAAGAGATTTTCCTCGCGTTTTTTGCCAGCTTTTTCAGCGCCCGAGGCGATTTGCGATAGTATGGTATTGCCATCGATATCGCGATCGTCTTCCTCAGTTAAGACAATCTCATCGGCGTATTTGCCAGCGATTTCGCCCTGGATGGCGCGTTTAGCTTCGTCGCGGCGGCCAGCCGAGCCGAACAATACCACTAGCTTGCCCTTCGTTGTGTTTCTAACATCATTTAGCAACCGTTCAAACGAGTCTGGCGTGTGCGCAAAATCGACAATCGCCGAGAACGGCTGTTCAGCGTCGACCACTGTCATGCGGCCTTCTACGCCCGCTAAAGCGGCAATTCCGCGCTCAATTTGGGTTTTGGTCAAGCCAACCTCGCGGCCAACGGCTGTCGCCGCTAGGCTATTATAAACATTGAACTCGCCTGGGATATTGACATGAATATGGTAAGAATCGCCATCAATTAACGCTGTGTAATCACTACCGTGGGCGCTCAAATTGATATCTTGCGCCCGCCAATCACCAGATTTGAGACCGTAGCTGACCGATTGTTTGACGGCCTGGCGGAAAGTTTCAGCAGACGGATCGTCGGCGTTAATGACACCAACGCGGCTGGCTAGTTTAAATAGTTTGGTTTTGGCAGCCAAATAGCGCTCAAAAGTTCTGTGATAGTCGAGGTGTTCGTGCGTAACGTTAGTCATGACGGCAATCTCGATTGGCACGCCAAAGGTGCGGTGCTGGGCTAGCGCGTGGCTAGTCACTTCCAAAACCACCCATTCGACATTTTGTTTCTTGAATTCCGCTAATCGTTTTTGTAGCAGCGGCGCTGAAACTGTTGTCATATGAGCAACTTGCGGCGTAATATCATTGCCGACACCGTAAGCGACAGTAGTCATCAACCCTGCTTTGAGGCCAGCCTCAGTTAGCATTTTGTGGATCATGAAGCAGGTCGAGGTTTTGCCATTGGTGCCAGTCACGCCGATGACGCGCATATTGTGCGCTGGATAACCAGCTTTGGTAGCAGCGGCAGTAGCTGTCAATAGATGATAAGTTGGCTCAATTGATTGGTATAAACTAGCGGGAATGGCCTTTTTCAAAGTTTTCTTGAGTGAATTCATACCGATATTATAGCATCGACCTCTTGGCGGTGGTACAATTAAGTAGATGAAGGTTTTGGGAATTGAGTCAAGCTGCGATGAAACCGCGGCAGCCGTAGTTGAGGACGGTTTTCGGATGTTGTCAAATGTGGTACAGTCGCAGATTGACATCCACGCGCATTTTGGCGGCGTGGTGCCCGAAATCGCAGCGCGCAGCCATATCGAGGCCATCGGCCCAGTCGTCGACGAAGCTCTCGCTCAAGCGAACTGCACTTGGGACGACATTGATGCTATCGCCGTGACCTACGCGCCAGGTTTAATTGGTTCGCTGCTAATTGGCTCGCTAGCAGCGCGAACGTTAGCAATTTTACATCGCAAACCGCTCTACCCGGTGCATCACGTCGAGGGACATGTCTACGCCAATTTTATTACCGAGCAAGGGCCCGGGCCTGTTCAGCTTGCCTTGCCGAAATCTCAGCCGCGCTTTCCCCTTTTGGCCTTGATTGTCTCGGGCGGACATACGCAGCTTGTGCTTTTTCACAGCCACGGCGACTATCGGCTGCTGGGACAAACTCAAGATGACGCTGTCGGCGAAGCTTTTGACAAGGTGGCCAAAATTCTCGGCCTGCCCTACCCTGGCGGTCCGTCGATTGCGCGCGCGGCTGAGTCGGGTAATCCTGATAGATACCATTTACCCAAAGCTAAGCTCGATAATCCGTACAATTTTTCGTTCTCAGGCCTCAAGACAGCCGTTCTAAGGGCCGTGCAGCGCGAAGTAGGCAAAGACTTCACTTTTCCATCACACGAGCTCCCAGGGCTTGTCACGAGCTCGCAGCAGCACGATTTTGCAGCTAGTTTCCAGAAAGTAGCCGTCGAGACGCTAGTTGAGCGTACCTTGCGTGCTTTTCAGGACTTTCAGCCGCAATCGGTAGTGATTGCTGGTGGCGTGGCTGCTAATCAAGAACTGCGCCGCCAACTGCGCCAGAAACTACCGATTAACATTGAGTACGCGCCGATTCAGCTATGTACCGATAATGCGGCAATGATTGCGGCGCTGGGTTATCAGCAAGCTCGACTGAGTACTCCAGCCGATCCGTACACTCTCGAGGTGGTTCCTAGCCTGTCAATGGCCAAAATTACCTGGAACAAGACCGGAGTGTTGTAAATGTCACAACTATTTACCTCTGTTGATAATGATGAATTGATCAATATTTTGAATGGCGGCGGTATTGGCGTACTGCCTACCGACACAGTTTATGGTCTTGTAGCACGGGCCACTGATCCAGCAGCGATCCAAAAAATGTACGACACCAAGAAGCGCGCTAGCCAACCAGGAACGCTAATCGCTAGTTCAATTAATGATTTGGCGAAATTAGGACTAGACTCTAGCCAATTATCGTTAGCAGCTAAGTTTTGGCCCGGTCAAATCAGCGTGGTTGTTAATGCTGATAATGTTGCTACTTATCTCAAACAAACGCGAGATAACTTAGCTGTGCGCATTCCCGACGACCCTTCGCTGTCGCGGCTTTTGGCGCGGACTGGCCCGCTGATGACTACTAGCGCTAATCTGCCAGACCGGCCAATTTCATCGACAATCGCTGAAGCTAAAGTCTATTTTGGCGACAAGGTCGATTTTTATGTCGATGGCGGCACTATAACTAATAATCAGCCGTCAACTATCATCGGCCTCGATGAGCATGCAAATATCATTATATTTCGCCGCGGGGCTGTTGATATAGATCGGTTATTTACCAAGTAATTTTTTGGTGCTGCGGATGGCTCTTTTAGCTAGCGGTAATCCATGCCGCCAAACTGGGTAGAATGGACTCATCGGATAATCATAAGTACCAGCTAATTTATTCTCATGGCTAGCGAAGCCGCGCTTGAAGTTGCTAACACCGTCGTTGAGCAGGCCGTTCATGTCGTAACGCTTAATTCCCTGCCGCTTGCATTCGGCGATGGCGTGCCATTTTAGCGCGTAATTAGCGCGCAAGGCTTGGCCGCGATCGTTCATACCACCGTATAGCTCGAATGAAGTTTCGCGGCTAGTCGCCAGCCAAAGAAATGATATCGGGCGATTGTCTTCGTAAGCAGCAAAAATCTGCGAGTTCTCCCCTAGTTTGTCATGAATATCGTAATAGTACTGGTCGTCGTGCAGAGCGAATTTAGCGCGTTTAGCAGTTTGGCGGTAAATTTCGAGGCAAGCAGCGATGTCTTGGTGCGTTTTTACCGGTTTGATATCAAGTCCAGCCCGGCCGGATTTACGAATATACTGGCGGGTTTTTTTGGTCATCGCGGCCAATAGTTCGTCGGTTGTATGAGTCAAATCCAAAATCAAAGTACGCGATAGCAAAATATTGTTTGGCGATTGGCGCCAACCTTTGGCGCGGAGCGGATGTTCAGTATCTGGCTCAATAGTTAGCACAGCGCATGGCAGCTTATGCTTAACGTAATTAACAATTGCCGCCAAAACATCGTCTTCCCTACCTTGTTTGTAAACTGGCCCGCGCGGAATATAACTTAACTGATTAAGCGGTTTAGGCAGGTTTCTCAGTAATATTTGCGCAGCGCCAATTGTTTCGTTGCCGTCAACTATAGTAATTCGCTGAACGCGCCAATTGTGCGCCGCTTTTACTTCTCCCCATCCCCAGAGCTGCAGCGGGTGCCCGCCAAACTTAGCAACAGTCTTGTCCCAGGCAGCTTTTTCGTCGCATAGTATTGTATCAATCATATGTTTAGTATACATCGTTTGTGCTATAATAGGATAGAACACAAACACGTGGAATAAAAAACAGCAAGAGGTGAGGAATAGCAAACTGTGGAATTGCTATGCTTGGTTATTTTGCTAATTTTCACGTGAAATGAATTGAGAATGAAATGAGCTTAGCTAAAACTTATACTCCGAACGAATATGAACCGTCGATTTACGCCTTGTGGGAGGAGTCTGGCGTATTTAAACCGAAAGGGCAGGGCCAGCCGTACGCGATTGTGATGCCGCCACCAAATGCTAACGGCAATTTGCATGTCGGGCACGCTTTAGGGTCGGCAATTCAAGATATTTTAGTACGTTATCACCGTATGCAAGGCTATGATGCTGTGTATATACCGGGGGCTGACCATGCCGGCTTTGAAACTTGGGTAGTTTACGAGCGCGAGCTAGAAAAGCACGGCCAGACGCGTTTTGACTTCAACCGCGAAGAATTATACGCGCAGGTATGGGATTTTGTAGCTAAACGCCGCGGCGATATGGAATTACAACTGCGGGCGATTGGCGTGGGCGCTGATTGGGACGATTTGGTATTCACGCTCGACGATAAAGTTATCAAAACTGTCTACGATACTTTTGAAAAGATGTGGCAGGACGGCTATATTTATAGGGGCGAACGCATTGTCAATTACTGTACGCAGCATCAGACGAGTTTTTCGGACTATGAGGTTGTTCACAAAAATGAAAAAGGGAAGTTGTGGGAAATCGCTTATCCGCTAATTGATAAAGTCGGTGAAATTGTTATTGCTACGACGCGTCCCGAGACGATGTTTGGCGACGTAGCCGTAGCGGTCAATCCAAACGACGAGCGCTACAAAGACCTTGTCGGCTGCAAAGCGCTGCTGCCGATTGTCAAGCGCGAAATCCCCATCATTGCTGACGATTATGTTGATCCAGCTTACGGCACTGGTATGGTGAAAATTACACCAGCACACGATCCGAATGATTTCGAAGTAGGCAAGCGCCACAACTTGGAGTTAGTCCAGGTAATTGATTTCGATGGCAAAATGATCAATGTGCCGGGTCAATTTGCTGGTATGACGGCGCTAGAAGCTCGTAAACGCGTTTTAGCGGCGCTCGAAATAGACGAATTACTGCGCGGCGAAAAAGACATCGAACACCAGGTTGGGCATTGCTACAAATGCGGTTCGGTCATCGAGCCGCTTGCCAAAGAACAATGGTTCGTCAAAATGCGCCAATTGGCCGATAACGCTATCGCGGCGATTGAGCGCAAGGAAGTGACGTTTACCCCTGAAAATAAAGGCGATGTTGTCATTAAATACCTCAAAGATATCAAAGATTGGAATATCAGCCGCCAAATACCGTGGGGCATTCCGATTCCAATGTTTCAGTCCAAGACCAATCTAGACGATTGGCGCTACAGCACCGAAGTTGATAAGAGAGAAATCGTTGTAGATGGTACAACGTATCGCCGCGAGGAGGATACGCTTGATACTTGGTTCAGCAGTGGCCAGTGGCCGTATATCACTACCGATTATTTGGATGCTGGCAAACTGGCCAAGTATTATCCGAATACCGTCATGGAGACAGCAGGCGATATTTTGTTTGCATGGGTAGCACGGATGATTATGCTGGGCTTGTATCGGACTGGCCAGGTGCCGTTCAAGCATGTGTACTTGCATGGTCTAGTGCTTGACGAAAAGGGTATCAAGATGAGCAAAAGCAAGGGCAATGTCATCAATCCGATGGAGACAGTGGCGAAATATGGCTCGGACGCGCTGCGTATGGGTATCATTGCTAGCCGCAGTGCTGCTCAGCCGCAAGCGTTTAATACTGGCAAGGTGGTAGCAGCCCGCAATTTCTGCAATAAGCTGTGGAATATTGCTCGCTATACTGAAAATTTGGTTGGCGACCGCACGCCAACAGCTAATCCGCAACTGCAATCGCTAGCCGATCATTGGATTGCTCGCCAACTAGACGAGGCAGCACAGTCGCTAGATCGACAGATTGCGACCTATCATTTCGCTGAGGCTGGCGAGACGATTTATCACACCGTTTGGGATGACGTAGCCGATTGGTATATCGAGGCTAGCAAAGTTGAGCAAAATATCGATATGAACGCGTATGTTTTAGACACAATTTTGCGGTTAACGCACCCATTCGCGCCGTTCTTGACCGAAACAATTTGGCAGGCTTTGCCGTGGCACGATACGATTTTGGCTAGCGAAACTATGCCAGACCGCCTAGAGTACGACGATATCGCTGCTGCTGCATTCGGCCGCTTGAAAGATTTAGTATCAGAAGCGCGCTACGTAGTTAGCGAGCTGCCGGGCAATAAACGTTATGGTCTGTTGTACATGGACGATTCGCTGGTGGCTGATAATATCGAACTTGTCAAGAAGCTAGCGCGCGTTACCTCGGTAGAACATGTTGACCAGGCTAGGGGATTGCGCTTGGCGGCTAGCGGGCGAGACGTTTGGCTAGACATTGACGACGAAACGCTTTACGAGCATCAAGCTAACCTCGAGAAACGTTTAGCCGAAGAACGCCAGCATATCCGGACGCTCGAGACGCGCTTGGCAAACGATAACTATGTAGCCAAAGCTCCAGCGGCTCTGGTCGAGGAGTCGCGCAAGACACTCCGTGAAAAACAAGAACTAATTACCCGGCTACAGAACGAGCTGCAAGTTGTGTCGAATAAGTAAAAGCTAGTCGATAACTGGCAAATTTGCGTTATCAAAAGCGTGCCGGCCGCCTTCTTCTAATAAGGCTAAAATGTTTTTGTGATGATGACGGCGATCTGGCGAAATACTAGGCGATTGGTAGCGAAAACTATTGCTGAGCATGCCTTCTGAGAGATTATGCTCGGAATGGGCGTGCTGCATTCGCGACTCGTTGATGGTTCGCAAATCTTGCGAACTGAGCTTTTGCATGGAATGATCATGCGTCAAACTGATATCAATAGCATGCCCGAAATGCCCGTCGTGGACAGCAACGCCGCTAGCTATCAGCAGACTGAGTGCGGCGAATAAGACGTTAATGATGTGAGTAAAATATGTCATAATTATGTTTGTTTTAAGGTATTGTGCTTACAAATATAGCACAAGTATGATAAAAAGTCAATAGTATGTCATAAAAATAAGATTATAAGTTAGTCTAAGGCAGTGTTCGAACGATTCGCAAACAGATTACCGCTAGGTTTTAGCGCGCAGGTTGGCTATCTACTGGTGATGATATTTGCCACCGCGAGCAATCTCTTGAGCTCGGTATAGCTGCTCGGCGAGGATCAGTCGCACTAACTGATGTGGAAAGACTAATGGCGACAGTGACCAAACCAGGTTAGCACGCTGTGTCAGTGCTGCGCTGACACCAAAGGCGCCGCCGATAACTATCGTGATATTTTTACCTTGCACAAAGAGCTCGTTTAGCTGGCGCGATAGGGCAGGCGAGTCAAACATCTGGCCGCGTTCGTCGAGCAGAATTACGAAATCTTGGGGATGTAAACGCGCTAAAATTCGCTCAGACTCCTCTTGGCGGGCCTGCTGGCCGTCTAGCTTGCTATGCGGTATCAATTGCCATTCGAAGTTCCAGGGCTGCTTGCAGCGCGTTTGGTAGCGTTTGATGCCGTCGGATACCCAATCCTCATGCTTTTTACCAACTGCGACAACAGTGATCATATGGCAATCAAGCGCTCTTTGATGCTGTTGGCGATATTATCGAGCCGTTCGTCTGAAATATCGACAGGGTAGTCGTGATGGAGCTGCAAGGTGTCGCGGTCATACAACGGCACTAGATGGATATGGGCGTGCGGTACGTCGAGGCCTTCAACGACTACGCCGACGCGCAGGGGGTTGAGTTCGGCCTGGATAGCCTGAGCGATATTTTTGGCAGTTTGCCAGAGGTGAGCGTAAGTCTCGTTGTCGAGGTCCCAAATCAAATCAATTTGCTCTTTGGGCACCACTAGCACATGCCCGTCGCTGAGCGGATTGATATCTAGAAAGGCAATAACGTCATCGTCTTCGTAAACTTTGCGGCAAGGGATTTCGCCTTTGATAATTTTGGTAAAGATTGAATCGTCCATGATTACTCCTTGTTTATCATAGTTTTTAGTTTATCAGACGCGTAGTACAGCACGGAAGCCCCCTGCTTAACAGAAAAGGTCAATCCTAGATTCAAGAGGCCTTTTATATCTTTATCGGCAGTCTGGCGAGAGATAGCGTTTAATTCTGCGTGCGAGGAAATGGTAGCGTAATGGCTATCGTCAGATATTAAATAGTATATAATTTGTTTTTGCCGGTCATTAAGGTTTTTGATAGAGTGAAGTTTCTTGGTTATAGCGCTATTTTCTTCATCGGTTCTTTTAGTATAATCTCGAAATTCCTTGATAGCCTCCAGAACTTTTTCGGTGTGATAATTAAAAAAGTAGGTAAAATCATATGAATCTTGTTCGGCGTAAATATAAGCGTAGGCGTACTGTGCTGGTGCTCGCTTAATGACTGTAGAAATTGGAAAATAAGCTAGCGCCCAATAACCGTTTTTCAGCATATACCAATAAAACAAGCTACGCGCTAAACGTCCATTGCCGTCAGTGAAGGGGTGTAGATACCCTAGCCAAAAATGCAGCACGGTTGCTTTGACTAACGGGTGGATAAACTTACTGTTGTCGTTGGCATATTCTATCAAGCGATCAAGTTCATGCTCGACGAAACTTTGGTTTGGTGGTACATGGGCAACTTTTTCGTTGAACCAGACGACTATATTATCGCTGTCTTTGCGAAATCTACCTGAATCGGCGTCGGGAATCGTGTGGCGGGTTAGCTCTTGATGCAATTCTAAGAGTAAATTTTTCGATAGACTGCGTTCGACGAAATTTTCTTCGATTTTCGATAAAGTTCGATAGTTATTGAGAATCATCCAGTCGCTTTTGTTGCGCGGCTTGATGTTGTCGGCTATCATATGCTTAGCATAGCGCCGAGAAGTGTCTGCGCCTTCGAGCTGGCTTGATGCGATAGCCTCCTCGAGTATGCCTCTCGCGATATATTTTTGTCGTTCAGATCGGGTAGTAATTGCCGGCGTATTTGTGAGAAATTGTCCGCCAGCATACATATCGACGGTTAGCTGCGCTTCATCAACTTTCTCTTGTCTAACCCAGCCGAAATAAGCGCCGTTTTTAGCGCGAATGGGCGTCGGCTGCGAGTTAAAACGCCTAACAGTGTGGGCTAGCTGCCACGACTCTGCTGGGGTAAGCTTAGGAATCGGATCAACAAAGCGTGCCTTATCCCAGTAAAGGTATTTTGACTCGTTGACTGCTTGCAAGTAAGGAGCTGCGGCTGCGGATTCATTAAAATACATGTCGATTAGATCTAATCGGCGTTTCGTAGATATAGTAGGTTGTTCTCGGATGATTACAAAATCTTTTTCCATAATATGTATATATTTGACACCATAATGGTAGCATAATGTAAAAAATATGTAAAGTATATGTATGTAGTTTACATATTTTTAACATATTAGCAAAAATGAGCAGCGTAGGGTATAATTACCTATGCAAGGAGAGGTGGCCGAGTGGTTGAAGGCGCACGACTCGAAATCGTGTATGCGGCAACGTATCGCGGGTTCGAATCCCGCCCTCTCCGCCAGGAAATAGCATGAATTTTTATACCGATTATGTTCTTGGCGAAAATTTTTAGATTGACTGCTTGCAAATATCGGGGTATTTATCGCGTCAGTACTAGTTGTGCTCATGGATTATTTGAATAGTGACGGGTGTAAGAATTACCTAGTATTCTGGTAATTTATCAATTAGCTCTAGCAGCTTTTTTTCACGAAGCCTTGTCAGTGTGGCCATTATCAACGGTAACGTCGTATACGCAAAAGTGATTTGTTTTACGCGCATTGATCTCGTTAGTAATCGCGAATAGCGCGCGCCAGCTCCCCGGTTTATCGATATCTTTGTCTACAGACAGAAGGTGGGGTCGCGCTTATACACAACCTTACCCCTACGGTCTATGACCATATGACCGTGGCCCATTCCACAAGGTTTTTCAAGACCACCGTAGTATATGTCGCAACCATCTCCTGCCTTGTAATGTATTTCCATATTGTCAACATACCCAATAATGGCAGCATGGGCGGCGAACAGGATATCTCTCTGTCGTTTTGCTGACTTGAGATTTGATTTTGACCGCTTAAGTGCAGCCTTGGCTTTGTCAACTCTTGCAGTTGCCGTTTTAAGTGCTCGTCCTGTGGTAAGACGTTGTTGTATCGCCGAAAGCCGTTTATTGGCTTCCTCATACTCCTTTAGTGCTGTTTTATAGCGCTTTTGAGCGTCTTTGAACTCCTTTTGAAATTCGTCCAGTTGAGACATAGACATACTTTTGCTTTCCTCTCTGTAAAGTAGCGAAGTCACAGCGGTTACTGCAACTTCGCTCCTTTACAACGTAAAGAGAATTTTGGCAATAGTCTGCTCAATAAGCGGCGAGTATTACTTTCGGGCAAAGATTTCTTTGGCGCTGAGTTTGCGGTTGTATTCGAGCGCGCCGAAGCGGAAGATGCGTACGGCGATGGCAATGATGATGGCGGCAGAAACGGCCAGTAGGGCGATACCGATTACCGCTTCGCTGATTCCCAGGTTGCCGGCGGCATTGCGCAGCATCAGCGGGATTGGCGATGTCAGCGGGAAGAGCGACAAGAATTTTACTAGCGGCGCGTTTGGCATTGATATAAACATTGAAACGGCATAAAGCGGGCCGAACAGTAAAATCATTACTACGCCGAAAAAGCTGCCAGCTTCTTTGGCGGTCGGCACGGCGGCGCCGATAGCTACTAGCAGGCCGGTAAACATCATGAAGCTGCTAGCAAAGGCTAGAAAGCCGATGCTGATACGCAGCGGGTCGATTGGCAAGCTGCTGAGGTCGACTGACGGTAGCTTGAGCTGGTCGTGGAAAAACAAGTAGCCAATAAGCACCGGCAAGACCACCAGCAAGCCTTGAACTATTGCCAGAATTATTAGCGAGATAATTTTGCCGACGATTAAGGTGCGCGCTTCGATAGTAGTGAGAATCATTTCGATAACGCGATTTTCTTTTTCTTCGGTGGTGCTGGTCAGCATTTGATTGCCAAAGAAAGTGATTAGGAAATAAAAGAGGATTAAAAAGATACCCGGCAAGATCATCTCTTGGACGCTGTCGTGGATTTTGCCGTCGCGGTAAATAGTGCTGGTTGAGTTGATTTTGCCTTGGATAATTTTTTGAATAGCCGGATTAACGTCTGACCGAACAGAGGTGGCTAATAGACTGCTAGCCAGGCTGCCGTAGCGGCCGTTGTCAAAAATACCGACATCTTTACCGTAAACTTCAATTGATTGCTGGTCGAGATTCTTTGGATAGTAGATGTACGCATCAAGCTGGCCGTTTTTGACGCGGTCAATAGCGTTTTGCTTGTCGTTGGGATTAATTTCGGTGGCTTTCGAGGCGGCGATTAGCTGCGGTTTGACCATCTTTGATTCGTCGGTAATAGCAATGCTAAACGACTGGTTTTTGAGCTTTTCGGCAGCGTCGTTGGTAGCTTGATTGGACAAAAAGACCATCCCGAAAATTGCCGCAAACATCAATGGAAAGCTAATTGCTAGAATCCAGAACGATTTTTTCTTGAGGGCGCGAACGACCTCGAAACGAATGACAGTTGATAAATTATGCATTTTGCTTCTCCTCGTTGTTGTGGCTGTAGACTTGAACAAAAATATCATCGAGCGACTTGCCGCCAAATTGCTTGCGAACGCTGGCGACGGTGCCGTAAGCGCGCGCTGCGCCATCCTTCAGCAGTAATATGCGGTCGCATAGGCGCTCAACTTCTTCCATCTGGTGAGTAATCATGATAACAGTGGCGCCTTTGGCCTGGTGTTCTTCGATGATTTCCATCAGTAGCCGGCGATTAACCGGGTCAAATCCTTTGGTTGGCTCGTCGAGAATTAGCAGCTCTGGGTTGTCGATAACCGTGATACCGAGCTGGACTTTTTGCTGCTGGCCGCCGCTGAGCTTGTCGAGGCGAGTTTTGGCTTTGTCGAGCAAATCGACGCGCTTCAAAAAATCAAGCGATTTTTGCCGAGCGTCGAGGCGGCTCATGCCTTTGAGCTGGCCGAAATAAGTCATGATGTCGATAACCGGCTCTTTTTTGTAAAGGCCGCGCTCTTCGGGCAGATAACCCAGTTTGATACCGCTTGATACCGAATAGGGTTTGCCGCCGACTAGCAGCTCGCCAGCAGTTGGCTGATAAATGCCGAGCAGGGCGCGAATGGTGGTGGTTTTGCCTGAGCCGTTGCTGCCGAGAAAGCCGAATGTTTCGCCGCGCTTGACTTCGAAGCTTAGATCCTTGATGACTTCGGTTTTGCCGAATTGCATCTTGAAATGAGCAATAGAAATAATAGGTTCCATATTTTCCATGATAGCATGGGCCAAGCCAGTTGTGAAAATTACTAGCAAAAATGCTTGAAAAATCCATATTTAGCGTTTATGCTTGGTATACAGACGCTATATGTATAGTGTTTAGTAAAATAGACAAATATGCAAATAAATTGCGCAAAGCAGACCCAGATGGTCTAGCTAGTTTTTTGCGCTCAAAAATAGCAGCTAAAAATAAGAAAGGAAACGATGGCAGATATTACAGTTGTGAAGCGCGACGGCAGCCAGCAGCCGTTTGACGCTAACAAAATTAATTTAACTCTGCTGGCAGCTAGCGAAGGCTTGCCAGACCAAATTGCGAAAGTAGCGCAAATAGCGGCCGAATTACAGTTGACGCTGTTTGACGGCATTACTACCGAGCAACTTGATGAAGCGCTTATCCAGACGGCAATTCAAAATGTCAAAGACGACCCGGATTTCGATACGATTGCGGCGCGGTTGCTGCTGCGAACTATCTACCAGCAAGTGCTCGGCGATTATACTAACGAAATCGAGCTTAAAAAGCTGCATGCGCAAAAGTTTCCCATCTATATTCGCCAAGCCGCTGAAGAGGGTCTACTAGATAAGCGAATGGCTGATTCGCAGCTATTTAACCTCAAAAAGCTGGCGACGGCGCTTGATCCGAGTAAGGATTCGCTCAGTAAGTATCTAGGCGTAGTAACCAACCGCAATCGTTACGCGCTGCGACGCCAAAGCGGCGATCCGATCGAAGTGCCGCAATTCACTAACATGCGTATTGCTATGGGTCTGAGTTTTAACGAAGTCAATCCGACCGCGGCAGCGATAAGATTTTACCGCCACATGGCTAATCTGGAATACAGTCCGGGCGGCAGCACGCGGGTTAATGCCGGTGGTTCGTTTCCGCAGCTTAGTAATTGTTTTGTCATGGAGGTTCAGGACGACATGGAGTCTATCGCCAAAAGTATCCGTGACACCATGTTTATCGCTAAAGGTACTGGCGGTATCGGCATTAGTATGAATAAATTGCGCGCTGCTGGTAGTCCTGTCAAAACCACCAATACCGAGTCAACCGGTCCGATTCCATTCATGAAAATGATTGATACGGCGCTGTTTGCGGTGTCGCGCAAGGGTAAGAAAGCGGGTGCGGCAGCAGCATATATGGAGAACTGGCATCTTAATTTTTCGCAATTCCTCGATTTGCGCCAGAATTCGGGCGACCCGTACTTGCGGACGCGATTTCTAGATACGGCGGTGTTTATCTCGGACGAGTTTATGAAGCGCGTCCAAGGCGGGCAGGATTGGTATCTGTTTGATCCGGCTGAAGTTAGCGACTTAAATGAACTATACGGTGAAGCGTTCAGCCGTCGCTACCAGGAATACATCAAGTTAGCAGAAGCTGGCAAAATTAACCGCTTCGAAGTCGTGCCGGCCCGCCAACAATTCCGCCAGATTCTTAGTAGTCTGCAAGCGACTGGGCACCCTTGGCTAACCTGGAAGGATGCCATCAATTTGCGGGCGCTCAACAATAACACTGGGACAATCCACCTCAGTAATTTGTGCACCGAAATAACTTTGCCCGAGGACGAAAATAATATTGCGACCTGTAATCTGGTTAGTATGAATTTATCAGCTTTTCTCAATACTGATAAGACTTGGGATTGGGATCGTTTGGCGGTATCAGTACGCTCCGCCACGCGCCAGTTAGATAACTTGATTGATATCACGAACACGCCAGTTACCGAAGCTATGCATAGTAATGAGCAGAATCGGGCGCTTGGGCTCGGCTATATGGGGTTGTCAGATGTTTTGGAAAAATTAGAGATTAGCTACGAAAGCGAGGCTGCCTACGATCTGGTTGACCAGCTAACTGAATTTATCAGCTACCATGCCATTGATGAATCGGCTAACCTAGCAGCTGAGCGCGGTAGCTATCCGAACTTTGCTGGCAGTGGCTGGAGCAAGGGCTTGCTGCCTATCGATACTGTTGATAAACTTACAACAGAGCGCGGCGTTAAGGTAAAAATTGATAGTAAATCGCGCTTGGATTGGGAAGCGCTGCGTCAAAAAGTTAAAAAGGGTATGCGTAACGCAACCTTGATGGCGATCGCGCCGACAGCTAACATCTCGCACGTGGCAGGTACGACACCGGGACTTGATCCGCAGTTTAGCCAAATTTTTAGCCGCAGTACGCTCAATGGTAAGTTTCTCGAGGTTAATGCTAATCTGGTGCGCAAGCTCAAGCAGCTTAAACTCTGGGAGTCGGTTAAAGATGATTTGCTGGCAAACCAGGGCGATATCCAAGGGATTGAGCAAATTCCGCAAGCAGTCCGCGATGTCTACAAAACTAGTTTTCAGCTGAGTCCATACGCCTTTATCGAGGTGGCGGCGCGAGCGCAAAAATGGGTTGACCAGGCAATTAGCCGCAATATGTATCTAGAGTCGCGCGATATTGATGAATATATCGAAATCTATTCAGAAGCATGGCGTCGCGGTTTGAAAACGACATATTATCTGCATGTCAAACCGCGCCATCAATCCGAGCAAACCACCGTCACATCGCAATCGGTACAGAAAGTTCGTACCGACAGTGCGAAAAGGGTAAGCGGCTTCGGCTTTGCTCGGCGCAAATAATCATAAACGTTGCTAAAATCACAATAATAAGGAGGAAATATGACGCAAACAACACAACCGCAAGGTATTTTGGGATCAGGCCTGCGCGACGGCTTGCAGCTTAAGCCAGTACGCTACCAATGGGCGATGGATTTGTATAATCAGGCAGTTGCTAACACTTGGTTTCCGAATGAAGTACAGCTAGTGCAAGATCTGGCAGCGTTCGAGAAGCTGACCGACGACGAAAAACATGCGCTGAAAACGGTGATTAGTTACTTAAACCCAAACGAACTGCTTATCAATAAGTCGTTAGCTTTTGGTATTTATCCATACGTCAATGCCGCCGAGGCGCACTTATATCTGTCGAAGCAGATGTGGGAAGAAGCTAACCACTTTATGACCTTTGAATACATTATCGAGACATTTCCGTTTGACCGCCAAGAAATTTACGCGGCAGGCTACGGCAAGAAAAGCCTGAAAGACAAATCTGATTTCCAAACCAAGTACGTCGGCCGCATGTTGAATGATAAGCTGGATGTTACTACCACCGAGGGCAAAAAAGATTTTGTGCGTAATCTGGTAGCTTATAATATTGTACTCGAAGGCATTTGGTTTTATAGCGGTTTTATGGTTGGCATGAGTTTTCGCCGGCGTAATTTGCTGCGTAATGTTGGCAGTTTGCTAGATTGGATTACTAAGGATGAAAATCTGCATTTAACTTTCGGTATTAACCTGCTGTTGACAATTCTTGACGAGAATCCAGATTTGCAGACGCAAGAATTCGCCGATGAGATTCGCGATCTGATTTTGCAGGCGGTAGCGCTTGAAGAGGCTTACAACAAAGACATGTTGCCAAAGGGTATCTTGGGCTTGAATGCGGATTATGTGAACCAGTATGTCAAGTTCATGACTGACCGCCGCCTAGAAGAATTAGGCTTCGAGAAAGAATACAACGTACCTAATCCAGCCAAGTGGATGGCAGCGGCCAACGATACGCTTGAATTAGTCAATTTCTTTGAAAGCACCAATACTAATTATGAAGTTAACACTGTAAAGTAGTAGTTTTAGTAATTGAATAAGCAGTTTATTAGCCTATAATGAATATAAGCAAAAGGGGGAAATAATGAATCCATCAGCGATAATTAACGACGACATGACACTCGAGGAAAAACTCGAGGCGATTGAACGCGAGATAGCCAAAGCACAGGCTGAAGCCGATCAAAAAGCTGAAGCTGACGGCCTACCATCAGCGCCAATTGATCCGGCAACGCTAACTATGTGCGAGGGTTGCCAATAGACACGCTACATATAGCGTACTCTAAGCGGTTATGCTATAATAAGGGCCCATGAAAGAGCAATCATACATGGGCAAACAGACAAAATATATCTTTGTAACTGGCGGCGTTCTCTCGGGGGTAGGGAAGGGAATTACCGCTGCGAGCATCGGCGCGGTACTGCAAGCCAAGGGTATTAAAGTGTCAATTCAGAAATGCGACCCGTATCTCAATGTGGATGCGGGTTTGCTTAATCCGGCAGAGCACGGCGAATGCTTCGTGACGCGCGACGGTGCCGAGACCGACCTTGATCTCGGCCATTACGAGCGGTTTCTAGATATAGAGTTGACGCAGAAAAACGCCACGCTGGCGGGACGCTTATTATCAGAGCTGATTGCCGATGAACGTGCCGGTAAGTTTCATGGCAAAACTGTCCAACTAATCCCGCACTTAACGCATGCCATTCAAGAGTCAATTATTGCGGCTGGCGAAGGCAGCGATGTGCACATCGTAGAAATCGGCGGTACAGTGGGCGACTATGAGGGGCTGAGCTTCATCGAGGCGATCCGCGAATTTGCTCACAAAATCGGTAAGGAACGCTGCTTATACGCGCATGTGGTTTATGTGCCGTTTATTGATACCAGTAAGGAGTTCAAGAGCAAGCCGGCGCAAAATGCCTTAAATGATTTGCGCGGTTTTGGTATTGTGCCAGAGATTGTGGTTGTCCGCAGCGACGAGCCAGCGCCTGAGTCGGTTGCTCAAAAAATTGCTTTGTACGGCGGTGTTGATTTGCCGGGAGTGCTGATGCTGCCAAATCTCGATACCGTATTTATGATTCCCGAGCGGATAGCCGCTAGCCCGCTGATGACGATTCTTGATAAGTTCACTGGTAATTTTGCTCAGCCGAATCTCGCGAAATGGCAAGCGTTAACTCAATTGCAAAGCAAAAAGCCAACTGATATCGTGACTGTCGGTTTAGTCGCTAAATATATGGAAAACAAAGATACTTATCTGTCGGTGACCGAGGCGCTCAAGAGTGCGGCTTGGCATGAAAATGTTGGTTTGCATATCAAGTGGCTCAATGCCGAAACAGTTACCGAGCGCGATTTCGAGACGGTTGATGCTCTGCTGGTGCCAGGCGGCTTTGGTCCGCGCGGGATTGAGGGCAAGATTGCGGCAGCGCAGTATGCGCTTGAGCGCGATGTACCGTATTTGGGGATTTGCTTAGGCTTGCAGACAGCGGTAATTGCGGCGGCGCGGCGAGCCGGGCTTGACGATGCTAACAGCACGGAGTTTGACGATGCTACGACGCATGATGTGGTGTATATTATGCCTGGCCAAGAGGGCAAAGAATCGACTGGCGGTACACTGCGGCTAGGTAATTACCCAGCCGTGTTTACGCCAGGGTCGCTTGTTTCTAAAATATATCAATCTGATCACACCGAAGAGCGCCATCGTCACCGATATGAGGTGAACCAGCAGTTTCTAGATGAGATTGCTCGTGGCGGCGTGGCGGTGTCGGGCTTGTCGCCAGACGGGCGGCTAGTCGAATTTGTCGAGGCGCCAAATTGCCGCTATTTTGTCGCAACGCAAGCGCACCCCGAGTTTCGTTCGCGGCCAATGCGGCCGCATCCGCTGTTTGCTGGACTGATTAGAGCGGCTGTCTCTTGACAAATTATACTACTTATGCTAATATGAAAATATGGCAGAAGAAGAAAAACAAAAAGTAGAAGATTTCGAGCCAACTTACAACGAGAGCAGCGACGATACAGCGATGTTGCGAGCGGTGCTGCAATCGGATCATGCTCGTAATATTACGCCAGTATCGGTGTATCGCCAGCCAGATTTTGACGGCACGGAAGATTAACTGTAGTAAAAGTGTTATAATATGGTCTATGATTGATTGTGTTATTACACTGAAGAAAATAATTGACAAACTATATCAGCAGCAGGTTGATGTACAGTTAACGCGCCCTGACCCGAAGTTTGGCGACTTTGCGACCAATGCGGCGCTGCAGTTAGCCAAGCCACTGGGTAAGAATCCGCGCGAGATTGCCGAGGCGATTGCTGAGGAGCTGCGCGGCCGCCAGGAGTTTAGCGAGGTCAATGTGGCTGGGCCAGGCTTTATCAATGTGAAATTGAGCGACCAAGCGGTATTGGAATCGCTGAAAGTGCGGCCAGCGACTAATCGTGCAGGAAAAACAGTGGTTATTGAGACCAATTGTCCAAATCCGTTTAAGGCCATGCACATTGGTCACGCGTTGAATGCGATTTTGGCGGACACCATGGCGAATTTGCTGGCGGTAGATGGTGCGTCAGTACACCGAGTGAGTTACCACGGTGACGTCGGCACACATGTCGGCAAGAGCATGTGGGCGATTCTTCGCGAAATTGATGGCGATGCCAGTAAGCTAGACGCTATTCCAGCCGACAAACGCAACGAATTTATGAGCCGTATGTATGTTGAAGGGGCGCGGGCAGCTAAAGAATCGCCAGAGGCGCGGGCAGAAATTGACGAGCTAGCCAAGCAATCGTTTGTACTGGATGATCCGCTGTATAAGCAGGTGTACGAGATTTGTAAAGCCTGGAGTTTTGATGAAATTGACGCCAATGTGGCGCGGCTGGGAAATGTGCCAATTGAACGGCGTTATGTCGAGAGTGAAACCGAAGTGCCAGGCAAAGCCTTGATCAAAGCAAAAACCCCAGAGGTCTTTACCAAATCAGATGGTGCGTATATCTTCAAAGGCAGCCAATACGGTGCGTTTGATAATGTGTTCATCGGTTCGCACGGCAACGGGTTGTACGGTGCGCACGATATGGGGTTGATTCAGCTGAAGCATCAAGATTATCCAAACTTGGACCTGTCGATTACCGTCAACGGCGAAGAGCAGGCGGCGTATTTCCGAGGCGTGATCGCCGCTAGTGAGTTAGCGATTCCAGAATTGAAAGGCAAATTATTTAACTATGCAACTGGTCTGGTTAAGCTAACGACCGGCAAAATGAGTTCGCGTACCGGCGAGGTGATTACTATCGATTGGTTGTTTAACGAGTTCAAGAAAGCCATCACCCAAGCTGGCGGCGAGCCGACCGACGAGGTGGTGGCGGGTGCGCTGCGCTATCAATTTTTGAAAGTGAAAATCGGTAGCGACGTAGTGTTTGACATCAATGACGCGGTCAGTTTGACGGGTAACACTGGTAGTTACCTGCAATACGCGCACGCTCGGGCGCGGGGTATTTTGGCGAAATCTGAGCAAGCAGTTGCTTTCCCGATGGAATTGTTCGACGAAGATCGGCTGTTAGTCAGGAAAATGAGTGAATACGCTGAGGCGGTTAACCGCGCTACCGAAAGTTTGGAGCCGCATTATATCTGCGCCTATTTGTTTGAGCTGGCACAAGAATTCAACCGCTACTACGAGAAAAACCAAGTTGTTGGCAGCGATAAAGAAGCGCACCGCGTCGGCATCGTGGCAGTGTATGCTGATATCTTGAAGGCGGGGCTGACGATTTTGGGCATCGCGGCGCCAGAGCGCTTGTAAGGTTGCGGAATAAACTAATACGAGCGATTTATTACAAGAAACCAGGTTATAATCAAACAGTTAAAGGAGGCTAAATGCCATCAGAAACAGTCAAAAAAGCCAAAAAATCAGCTGCCAAAAAGCTAGCCGACAAAAAATTGGCGCAAACAATAGTTAAAGACACCCATATGGGCGGTTTCGTTAATTTTATCCGTGAGCAGGGTATAGTCGGACTAGCAGTTGGTCTGGCGATCGGTACGGCAGCTGGCGATACGGTGAAAAAGTTGGTGACGGCATTTATTGACCCGCTAGTGCAGCTGATCGTCGGTTCGCAAAAAGGCCTGCAGGCGGCGTCGTTTACCGTCGAAATTGCTGGCCGCAAAGCTGAATTTCTCTACGGCGCGTTTGTCAGTTCGCTGATTACGCTGTTGGCGGTGGCCTTTGTGGTGTATGCAATTGTACACTTTTTCAAGCTGGATAAATTAGATAAGAAGAAAGATTAACGTTTTTGAGGCTTAGCCGCGACTTGATGAGAGCGGCGGTCATTGCGGCGGCTTGCCTCGGCGGTATAAAAATGCTAACTAATCAGCGTACCGACTGTTTCGCCGCGGGCGGCTCGGGCGATATTACCGTCGGTGAGTAGGTCGCAGATGATAACTGGGATATGTTCGTCCATGGCTAGACCGATGGCAGCTTTGTCCATGACGGTGATATCAGGGTTGGTTAGAGCGTCGTGATAGCTGAGCTTATCAAATTTGGTGGCGTCAGGGAATTTGGCAGGATCTTTATCGTACACTCCATCAACTTTCGTTGTTTTGATCACAACGTCGCACTGCATTTCTAAAGCTAGGTTCAGGGCGGCAGTGTCGGTGGTCAGGAATGGCCGGCCAGTGCCGCAGGCAACGATGACCACCCGGCCCTTTTCGATGTGGCTGAGCGCCCGGCGAAAGGTGTAGTGATCAATAAATTGATTAATTTCGACAGTGGACAGGGCGCGGGTCGGCAAGCCAGCGTCGTTGAAAACGTCAGCTAGAGCGATGGCGTTCATCAGGGTAGAGAGCATGCCTATATTATGGGCCGAGACAGGCTGAATACCGTGGCCGATGATTTGTTTGCCGCGGACATAATTGCCACCGCCGACCATAATGACGACTTCGGCGCCGCTACTCAAGGCTGGTTTGATTTGTTCAGCAATCCAGCGGGCGCGCTTGGGGTCGAAGCCGCTGGCGAACTCGCCCTGAAGCTGCTCGCCAGAGAGTTTGAGGAGAATACGTTTGGTCATGGGTTTAGTATAACACGAGAGGCCCTTACGTGTATTTATCGTGCATTCAAATCGGGATATTATATTGGTAAATATTCTAGTAATACCTACAACAGTGTGTTATAATATTAACGAGGGGCTGGTTGATGGTCGGCCTCTGGCGCATTTTAGAATATAGCATAAGACGGTAGGATTCGAGCTCTCTTGAGTACTGTGAAATGGTGGTTTTCACGGCGCTAAAGAGAGCTCGGTAACGGATCGAGCTCCACTATAGCCCCGGACGGGGCAGAAAGGGGTCGAGATGGTCGAAGAGCAGAAGGAGGATCAGGAACTCCTCCCCCCCCTTGTTGAGGGGGTTCTTGATGCACTCCCGACTCGGCACCTGGGGGTGCCGAGCTTGGGGCTTAAGCGACAGGTCGGTGTACGCCGGCCTGTCGCCGTATATATTTTCACCCTAATGGAGCCGTCTTTGGGTGACGGCTTCATTAGGGTGAAATTCTCTTTCTCAGGCATTGGATGCCTGAGAAGCATTACCTACGAGGGGATCGAGGTGCCGGCTCTCTACGTCGGCCTCGATCCTTGGAGGGTCATCCACGAGACTTGGCGGCTTCTGCCGCCTAAGTCTATGCGATAACCACCTCCCACCCCGCCCCGGCGGGGGTTGCCTGGCCTTTCTTGGCCGCAACTCTCGCCGGGGCGGCAGACCCCTCTTCGCGCCAGGAGGGGTATTTTCTTTGTATTAGAGCGTTTGCTGCAGCAGGTGCCGGAACAGTTTTCTAGAGATTACTACGATACCAAAAAGTAGTATACTAGAAGTATGAAAGCTAGTTTCAAGCCAAAAAAGATTTTATGGGTGGATTTGGAGATGACCGGGTTGGATCCGGTGCATGATGAGATTTTGGAGGTGGCGGCGATCGTTACCGATTGGGATTTTACGGAGATGGCGACGTATCAGGGCGTGGTGCGGCACGATCCGGCGAAACTGGCTCAGCTGCTGGATCGGAACGCCAGCTTTTGGAATGAACATCCGGAGGCGCGCCGTGGTTTGGAGGAACAAAATGCCTCGGGTAAGCCGCTGGCCGAGGTGGAGCATGATTTGCTGGCGTTTTGCGATGAATACTTTGCGGGCGAATCACGGATTTTACTGGGCGGCAATTCTATTCACCAAGACCGGCGATTCATCGATCAGTGGTGGCCTACGTTGTCAAAAAAACTACACTATCGGATGCTGGATGTCAGTGCTTGGAAAGTAGTGTTTGAGGGCAAATATGGCAAGAAATTTGCTAAACCAGAGGATCATCGGGCGCTGGAGGATATTCGCGGTAGTATCATGGAGTTACAATATTATTTGAAGAAGGTGAAAGCGTGACAGATAAAATATGGCATGATATCAGCGAGGATTCGCTAGAAGTACGGCAAAGTTTAATTGAAAAATTAAACTTATCGGAGTTGCAGCGGCGGATTTTGATTGAAAACCGTTGGCTGCCGCAAGCGGTCGAAGGCGGCGATTGGCTAATGATTAAGGCGGAAATCCCGAGCATTGAACGCCGCAATGTCCATTGGCAAGGGTTGACGATTTTGCTCAGCAAAAACAAAGTTATCACCTTGCACCGCGATGAATTAGATAGCGAGGTTGCCGAGCGGATTGAAGCGTACCGGCCAGGTGCTCTGTCGCCGTCGCTAATTGCAGCAACGATGATTCAATTTACAGTCGAGCAGTATATGCCGATTCTTAACTCAATTGACGACGTAACCGATCAATTAGAAGATACAATGATTCGCGATCCGGGCAAGCATCAGTTGCAGCAACTTTTTGTGTATAAGCGCCAATTGGCGGATTTGCGCAAGGTGATTTTGCCGCTGATGAATATGCTGAATGGTTTGAGTAACGGCCGATACGGTATTTTTGATGAAAAGTGCGCGATTTATGCGCGCGACAGCTACGATTACGCTTGGCGCGTGCACGAACTGATTGATACCATGCGCGATCTATTGACTAGTGCGCTGGATATGTATTTGTCGGTAGTGTCTAATCGAATGAATGATGTAATGAAGCGTTTGACGATTGTAACAACGATATTTATGCCGATGTCGTTTTTGACAGGTCTGGCAGGCATGAATTTTTCGCAACTGCCGTTTCATAGCGATGTAATGTTCTGGATAACGATGGCGCTGCTGGTCGTTTTGCCGATATTGATGCTGGTATACTTTATACGGAGCAAATGGCTATGACGCACCAGCAGTTTGAAGAGTTTTTGCTAAGTTTGCCAGGCGCCTGGTTGGACTATCCGTTCGGCGATAAAGTGGCTGTGTACAAAGTTGGCCGCAAAGATGCCGGCCAAAGCGGAAAAATGTTTGCGTTGATAGCTGAGAATTCAAAGCCGTTACGGATTAGCTTGAAATGCGATCCGCAATTGTCGTTAAAGTTACAACAAAAGTACGAATCGGTTCAGCCAGGTTTTCATCTTAATAAAAAACACTGGATTACGGTGATTTGCAGCGGCCAGCTCAGCGACGAAGAACTTTTTGATCTGGCGCGGTTAAGTTATCGGCTGGTGATGGAATAGCTCTGCTACTGCTTGGTTGAAGCGAAGTCGTGGTAAGCTTTGAGGATAACGTCGATATTATTAATGGATTCGTCGCAGAACGAGCGGATTGATTTGGAGTCGCTAACCTTTTTAAGCTTGTTGAGTTGCGACTTTAAAATGGTTAATTCGTAAGTCATGGCGGTGGCGTAGCTGCTGTCGAGCTTGCCTTTTTGGTAGGAATCGTTGAGCTTTTTCTGCAGGGCTTCTAGGTAGCTTTTTTCGGTACTAGAGGATTTTTTCTGGATTTTGCGCTCTTTGATGATGGCGTCTAGCCGGGTCTGCATGGTCGTCAGGGTGCTGTTGAGCGCAGTGTTGGCCTCGGCAATTTCAGTCTGCGTCAGGCGGCCTTCGTTTTCGTCGACGACTTTGTTCAGTGTATCGGTGCGGTCGCGGATCGGCTGGATTAGACTGTTGGCATCAGATGCGCCAGGGTTGATGATTAGAATCAAAATGATGATAACGCTAGCAATAACAGTGCCAATGAGCGCAAATATAGCGATTCGATTGATGGTGTGTTGTTCTTGCGGAGCGATACGGTTAAGGTAGTCAACAGTATTATAATCATCATCCGAGCTGCCGGCGTAAACTGGGAAGGTGCTTAGCGGCTGCGGTCCTGTGTCGTACGATGGTGCGGTTTGGTTAATTTGCGGTAGTTGATCAGGCTGATTAGCTGCCAGGCTGGGTGCTTGCTGTGAGTATGCCGGCGGCTGCGGCTGGGCGGCTTGGTTATAGTAGTACGGGTTAGATATTTGCTGTCCGGGTACTTGTTGGCCGTAGCTTTGATTATACGGTGCGGCTGGCTGCTGCGGGTTTTCTGGCGGTAAATTATTAGCAGAACCCTGCGAATACGGTTGTTGCGGATTGGTGTACGGGTCCTGATTCATATCTATATTTAACCACAACCGATAACAGAGGTAAAGAGTGATATACTAAAATGTATGGATGCCAAGGAGGAAATTCGCTCGCGGCTCAATATCGAAGATGTGATTGGCGAGTATGTCGAACTGAAGCGGGCGGGACGCAGCTATAAGGGGTTAAGTCCGTTTACCGGTGAAAAAACACCGAGTTTTTTCGTGAGTCCCGAGAAGAATATTTGGCATGATTTCTCGAGCAATAAAGGCGGCGATGTATTTGCTTTTGTGATGGAGGCTGAGGGGATGGATTTTCGCCAGGCGATGGAATTTTTGGCGCGCAAAGCTGGAGTTGACCTCAGCGAATATCAATCGGCTGGTGCCAAAAAGCGCAATGCTTATAAAAAGCGGCTGTTGGCAGCCAACGAGCTAGCAGCACGATATTTCCAACAGAGTTTATTGCGTAGCCAGCAGGCGATTGAATATGTTTTTAAGCAGCGAGGATTGTCGCGGCAAACTGTTCAAAATTTTCAGATTGGTTATGCGCCGGATAGCGGCACGGCGTTGCTAGCGGCGCTCGAAAAAAGAGGTTTTACTAAGCGAGAGATTAACGACGCGGGGCTATTAAACCGCTATGGCAAGGATTTGTTTCGCGGTCGAATGATGATTCCGTTGATGGATCAGGGCGGGCAAGTAATTGGCTTTACTGGGCGGATTATTGGCAATGTGCCGAATGCGCCGAAATATCTAAATACGCCGCAGACATTACTATATGATAAGGGTCGTCATATTTTCGCGTTGAGCCAAGCCAAGGAGGCGATCCGTAAAAGTGGCTTCGTAGTGATGGTTGAGGGGAACTTGGATGTAGTTAGCAGCCACCAAGCGGGCGTAGCGCAAACAGTAGCGACCGCTGGCACGTCGATGACTGAAAATCATCTCAAAGCGGTCAAACGGCTGACCAGCGATGTTCGCCTCTGTTATGATAGCGATAAAGCGGGTGTGGCAGCGACCGAGCGGGCCATTGAGCTGGCTTCACATGAGGGCGTTGAGCTGACAATTATTTCGCTGCCAGATGGCGCTAAAGACCCAGATGAATTGATCAAATCGAGTGTTCGGGCGTGGCACGAAGCGGTAAATCGCAACGAGCCGGCTGTCGAATGGGTATTGCGCCAGCATGCCGGGCGCTGCGATTTGGATACAGCGGTCGGCCGGCGAACTTTTACTACAGCAGCGCTGCGAGTAGTGCGCGGGCTAGCTGACCCCGTCGAGCGCGAATACTATATCAAGCGGATAGCCGCTATGTCGCATACCAGCGAGGAGGCGGTGCGCCAAAAATTAGCTGGTGAGCCAGTCAAGAAACAAACTTTCAAACCCGTTGTTGCAAATACATCGATTATTAAGAACGAACAGGCGGTACTAGAAGATAATATTTTGGCTTTGGCGCTTTATGATGCTAGGTGTTTAGAAGAATTGCGTCGCGCCAGCCACCAGCAATGGAGCAGCGCTGAGCGAGAGCTATTAGCGACGGTACTCCTCGAAGAAGACGATCCGCAAAATCGCCCTAAAAAGTTGCAAAAAGCTGATATTTATGTAAAAATGGTATCATTGCGCGCTGAGGAGCGTTATGCAGCATGGGATAGCGGCGATCGCTATGTCGCGATGTGCCAACTGCTGCGGGATAAAGAGGATAAACATAACAAACAAACTCAACAAGAATTATTAGCTAAGTTACGCGACGCTGAAGCTACTGGCGATGAGGCAGCGGCTAGAGAGTTGCGTGCGGCACTCAATAATATAATCAAGGAGAAAGCTCGTGACAAACGACGACCAAGCGCAGAAGCCATCTGACGACAATATACAAGACCAGGATATCAATGAGCCTGATATCAACGATTTGATGGACGAAGATACTCCTGAAGATGTACTCAACGCTAATCAATATTTCGACGATATTTCGGACGACTCGGTGCGGCTGCATTTGCGCGAGATTGGCAAAATCCCGCTGCTGAGCGCCGAGGAAGAGTTAGAATTAGCAAAACGCGTCAAAGAAGGCGACAAAAAAGCCAAAGATAAAATGGCCGAAGCAAATATGCGCCTGGTGGTGTCGATCGCTAAGCGGTATTCGGGCCGTGGCTTAGACTTCTTGGATTTGATTCAAGAAGGCCACACTGGTTTGTTGCGCGCGGTTGAAAAATTCGATCCGGATAAAGGCTTTAAATTCTCGACTTATGCCACCTGGTGGATTCGCCAGGCGATTACCCGGGCGATTGCTGATCAGGCGCGAACGATTCGTATTCCAGTTCATATGGTAGAAACCATCAATAAATTGCTGCGCACGCAGCGGCGCATGACGCAGGAGCTGAATCGCGAACCGACGATTGAGGAGCTAGCCAAAGAGCTAGAGATGGAACCAGAAAAAGTCGAATATGTCATGAAAATCAAGCAGGACATTTCGAGCTTGGACGCTGGCGTCGGTCGCGACGGCGATGATGAAGGCGAGTCGGTGCTGGGAGATTTCATTGAGGATGAAGGTACAATTAGTCCAGAGGAATCGGCCTCGAATCAGCTGTTAAAGGAACAAGTTAAAGATTTGCTAGGCACGCTGAGCGATCGCGAACAAAAGATCGTCCGGATGCGCTTTGGATTAGATAGCGGCAAGAGCCATACACTTGAAGAGGTTGGTCAGGAATTTGCGGTGACGCGCGAGCGAATTCGCCAGATTGAAGCTAAGGCGCTAGCGAAGCTACGCAAGCATAAAGACGCTAAAAAACTTTATACTTACTTGCAATAGTTTTGGTTTTAGGTGCTATACGTTAACGAAACCAGTTGTACTGAGTAGCGAATTAATCTTGGCGTATAGCGCAGTGATATCGCTGTCGTTAATTAAATAATAATCAGCGATAGCTATTGGTCCGCCTTTTTCGATATCTTCAATCTCTGACCAGTCGCGCTGGTTAGCTTGTTCGGCGGTGAATGGCCGCTCGGGACGAGTTGCGAGGCGGCGGTGGCGTAAATGTTTTGGCGCGACAATGGCTGCAACGATGAGCTCGCCAGGAAACTCGTGTTTGAGGAACTTGTACTCTGTCCAGGAATAGAGCCCGTCGAACAATAAACGATGCTGGCCAGCATCAATCAAGCGGTGTAATTGCTCGGCAGCGCGGCGGACGATAACGTCTTTGCCGTCGCGTTCGCGCCACTGTTTGCGAAATTCGGCTTGCGATTCGGGCGTGATTTCAACGCCTTGGGCGCGCATTTCGTCGTACAAAATGCCGCCGCCGTAGATTTTGGGAAAACCTTTGGCGGCTACGAAATTGGTTGCTTCGGTTTTGCCGGCGCCAGGCAGTCCGACGAATGCCAAAATTTTGGCTGGTTTTTCTTGTGATGTCATAACCTTAGTATACATGATTATGGCTATATTCGCTTGTAAGTAACGGCCCTTAGATAGCGTATAATATAAATATGGCCAAACGCTTAGTGATTATCGACGGTAAAAGCGTGTTCTATCGCGGTTATTATGCTATGCCTGGGTTGTCGACCACAGACGGGACACCGACAGGCGGCGTGTATGGTTTCGCGGCGCTGAGCTTAGAATTAATCAAGCAGCTTGAGCCTGATTATGTTTGCGTAGCGTGGGATAAACGAGGAACGAATATTCGCCGGCGGTTGGCGATTTATCCTGATTATAAGGCCGGGCGCAAACCAGCACCGCCAGATTTTTATGCGCAGATTCCGATTTTACACGAGCTACTGGCGGCTTTTGGCTGGCCGCTGTATGAATTTGATGATTATGAAGCCGACGATATCATGGCAACGATAGACAAGAAGGCTGAACAGCACGGCGGCATCGAAACATATTTGATTACTAGCGACTTGGACGCGCTGCAAATTCTCGACCAAAATACGTATCTCTACGCGCTCAAAAAAGGCCTGACTAACATTGATAAATTTGACATTCCAGCGTTTGAAGAGCGCTACGGTATTCGGATTGGCCAATTTCTCGACTTGAAAAGCTTGAAAGGCGATTCGTCGGATAATATCCCTGGGGTGCCGGGGGTCGGCGAAAAGACAGCCGTCAAATTACTACAACAATTTGAAACGCTAGACGGTGTTTATGAGAATCTATGGCAGATTAAAGACAGTTTGCGCCGCAAACTAGAAGCTGGCAAAAAATCTGCTTATATGAGTAGGGAATTGGCGCGGCTATTCACCGATGCGCCAGTGAAACTCGATTTAGAGGCAATGAACGTGCGCGACTTAGATACGGCAAAGTTGCGAGAGTTACTCGAAAAGCTGGAGTTTCGCTCATTGTTGCGAAAATTACCACAACACATGCGCGACAGTTCTTCGGAAGTGACTCCAAATAATATTCTTGCGCCAGCTGTTGAAATATCGGGCGATAAAGTCACCCCGATATTAGTAATGGCGCCAGAATTACTGGTAATTTGGGATGGTGATATGGTTTGGCTGAGCCATGAAAAAGGCAAGGTCGCTCGCTTGCCGCTGGCTAAAGCAAGCGCTATTTTAGCAGAAGCTTCGATAGTTGGCCACGACACAAAGGAGTTTCTCAAAACGCTTCTCGGTGCTGGCTGCCAGCAGTTGCCGGCTGTTAAACACGATACCGCGCAGGGCTCGTTTCTGTTAAATCCTTTGCGCAAATCGCGCGAATTAGCGGATTTGGCGGGCGTAGAATCTTTGGACGACCCAAGATTGGCGATGGCAGCACTGTGGGCAGTTTATGAACAACAAAAGTCGGCGTTTGCTGAGCTGCCCGACCTCCAGCAGGTGGCGCAGACGATGGATTTTCCACTGATTAATGTTTTAGCGCAAATGGAATTTCGAGGCATCAAAATCGATGCCAGCAAACTTGAAAAAATGAATAAATCATTAGCGCAAGAGATTGCAGCGGTTCAGCAAAATATTTATGATATGGTCGGTTATGAATTTAATGTTGCCAGCCCAGCGCAGTTGGCTAGCGCGCTATTTTATAAGCTGCTCTTGCCGACAACTGGTATCAAGAAAGGTAAGACGGGTTATTCAACCAACCAAAAGGAACTCGATAAGCTGCGCGGGCAACATCCAATTATTGAGTTGGTCGAGCGTTTCCGCGAACTGTCGAAATTACAAAATACCTATGTGGCGGCCTTACCAGAGCAAACGGACGCTAACGGCTATGTCCACACGACGTTTAATCAAGATGTGACAGCGACCGGGCGGCTATCGAGTACTAACCCGAATTTGCAGAATATTCCGATTCGTACTGAGCTGGGGCGGCAGATTCGCGATGCCTTTGTGCCAGCGCCTGGCAATGTTTTCGTAAATGCTGATTATTCGCAATTTGAGCTACGTTTGGCAGCAGTGATGGCGGGCGAAAAACAGATGATTGAAGACTTTAATGCTGATGTTGATATTCACGCTAAGACAGCAGCTGAAGTTTATAACGTGCCGATTAATGAAGTGACGCCAACGCAGCGCCGCCGCGCTAAAGTGGTGAATTTCGGCGTATTATACGGCATGAGCCAGCATGGTTTGGCAGCAGCTGCTAATATGAGTTACGGCGAAGCGCAGCATTTCATCGACGAATATTATCGTATCCGCCCGCGCATCAAAGAATTTATGGAACGAACAATCCGTCAAGCGCACGAAGATGGCTTTGTGCAGACATTGTTTGGCCGCCGCCGGCCAACGCCCGATGTTAGGTCTAATAATTTTGCTGTTCGTTCGGCTGCCGAGCGAGCAGCAGCTAATATGCCGATACAAGGTACCGAGGCGGATTTGATGAAGTTGGCGATGCTGGCGGTAGAGAAGCGACTGACGACAATGACAAGCCCAGATTTGCTACCTTCAAAGACCGGCAAATTCGAAAAGAACGAATTCGCCTTGCCGGAAAGGCAAGTCTCTTCAGGCAGCAAGTCTGGGCTTGTATATAAAAATATTTCGTTCGGCCATCAAATCTTGCAAATCCATGACAGTATTATGGTTGAGTGTCCGCGCCAAAACGCTGAGATAGTTAGCAAAATACTGGTAGAGACTATGGAAAATATCTATCCGCAGCTCGGTATTAAGCTCAAAGTCGACGTCAAAATCGGCAATAACTGGGGCGAAGTGTAAAAAACTTAAAATTTGCTGAAAATTAGCGAAAACCTGGACAAATATGGACAAATAACTGCAACTGTGGTATAATCTAATTACAGTTAGCTTAAGCAAAAAGGCGGATGTTGTGGAACGGAAAATGTTACCAAAAAATAGCAACCTTAAACCTGAAGAGGCTAGGCTTTTGTCTAGGCAAGAGCGCATAGCGCAGCTAAAAGAGCAGCTAGAACAAGAGAAGTCTCATCTCAGCAAGCAAGTGGCTGCTGCGAACAAGCTTTACAAAGAGCTTAGAGAAAAAGACGGTTGTAACGATTGTCATTTTTTCGTTGGCGAATTTGTAGACGCTGATAGTACCGTTTGGCAAATCTACAATAATTATGCAAATAAAGAAAATCCTTACGGTTGGCTAGTAATTTGCTGTGGCCCTGATGCCAAAAACGACAGCGGCGATCCAGAGGCGGCAGTGCAAGAAATTTCTGAAAACAGCTGCGCAGAAGGGCAGTACATGCCGTATGTTATGCCAAAAGGCGTTAAGGCTATTGACACACTTCACTTTGTTGGTAGACGCAGTATTAATGTTTTTTGGAAAGATGGTGAAGAGTTGGTAGTAGCAGATAGTCTTGGCAGAGAGCTTTTACCGCTTGACGAAATAACCGCTAAAGAGGATGATACTGATAAATCCTCTGAAGAAACAACAGCTGGTAATAACGGTGACAATACGAATAGACGTTTTAAAGAAATCGTCGAGTCTTCTCTCGCAGACGTAGAAGAAGGTTTGGGTGCTGCCGCAGAAGAATTAGGTGCTGCGGCTGTTTCTGATGTGGTACACGTCGCTGCGTGATAAGTGTGTTAAAATACAAACATGTACAGAGGATCCCGACCGAGAATTTTACCGATAATCATTACTATTATCACTGTTGTGGTTGTTATTGCTATTTTGGTAACACTTGTGCGATCATTGCTGAATCCGGACAAAAAGACCGAGCAGCCGCAAACTCCCGAACAGTCGCTAGAGAGCAAAATCAAAAATCAAGACCCAATTCGCAGCGTGCGCTGGACGGTACGCGGTCCGATTGTTGCTGATGAAGAGTTCAAGAGCTACCAGATTACAGTTAGTCCAACATCGCGTAAATATGTTATTTATTCGGGTTATCTGGATAGAGTTTTGGACAAGAAGGAATATGCTAATAATAGCAATGCTTATGAACAGTTTACTTATGCGCTAGTCAAGGTCAACATTCAGGCCTCTGATAACAAATCAAACGATGATATTCGCGGCGTATGCGCTACTAAAGGGCTGGCTTACGTATTCGAGACGCGCGATGGCGACAATACCGATACCAATTTGTGGACTTCAACTTGCAAGGACTCGCCTGGTACGCTTAACGCTGATACTCTGAAGCTCCAGGCTCTTTTTGTCAATCAGATTCCAGATTTCAAACCGTCATTTAATAATATTTTCTAATTATGGTGATAAAGGCGATTGTTTTTGATTGTTTTGGCGTACTGTACGGAGGCAGTATTGATACGCTAATAAGAATGGCCGAGCCAGAGGGCAAGGTAATGCTGCGCGACCTCAGTAAACAGCATGATTACGGTTTCATTAGCGGCAGCGAGTATGAATCGGGAATCGCTGAGTTGTTTGGCTGGACACGGCAGCAGACGCATGATTTCTTGATGCACAAGCGGATTCGCAACGAGGAATTGATAAACTATATCGTGAATTTACGCCAGCAGTACGCTAATTTGAAGATGGCGATGTTGAGCAATGTTGGCGGCGGTACGCTGGAATATCTATTTGCGCCAGGCGAATTAGAAAAAATGTTTGATGTGCGCGTGTTGTCGTATGAGGAAAGCTTGGCCAAACCAAACCCGGAAATTTTCACGCTGACAGCTGGCCGCTTAGGTGTCGCTGCTAGCGAATGTGTGACGATTGACGATCGTGTCGAAAATTGCGAAGGCGCCGAGGTAGCGGGGATGATGGCGCTGCAGTACACCGATAATGAGCTGCTTATTAAGCGTTTGAACGCTCTGTTGGAGGCGTAAATGCCAGAACTTCCCGAAGTCGAGACGGTTCGCCGCGGGTTGGCGGAGCTACTGCCAGGTCGAGTGGTAGCGCAGGCGACCGTATTTGATTCACCAAAAAGTTTCCCCAATGCGCCGGCTGACGTTAAACAATTTTTGTATAGTGCGCGCGTGACGGCGGTGCGGCGGCGAGCAAAAGTGCTGATAATTGATCTGGATACGCATTATTCGCTGGTGGTACATTTGAAGATGACGGGGCAGCTAGTTTTTCGCCAAAACTCTCGTCACAACGCTCGGGTATCCCCAAAAAAATCTCGGGGCCCACGTAAAGTTGCCCAAGATTTTTCTGCGGATACCGCTCGCGAGGTCGACGACTTTGCTGGCGGCCATCCGAACGATAGTTTGATTGGCGAGTTGCCAGATCGGTCGACGCGGGTGCAGATTGATTTTGTGGACGGGTCGCGGCTGTTTTTTAACGATCAGCGCAAGTTTGGCTGGGTAAAATTGCTGCCGACTGATGAGGTGAAGAACTTGCCGTTCATGCAAAAAGTTGGGCCGGAGCCGCTTGATCCCAATACACGCGCCGAGGATTTCATCCAGCGGATTCGTCGCCGTCAAAACTCAATGATCAAGCCAGCGTTTCTTGACCAGGCGGTGATTGCTGGGGTTGGTAATATTTACGCTGACGAGGCACTGTGGGCGGCACAGATTCATCCGCAAACGCGGGTGAAAAACATCAGCGATCAGCAGCTGAATACATTATTTACCGAGCTGCGGCAAATTTTGCAGCTCAGCATCGATCAAGGCGGCTCAACCGACAGAAATTACGTCGATGCCGAGGGTCGAAAAGGGAATTACCTGACATTTGCTCATGTGTTTCGCCGCGAAGGCCAAGCCTGCCATCGCCACCCCGACCAGGAGATCATCAAGCTAAAAGTTGGCGGCCGCGGTACGCATATTTGCCCGGTCTGCCAGGTGGAAGTCGGATGATTTATTTGATTGTTGGCACGAACGCCTACCGTGTGCAGTATGAGCTGCAGCAATTGGTGAAAGCACTGGATGTACGGCCTGAAAAAATTGACGTAGGCAGTCTTGATTTGAATAAATTAGCCGATACGGTACGCGGCTTGAGTTTATTTCAAGAACAGCGGCTGATTGTTATTGAACGGCTCTCGGAACGAAAAGACTTGTGGGATAAGCTCGGCGAATGGACTAGCGATATTGCGGCAGAAACCTACTTGGTGCTGATCGAGCCGCGCCCGGATAAGCGTACCAAAACTTTCAAAACCTTGCAAAAAACCGCAAAGCTAATTGAAGCAACGCCGCTGACTGATCGCCAGCGTCCAGCGGCCGAAAAGTGGCTGCTGGATTATGCAAGCGAGCACGGAGTAAAATTGACGAAAACACAGGCTAGCGATATGGTAGCGCGAGCAATTGTCGACGATGAAAAATCGCGGTCTGCCGAAATTGATCAATTGCAATTAACTCACGCTGTAGCTGCCTTGAAAAATACTGTGAAAATTGACGATGCGGCGATTGCAACGGTCTTGCCACCAGCACGTGAGTTTTCGGTGTTTGATATTATTGAATTGGCAGTGTATGGCAAAACGGCAAATCTACGGAGTGCGCTTGACGAGCTTCGCCGCAGCGACGATGTTTATAAAGTGGCACCGTTAGTTTGGTCGCAGTGGTCGCAGCTGGTGTTATTAGCTAAGGTCGAAGCGGCTAGCACTAGCGATACGATCGATCTCGGCATACACCCGTTTGTTGCCAAGAAATTGCGGCCGCTTGCTCGGCAGCTGTCGCCAAAGGACTTGGCGGAATTAACCGAATTAGCGGCGGAGCGCGATTATCAAATGAAAACCTCATCAGTCGATCCGTGGGCGGCGTTGGAGGATTTTTTGTTTCGGGTGGCTTTGCGGCAAAAATAAAACGCCCTAGTTACCGAGAGCGTTTATTTCGATAAAGCTAAACTTAGGCTGTTTTGGCTGCAGTTTTCTTAGGTGCGGCCTTTGCGGCTGGCTTTTTGGCAGGGGTTTTCTTGGCGCTAGCAGCGGGTTTGGCCGCCTTCTTTTCTAGCTTGACGCCAGCAGCTTTAGCGACCTTGGCGAGGGCTGATTTGCGGCGGCTGACGGTTGCCTTTTTGAGCAGGCCTTTCTTGACAGCAGTATCTAGCTCACTTTGAGCTTTGCTTAGGGTAGCGGCGCTCGGGTTGGCCAAAAATTCCTTGGTGGCAGATTTGATATCGCGCTTGATACCGATGTTACGCTGGCGGCGCTTAGCGGTTTGCTTCATTCGCTTAACGGCTGATTTGATGAGTGGCATAAATTCCTTTACCTCTGTTATTGATTTAGTGTATACAATCAGTTTTCAATTATAACTTATACACCTCTGTTTGTAAAGCGGCGCTGCTTTACAAAATAGTATTGACTTTGCCGTGATGCTTATGTTATAGTACATAAAGTCTATAGCGAATAAAAACAAATAGGATAAAATATGGCAGACGTGCTAAACCAGATAGTAGAGAAAGTCAAAGAAAGTAATAATATTCTCGTTACGGTTAGTGCCAATCCGTCGGTTGACGAATTGAGCGCTGCTTTGGGTATCACGCTGCTAATCAATAAGTTAAATAAGCATGCGACGGCAGTATTTAGCGGGGCAGTGCCGCCAGCGATTAAATTTCTACAGCCCGAGAAAACGTTTGAAAGTACGGTTGATAGTTTGCGCGACTTTATCATCGCGCTGGATAAGGAAAAGGCTGATCACTTACGTTACAAGATTGTCGATGATATGGTCAAGATTTTTATTACGCCGTACCGTACGACAATCAACCAGAAAGATTTGGACTTTAGCCAAGGCGACTATAATGTCGAGATGGTGTTGGCAATTGGCGTCAAAGATGAAGCTGATTTGGATCATGCGCTCGAGAGCCATGGGCGAATTTTGCACGATGCGGTTGTAGCAAGCGTATCGCTTGGCGAGTCAACCCAGATCGGTAGTCTGGAGTGGAGTAATCCGCGAGCTAGCTGCTATAGCGAGGTCTTGTGCCGGTTGGCTAACGAATTAAGAGGCGAGAGCCGGCTGATTGACGAACAAATCGCTACGGCGTTTTTGACAGGTATCGTGGCAGCAACCGATCGTTTCAGCAATGCGCATACTAGCTCGGCGGCGATGACCGTGGCTGCTCAATTGATGGCAGATGGTGCTAACCAGCAGCTGATTGCCACTAAGCTCAAAGAATCGCACGATAAGCCGATTCCAGTGCCTGAAGCAAAAAGCAAGGACGAGGAAAAATCCTCCAAAAAGGATGAGTCTAAAAATTCTGGCGACATTGGCGCATTGTCGATTTCGCACGAGCCAGTCGGTGATGTTGACGACGTCAAGAATGCAATTGATAGGCGCCATTCCGACGAAGCTCTGAGGGCTGCCAATGAAGAATTAGAGAAGCGAAGCAGCCGAGATGCCGCCGCTGCCGCCGAAAAGAAATTAGCCGAACAATTAGCATCAATTCCTGCTGTTGAGCCTGAAGCTGATAGGCGAGATATGCCGTCGGTCGCCGATTTGCAGCGCGATATTGCTGCCAGCTCAGCAGAAGTAGATGAAGCGGCCAAAGAAGATCTAGCTTTGCCGCCAGTTGCTCCATTTGCGCCAGGGCCAGGTCTAGCGATGCCAGTTAGCCCGGGCGAACCGTCGATTGGTGGTACTTTTAACGCGACAACCGAACAGGCTGCCGAGGAAGCTAGAAAAGCTGAAAAAGATATGCATAATCGCGTCATTTTAAGCCACGATCGCGGCGCGGTGGCGTCGCAGCCGCCGTCAATGCAATCGCCATTTAATGCCGTAGCTGATAAGACCGAGGTAGAACCGACAGTTCGCGATGTCTTATCAGAAGCTGCGCCAGTTGACGCGGCGCCCGAGGCAGTTTCTTCGAAAGGGGTAACGGTACAGCCGAGTATGCCAGCAATGCCAGCGCCTAGCGTAGAAGCTGCGCCAGCCGCAAATCCTGCTAGTTCAGATCAAGACCAAGCGCGGTCTGCCGTTGATGCGGCTCTGTCGGCAGCATCAGCTGCGCCATCGTCTGGCGCGGTTGACGATTTGCCGCCGCTGCCGCCATTGCCGCCGTTGCCAGATTTTTCATCCTTGCCGCCAGTACCAGCTAATGGCGGGGTTGGAGCTGACACTTTAGAATCTACGCTACCGCCGCCGCCAGCTCCAGCAGTTTCGGCACCAACATCAAATGATCCGGCTCAGTTCAAGATTCCAGGGCAAGCTTAAGTTTGCGGATAGACTTCAGATTGACTCTGAAAAGATTTTAGAATCAATGCTACGGGGTATGCTGATATACTTGAAGTATGAATGACAGGGTTATATTGATTGATAAGCCGCCAGGCATGACTAGCTTCGGGGTAGTGGCGCGAGTTCGCCGCGTGCTTAGCCATCGGGCTGGCAAAAAAGTCAAAGTCGGTCATTGCGGGACGCTTGACCCGTTTGCGACGGGCCTGTTGATTTTGGTTACGGGCAAGGAATGCCGCAACGCGATGCGTTATACCAAGCTTGATAAGGTGTATGAAGCGACGTTCCGGCTGGGACAGACTAGTACAACTGGCGACCCGGAAGGCGAAATTATGCCGTACGTTGCAAATAGTAAGCCGCAAAATGATACTCAAGTTTCATCCATCTCCAAACAGCCGGATATAGCAGTCGTCAAGTCCGTCCTAGCGCAATTCGTTGGTGATATCAAACAGCGTCCGCCAGCGTTCAGTGCTATCAAAATTAATGGCCAGCGGGCCTACAAATTGGCTCGCAGCGGTAAAAAAGTTGATATACCAGAACGTACAGTGACGGTTTATGCGCTGGAGCTGCTTGATTACGCTTATCCGCTGCTCAAAGTTCGAGCCCATGTCTCTAGCGGTACCTATATTCGTAGTTTGGCAGTTGATATCGGTGAGGCGCTAAACACTGGTGCTTACTGTCAAGAATTGCGCCGTACGCAGATTGCTGATTGGCAAGTTAGTCAAGCGCAGAAATTGGCCGATCTTGGCATTGAATCATAAGAAGCATAGAAATTTGCTTATTTAGATACCAAACTTATTAAGGGCTGGATAGATCAGTCTCGTCAGATGACGATTAGCGATATTGAGAAAATCTATGGGGTAGTAGATATGATAAGGATAAGGAGTTCGCACAACTTGACTGATTAGCGGATCTCTGCTAAAGTTGTTAGCTATGATATCAAAGGATAACAAAGCGAAAGCTATTGCTTTGACTCAGGTCAACGAGAACGATGTCGGCAGTCCGCAAGCGCAGATTTCGATCTTGACGGCTCGTATCAAAGAGGTGACTGAACATCTCAAGTCCAATAAGCACGACCGTATGGCGCGCCGCGGACTGATTCAGATGGTAGGTAAGCGCAAGCGCCTGCTGAAATACCTTGAGAAGACGAACTTTGAGGCCTACAAGGCAACGCTAGAGAAGCTCGGTCTGCGCAAATAAACGTGCAGCCTGGGCCAAAAACCGTCTCGTATCGAGGCGGTTTTTGGTTTGTAAAGATAAATCGCAACTGCCGTATTGCTAAAATTGCTAATCTAAGTAATATTATTGACAAAAAGCATAAGCTATGCTAGTATAAAAAGGTAAGTAAACGGCAAAACAAAAATGATCACAAGAGAACGAATTCCATCTCATGAAGCGCCTGATAACACTCCAGGCAAATCGTTTGATTATGAAAAGTACGGCATTAGCCCAACAGTTGAGTCTAACTCTCTTGATGGTGATAATTTTAGTACGCCGCACGAATGGACGCCGGCTGGCCGGGCCGAGAAAGTCAATGATGCTCGCGATGCGGTGGCGATTGCTTTCGGCGATAAGCCGCCCGCTATGGCGCGCCAAGAGTCGAATACTGGCAGGCAGCTGCTGGTCGGCGAGGCTTATAAAGCCGCTACTGACGGCGGTAAGGCGCCGACCAACGAACGTGCTTCTATCCGCCGGGTTTTCATGACTGGCGAGAAAATAACTGGTAAGTTGCCGTCGCATGCTGATGCCGAGAGAGGACCGCAAAGTGTTGATGAAATGCTTAATCGGCGCGCTGATTTGTTAGCAAAAGGCGTTCCAGAGGATTTGGTTGATGGTATTGTCAGGGGTGAGCATAACAAGGACAGAGGCGATAATCTAGTTCAATATGCCTCACGGCCGCCAGTTGAGCAAGCAGTATACGAGCAGCCAGCGATACGCGAGGAACCAAGTGAGCTGGTATCGCATGAGACCAGTTATGTCACTGCTATGCCCGAGGCAAAAGAGACGCCGTTACCGCCGCATGCTGAGATTCCGAAAGCAGAAACTGATGTCGCACCGCCGAGAAAAATCCGGCAGAACAGGTTGAGCAGCCAGCAGAAGATAAGACATCGCCAGTAGAAGCTCAATCAGATGGCAATCAAAAAAATACGGTAAAATCTGAAGCAGACGTATCGAAGTCAGATGGAAAACAGGCCGCTGGAGAGCAAAATACGACAAAACCTGGCGAGCGCCAAAAGAAAGCTAACAAATGGGCGGGAGACTTCTTGAGGGCTTATGGCGGATTTCTTGACCAAAATGTTAGGGCAGAGTTAGCCGATAGGCTAAAATCTAAAGGCGGACTAAATGTTGACGCAGAAACTCTTCAAGCAATGTCTGACTTAGTGAGAAAAGCTAACCCGCAGTCGCCAGTATGGCAAACCAAACCAGGCAGCGGCTCGGCTTTGCAGCAATTTGCTGGCAAAGTTCGCAGAGATCTGCAGAGTATCATTGAAAGTTTATAGTTTATAACTATTTGTGTACTAAACTTATCAGCGCACCGAGCGCAGACAATCGAGACCGAGCAAGCCTGGTATGATGAAATGATCAAGAACAAAACCAGCCTAAACTGGGGTATTTGGGTTATAGACGGCGACAAGCGCCAGCTAATCGGCAACACAGCGCTTACCGAGATAACTAAAGATCACGTTCATTATGCGACAAGCGGTATAGTTATTGCCGATAAGAAATATTGGGGCCAGGGGATTGCCAGTGCTTGCCATCGGGCACGAACCTGGTATGCTTTCGAAAATCTAGGCCTGCACCGAATTAAGTCGGCAGTCATCCACGGCAACGCGGCGAGCTGGCGAGCGCTTGAGAAGTGCGGCTACGAACTTGTCTATACCGAGCGCAATGAAGAATTCGTTAACGGTAAGTTACGCCATATGGATTGCCTGGAATGCCTCAACCCGGCAGATTGGGCCTGGCGGCAGTGGTGGGGTGATGATCGCCCGCCACGAAAAAGCCTGGAGGCGCGCAAACGGGCGCAGGCGGCAGTTGATTGGGCGCGGCAAAATGTAACGTTAGAGTAACGGTTCGTGCTGCTCGTTGAAATTGTCGACGACGAGAACCGGCTGGCCGCCGTTGATGTATAGTGCGATATCTGTGTTTTGTAGAAACTCTGGGTAAAGAACATGCTGCGACGGGTCGATGTACTCGCAAACGGCTAATTCTTGAGCGCCATGCGTTGTCTGGCTAATATCAATATCGGTAAAGTCATCAGGATTATCGACCGCGAAGAAGAACTCTAACTCTTCTTCGTAGCTGGCCCGCGATGATGGGAATTGCTGGATGAATAGCAATTTGCCAGGTTTGGCAGTCACGCCAGTTTCTTCGCGTAATTCGCGGATTAAACATTCAGTTAGCGACTCGTGCGGGTCGAGACCGCCGCCTGGTACGGCGTAATAAGGGACTGCTTGGTCGCCGCGGCGATGTTTGACGGCGAGTATCTTTCCTTCGCGATAAATAATAGCGCGCACATTAATACGTCGCCCAGTATATAGACTTTCGGTTTGTGGCATTAGGCCTCCTTGTTGATTAAGTTTGAATAGCTTGCGATTAGCTTAATTTAGCAGGGGCTAGCATTAAGATATAATATCAAGGATATTCTTTGGTTGCCAGGAAAAAGTGTCCGGAGCTAATCTTATTATCGCCGCTTAACTTGATAACGACGGTTAGATCTTGTTTATTGCCGCCATTCGAACCTAGAGGATCGGAATGATTGGTCACACCTCTAGCCTCGATCTGAGGCGAGTCATCCCCGAACAATCCATCTGCCTCTACTCGGTAGAGCCCATTAAATGAAGCTTCAACTTGAGTAGTAGCGTCTCTAACTGATATTTCCCCTATACCAGCAGACACTCTCGCTGCCAGTTTAACATTTTCTCCGTTCTGGATTGAGTTGGTAATGTCTTCATACGCCTTTTTTGGATTAACCAGATCGTATTGAGTAAGCCATGAGTCTGCTGAGCCGCCTCTTTCTATGGAGCCGGTTTCGCTAGACATGAGCTAGTTTTCCTCTGGATGCCGGATCACTATTTCTCTTACGCATATCCTCCATCTGTTCCTCTAATTCATTCATAATTCTAGTATATTCATGATTATCTACAATACCAGAAGTATATAGATTTGCAAGCATCTCTTTTGAAGGTTCTAGCATTTCTCCGTACGGGTCTTTAGGCAAAACCGTATGAATACTTTCAAGGGTTTCGGGCGAAAATGGACAGATAGCTATAGTACCGTCATTATAATACCTAGCGTTTCGATCATTGGTTTTGTTCGCTTTAAATCTTGAGGACTTAACATCTATTGCTGTCTGATTTCCCTGGCTGTCAGTTATAAGATAATCAATACCTCTCTTGTCTTGTTCGGTAGTCGCACGGACCACTTCAAAGCCCATATTTTCGAGAGCTAGCTCAGCAAGTAACTCTGTACGTACACCTTTTATGCTTGTTTCCATCTCTTTGCGGTAGCGGGGTTTGTCGGCTATAGGGATAAAATTATTTAGAAGCTGCATTGTGTCAGCTGGCGTGATAGTAGTGCCCCAGCGGTTAAAAATTTCGCGCAGCGAGTCGTTGAATGAAGAGTGCACACTAACAATTTTTTCGTGATCTTTAGGAGAAAGCCTCCTATTTGAGTCTCTAGCTGTTTTTTCGGCAGTTACAGCAGCAATCCAGTCGCGATAGGTGCCGTAGAGAATGTAGAACTCTTTTTGCTGGTTAGTTTCAGCAGTTGGGTGTTCAATCTGATTCATCACGCGCAGTAGATTGTGTGCAGCTTGGCCGATACCGCGCCGCGGGCGTTCTGGATCAATCGTATGCGCTTCTCGCCGCAATTCTTTCGCGGTCTCTTGGCTTTTTTGCCAGAACTCTTGGCGGCGTCTTAGCTGAACTACAGGAAGCGTGCTCATTCTTCTGTTATAGCATAAACATGATAAAAAAGCAATAGCATGACGTGATATAGATGAAATAACCTTTGCTGTCTGCTATAATAAAGTAGTTATTGTTAACGCGGAAGTGATAGAGACGAGAATTTGCGGCGCGCGGCTTTGAATTGCCAAGCCTAGCCAAGACGATTTTTCATCCCTGTTACTTGCCGCGAAGAAAGGAGCTCTTTCATGAGTATTATTAACCCGAGCGGCAAGGAGATTTTTTCGGTCACTACGGAACTATGTGGTCGTCCATTGACACTGGAGGTGAACCGGGTCGGTTTTCGGACGACGGGTAGCGTGCTGGTGCGCTATGGCGATACGGTGGTTTTGGGCAGTGCTCAGGTAGGTTCGCGGCCGGTACAGCTAGATTATTTTCCGCTGTCGATTGATTATGAAGAACGGTTTTATGCGGCGGGTAAAATTTCTGGCTCGCGGTTTATCAAGCGCGAGGGCCGGCCGAGCGATGAGGCGGTGCTGATCGGCCGGTTAATCGACCGCCCGATTCGGCCGCTGTTTCCAAAGGGCTACCGCCAGGAAGTGCAAGTGGTGGCGACAGTGCTGAGTATGGATCCGGATTTTCGTCCGGATGTGGTGGCGATGATTGCGGCGTCGAGTGCCTTGATGCTGACCGGGACGCCGTTTGACGGGCCGGTGGCGGGCTTGCGGGTGGGCCGCGTGAATGGCGATTTTAAGGCCTTTTTGACGCCGGAGGAGCGTGAGAAATCTGATTTGGACCTGGTGGTGGCTGGTATCGAGAGCGGCATCACCATGGTGGA
>CAURIK010000003.1:0-87009 GCA_963525145.1 uncultured Candidatus Saccharibacteria bacterium | reverse complement strand
GAGTAATTCAAGTGGTCAGCTTGGTAACAATTCAACCATTAATTCCGGCGTCCCTACTCACGTCTATGCTCCCAAAGAAAACACCACCATTCCTGCTAATACCATGAAGCTTCGCACTCAATACGCCAAAAAAACTGCGGCGACGTGCCAGGCAGTGGCAGCGGGTTGGCAGGATGTGACCAATAACTCGACTTTGGCGTACTCGGCAGCCGGTCCGAATAACGGGACGGCGATTGCGGCTGCAGCAAACGATCCTAATCTGCCGTCTACCAGTGTCGGCTACAGCCGTCAATCAATAGTCCGCCCGAGTAGCGCTGCACAGCTGACGTTCACGAACAATCGCGATGTTAATGCCGGCGAGACAGGTCTGTGGGATTTGGCGTTGACTGATAATGGCCTGGAGCGTAATACGAATTATTGTGTTCGCTTGGCAGCCGATACGGCGGCAGCGCCGGGGACGAGTATTGATACGTATTCATACTATCCAGAGTTCAAAACCGCTGACGGTTCGCTGGATATTAGATTTGCAGATGCTGCTGATACCACATTAACTAATCCGACTACTGTATTTTCGGCGGCAATGACCAGTAGAACGGCAAGTACCACGACTGCGAAATTATCTAATAATTCGTCGCAACAGCTTGAGGTGGCAAATAGCTTATCGACGACGGGCTGGAGCGTTTCATTGGCGGCAACTGGCGGCCCAACTGCTAAATGGACACAGACTGGCAGCACAGCGAATTATGCGTTTAATAGTACTAATGTAGACCAAGGACAGTTATCGGTTGACTTATCATCAAGCGCCTTTACAGCGTCTGGTTCGACGCCGCTGGGGCAGGCCTGTACGACGGCTGGTTTGTCGTATGGCACGGGCGGTGCGTTTGTAGCTGGCACGGCGTCGGCTAACGCGATTACGCTAGCGACCGCCTCAAGCAGCAGTGGTTTGACCTGTCTGTTTAAATTGCAGAATATTTCCTTGAAGCAGACTATCCCGGCGTATCAGAAACCAGGCACGTATACATTGCCAGTAACAGTAACGGTGGTGGCGCAATGATGAGGATGAAAAATATAATGAGAACTGGTGCGGTAGCCGTCGTATTTTTAACAGCAATAATTGGCGTAGTTTTTAATAGTAAAGCTGCTCTGGCGACAACTTCAGCAGATTCGACTTTTTCGCAGGTAATTCGTGAAATAGACTGCTCTCATACAGTTTACAGCAGAGCAGTTGGTCAAGTGAATGATGTGGAGTGCGACGTTTTCGCTCCAAAATACGACCATTCGGTAATTAAAGATAACGGCTACCCAGTGATTTATGGCGTGTATGATGCGGTACATACGGTTATTGATCCGGTGACTGGCGCGCATCAGCTGGCGATTGAATTTGCCGGCAGAGTGTTTGTCCTGGGAGTTGATCCGGAATTGACGGTTAATGGCAATGCTTGGGTGCTTGATCTATCTAATTGGCCGAATACACATCCTGGCGATACGACGCTGGTGATAGAACGCGGCAAAACTTACCTTGGCGAGATTACTTCCTCGACACGGGCTTACGGCTCGGCTTTGCAAATTAATCACGCGGTACCTTTTACAATCACTATTCCGCCGCGAATCTTGCCGTCGACGCCGCCAGTAATTCCATCATCACCAGCGATTCCAGCTGTTTCGGCAGCCGCTACAGGTATAAAATCTGGTAAAGATTTGGCTAATACTGGCGCAAACATGTGGTTTATGGTGATAGCGGCGCTGGGAATGATTATTATCGCGTTCATACTGCTGATACGTAACAGACGAGGAGGCAGTCATGAACCGTAGGAAATTAGCGGATGTTCGGAGGTGCGAAGGAGGGTAGGTAGTAGCACTATAATGAACAACGAAGCAACGAAAATAACGTAAAAGAAAGGATACGATATGAAAAAACTAATAACAAACGTAGCTTTGGCAGTCGGTGTAGCTGGCGTAGTCGGTTTGGCGGGTACGGCGGTGTATGCGGCGACTACGGCGACGTCAGAATTGAGCCAGACGATTAACGCAGGCGTGCTTAGTACCGACATTCGCGATACTGGCGATAGTGTAGTAACAAACCCAACATTTGCCATGAACGCGACTACGGCGTCGACTTCTGCCCAGACGACGACTGGTACATTTGGCGCTAATGATAAGCGCATCGCTGTCGATAACCCTGGCGGTGCTAATAATGGCTGGACGCTAACATTGAATGCCACAACTCCTGGTACGGGAAAGTGGACGAGCGGTAGCAATACATATCAATACAACGGTAATGCTACGACTGGACAGTTGACGGTTAATCCAGCTGCCGGAACGCTGACATCAATGATCGGTGCTTCCACGGGTATTACACTGGGTTCGCAAGCAGCATTTTCCGGCACTTCTCCAGTAACGCTGATTAGCGCGGCGGCTGGTTCCGACGATGTTTGGCGCGGTTATGTGACGGGTGTCGGTTTGAGCCAGGCTATTCCAGCTGGCCAAGCAGCAGGTACCTATACTTTGCCGATGACTCAAACTGTGGCCGCTATTTAAGGTCCGGCGCAGTTATATCAATGAAAATTGGGCGCTCTTTCGGGCGTCTGATTTTCATTTACGCGGATTATTTAGTTTTTGGAAGTATCAACGGGTGTTGGTATAGCCATGAGCGTCTTGGCTTGCTATAATAAATCATATGATTTTAATGAGGAGAATACGGGGTATAGCTTCATGCTGGCGCAGGCTAGCGGTAATGGCGGTTGCGGCAGGTGTTTTATGGCCGTCGTCGGTTCTGGCAGCAGGAATTGGCAGCCGCCCGGCGAATCCTGATCCGAACAACCCGCGGACGCAGTCGATTTTTATTTATCAATTGAATCGCGGTGCTAGCAAATCTGATCAGCTAACGATTACTAACGGTTTGACTGAACAGGCGAATATCGAAGTGTATGCCGTCGATGGCACAGTTACAGCGACTGGAGATATGACATGCAAGCAGCAAGTCGAAGCAAAGAAAGATGCTGGCAATTGGGTAAAACTAGCGAAAAGCGAGGTGGCTTTGGCGCCTGGTGCATCGACGAACGTTGATTTCATAGTCACCGCGCCTGATAAGGCTGATGTTGGCGAACACAATGCCTGTTTGGTAATCCAGCGTAAAGCCGATCCGGCCGCTGCTAAAAAGGGCGGCATTCAGTTGCAAACGCGCCAAGCGGTGCGTATGGCGGTTACTATTCCTGGTAATATTCACCGCGACGTGACAGTTGATAAATTCGCCGTCGATAATAACGGCAAGCAGCTGTATAATGTTGCTATTAAAAATTCTGGCAACGTTTCAGCTGATGTTGATGTCAAGTTAGTGGTCAGGGATATGCTGGGTAATGTTGTTTATCAAAATGGCGGCGAGTATGCGGCAATTGCCGAGCAAGTCCGCCAGTTCCGCTACGAGAGTAATTTACAGCCGTTCTGGGGCGGCAAGTACCGTGCCGAGCTTTCAATTGCTTATAATAAAAAGGCCGGCGAATGGGGTGTTAGTAAAAATTCGGCTGATTTAACGACGAAAAAGGTTGAGTCAATAGAGCTATTTTTCTGGCCGGCACCTGGTGCTTGGGCGATTATCGTTGGAGCGATTGCTGTAGCTATTGCGGCGGTTTGGCGGGTGATTGTCTTAGTGAAAAAGCGCCGGAAGCGATAATTTACTAGCTGCGATTGATATGCCATAATGGTAGTATGAAGAAAAATTTTCTTGTTAGAGCGTTCTTTGGCGTTACTATTGCGGCGCTCGGCGGGGTTCTGCTGCTAAGGAATCTCGAGATTATTAAGTTTGATAGCTGGCACGTGTTTTGGGGAACGGTTTGGGCAGCCGGTCTGATTTTGGCTGGTCTGATGACGATATTCAGTTCTCGCAGGGCCTCGCTGCGGGTGTGGGGATTACTGCTAATGACTATTGGCGTGTCCATTGGCTTGGGCGCTTACGGTGTAATTAATATTAGCGTTTGGAAAATATTTTGGCCAGTGATGTTGATTGCTATCGGCTTGATGGTAGGTGTCGGCTCAGGCGGCCGCAAGCGGTCTAAAAAATCGCCTGCTGATGTTAGTGGTAATGAAAAAATTGCAATTTTTTACGGTGAAGAGTCGCGGGTGAAAGGCGATTATACTGGCGGTTCGGTAACGGCAATATTTGGCGGCGTGGAGTTGGATTTGCGTCAAGCGAAAATTAAGGACGGCACGGTCATCGACGTCTTTACGTTTTGCGGCGGTGTCAACATCAATATGCCTGACGACGTGATCGTTAAAAACGAAGTTCACGGCATTTTGGGCGGCAGCGAGGATAAAACAGTATCCAAATCTTCCGCCAAAAAGACAATCTATCTGCGCGGCGAGTGCGTTTTGGGCGGTTTGGAAGTAAAATGATTTAGTTTGGATTGGCTCGAGATAACGCTATATCTGGTGTACCTACGCTAGATATAGCGTATTTTAATTTTATGTAGTAGAATGTGGGTAGGGCGTTTTCGCGTGTGCTGGCTGTTGTGGCGGCGCGGCGAGATGAGCGGCTATCGACCGCGAAGCCTGCGGGAAGAAATCGGTTTTATAAGCTGAGATTAGACCCCGCCGTGAGCTTGCGTAAATAGCATAAGAAAGAGCTAAAAGAATCACTTCTTTTGGAATCGAGATGGTACCGTCCGCCAACAGCCTTTCGCGGATTCTCGAGGTCAAGAGGGGTGATTTTATTTTGGAAGGAAACTATATCAATGTCCATTAGCGAGCAAGAACTAGTCAAAAATACTAGCGGTGAATGCTTACCCAAGAAGTCTACGCCGATGATTGAGATGGTATCGCCTGACAGTAGCTTATTCGATTGTCTTAAAAAAGAGATGTATATATCTGATGATTATGAGACGGAACTGCGCGATCTAATTAAACAGAAAAAGGCAGTAGTGTTGGCAGTAGAGGCAGATGGACGCTATGTCGGCAGAGTGACCTTGCGGTATGATTGGGGCGATGAAACCTCTATCATTGAAAAGGATTTTTCGGGTTTACCGCAAATCAATGCGCTGGAAATTGATGAGGATTATCGACGTCGGGGCTTGGCGACTATGCTTATCACAGCAGCAGAAAATGAAGCCCGCCGCCAAGGTTTTTCTATGATTGGATTAGGCGTTGAAATTTCAAATGAACCAGCAAAAAAACTATATGAAAAACTGGGTTACAGTTATCGGCAAGTAGGCGGTAATGATACGTATGACTTTCTCTTCGGAAAACCCGATCCGCAGGTTTACAAACTACGTTTGATGACGAAATCATTGCAAACAGAGGTGAAGTATGACTAACCAGCAGCAAGAATGGCTAGATTTTGCGAAAAGCGTGGCGCTGGAGGCGGGCGATATTATGCGAAAATATTTTGGCAAGAAACCAGACTCTCATTTCAAAACAAACAATACAATCGTGACTGTTGCTGATGAGGAGATAGTAAAAGCGATGAGGAGACTAATAGAATGATGAACAGGGAACAGGAAAGTTTGATTAATAATTTAAACAAAGCAGTGAATATAAGGTAAATAAGGAGAAAGTGTAATGAAATTCAAACACGGAACACGCCGCCGGGCGGCAGAATATGAAAAGGACTGGGTGCAGCGCTGGAAGGATGACCAGACATTTGAAAAGTCGGTAACGCAGCGGCCGGCGGATAACGCCTATGTCTTTTATGATGGGCCGCCGTTTATCACTGGGGTGCCGCATCACGGTACGTTACTGAGCTCAATCGTTAAGGATGCGGTGCCGCGCTACTGGACGATGAAAGGCAAGCGTGTGGAGCGCCGCTGGGGTTGGGACTGCCATGGGTTGCCGGCAGAGAATTTCGTCGAAAAGCAGATGAATATTGTGGATCGGCGGCAGATTATGACGAATAGTGATCAGCCAGCACCACTGGATAAGGACGGCAATCCTTTGCCGACCATTAGCCTGGAAAAATACATCACCAAGGCGCGCGAAAGTATGGTGGCCAATAGCGAGACGTGGCAGGGTGTGATTGACCGGATTGGTCGCTGGGTGGATTTCAAAGGCGCTTATCGTACTATGGATAAAGACTTTATGGAGTCGGTCTGGTGGGCATTCAAGCAGCTGTACGAAGCCGGCAAAATCTACGAAGGTGAAAAGGTGCTGATGTACGACACCAGGTTTGCCACCCCGGTCAGCAAGGCCGAAGTGACTATGGATAATGACGCCTACCAGACGGTGACTGATCCGAGTGTGTATGTGAAATTTAAGCTGCTTAGTGGTAACACGAGGCACAAGATAACGTTAGACAAAAGCTCAAAGATCTTGTTTGTGTGCAATGCAAATGTTGTCCGTTCGCAGATGGCGCAGGCTTTTTACAATCACTTCACCAAGACGCAGAATGCTGATTCTGCCGGTGTTAATGCAGAGAAGTATCCTATCGCTAAGATACCGACGGTTGCAGACTTCGACGCCCATTTAGCCGCCAAAGACCTTGATCCGCTAACAGTTATTGACTTAATGCGAGAGAAAGGTATCGAAGTCGGAGCTAGCCAACGGACACAATTGACGAAGGATATGCTGTGCGACTACGACCTAGTTGTCAATATCGCTAATCGTAACCAGACGCCGGATTGGCTAAAGGGTGATAACGTTGTTTGGTGGAAAATTGAGGATCCTCATGCCGAAAGTCGAGAGCTGGCAAAATTGGCGTGCGACGAAGTCGAAAAGCGAGTCAAGAAGTTGATTGGCGGTGAAGTAGTTGATGATATTGAAGGTGATGAGGATATCAATGTCCTCGCCTGGACGACCACGCCGTGGACGCTACCGGCCAACTTGATGCTGGCCGTCAATCCAGAGATGACGTATTGCGAAGTGCTGGTAGGTGGCGAGAAACTAATCATCGCTGAGGAAGCGTTGGAGCGCACCCTGCAGGATGAAAAGCACCAGCCGCTTGAGTACGAAGTGTTGCGGAAATTCCCCGGCAGCGAGCTAGTGGGTAAGAAATATCAGCCGCTCGACACCGGCTCGATCTGGCCGCAGAATGATAAAATTCACACCATTTATGCGGCAGATTTCGTCTCGCACGAATCGGGTACGGGTATCGTGCATATCGCACCGGCCTATGGTGAGGATGACTTTGAGCTTGGTAAAGCCAATGGTATTGCGCCTTTCCATGTGATTGACGACAACGGCTACTACACCGATACCAATTACAAAGGCCTGGAGGTGTGGGACAACAACAAGTTTATTGCCAAAGACCTAAAAGAAAAGGGAGCGGTGTGGAAAATCGAGTACATTCGCCACGAATATCCGTTCAATCCTAGAAGCAAGCAGCGCATTATGTACCGGGCGATTCCGTCGTGGTTCTTTGATATCCAGGGACAAAAGCCGCTGATGCTGGAGCAAAATGAGCATATCAATTGGTTCCCAGCCCACCTCAAGCACGGTCGTTTTGCCAAAAATATCGAGCAGGCGCCGGACTGGAACTTGAGCCGTGACCGCTTTTGGGCAACGGCCATGCCGGTGTGGAAGGGCGACCAGGGTACGGTCAAAGTAGTCGGGTCGTATGCAGAGCTCAAGGAGCTGAGCGGCGTAGAGATGGATGATTACCACCGCCCGTGGGTGGATGACATTACTTTTGAAATCGACGGTGAAAAGTTTACCCGCATCGATAAGGTGCTCGACTGCTGGTTCGAGAGCGGTAGCATGCCGTTTGCACAGCTGCATTATCCGTTTGAAAACCAGGTCAAGTTTGAGCAGAATTACCCGGCGGACTTCATTGTTGAGTACATCGGCCAGGTGCGAGCGTGGTTTTACTATGTGCATGCCGTCAACGTTGCTTTGGCCGAAATCGGTGCCTTTGGCGAGGCGGGTGAGCAGCATAAAAACGCCTACAGTAACGTCATCACCACCGGTGTGGTGGCGGGCAATGACGGCCGCAAGATGAGTAAATCCCTGGGTAACTTCACCGACCCGAACGAGCTGATGGATAAGTTCAGCGCTGATTCCTTACGCTTCCTATTGCTGAGTAGCCCGCTACTTAACGGCGAGGACTTTGCTCTGCATGACAAGGACGTGGGCGACGTGGCGCGCAAGCTCAGCATGATTTGGAATATGTATGATTTCTTCACCATGTATGCAGAAGTTGACGAGTTCACATTTCCGTACGATACGGCGTCTTCGGATGCGTTTCTCGTTCACCGTATCACTAATACGGCTCACTCCGATACTCCCGAATCCTTGTCTCGCACTGGAACTGAGAACTCGTTCCAGATTAGTGTCGATATTGATAAATTATCTAACCCGCTCGATATTTGGATTATCAGTCGTTTGCACGAGCTGGTGGCGGAGGTCGAGAAGCAGATGGATGCCTACAATATTCCTGATGCGCTGAGCCCGATTTCGCCATTCCTGGACGACGCATCCAACTGGTACGTTCGCCGCAGCCGCCGCCGATTCTGGAAGTCGGAAGACGATGGCGATAAGAACGATGCTTATCGCACGCTACATTACGTGCTGGTGCGCCTGAGCCACCTGCTAGCGCCATTTACGCCGTTCTTGGCCGAGGAGTTGTACCATAACCTGACGGGTGATAACGAGTCGATTCACTTGAAGGATTGGTTGGCAGCCGGTGAGGCGAATGAGCAGGTGCTGGCTGATATGGCTCGCACGCGTGAGCTGATCAACAACGGCCTTAGTTTGCGGATGAAGCAGGATGAGCATCAGGTGTCGATCAAGGTTCGCCAGCCGCTGCAATGTGCGGCATATGCGGGTGTAAAATTGACTGACTACTATGAACAAATCATGGCCGAGGAGCTCAATGTTAAGGAAATTCGCTGGATTGAGAGTCTAGACGAGCACTTGGCTGATTATGATGTGACCGAGGGCGTGATCAAGCCAGAGAGCTGGGTAGAAATTAATAAGCACTTAACGCCCGAACTCAAACGCGAAGGCCTGATGCGTGAAGTCATCCGTCACGTGCAGAGTGCGCGCAAGAAAGCTGGGTTGCAGGTGGACGATAGGATTGAGCTTGGCATCACTAGTGGCGACGCAGAAATCACCCAGGCTGTCGATGCATTTACTGATACCATCAAGTCCGAGACGCTGGCTGTAAAGCTAGGCTCTGCGGCGGCGGACGATATGGAAAAGTACGACGTTAAAGTTGACAGCAAACCGGTGGAAATTTATCTGAAGAAAGCTGATTAAGCTGCTAAATTGCGACCAGGAGTACACCCTTATAATTTCCAGGGTTTCTTGGCCATATTTTCGCATAGGTTAATTAAGTGTTACGATAGAGCTATGACTACTATTACCAAAGCTATCATTCCGGTCGCCGGTTGGGGTACGCGGATGTTACCGATTACCAAATCAATCGAAAAGTGTATGTTACCAGTGGGGACGCGTCCAGTGGTTGACTATATCGTGCAGGATATAATTCGGGCGGGCGTCAAGGACGTTTACTTCGTGGTTGGCGAGCAAAGCACTCAGGTACAGAGTTATTATCGGTCAAATATCCAGTTGAACGACTATTTGCGGCGCGCTGGCAAGCAAGATAAATTACCTCTGGTGGCGCCGCTGCGCGATGTGCGAATACATTTTTTAACTCAGCCTGGTACGGGCGGTTACGGCACTAGCATTCCAGTGGGCTTGGCCAGCGAATTTATTGAGCCAGGTGAATCGGCGTTTGTGGTGATGGGCGATCAGTTTTTCTGGCGTAGTGACGGCGGTTCAAATGCGGCTGATCTGGCGGAGCTGGTGGAGGCGCGCGGTTTGTCGGCTGGGCTATTGGGTAACCCTGTTGAGGAGGCACTTATTCCACAGACGGGCATTATCGAAACCGACCAGCAGGGTAATTTTGTAAGAATCATTGAAAAACCGAAACTGGAGGACGCGCCGAGCAACCTCAGCAATTCAAGTTTTTACATTCTCAACAAAGAAATTTTCGAACTGGCGCGGACATTGCCTGCCAATACGCAGCGCGGCGAGTTTGAACTGACTGACGCCATCAACGCGTACATTGCCGGTGGCGGTATCATCGCGGTGGGCGAGGCCAAGGGCGACTACATGGAGTGCGGTTCGCCCAGCGGCTGGCTACGCGCTAATAACGCCATGGCCGAGTTGCAGGCAAATTAGTTGCACGTATTATCCATCTCTGTTATAATTGGTCACTGATAGTAAATATATTTTAAGGAACGAAATGAAAGCAGTCGTAAAAATCTCTGGCAAACAGTATGTTGTCAGCGAAAAAGAGTCCCTCTTGGTGGATCTCCTCCCTGAAGGCACAAAAGAACTCACTCTCGACGCACTTTTAGTGATTGATGGTGATAAAACAAAAGTTGGCACGCCGACCGTAAAAGGCGCGGTGGTAAAAGCGAAAGTCGTTGAGGCGGAAGTCAAGGGCGACAAAATCCGCGTCATCCGCTACAAAGCTAAAAAACGCGTTCACAAAGAAAACGGCCATCGTCAAAAATATAGCCGTATCGAGATTACGTCGATTAAATAGTAGATACAAACTTGATAAATTGCCCTGTTCTTTGAAGCAGGGCAATTTCATATTTACTAGATGTTTGTGGTATAATTAAACGTAAGCAGAGAGGGCAGATAAACAGTGGCATCTATCATAACGGTTACCAATCAGAAAGGCGGCGTTGGCAAAACAACAACGTCAATTAATCTGGCTTACTATCTGGCAAAGATGGGCAAGCGGACTCTATTGATTGATTTCGATCCGCAGGGCAATGCAACTAGCGGCTTAGGTATTGATAAGCAGAGCTTAGAAGTAACTATTGCCGATGCTATTCTCGGCCGTAAAAAATTAGTAGAAGTAACAGTCCCAACCGAGTTTGATAACCTATCGTTGGTGCCTGCTGTGCCAACCTTAGCTAATACCGAAGTAGAGCTGGCTCAGACTGATTATCGTTTTAGCCGCCTGAAATATGCTATCAAGGCTTGCACCATAGATTACGATTACATTATCATTGATTGTCCGCCGAGTTTGAGCTTGTTGACGGTCAATGCATTGATTGCCGCTCAGTATGTTTTGCTGCCAGTACAAGCAGAATTCTATGCGTTAGAGGGCCTAGGCCAGTTACTGGAAACGATGAAACTAGTGCGCAAAAATCTCAATCCAACGCTTGATTTGGTAGGTGTGTTGCCGACAATGGTTGATAACCGCACGTCGCTATCAACGCAAGTATTAGACGAGATTTCGAAGCATTTTCCAGCCAAAGTATTCAAAACGAAGATTCCGCGCAATGTCCGCTTGGCTGAGGCACCGAGCCACGGCTTGCCAATTGGCGCGTATGATAGGTTTAGTAAAGGCGCTCGCGCTTATAAAGCGCTAGCCAAGGAGGTGATTGAGCGTGCCGGCTAAAAAGGGTCTAGGGCGAGGTTTTGACTCGCTTATTCCGACAGAGCTGCTAGACGAATCGTTCGATCCGACGGCCGAGCAAGATGAACGCGTTAGCGATTTGCGCTATATTAAATTAGCGTCGATTATGCCCGATCCAGATCAGCCGCGCCGCGAATTTGACGACGATGCGTTGGTTGAATTGAGTAAATCGATCAAAGAGCATGGCGTATTGCAGCCAGTAGTGGTGCGGCCGCATGGCGACGGCTATATGATTGTGGCTGGCGAACGCCGTTTCCGGGCTTCTAAATTAGCGAAGCTTGATCGAATTCCAGCGCTGGTGCGGACGCTATCGGGTCAGCACCGGTTAGAACTGTCTCTGATTGAGAATATCCAGCGCCGCGACCTTAATCCGCTAGAGACAGCGACAGCGTATTTGAAATTGCGCGATCAATTTAATCTGACTTTAGATGATATTGGCAAGCGTGTTGGTAAGACATCGGCGGCAATTGCTAACACAATGCGCCTGTTGCGCTTGCCGGGGGCGGTGCGCGATATAGTAGCGCGCGGCGAACTAAGTGAAGGTCAGGCGCGGTCGCTGACGAGCTTGCCAGAAGAGGAAATTTTGCGGGTTGTTCCGAGAATTATAAAAGAGCAATGGAGCGCGCGGACGATTGAGCACTATGTCTCGAATTATAAGAAACTACACGGTACAGCATCGACTAAAGGTAGAAAAGTAGTCCGCAGCTCGAGATTTATTCGCGAAGAGGAATCTTTTGCCAAGCGTTTCGGAACGCCAGTTGCTGTCAAAGAGACTCGAAAAGGCGCCGGACGGATTATTATTTCATTCAAAGATCAAGCAGACTTCGAGCGAATTGCTAAGCTGCTGGGCGAATAACAGCCGAATTGCACTAATCCAACGTTGTAAAAATTACAAATTGAATTTTTAGGCTGCTAGCTTGTAATCTTAATTTTAAACTCAAAACGAGTCTATATTGCCTAACGGAAAAATCCGCAAAGCTACTGGTCCGACGATATCATAAGTTGGAATGAAACCCAGTCCGCTACGCGAGTCGAATGAGTTGTCGCCGACTCGATTATCGCCCGCTACGAAAATAGAGCCTTCTGGTACTGTCCATTCGCCACTGTGGCTAGTTGGCGATTTTGGACCGACGTTGTTCTTGCGTGTGCTGTCGTCTGGATGAAAACCTTCGGGATATTTATTATTGTAAACTGTTAGCACGCCGTCCTTGACAACGACGCGTTCGCCAGGGAAGGCAATTACGCGTTTGATGATGTAGCGATCTGGCGCTCCAGGCCTATAGACGGGATTAACAAAAACAACAACCTTTCCACGTTCTGGCAAATACGGTTTATTTTGTATCTGCGCCATAGTTACAGGTATTCGGTTAATAATTAACCGGTCGCCGTCGGCGAGAGTATTATCCATGCTGTGTCCAGAGACGGAAAAACTGCGAAAAACGTAAGCATTTAATAGCAAAGTACCAATTAGCACTGCAATAACAAATCCGCTAAAACTTAGAAAATCTCGAAGACGCGGATGGCGGGTGAGATAGCTAGCTTCCATCACACATATTATACGCTGCTTATCAGCAAAAACCAACGAAACAATAAGCGCGATATTTATTTTTTAGCTAAAATCCTTTATAGTACATAGATATGGTGAAGCGAGCGATAGACGGTTTTGTACCGCGAAATACTCCTGCGCGCAGAGCGCCTGTTGATAGCCAGAAAAAACCAGCGGTTAATTTCGGCGATATGGGACATACTGTGTCTGTACGGCGCCAGCAGCAATTGCCGCCGCGGCCGATTACTTCGGCGCCAAATAGAGGTGTTCGCAGCGATATTGACGAGTCTTTACGCGAGATTAGTAATAATCTTGATTTATCTCCATCCAAACATTCTGGCAAAGGCGCGCCAAAAAATGGCCAAAAAAAGCGCGATTGGAAAAAAATCGCCAAGCGTACAGCGATCGCAGTAACCGTTGTTGTACTTGGTATTGGTATTTTCCTGGGGGTACGGGCTTTGATGGCGGGTAATGCCGTCTTCAAGGGCGATATATTTGGTTTTGTACAGAAGAAACCGCTCAAGCAAGACGCTCATGGCCGCAGCAATATTCTAATACTTGGCACCTCAGAAGATGACGCTGGTCACGAAGCGGGATATCTAACCGACTCGATGATGATCCTTAGTGTTGACCAGAACAAAAAGAATGCTTATATGATTAGCGTACCTCGAGACTTATACGTCAAATATGGTAAGAGCTGCCAAGCGGGTTATTCTGGTAAGATTAACGCTTATTTTAACTGCGTCAACGATAATTGGTCGAGCGACAGCGCCGAAGAAGAGCGCCAGACAGCAACTAGAGCTTTTGTTGGTAATATATTTGGTATTGATGTGCAATATTCGGTTCACCTGAATTATAGCGTGATGCGTGATTTGGTGGGGGCGCTTGGCGGTATTAAGATTACCATCGACAGCCGCAATCCGAATGGTGTGATGGATAGTAATTTTGACTGGAAGTGCGGTACGACGTCTGCCGAGAAGTCTCAGCGCTGTCCGCGCGGCCACTATATTAGCTATCCAAACGGTGAAGTAGAATTAGATGCCGAGCACGCGCTGTATTTGGCGATGGCGCGCGGCGACCGAGCGCCAACGTACGGTTTCGAACAGTCTAATTTCGACCGCGAAAAAAATCAGCAAAAGATTATGGTTGCTATTCGCGACAAGGCCTTAAGTGCCGGCACGCTAGCAGATTTTACTAAAATTTCTGGTATCATCGACGCGATTGGCAAGAATTTACGAACTAATTTCGAAAAGAGCGAAGTACGTACGCTGGTCGAGCTAGTACACGACATCAAAAGCGATAATATCAAAAGCGTCAGCTTGATTGATGCCGAGCCGGCTATCTTGACAACCGGCACGTACGGCGGCGCTAGTTCGGTGGTACCAACCGCTGGAACGTATGATTACAGCCAGCTGCGGGCTTTCGTCAAGAAAAACCTCTATGCGACAGATGTCACTAAAGAAAATGCTAACGTTGTTGTACTTAATGCTACCGGCGTATCGGGCGTGGCGCAAAAACAAGCCGATAAATTAACTGAGCTTGGCATGACGGTTAGTACTGTCGGTAATGCGCCGCAAAACGGCTCGTATTCTAGCAACAAGATATATAAAGTCTCAACGCGCGCCAAGACAGCTACGTCTGTAAAACTGCAGTCGCTTTACGGCGCTGCCCCAGAAGCGGTACAGAGCGTGCCAGGCGTCAAATATAATGCAGAGGTAGACTACGTTATTATCATAGCAGTCAAGCCGAATGCCGGCGAGTAGGCGGGTTATAGAAACAATACTAAGGTGGTATAATTAAGCGGTATGAGTTCAACAAAAAAGCATAAGTATAGCTCTAAGGCAAGCTCGCTGGCTTATGCATCGCTTAATATTTTGCTGGCGCTGGCGGTGTTTGGAACTATTTATGTAACTAATTCGCCAATTTTTGCTTTGCTGCTGGTGGCGCTTGGCAAATGGCGGATTTTGTCGGTAAGGCCGCGTTTTTGGGCGGCTAATGTTTTGTCTAATTTGGTGGATATTATAGTTGGCGTTAGTTTTGCGCTGTTAATTTGGCTGTCGGGCGGGTACATGATACTCCAGCTGGGGCTAACAGTATTGCATATTGTCTGGCTGCTATTTATCAAGCAGCGCTCAAAATACACGTACGCGGTTATTCAGGCTGGTACTGCGCTGTTCTTGGGGCTAGTGACACTGTCGTTGACAGCTTATTCATGGGATTCGTTTTATTTCGTAGTAGTTGTTTGGGTGATTGCTTATGCGTCAGCGCGGCATGTAGCTAGCCGCTACGAGGGAATCAGCACTAATCTTTACGCGATAGCAGCAGCAACAGTGTGCGCTGAACTCGGCTGGATTTCGTATTATTGGATGATTGCTTATACTGTTCCGGGTTTAGCTGCTATCAAGGTATCGCAATTCGCTATATTTGCAGTATTGATGGGTTTCGTGGCCGAGCGGACAGCGCGCAGCTATCATAAACACGGCGAAGTTCGCTTCGCTGATATTGCAATGCCGATATTATTAACGGCAATGACGATGGTTGTGGCGTATATCTTTGCGGTTTTGAGCGGCAGCGATGCTCTGTAGGAGGGGGTAGGCGGATTTTTAAGGATTCTTTAAGACTGTATGCGCATAGTAAGTATAATGGATATAATCAAATTATCGAATAGAGGAGGTTTCTGATGAATAATAAGCAGGAAAATGCTACGCCGCGATCGTCAGACTCACAGCCGCTACCGCCTCAGGTTGTTGCGTCTACTAAACCTTGCCAGAATAAGACGGTTTGGTTAGCGATCTCTATCGTGATTGCGGCGATTATTTTGGCGGCTGGCGGCATAACTTGTACGCTGCTAATGCGAGGAGGCCGCAATTCTCTGAATACTTTCGTTGACGGTAATCTGGCGGCTGATAGTAAGGAGGCTTCTGTTTCTGATATTATTGACAAAGTTTCGCCAAGCGTGGTGTCGATAGTCACCAATACTAAGTCGCAATCTCTATTTGGCGGTTCCCGCCAGGTGCAGGCGGCTGGTACGGGTATTATTATCAGTAAAGACGGCTTCGTTCTTACTAATAAGCATGTTGTAGAAGGCGCGCAGTCGGTTACGATTGTAGCCTCGGACGGGTCGACTTACGACGCGGTATCGCTAGTTGGTACCGATCCGTTGAATGATTTGGCTTACTTAAAGATCAAAGACGTTAATAGTTTAACACCAGCAGCTCTAGGCGACTCGTCGACAGCCCGAGTCGGGCAGAACGTTATTGCTATCGGTAATGCGCTAGGACAGTATCAGAACACCGTTTCTAAAGGTATTATTTCTGGTAAGGGCCGGGCGGTCTCGGCGAACGATAGTAGCGGTAACTCGCGGGAATCTCTGACTGATATGTTGCAAACTGATACGGCTATTAATTCTGGCAATTCTGGCGGGCCGTTAATTAACTACAGCGGGCAGGTTATCGGTATTAATACAGCGGTAGCTTCGAATGCTGAAGGAATTGGCTTTTCGATCCCGATTAACGCAGCAAAAGGTACAATCCAGCAAGTTTTGGCTGGCAAAGGCGTGCAGCGAGCATATCTGGGCGTCAATTACACGGATATCACGCCGGAAATAGCCAAGCATTATAGTTTGCCATCAAAATATGGCGCGTACGTGACTGGCGGCCGCAGCGAAGACGTTGGTGTTACCGCTAACAGTCCGGCCGCTAAAGCTGGTATTCAAGACAAAGATATCATTACCAAGGTTAATGGTACTGAATTGGGCGCGCGAGGTAATTTATCAAGCGTTCTCGGGCAGTATCAGCCGGGCGATACTATTGATTTGACGGTGATGCGCAGCGGTAAAACGATGAATATCAAAGCGACGCTAGCGGCCTATCAAGAATAAGCAAATTATGCTTGCAGTACGACGATAAAGCCGCGTGTTAGTTTATGCCGCAGCTGGCGCGAACCAGCGTAGGCTATTATTGCGCCGTGCTGCCGCGGGTCGGCTTCTAAAAAGATTAGGGCGCCAGGATTTAAGTGTGCTGGTAGCTGGTCTATCAGCTGGTAGATTAGCTCCAAGCCCTCGTCTTTGGCGAAGAGTGCTAATGCTGGCTCATGATTAGTCTCGGGCGAGCGCTGCCACGAACGGTCGACATATGGCAAATTAGCGATAATTATATCGAATTTGCCGGGTATGGCGCGCAACAAATTACTTTTTATCAGAGCGACGTTGGCTTGAAATTTTTCAGCATTTTGATGGGCAACGCGTAAAGCTGGTTGGCTAATATCGGATAAAATTACGTTAAGTTTCGGGATTTCTAATTTTGCGGTAATACCCAAGCAGCCGCTGCCAGTGCCAATATCTAGCAGCTTGCCAGAAACACCAAGTTCTTTTAGCAGCTCTATGATGGCTTCTGATTCTGGACGAGGTACTAAAACTTGCGGCGACACTGTAAATCTTCGGCCGTAAAAATCGCGGTAACCTAAAATATAAGCAAGCGGTACGCGTTCTAATCGCAAGCGCAGTCGAGCATTAGCAATATCAACACGCCGCGGGTCGATGTCGTCTTCGGGGTGAGCGTGCAGGTAGGTGCGATTTTTCCGCAGCGTATTAGCCAAGATAAGTTCTGCATCCAGCCTGGCAGAATCGACGCCAATTTCTCGTAATTGTTTGATTGCGTGATCAAGCCATGCCGATATATTCATATGAATAGTATAAAATGCAAGTTTGTAGCGGTCAAACTAAATTAATATGATCAGGGGCAGACGGGCGATAGGTTATTGCTGGTCGGCGTTTTGCGCTTTTAACTCTCGTTCGTATGCTTGCAGGTGTTCAATCAAATCGTTAATATCCCCGTTCATTGCCGCGGGGATATTGCTGCGGCTGTAGTGGATGCGGTGGTCGGTGATGCGGTCTTGCGGGAAGTTATAGGTACGGATCTTTTCGGAGCGGTCGCCAGTACCGACTAGCGAACGCCGTTCAGCGCTTAATTTGGCGTTTTCTTCGTCAATTTTCATCTGCAGCAGCCGCGAACGCAGCACGCTCATGGCTTTTTCGCGGTTCTTGATTTGCGACTTCTCGTCTTGGTTGGTAACTATGATGCCAGTTGGCAGGTGAGTAATGCGTACTGCTGAGTCGGTGGTGTTGACGCTCTGGCCGCCATGGCCGCTGGAGCGGTAAATATCGACGCGCAGGTCGTTCGGGTTGATTTCAACATCAGTTTCTTCGGCTTCGGGTAAGACGGCGACAGTGGCAGTGCTGGTATGAATGCGGCCTTGACTTTCGGTAACTGGGACGCGTTGGACGCGGTGGACGCCGCCTTCAAATTTCAATTTGGCATATGGCGCGTCGCCCTTGACCATGAAAATGACTTCTTTGTACCCGCCAGAATCGTTGGCAGATTCGCTAATCAGCTCGGTTTTATAGCCGTTGGCTTCGCACCAGCGCAAGTACATGCGGTATAATTCTGCCGCGAACAATGATGCTTCGTCGCCGCCAGCACCAGCGCGGATTTCCATGATAATATTTTTCTCGTCGTTCGGGTCTTTAGGTGTTAGTAATATGAATAACTTATCGTCGAGTTCGGCGATTTTAGCTTCGTCCTCGGGAATCTCTGCTTTGGCTAGTTCGGCTAATTCATCGTTGCCCTGGGCTAGATTTTTTGCCTCCGCTAGCTGTTTTTCTACAGTATCGCGTTCGCTAGCGGTAGCGATAATGGTTTCTAGTTCGGCGAAACGTTTGTTGTTGGCAGTAAAATCTGGTGAATTGTAGGCATCAGGCTGCGCCAAAAAATCGCCGAGGCGAGCGCGTTCGGCTTTCAAAGCGTCCAAATCGAGAGAAATCTTTGCCATAGCTTATAAAATTATAGCATATATTGACGAAATAAGCGTTTTAATGTATAATAAAAAGATGAGTAGGTCAATTGATAAACCGTCGGAGCCTGCTGCGGGCGAGTTGTTATGCACAACTTTGTTGCCAGTAGCTGCTCCTGTTAAAACTTACAAAATACCGGAAGGTCTGCCGCCGCTAAAGCCGTGGCAAGTTGTAAATGTTGGCGGAGGACATATTAGGGCTAAGGGTGGGGTAGACAGTCTAGATGTAACGGTATTTTTAGCGGATAATAGATTAACTAATTGCCAGCATCCAGCCCTGGAGAGTCATTTAAGAAAAACGGTTCTCGGAGAAGGTGTTGGGAATGAAGATGGGCAAGGTGATATAGATTTTGTACGATCGCTATATTACGGTGCGGTTGCCCGCGATATGGGGTTAACCGTACCAGATGTGATCAGTATGACAGCTGATAGTAAAAGATTGTTGAAATCGGCTGGTTTTTCTGAGGTGCTAGCTACGGGATCGCTTGCAAATGTAGGACTAGTGTTGTCTAGGGGCGATGAATTGAGCGACCCTGCTGATATTGAAAGACGAGCGCGTGGAATAGGTTTATACACTAAAGAGACCATAACTTTTCCTGGAGCAGGCGAGGATTCTAAGGATAATCAGTTTATTGCGCTAACTGACGCCGCTGGGAATCGAATTATCATGCCGTATAGTGGAATTAGGGAGCGTATTCTGATGGGGGCATTTGGGTATGAGGAAGCTGACGGGCAAGAAAAATAAAGCATCGCTGACAGATAGCAGCGATGTTCTATTATGCGATTGATGGCGTCTAGCTTTTCTCGTTGACCTGTTTCTTAGCTTTTTTGGAGGTTTTGGCTGGTTTGGTGTTGTTGTCACCAGTTTTGTCGTCGGCAGCCTGCTGAGCCTTGGCGGCAGCAGCAGCATTAGCCTTTTTTGCTTTGTTGACGAGAGCTTCGCGGCGGGCCTTCGCGGCGGCTTGGCGGGCCTTGAAGCGGTCAACGCGGCCTTCGGTATCGATAATCTTTTCTTCGCCAGTGAAGAATGGATGCGATTTACTTGAAATGTGGACTTTGACTAACGGGTAAGTATGGCCGTCTTTCCACTTGATTGTTTCGGTAGATTGCGCTGTTGAGCGAGTCAAGAACGCGAAGCCTGCTTGTTCGTCGCTAAATACGACCAGGCGATAGTCCTGTGGGTGAATACTGCTTTTCATAACTGTAGTATTCTAGCAAAAAACTGTATAGTTGTCAAAGATGCAGTTTACGATGTCTCTCGTTGCTACGGCGTTCCTTCTCGCTGCTGATTTTGTCGTGAAGTTTGCGCAGCGCGCGCTGCGAGGCCGGCAGCTGGGTAATAGCGCGAATCTCTTCCTCGATATCAGCTAGGTCTTCGTCGCTGAAATCTTCTAGTCCGACATAGCGCATGCGGGCGCCCTTGGTAGAGCGAATCAGCTCGTCGAGCTTGAGCTGGATGGCCCGGCTATCGCGGTTTTGGGTATTTTGGATCAAGAAAACCATCAAAAAAGTAACAATTGTCGTACCAGTGTTAATGACTAGCTGCCAGGTATCAGAGAAGTTGAAGATCGGCCCGGTGATGAACCAGACGGCTATCGAAGCGGCCGCTAAGATAAACACGCCAGCCGAACCAGCTAGCGTTGAGGCGCGCGACGAAATCTTGCGAAAGCGTTCTTTCATGATGTAAGCATAACAAAAAAGGTGAATATTAGCAAAAATGTTACAAGATTATTCAAGATATGACAAGTGATGATAATAAAGTTTGACTAAAGTGATGTTATTTACTATAATTGCTATACTAAAGTAAATACGATAAATACGAAAAACAAAAAAGGTGTATTCATATATTATGAAGGAACTGTATAGCAAAGGTAAAATACCAGGTCATGAAGATACTGGCGAAATAGTGCCGTCATATAGTCAACCTAGTGAAGCTTCGGAATATGATAGCACATATACTTCAGATGAAAACAAGGTCGTACAGAATATAGAGCGAAGATATTTACCTGATAGTTCCCGACCAATCTATACTGTCCTTGGTCAGACAATAGCATTTCGTTCCGCAGGAGAAGTTCCTTGTATTCATAGCGCATGTTTTACTGACGATATATATAATAATCCAAGTGATAGTAGTAGTGTAGCGAATGAGAAACGTGAGCTTATTAATAGTATGCTTAAAAGTCGTGAATCTGAAATTCTCGTTGCAACGAACAATCCAGAAGGTATCTTGACATTGGCGAAAAAACTAACAGGCGGTTCGGCTGAGATTGACACAATTCTTGAAGATATTAAAAATGGCGGTCCGTATGGAGACGAGGTAAAAGAATTCACTGACAAAATTATCGCCTGCACAATGTTCGATGATAGAGGAAATACGTTAACAGATCGGGTTGACGAGAATGGCTACGCAATTGTGCTAGCTGCGATTTGCGGTGATGAGGACGCGGCATCATTAGTATCTAGCAGGCTTGATGCAATGCGAAAAACGATAAAGCGGAGACAGGAAATAATTCGATACGAATGCGATACAGAAGCTGCGATACAGGAGCGCAGGATGGAGGAGGCAGGGCTGCCTGAGATAGAACCAAAAGACGTTACTCTAGTTCATTCTACAAAATATGAAGTTCAGTGTAATAGCGATGGTGACGTGTGCTTGTATCCAGCTTCGCGTCATGAATCTCGTAGTATGCGCTCAAGCATTCATTTTACTCCCAACGGACAAGTGTCTTCGCATGCATACGGATCATGGAGTGATACAAATAGGCTAATTGTTGCTAATATGGAAAGGGTGATTTCTAGTAATGGTATTCCCGCTGCTATGGCTAGTGCCGATACGTATTTTACAAGGAGTCCAGGGGACAGTTTAGTTTTGCCAGGAGCTTTAGTCGTAGAACCGAAAGAAATGTTATCTGATCAAGGACAGGTTATTGAAGAAGATGAAACTGGTGTTAAATATCTTTCAACAGACAGTTATACAAGTGATCAAAAGGAGTTTATTAAGCAAGCTGCTGAAACTTTCGGCGTAAAATTTAACAATGAACATCCGTCATCAACCTTGCGAGAAGTTGCACTTCGGACTGTAGAGAAGCAGTTGGGCGCAACGTCTTTTACGGAAATAGGACAGAACTACGCATCTGATACATCATTCGATCAGCAGATTACGCAATTGTCGCTCAGACTTGGTTGTCCAAGCAGATCGCATATGGCATCACAAGAAATGGCGATGGAAAGCATGAGAGCAGGATTTTGTAGTGAAGATGAATGGAGCGGTCCAATAGCTCCAGCGTCGGGTTTTCTTGGATCTGGAATGGGATGGAGCATTCCAGACAACGTATCGAATATTGATTCGCTCAGGACTATGGTCTTTGCTGGAGCACTACCAGTGCTAGACTTGACAGCCGTAAAAGAACATAGAAATAAAAAAATAGGATGGAGTGCTATGGAATATTGATGCTCAATAAAACTTATAGATACGGTAGCTTGTGATTTTGGTGTAATAGTGCTATAGTAGTGTGGTAATAATTTTAACGACACAGCCCGTTGCAGCTCCAAAAGCAGCGGGCGAGGAAAAGGAGTAAACTGATGTCTGTAGCAGTAGACATGAAAGCTTTGTTTGAAGCTGGTGTTCATTTTGGGCACAAAACTAGCCGCTGGCACCCGAAGATGGCACCGTATATTCACTCAAAACGCCAGGATAGCCATATTATTGATTTAGCGAAGACAGTTGAGGCGCTAGACAAAGCTTTACCGTTTATCACCAAGACGGTAGCGAGCGGCAAAAAAGTTTTGTTTGTTGGCACCAAAAAGCAGGCCAAAGATATCGTCAAAGCGGCTGCCGAGTCGGCTGGCCAGCCATTTGTGGTGAATCGTTGGATCGGCGGCATGCTAACCAATGTCACCACTACTAATGCGCAGATCAAGAAGCTGCGCGACCTCGAGCGTCGCATGGACAACGGCGATCTCGAGAAGCGCTACAATAAGCTAGAAGTTCAGCGCTACCAAGAAGAAATCGATAGCTTGAACTTCAAATACGGCGGTATCAAGGAATTGAATGGTAAGCCTGGCGCTTTAATCGTGCTAGATATGCTGGTTGATAAAAATGCAATTGCTGAAGCAGAAAACCTCGGAATCCCAGTGGTGGCAATCGCCGATACTAATGCCGACCCGAGCAAAGTTGAATATCCAATCCCAGGCAACGACGACGCGATTAAAGGGTTGCAATTGTTGCTAGACTACTTTGTAGCAGCGGTGAACGAAGGCAAGACCAAAAAAGAGGAGAAATAGGATGGGCGTATCAATTGAAGACATTAAAAAGCTGAAAGAATTAAGCGGCATTGGCCTGACCGATGCCAAAAAAGCGCTAGTTGAAGCCGATGGCGACTTCGATAAAGCTCTCGAGGCACTGCGTAAGAAAGGCTTGACCAAGGCCGAGAAAAAAGGCGACCGCGAGACGCGCGAAGGTCTGATTGAGAGTTACGTGCACTCGGGCCGTATCGGCGTGGTTGTCGAGGTCAACTGTGAAACTGATTTCGTGGCGCGCTTGCCAGAATTCAAGGAGTTTGCGCACCAAATTGCTATGCAGATCGCAGCGATGGCACCAAAATATGCAACGGTCGAGGATATTCCGAGCGACGTTTACGAAGCGAAAAAGCAGGAGTTTTTGGCAAGCGACAGTTTGCAAGATAAGCCAGAGAATATGCGCGAGCAAATTGTCGAAGGGCAACTCAAAAAATATTTTGCCGAACAAGTCCTGTCCGAGCAGGCTTTCGTACTTGACGACAGCAAAACCGTCGGTGAGCTGATCAAAGAGCAAGTAGCACTGCGCGGCGAGAATGTGCGCGTTAGCCAATTCAAGCGTATCGAGCTTGGCGGCGAATAAGCCTACGTCTTACACAACCAATATAACCGCTGGAATATGGCGGTTATTTTGGTATGATAAAAGCATGAGCAATCAACGGCGGGATGTAGATGCGCAATTTTGAATCTGGTAGTTTTGACTTTTATAGCAACCGCGAAAAGCCAAGCGGCGGCGAGCGCGAGCGTGCGAGCGAGCTGGATGATATTGATTTGCGGCCAGAAAGCGAAGTTTTTCAAGACCACGAGCGGATTGATAGCAAGGATCTCGATCAGCTGATTGCCTTGCGAGACCAGCTAAGCGAAGATACAGGCGGAATTATTCATATTGATATTCCAGCTTATAGATATGATTTTGCCGACAATCCTTTCGTTGGCATGGGGCCGAATCGCACCAAGACTTACGAGATTTCGCGCTATGTGGATGTAGTGTTTTTGCATCGTTTCATGTACCAAGAAATTATCGTTTGCGGGTTGCAATCGCGCAAATTTACTAACGAGACAGGGCGGGCGGCGTTTATTAAACGTATTCGCGAGACTGGCGGCTTGCCGCTAAACCGGGATGGCAGCGAGCCAGAAGTTTTGGGGCGAGCATTCGTGCCATATATGCCATATCACACGACTGATGCGTTTTTTCGCTTGTATCATACAGTGATGCCACGGGTAGCCGAACGGCCGCATTATCCGCTAGACGTGTGGCTGATTTTCGACGAAAATGCCTATCAAGAAGTCGACGGCTCGCCAGATTTTCGCCAAGCGTATCGCTTGCGCCGAGGATTTGACCGGCGGGCTAGTTTGCTAGGAGTAGCGCAGATAAATTAGCGTTTGATGTTACAATAGAGTAAAGGAGAGTATATGTTTAGTACAGATGAATATGAAGCAAAAATGACAGGCGCATTTGAGCACTTTGGCGAGGAGCTGCGCAAGATTCGCACTGGCCGGGCGCATCCAGGTATGCTAGCGGGCGTGATGGTTGAAGCTTATGGAGCTAACATGCCGCTCAATCAGGTGGCCAACGTGACAGCTCCCGAGGCACAAATGTTGCTGGTGACACCTTTTGATCCGAGCAATTTGCAAAATATCGCGGCGGCGATTCGCAATGATCAGAGCCTTGGTTTTAATCCGAGCGATGATGGCCGGGTGGTGCGCGTACCAGTGCCAGCCTTGACCGAGGAACGCCGCAAGCAGCTGGTTCGTCAGGCGTCAGAGAAATTAGAAGAAGCGCGAATCGCTTTGCGTAACATTCGCCAAGACGGCATCAAGGATGCCAAAAAAATGAAGGAAGCTAAAGAACTGAGCGAGGACGATCTCAAAATGATCGAAAAAGAATTTGATCGCTTGATGAATGAATTCCAAGACAAGCTAGAGGCCGCTTTCAAGGACAAAGAAAAGGATATTCTAACCATCTAATGAGCGAGAAAGTATTGCCAGTACACGTCGGCTTCATTGTCGACGGCAATCGCCGCTGGGCAAAAGCTCAGGGTCTATCAGCGCAAGAAGGGCATAGCGCTGGCTATGAAAAGTTGCGCGAAATTATCATCGACACTATCGATCGCGGCGTGCCGTATGTTAGCGCGTATATTTTTAGTACCGAGAACTGGCATCGTAGCGGCCCGGAGATTAAGCATCTGATGGATTTGGTGGTGCAAATGTTGACGCGCGATTTGCATATTTTCGTTGAACACGGTATACGGCTAAGGGTGGCAGGGACGCGTGTGCGTCTCAGCCGCCGAGTCAAAAAAGCGATTGACGAGGCCGAAGCGGCCACCAAAGATTTGACGCACGGCACGGCGATTTTGTCGTTTAATTATGGCGGGCACCAGGAAATTATAGATGCAGTCAACACCTTGCGCAAAACACTTTCAACACATAAAAAAGTAACAGCGCAAATCTTTGAGCAATTTTTGTATACGCCAGATGTGCCGCCGTGCGATTTGATAGTGCGCACCAGCGGCGAACAGCGGCTAAGCAATTTTATGCTGTGGCGCAGTGCTTATAGCGAGCTAATTTTTGTTAAAAAATCGTGGCCAGATATGACAAAACGCGACATAACCGCTATACTAAATGAGTACGCGAAACGTTCGCGGCGGTTTGGAGGGTGAAATGAGTTTAGTTTTTGGTATCATTGTCGGTATAATTGTGTTGACTATTTTAGTGGTGACGCACGAGTTAGGCCATGCTTTGGTGGCGCGGCGTTACGGCGTGCGTGTTGAGGAGTTTGGTATTGGCTTCCCGCCGGCAGCTTATAAGAAGAAGGTCAAGAAAAGCTTTTTGGGCAAAAATGTTGATTACAGCATTAACTGGCTGCCGCTAGGCGGTTTCGTTAAGTTACAAGGCGAGCACGACGATGATAAGCAGCCTGGCGACTACGGCGCAGCGACATTTTGGCAAAAAACACAGATCTTGCTGGCTGGCGTAGCAGTGAATTGGCTGAGTGCGGTGTTGATATTTACGATTTTGGCGTGGTGGGGTATGCCGCCGCTTGTCGCTAATCAATTCACCGTGGCTAGCGACACGACAACTTCAGGCAAAGAAGTCAAGATAGCTGGTGTCGAGAACGACTTGCCAGCGCAAAAAAGCGGATTAAAAACTGGCGACGATATTCTGTCGGTTGATGGCGATAAGATTAAAACTCCAGATGAGCTGACCAAGAGATTAGCTCGCGACAAAGGCAAAACAGTTAAGATACGCTACTCGCGAAACGGCCGAGAGGCAGTGCTGCCTGTAGCATTGCGGTCTAGCAATGATGACAAGCGCGGCTATCTGGGTGCCAGTTTATCTCAAGAGGTCTTGATGCGTTCGACTTGGTCGGCGCCAATTGTCGGCGTAGGGCTGACTACTCAATTGACTGGGATAACTATTCAAGGGCTTGGGCAAGTTGTCTATGACGGCTTGACAGGGCTGGCTATGAAAATCGTGCCGAACGACCAGGCGCAGCAGCAGGCTAATCAAAAATTAGCAACAGTTGGCAATAGTGTTGGCGGTCCAGTGACGATATTTGGCATGTTGTTTCCGGCGGCTGGCGAGGCTGGCGGCCGCTATGTCTTGATGATTGCTGGGTTAATCGCTTTGTCGCTGGCAGTGATGAATATATTACCGATTCCAGCGCTTGATGGCGGGCGGTGGTTTGTGACGGCTTTGTTCCGCTTAATAAAGAAACCGCTCCGCAAAGATACCGAGGAGAAAATTCATGGTACTGGCTTCTTGGTTTTGATAGTATTGATAATATTAGTAACGATTTCTGATGTCGGGAAACTATTCAAATGAAACGCTGGCGGGTGGGTAATCTAAAAAAGCTTCGTTTTTCCCGGTGGCAGATACTATCGTGGATCGGCTGGACGCTGCTGGTGGCGATATCGATGGTAGCGGCTGCTTATGCGGTAGCTGGCGTTGGGCGATTGCTATTGCGGACAGGTTGGTTGGCACAAGCTAACGTATCAGTGGTTAATCTAATTTTGCAATGTTTCGCTCATATCTTGACGATTATTGCTATTGGCGTGGTGGCTTGGCGTGTCAAACAATCAATATCGGTCAAGCAGGCTGGCGCGCAGCGGTTGATTGAGTGGCGCGATATCGGTATGGCAATCGTTGGCGCGGTGGCTTACATTGCTTTGACAGTGAGCTTGTCATTTGTTGCGCAAGCCATTATACCAGGATTTAACCCAAACCAAGCTCAAGATGTTGGGGTATCAGATAGGCTGTTTTCGCTAGATTTAGCGATAGCTTTCGTGGTGCTGGTGATAGTGGTGCCATTATGCGAGGAGTTAATTTTTCGCGGTATACTGTATGGCAAACTGCGTTCGGCGAAGCTGCCAGTAGCAGCTAACGTATTTTTTGTTAGTTTGCTTTTTGGGGTAGCGCATGGGCAGTGGAATGTTGGTATTGATACGTTTGCGCTGAGTTTGGTGCTTTGTACGCTGCGCGAATACACTGGATCGATTTGGTCTGGCTTTTTGCTGCACGCAATCAAGAATAGCGTGGCTTTTTATGCGGTTTATGTTGCGGCGGCGTTTTGGTAATTTGTTGATATGCGTGATTCACGGTAAAATGAGGATATTATGAGACTAAGTAAGAATTTTACTCGAACTATCAAGCAGGCGCCAGCTGACGAGGTGGCGCGTAATGCCCAGCTGCTGATTCGCGCTGGCTACGTGCATAAAACGATGGCGGGCGTTTATTCATACTTGCCGCTGGGACTAAAGGTGGTTGAGAATATCAAGCAAATTGTCCGCGAAGAAATGAATAAAATTGGCAGCCAAGAATTGGTGATGAGCACGCTGCAGAGCAAGGAATTATGGCAGGAGACTGGACGCTGGAGCGATGATCTGGTCGATGTTTGGTTTAAGTCTCATCTGCAAGACGGCACCGAGGTCGGTTTCGGCTGGACGCACGAAGAGCCGATTGTTGATTTGTTGCGTAATTATTTGAAGAGCTATAAGGATTTGCCGATTAGCGTTTACCAGTTCCAGAACAAGCTGCGCAACGAGCTGCGCGCCAAAAGCGGTATTATGCGCGGCCGCGAGTTCGTTATGAAAGATATGTACTCGGTGCACGCCAGCAAAGAAGACTTGGATAAGTATTATAACGCCGCGATTGAGGCTTACAAGCGCTGCTACGACCGCTTTGGTATCGGCGATGAGACATATGTGACGTTTGCCTCGGGCGGAGCTTTCACTAAATTTAGCCACGAATTTCAGACGATTTGTGACGCTGGCGAGGATTATATTTATCTGCATCACGGCAAAAATATTGCCGTGAACGAGGAAGTTTTGGATGACGCTGTTAAGGAGCTGGGTATTGACCGCAGCGAGTTAGAACGGGTTAAAACTGCTGAGGTTGGCAACATCTTTAACTTCGGTACGCAAAAGTCCGAGGAAATGCGCCTGGTCTTTACTGACGCTGAGGGCGTAGAGCAGTACGCTTATATGGGCAGCTACGGTATCGGCATCACTCGGGTGATGGGCGTAATTGTTGAGAAATTTGCTGATGACAAGGGGCTGGTTTGGCCGGAAAATATTGCACCTGCTAAAGTATATCTGGTGCAAATTGGCAGCCAGTCGCGTGCTACAGCTGACGAACTCTACCAGAAGTTGCAATCTGCGGGGGTCGAAACTATCTATGACGATCGCGACGAGCGTCCAGGGGTTAAATTTGCTGATGCCGAACTGCTGGGCATTCCGTATCGGGTGACGGTCAGCGATCGCTTGCTTGATGATGGTAAATGGGAGGTGTCAACGCGTCAGACTGGCGAACAACGGCTCTTGACGGCAGATGAGTTGCTTGCTACACTGAACTAATCTGAGTATTTTGTATTGGAGGGCTGGGGTTTCTCTAGACAGAGAAAGTTTCGGGCGGTATAACGAAAGGAGTAAAACTCATGAAAAAAGCATATCAGATCACCGAGGATGGAAGAAAAGAGCTTGAAGAAGAGCTAGCTGCCTTGAAGGGTCGCCGCGGCGAGATTGCCGAGAAAATCGCTGAAGCGCGCGGTTACGGCGATTTGAGCGAGAACGCCGAGTATGATCAGGCGCGCGAAGAGCAAGGCCTAGTCGAGACGCGTATTGCCGAGATTGAGGATATTTTGCAGAACGCCGAGGATATCAAGGGCGGCACCACTCATAAAGTTAGTTTGGGTAGTCGAGTGACGCTTGAATCTGGCGGTAAAATATTTGAATATACGGTTGTTGGCCCGGTTGAAGCCGATCCGCTGAATGGCAAAATTAGCGACGAATCGCCGCTGGGCGTGGCACTAATTGATAAGGTAGTGGGCGATACCGCCGCTATTAACACACCCAAAGGCGAGACTATCTACGCAATCAAAGCAATTTCGTAGCTACTAACAGGGGCGTGCTATAATAAATAATTATGGCTACACTGCAAGATTATCGAAACGAACGTTTGCGAAAATTAGAAACCCTGCGTGAATTGGGTGTTGATCCGTATCCGGCGCGGTCGGAGCGGACGCATGGTTGCAGCGAGGTTTTAGCGCATTATGATGAGCTGGCAGGCCGGGAAGTGGTCGTGGCAGGCCGCATCGCTTCAATCCGCAGTTTTGGTAAGCTAGCTTTCATTAAACTGCGCGACGGGAGTGGTGAGGTGCAGCTATACTTGCAGCGCGATGACGTGGCGGAGCTGGACGCTGGCCGCGGCGTATTGGGTATGAAACAGCTGAAGCTTCTTGATACGGGCGACTTTGTCGAGGCGCGCGGAGTGATGACGACGACGCAGACTGGCGAGAAGTCGGTTGGCGTGCGTGAGTTGCGCTTACTGACTAAGTCGCTGCGGCCGATGCCGGAGAAATTGGAAAACAAAGAAGAGCGTTTCCGTCGCCGCTATGTCGATATGAATGTCAATCCAGAGGTGCGCCAGCGGTTTATTCGCCGCAGCAAGTTCTGGCAGGCGACGCGCGATTATCTAAACAGCCACGGCTTTACTGAGGTGAATGTGCCGGTGTTGGAGCATACGACTGGTGGCGCTGATGCTAACCCGTTTGTGACGCATATGGACGCGTTGGATAATCAGCAATTCTACTTGCGTATTTCTCACGAGCTGCCGCTCAAGCGGTTGATCGGCGCTGGGTTTGAGAAGGTTTATGACCTTGGTCCACGCTTTCGCAATGAGAATTATTCCGATGAGCATTTGCCAGAACATATCGCTATGGAGTGGTACGCCGCGTATTGGGATTGGCGAGCTGGTATGCGCTTCATGGAGGATATGTATAAATATGTATTGCAGGAAACGTTTGGCACGCTGCAGTTTCAGCTGGGCCGGTTCACGGTGGATATGAGCGGCGAGTGGGAAGTTTGGGATTACGCTGAGGTGATCAACAAACACTATGGAATTGATGTGTATAATACAACGATTGAAGAGGTGGCCGCCAAGTTGAAAGAGCATGGTTTGGAAGTGGAGAAGACTGACTCTATCCCGCGCGGCATTGATAAATTATGGAAGAATATTCGTAAAGATGTGGCGGGGCCGGTGTGGTTGGTGAATACGCCGAAGTTCATCAGTCCGCTGTCCAAAACTAACCCTGACAATCCGCAGACCGTGGAGCGTTTTCAGCCGATTATTGCCGGGTCAGAGCTGGGCAATGGTTTTTCCGAGCTGAATGACCCGATTGATCAGTTGAATCGCTTTGTTGAGCAGCAGCGGATGCGCGATGCCGGCGATGACGAGGCGATGATGCTGGATATTGACTTCGTGGAAATGTTGGAATACGGTATGCCGCCAGCTTGTGGTTGGGGTTATTCTGAGCGGGTATTTTGGATTTTTGAAGGTGTAACTGCCCGCGAGGGCGTGCCATTCCCGCAGCTAAGAAGCGAGATTGACGAGACGACGCGGGCAATTTATCCAGAAGTGAAGTTATAGCTTTTGAGCTGTCGAGGCTATCGGTATCTTGGCTTAGGCGGCCATTTTCTCGCTATCCTCAGCTAGCTCGCCGAGCAAGATATCGATTTCATCAGACACAATATCTGCAAAGTCTGGTACATTGGCGCGTACCCAATCGACGATTTGGTCGTCACTGGCTTCTTGCATGTGTGATAGTTCTTCGGCTTGCTCTGGTGATAGCTCGAGGACGATTTCGTTGATGACGCGTTCTTCTAGCGTCGATTCAAAATGGTCGGCAAGCGATTGGAAATCTTCGTCTGATAGATTGATTCCTAAATCTGCGAGGAGACTACGGCTTAAAATTGGCATGATGTTATCCTTTCTTTTTCTGTTTTAACTTAGACAAAGGTATTTTCGACGCTACGGTCTCTAGCTTGCTGGGTTGCTTCGGCTTTCTTCTTTGCAGCAATCTCGTTTTGCGCGCTGGCTTCAAGGGCTTTACCGGTATTTTCGACGTCTTTTTGAGCTTGAATCAGCGACTGCGCAAGTTGCGTCTCCTGTCGCTGCAGCTCAGCTAGACGCTTATTGTAGTCGGCGATTGCTTTCTCCATATTTTCTTGTTGTTGCTGAGCCTTGATGGCTTCGTACATTGCTGCAAATTTGTTGGCGCTATCATCGGATAGCGAGTCGGCTTTTTCTTGAAGCTTAGCCGCATTCTCTCTGACCGAAACCAGGTCTGACTCCATGTTGGCGATTTCTCCAGCTTGCTGGCGCATACTATTTAGCTCGGTTCTGGTCTGCTGAAGCTGTCCGCCAATTGATTCAACTCGATTTTGTGCGTCAGCAGAAGCTCGCTCGGCGTATCGCGCTTGCCAGCTAGCATCTTGCGAGTTTTTGTTGGCTTCGACGGCGTTCAGAAGGGCGCTAGCGATGCGGCGGCGTTGATTTTCTGGTATAGAGTTGACGTGTTCTTTGGCAGCTTTACGAGCCTCAAGCCAGCCTGCACCTTGTTTGCGTAATTTTCTACGAGTTTCTTTGCGAGCAAGAGCCTCATCTCGACGTTTTGATAGTTCAGCAATAGTAGCTTCGCGGCGTGCTTCATAGGCGTTTTTGACGGCTTCTACGCGCCCAGTCATCCGATTCTGTCGTATTTCGAGATTTGCTTTGCGTTTGTTCAGGCGAGCCTCAGCTTTTTGAAGCTTCCTCATACGGAATTTTTTAAGCGGGTGATTGTCGCTGAGATGAGCAACCTCGTCAAGCTTTGCCTTGCGCCGGTCATACGAGCTTTGGGCTAGGCCGTGCATAAACTTATCCATCAAGAGGCCTGGCTGCTCCATGGCATTATTCCAAGCTGCTGCAGCTCTTTCCTTGCCCCATTGTAGTGTATTACCAGCGCCTTTTATCATTTGACTAACTGGGTAGCGATTGCCTAGAATTTCAGCGTCAGTGCGCAGTGTCTCGTTAGCCTGTACCTCGGCGGCGTCTTCAGCGCTTTCTTGGCCGGGTTCGACACCTTCGTATTCGGCGGCGGCTTCCGCAGTGTATTGTTCTGCTTCAGCTGCGGCGCTATATGTAGGCGATTGCTCAGACTCGGCAGCTTGTCTAGTGAGTTCTTCGGCCCCATCTATGACATCAGCTATTTCTTTTGGCGTAGGCGATCGTCCAGGACTTTCGTGTTCGGCCGTACCTGTTGATGTTGGCATTCTTTCTCGCCACATTTTGTTATTCCTTTTTATTTTTGTCTGACTTTCTATACAACTTATAGCAAAAAATCACGCTTATGTCAACATTTTTAGTGTAAAAAGGGCAAAAATAGCTGAGTTTTTTTGCCGAGGCGGCTGCAGATGCTATACTATTAAATATTATGGAATGGTGGCAGGCTATCATATTGGGTATTGTCGAGGGAGTAACGGAGTTTTTGCCAGTGTCGTCGACCGGGCATTTGACGATTGTCGAGAAGTTGATGGGTATGCGGATCAACGATCCAAGTTTGACGGCTTTTACGGCTATTATTCAAATTGGCGCTATCGCTGCAGCGATAATTTATTTCCGAGATGATATTTGGCGGGTGATGAGTGCCTGGTGGCGCGGCTTGTGGTGGAAACGGGCGCGGCGGCAGTTTGATTACAAATATGGCTGGGCGATTATTATTGGATCGCTGCCGATTGCGGCTATCGGTTATGCTCTCAAAAATGAGGTCGAAACAGTGCTGCGCAGCTTATGGTTTGTGGCCTTTGCGTTGATTGGCTGGAGCCTGGTGATGTGGCTAGCCGACAAATGCAGCGCTGTGCGGCGCGGCGAGCGGCAGACAACTTGGCGGGATACGCTAGCGATTGGTTTGGGGCAGTGCTTAGCGCTGATTCCAGGCGTGTCGCGTTCAGGAGCGACGATTTCGGTGGGGCTATTCCGCGGTTTTGATCGGGTAACGGTGACGAAATTAAGTTTCTTCCTGGGTATTCCAGCCTTGGTAGCGGCTGGTTTGTTAGAGGCGATGACTGCTTACAAATATATTGGCGGCGGCGTTGGTTGGGTGCCAACAATTTTGGCGACGGCGGTGGCTTTTGCGGTTGGCTATTGGTCGATTGCGTGGCTGCTGAAATTTGTCGCCCGCAATGACTTTTCGCTGTTTATTCGGTACCGCATCGGTCTGGGGTTGATAATTATATTATTGCTAACGACTGGCGCAATAACAGCGATATAAGGAGGAAAGCTGAATGATAGAAGTCAAAAACATTACTAAAATATATGGCAAAAAGAAGAATGCTTTTAAGGCGCTGGATGGCGTTAGTTTGGATATTGAGAAGGGATCGAGCGTAGCAGTTCTGGGTAAATCCGGCAGCGGCAAATCGACGCTGATGCATGCAATTTCTGGGCTAGACAAGCCGCAAAAGGGCAAGGTGCTAATTGACGGCGAAGACATTTTGCGGCTGAAGCCGCGGGCTACCGACAAATTCCGGGCTCAAGAAATGGGTTTTATCTTCCAGAGTTTCTTCGTCGAGGGAGGCGAGAGTTGTTACGATAATGTCAGTTTGGCGTTAGAGACGGCGGGCGTGGCGAGAATCGGCCGCAAGAAACGGATTATTGAAGCTCTGGAAGCGGTTGATTTGGGTGACAAGATCAAGTCGCGCGCCAAAGACCTTTCAGGCGGGCAAAAACAGCGTTTGGCGATTGCTCGGGCGATTGTCGGCCGGCCGCAAATCTTATTTGCTGATGAGCCGACTGGTAATCTTGACTCGGCAACTTCAAAAGTGATTGAGGATTTGTTGTTTAATTATTGTAAAGAAAACAACGCTACGCTAATTATCGTGACTCATGATGAAGACTTAGCACAAAAATGTCAGCGGGTGATTCATATCAAAGATGGCAAGATTGAATCGGATTCTGCTGCCGAGAAATCGACTGCTAAAACTCGTAGCAAGAAAGTAGAGAAACCCGCTGCTAAAAATAAGTCGACCGGCAAATTTACAGAGGAGGAAAAATAATGAAAACTACCGATATCGTGGCTAGAGCCGGCCGTAATTTGCGCCGCGCCAAAATGCGGACAATTTTGACAAGCGTAGCTATTGCTGTCGGCGGCTTCGCGATTATGGCTAGCCTGATGGTTGGTGAGGGTGCTAGGCAGTACGTTGATCGGATAATCAGCAGTAATATTGATCCGAACGGCTTGATTATTGCCAAAGATAAGCGGGTTGTTACCGCTGGCGCAGCTACCGGCAGCAGAAATGAACTAACTGAGTACAATCCGAATGCAAAATCGTACTATGGCCAAGATTACGACACGCTCACCCAAAGCGATATCGAAAAGCTGCGCCAGCGCAAGGATCTCAAAAATGTTGAGCCGGGTTATCAACTGCAGCCGAAATACGTGACCTTTAGCGTAAAAGGTGACAAAAAATACGTCGCTCAAGTCATGATGCGCGATAATAGCTTGCAGCTAGAGACTGCGGCTGGTCGCGAGATCAAATCGGGGACAAAACTAGCGCCAGACGAAGCGGTCATACCAGAGAGTTACACTGAAAAATTAGGTAAAACAGCGGCAGAGGTGGTTGGTTCGATGCTAACGATTACCGTTAGCCAGCAGCCGCAGCAGGTAGATAGTGCGACAATTCAGCGGGTATATGCCGAGGAAGGCGAAACTGGCGTGAAAGAGTTGCTAAGCGGCAAAATGCTAAATAAACAGTTTAAAATTGCGGCAGTTGTCAAGAAATCGCCAGACCAGATGGCTAGCCGGCCAAATCTGTATATTGATTCGAGCGATGCTAAGGAATTAACGGACTTTAGTACTGCTGGAACTGATGCTTATCAAAAGTATATTTTTGCTAATGCAACAGCCACGGGCGGTAAAACTCCCGAGGAAGTTCGCGATAGCTTGAAGGACGCTGGCTATTCGTCGATGACTTCGAAAGATGTACAGAGTATGATTTTTACTTTCGTAAATATTTTGCAAACTATTGTGATGGGTTTTGGTATTTTGGCTTTGGTGGTGAGTGTATTCGGGATTATTAACACTATGTATATTTCGGTGCTCGAGCGGACGCAGCAGATTGGTCTGATGAAAGCTTTGGGCGCGTCGAAGCGTGATATTGGGCGGTTGTTCCGCTACGAAGCAGCTTGGGTTGGCTTTTTGGGCGGTATGCTTGGCGTGCTGGGCGCTTGGGGTGCTGGTACGCTAGCGAACCCAATGATTTCCAAGGCATTGAGCCTAGGTAAGCACGATTTGCTGATTTTCCAGCCGCTAGACGCTGTCGTTGTAGTGTTGTCTCTGATGTTGGTGGCAATTGTAGCTGGCTGGCTGCCGAGCCGCAAGGCAGCGAAACTTGACCCGATTGAGGCGCTGCGAACAGAGTAATTTACAGCGAAATAAGTTGGTTTGATACGATTAATAGATTTGTTGGCGTACGGTATCACGAGATGATATACTAATGCTATGCTAGATATTCGCTATATTCGAGAACACGCCGATCGCGTTCAGGAATCGGCAAAAAATAAAGGCTACAATGACGTATCGATTGCTCGTTTGTTAGACACTGATGAGCAGCGACGGCAATTGCAGCAGCAGGTTGATGAATTGCGCACGCAGCGCAACGAAATTGCTAGCCAGATGAATGGCGGTAAACCAGCGCCAGAATTAGTCGAAAAAGGCCGGTCGCTGAAGGGAAAGCTAGCAGAATTAGAAAGCGAATTGCATGATGTTGACGCGGATTTCCAAGCACAGATGGACGCTGTGCCGAATGTAACGCTCGAGGACGTACCGCTAGGCGGCGAGGAAGACAGCGTCGAAGTTAAGGCGTGGGGAGACAAACGCCAATCGGCAGAAGATCACCTTGAGTTTGCGACGCAGCGCGGCTGGCTCGATTTTGAGCGCGGTGCCAAGGTGGCTGGCACGAAATTCTACTACATCAAGGGCGATTTGATGCTGCTAGAGAATGCGATTTATCAGTATGCGCTGAATCTGTTGATTTCTAAAGGATTTACGCCGATGACAGTACCGCATATGGTGTCGGGCCGGGTGGCGCGCGGTTCCGGTTTTGCTCCGAAGAGCGACAAAGAAAGCAATGAGTATTTCATCGACGGCGAAGACGTCATGTTGATCGGCACGGCCGAGGCGCCGCTGACTGGCTTTCATGCTGACGAAATCATCGACGAGAAAAATCTGCCGCTGCTCTATGCTGGCTATAGCCCTTGCTACCGCAAAGAAGCGGGTGCAGCTGGCAAGTTTAGTCGCGGACTATTCCGCGTGCACCAGTTCAATAAGCTGGAAATGTATATCTTTTGTACACCAGAACAATCAGTCCAGATGCACGAAAAAATCTTGTCGATCGAGGAAGAAATTTGGCAAAACTTAGGCGTGCCGTACCATGTGGTGAATATCGCGGCTGGCGACCTCGGTGCGCCAGCAGCCAAAAAATATGATATCGAGTACTGGTCGCCAGTTGATAACCAGTATCGCGAGTTGACTAGCTGCTCGAATTGTACTGATTTTCAGGCGCGTAATCTCAATATTCGCGTGCGCCGCAGCGACGGCTCGCTGCAGGTACTTCACACGCTTAACGGTACAGCGGTGAGCTTGGCGCGCTCGCTAGTAGCAATCATCGAGAATTACCAGACCGATGACGGTAAACTGCGCGTACCAGAGGTACTGCGGCCGTATCTAGGTAATCGCGAGGAATTGTGATGAAGCGAGTGGTGCGCCAAGTTTCGCGCAGCGGCTATCAGAAACTTGCTAAACCGTTGCTTTTTCGACAACACCCAGACAAAGCGCATGAGGGTATGATCAAAGCGGCGCGAGCACTGCACCGAGTGCGCGGCGAGAATATTTTGCGAGTCTGGAATTATCGAAATTCGCGGCTCGAGCAGGAGATTTTAGGCCTAAAATTCAAAAATCCGCTAGGAATGTCAGCTGGGCTGGACAAGAACTTCGACTTGCCGCCAATAGCTAAACGGATTGGCTTAGGTTTCGAAATTGGCGGCTCAACTACTGCGCAGGTTTGCGCTGGTAATCCGCGGCCGTGGTTTCGCCGCTTACCGAGCGAGAAATCGATTGTAGTTAACGTCGGCTTGGCAAATAACGGAGTCGCTCGCAATATACAACGGATTAAGCGGTATCCGCGGCGGCTGTGGCGCGATTTCCCGTTGAGCGTGTCAATTGCTAAAACCAATAATCCCGAAAATGTTAGCGATGGCGAAGCGATTGCCGACTATTGCCAAAGTTTGCGCCAGCTAGAGGCAGCTGGTTGCGCGCCGTTGTACGAAATCAATATTAGCTGTCCGAATACTTATGGCGGCGAGCCGTTTACGACGCCAGCACGGCTGGATAAATTATTGACGGCGGTAGATGACTTGCGCTTAACGCGGCCAATTTTCGTTAAGATGCCGACAGATAAAAAGTGGCCGGAATTTATGAAGCTGCTAGCAGTAATTGATCGGCATGAGATTGCTGGTTTAACGATTGGCAATCTAGTCAAGGACCGCTCGGCGCTGCGTAATTCAAAATTGCTGGATAACGAGATCAGGGGAAATCTCAGCGGCCAGCCGGCGCGGGAGCTTACTACTGGCTTAATTTTCAAAACTTATGCCAAATACCGCGATCGTTTTGTGATTATCGGTGTCGGCGGCGTGTTTACTGCCGAGGATGCTTACGAGAAGATTTGTGCTGGTGCGAGCCTGGTGGCTATGGTGACGGCGCTAATGTTTGAGGGGCCGCAGGTTATCGGCGAAATTAACGAAGGCCTAGTTAAGTTGCTCGACCGCGATGGCTTTCAGAATATTACTGAGGCGATTGGTAGCGCTCACCGCGGCTAAATGCTATAATTAAAATACATTATCGGTTTAACGAAAGGGATCAAGATGATTGCAGATATTGATATAACTGGCGTAGGCGGCTACGTTTTGGATGAACCGACGAAAAAATATATTAGCAAGAAAATCGGCAGATTAGATCGCTTAGTGACGCGGCATGCTCGCAAAACTATGAGTGCTTCGGTGAAGATTGAGGAAGTCAATCGCGATAACGGCAACAAATATGAAGTCGAAGTGATTATTAACGTGCCGGATCAGGTTATCAAAGCTAAAGATTCGACAATGAACGTTATGGCAGCAACTGATATCGTCGAGCGCAAGCTAGCCGGGCAGCTTCGCAAGTACAAGCAAAATTTGTTAGCTCATGTTGGCCGGCGCGATATACTGGCGCGGTTCAAACGCGGTTTTGACCGCGAAACGCAGTAGCGATTTAGTAGCAGCCTCTTCCAAAACTCCCCGAAAACAGTTATAATTAGGGGAGTTTTTGGAAAATACCTGAAAGTGAGGGAAATTTGACGTTATGGCGATAACACAACAGAAGGTGCTGACGAAGGTTTTCGGTGACCCGCAGAAGCGGATTTTGCGGCGTTTACAAAAGAAAGTCGACGAAATTAATGCGCTTGGCCCGAAATACAAGAAATTATCCGACGAAGAATTGGCTGGCCAAACCGATGTTTTGCGCAAGCGTTTGCAGAAGAAATCTGTGACGCTTGATACGATTTTGCCAGACGCTTTTGCGGTGGTGCGCGAGATGGCCGATCGAACAATCGGCGAGCGCCATTATGATGTGCAGCTGATTGGTTCAATGGTACTGCATGAGGGCAGCGTGGCCGAGCTGAAAACTGGCGAAGGTAAAACTTTGATGTCGACGCTAGCAGCCTACTTGAATGCGCTCGAAGGTAAAGGCGTACATGTTGTGACTGTCAACGATTATCTGGCGCAGCGCGATGCTGGCTGGATGGGGCAAATTTATAATGCGTTAGGTTTATCGACCGGCGTGATCATCAATGAGGCTTCATTCTTGTACGACGAAAATTATGACAATGAGGCGCATACTGATCCGCGCATGAAAAAGCTTCGTCCGTGCACCCGTAAAGAAGCTTACCAGGCAGATATTACTTATGGTACTAATAATGAATTCGGCTTTGATTATTTGCGCGACAACATGGTTAACGATATCGAGCTTGTGCGCCAGCGCGATTTGAATTTTGCGATTGTCGATGAGGTGGACTCGATTCTGATCGATGAAGCGCGGACGCCGCTGATTATTAGCGCGCCGGCTGCTGAAAATCCTGATAGCTACTATCAATTTGCCAAGATTGCGGCGAAATTGACGCCAGAGGATTATACTTTGGAAGAGAAGCGCAAGCAGGTAGCTCTTACTGACGAAGGCGTCGAGAAAGTCCAAAAAATGCTAGGTATAAAAAACTTATACACGCCAGAGTATGTGCGCAGCGTTTACCATATGGATCAAGCTTTGCGGGCGCAAACGCTGTTTCATCGCGACAAAGACTATGTGGTGACAAACGACGGCGAGGTGATAATCGTTGACGAGCACACTGGTCGGCTCAAGCAAGGTAATCGTTATAGCGAGGGTTTGCACCAGGCGATTGAAGCCAAAGAAGGAGTACCAGTATTGCAGGAAAGCATGACGCTAGCGACGATTTCCTTTCAGAATTACTTCCGACTGTACAAAAAACTTAGCGGTATGACCGGTACTGCTTTCACTGAGGCTGAAGAGTTTCAACAAATTTATTCGCTTGACGTAGTGGTGGTGCCGCCGAACAAACCGATTACTCGCCAGGACCATCAGGACTTAATCTACAAGACTGAGAAAGGTAAGCTGAAGGCGGTGGCCCAAGCGATTAAAGAATATCACGATGAAGGCCGTCCGGTGTTGGTTGGCTCTGGTTCAATCGCTAAAAACGAAATGATCGCCAAATATTTGGATAGCGAAGGTATTAAGTACGAAATTCTAAATGCCAAGAACAACGAGCGCGAAGCAGAGATTATCTCGCATGCTGGCGAAAAGGGCGCGATTACGTTAGCTACTAATATTGCTGGGCGCGGCACCGATATTAAACTTGGGCCGGGTGTCAAAGAACTGGGCGGTCTAGTGGTCATTGGTTCAGAGCGCCACGAATCGCGCCGGATTGATAATCAGCTGCGCGGCCGCGGCGGCCGGCAGGGAGACCCGGGCGATACGCAGTTTTATGTTTCGACCGAGGACGATTTGATGCGTATCTTTCAGGGTGAGCGGATTGCTAATGTGTTAGAACGTTTAGGTGTCGATGAAGAAACGGCAATCCAGAATCGTGCCGTCAGCAAGACATTGGAGGCAGCGCAGAAGCGAGTCGAAGGCTATAACTTTGATACGCGCAAAAATGTTGTTCAGTACGATAATGTTATTAATCGCCATCGCAAAGTTGTTTACACGGTGCGCCGCAAAATCCTTGAAGGCGATAATATCAAACCAGAAATTCAGCGTTTGCTGCGGGCGATGGTTAATAAATTAACAGAGGTGCCAGCCAAGAATAATCCAAAGTTTGTCGAAGAGTTTGCAGAGATTATCCCGCTGGAGGTCGACGAAATTGAAAAAATTGGCGCGATCAAAAAAGATAGTCAGCGCCGCGATAAAGCGTTAGCTGCTGCACAAAAAATGTATACAGCCAAAGAAAGAGAGCTCGGCGACGATCTAATCCGCGGGGTTGAGCGCGAAGTTTATCTGCAAGTACTTGATACGCTGTGGATGCAGCACCTCGAAAATATGCAGCATTTGCGTGAAGGTATTCACTGGCGCAGTGTCGGCCAGCGCGACCCGCTGGTTGAATACCGCAGTGAGTCGCAGAAGCTGTTTGATAGCTTGCAAGCGACACTGCGCGAGGAAGTCTTGCGTGCTATTTATCATGTGCGCGCCACAGACGCTATTAGCCGCGAATCAATTGACGATGATCACCAAACGGAATTGACGAAGCTTGCCGAGACCTCGGTCGAGCATGGAGTCAACGAAATCACTGGCGGCGAAGAGAATCGCGATCACGATTTCGGCGGTTCAATAAAAAGAGCTGCCTCGACCGCCGAAACTAATCATAGGCGCAACGTTGCCCGCAAAAAGAAAAAGGCCAAGCGCCAGAATCGAAAAAAGAGCCGCTAGATGAAACACACAGTAACAGAAGTACGGCTCGACAATGGTTCGCGTGGGCTGCTTATTGACGTGCCTGGCGCAACGGTGATGAGCTTCCAGTTTCAATTTCGCGCTGGCAACCGCTATGTTGGACGCAAAAATATTTATGAAACCGCTCATGTGATGGAGCATATGTCGTTTGGTGCAAACGCTAAGTTTCCAAGCGAGCATGCTTACGAAGCAGAATTCACCAAAAATGGCGCGTACCATAATGCATGGACAAGCGACTTGTCAATGGTGTATGTGGCTGACTGCGCTGATTTTGAATGGGATCGGATTTTAGAATTGCAGCAAGTGGCGATTTGCCAACCGCGCTTTCAGCAAGAATCTCTAGAGGCCGAAAAGGGCAATGTTCGCAGCGAACTAACGGGATATTTGAACAATCACGGCCGCGTGCTTTGGCCGAAAGTTCAGCAGCTGCTGGGCGAGGACGTTTATACGTTTTGGCAGCGTTTGCGGACGATTAATAATATCACGCTCGAGGATATTCAGCGTCACCACCAAAAAACTCACACCTCGGATAATATGCGCTTTGTGATTGCTGGTAAGCTCGACGGTCGGCGCGAGCAGATTAAAAGTATGCTTGAGGGCTGGGAGTTGTCGCGCGGCGAACGTTTCACGGTACCGCGCGATGTTTTGAAAAAGGCTGACCCGACTCTGATTAAGCGCAAGGAAGCGACTAATCTGACCTTTGGTTGGAGCATGTCGCTGCCGCGCGAAATCAATGACGCTGAGCTAGAAGCAATGTCGTGTTTGAATCATATCTTGACCGGCACGATGCACTCGCGTATCTTCGGTGCCGCTCGCAAAAAGGGTTTGGCTTACGGCATGTTTAGTGAAGCTAGCGCCGGTTTTTATGATAGTAGCTGGGATTTTGGCGGGCAGGTCAATGTCGAGACCGCTGACCGGCTTTTCGACATTATCGCCGGCGAAGTGCGAGCGGTGCTCGACGGGCAGATTAGCGAAGAAGAACTGTCGGCAGCGCAGTCCTACGCGCTAGGGCGTCACCAGATGGGGGCGCAGACGGTCGCACAGATTAGCAATTTCTATAGCGGGCGCTATTTCGGCGATGGTTTTGTCAAGGATTATGAGCGCGTGCCCGAAGCAATCCGCAACATCACTCGCGAACGCATGATCGCGACGGCGCGCGAATTTATCGGCGCGGACACCTGGGTGCTGGCTGGTGTCAGTGCTAGCGATCAGAAATCACTGACGCGGCTAAATGATAAGCTAGAAAAGCTGTTTTAGAATAATAATTTCAATCAAAAGTAAAATGCTCCGCCGCCGACCCAGCGGAGCATTTTACTCTCAATTCTGGGTGGGTGACGGAGCTGGTGTCTCCGTCTCTGGGGTGCTGGCAGAGCCGACAATCCGATCATAGTCGGGTCTGTGGACCCTCATCAGGACAAACTTGCCGGCGTTGCCGTTGGCGAGAACCTTCTGAAGGACTCCCGCCAAACCCTCATTTACCGAGGGGGTGATAACGAAGCTTTGTAAGCTTGTGGTGCACTTCGCAGGCCACCAGCCAAATCGAAATGAGGCGTGGCAGTCGCGATCAAATTTCTCGTTCATCTGGTAGCCTGTGGCGGACCACGAGGAGTTATCGAGATTGAGCGTCATGGTTGACGCTTCACTATCAGAAATTACGGTGAACTCAATGTTAGCCAGCGGGATCTCGAGGATTTCGCTGGTTCCGTCGTTGCGACGGAAGTCAACCAGCAGAGAGGTACCCCCTTGGAACTGTGCGTGGCCGCTAACGTGAAACAGACCTCCATTGATGGTCATATTCCCCGACAGAGTTAATGACTTGTCGCCTATGGACAGTGGGTAAGAAACTCCACTGTCCATACCATAGAACGAGGCGGCTTCTGCAAAGGTTGCTGTTCGTTCTCTCTCAGTGTGCGGCAAAGAACAACCGTAAACGGCGAGGTTTGCAAACGTGTAGAGCACAATCACGACGAAGGCCGTGATGCCTGCAAATCTAGAGAACCCGTCGCCTTCGCCAGATGTGACAACGGCGACGCAAGTCGCGATAAAGAATCCAACGATGGTGCAAACCACCGCCGCAATAAACCACCACACGGTGGTCCTCCTTCTGAATTAATAGACGGAAACGTTCTATCTCCTGCGGGTCGGCGCAAAAGATTAATATATATATATCACTAAATGAATATGTAGTCAACTCAAATTTGGTATGTCATCAGATATCGCTCGTGCTATAATGGGTAATATGAAAATAATCATAGCAGGATATGGCATAGAAGGCATATCAAATCTGATATATTTCCAGCAGAAATTTCCTGATGCGGAGTTTGTGGTGGCCGATGAACGTCCGGCGGATAAACTGCCGGCTATTCCGAGTGGTGTTAGGTTGATTTCTGGCAAAAATGCCTTCAGCGAACAGCTGGGCGATGCTGATTTGGTGGTGCGGACGGCCAGCTTGCCGCCGCGCAATATTAAAACTCGCGGCAAGATTTGGTCGGCGACCAATGAATTTTTCGACAAATGTCCGGCGCCGATTATCGGCGTAACAGGGACGAAAGGCAAGGGGACGACGTGCAGCCTAATCGCGGCGATATTACGGCAAGCTGATCAGACGGTACATCTGGTCGGCAACATTGGCGTGCCGGCGCTGGATGTTTTGCCAAAAATCAAAAAAGACGATATTGTGGTTTACGAATTGTCCAGCTTCCAGCTGTGGGATCTAGAAAAATCGCCGCACATTGCGGTGGTGCTGATGATCGAGCCGGATCATCTGAATGTTCATACGGATTTCGCCGACTACCTCAATGCTAAGAAAAACATTCGCTGCCACCAGCATCTTGGCGATGCCTGTTTATATCACCCGACGAATAAATATTCGCGGGAAGTGGCTGCCGCGCCGCTTGATAGGCTGCTAGATACGGGCGATAATCATGGTGATACGCTGGATTTTGCGCAGCGCTACGCTATTCCTGACGATGACCAAGTTTATGTTCAGGACGGCTACTTTTGCGTGCAAAATCGGCAGATTTGCAGCACCAGCCATTTGCGTTTGCCGGGCGCACATAATCTAGAGAATGCCTGTGCGGCGATGAGCGCGGTGACGAAACTGCCAATCACCGTGACTGATGAGCAGTACGCGGCTGGATTAGAGAGTTTTACAGGATTGCCGCACCGCCTAAAATTCGTTGCCGAGAAAAACGGCGTGAAATATTACGACGATAGCATTTCGACCACGCCGGGCAGCGCTATTGCGGCGCTAAAAGCTTTCACGGAGCCAAAAATTTTGATTTTGGGCGGCTCTGACAAGGGTGCGGACTATACGGAATTAGCGCAGGAAATCGCCAGGCAGCAAATGCGGGCAGTGATTGTCAACGGTGCTAACGCCAGCGAGATTATCGAAATTTTACATAAAAATAAGGTTTCTTGCCAAGTTATGCAGCTGGAAATGGCGCCAATGCCAGAGGTTGTCGAAGCGGCAGCGGGTCTAGCGCGGCCTGGCGACGCGGTGATTCTCAGCCCAGCGGCCGCCAGCTTTGATATGTTCAAAAGTTACTCAGATCGCGGCGATCAGTTTGTGGCGGCGGTAGAAAAGCTCTAATCGCGGCAAACCTCCGTCTCGTACGATAATATAAAGCAAACTTCAGTCTTGCTAGCAGAAGCTAGATGGCGTAGCAGTTAACTAAATAGCGAAATCGCTGATCTGCTTGGCGATGCTTGCGGTGGGCTCGAGAATGCGGCAATGCGGAAAAAGGCTTTGCAATTGCTTCTCGAGTGCCAGATAATGCGTGCAGCCCAGAATAATAACATCGCTGCCGCCGGCAACACTGGCCAACACCTCGTCCAGCGCAATATCGCCGGCCAAACCTTGATCAATCATACGCGCCCACGCGCGAGTATCTGGCGCGTCAATTCGAATATCAGAAGCATAATCGCTGATGAGTGTGCGCAGGCGCTGGCTTTGTTTGGTGGCATTTGTCGCTAGCAGGGTAATGCGATGCGATCTGGTCGAGGCAGCGGCCGATTTGATCATCGGTTCAAAACCAATAAAGCGAACATCTGGATAAAGTTGCTGCAGCTGTTTAAGGGCATTAGTAGTGGCAGTATTACACGCCAGAATGATGATATCGCACGATAATAGCGGCTGAATGGCGGCATTGGTTAGCGCGATAATCTCTTCTGGCGAACGATTGCCATACGGCGCGTGCTCGCGGTCAATCGCCATGATATATGAATGTTGCGGCAGTAATTCTTTCAATCGCTTTGCTACCAATTCGCCGCCGGTTCCTGTATCAAATATGCCGATCTTCATACAAAAAGTATAGCAAAACCGCCATAACGATATCCACGACAATGCCAGAGCTCGCAGTTTTGGCAGATTTGAAACGCCGAAATTGCTGCTTATTGCTGTTAATACTGCTATAATAAGCAGGAATAGGCGCGAGTCTTGAGATAGTATCTAATCGGAGGGTTTATGGATCAACAGCCGTACCAGCAATACCAACAGTATCAGCAGCCGCCGCAATCGCAGGCGCAAACCAAAGGCCAGCTTGCCGTAGCGCGGGCTCGCAATGCGCAAGATAATGTCGTTCTGACAATAACTATCATTATCTTTTGTTTCTTTGCGGCTAGCTATTTTATCTATACAACATTCCAGGAAATGTCAACAGACAATGCTGGACACCACGTTGAGTTATCGTTCAGCGATGGCGTGATTGCTGTATTGCTGGCGATAGTTTTTATGATTATGGGATTGGGTATGCTGCTGGGTATTGGCATGTTCATGGTGCGGATGATGCGCCAGCAAATGCTGGGTAATGCCTTGCAAGTTGAATATAGCGCTTACGCGTGGTTGCGTGATTGGGCTAACCAGGTGTCGGCTGATCTAGAGATGCCGCAAGTCGAGATTTTCATCACCCAGAATCCAGTGATGAATGCTTATGCTTTTGGTTTTGCTAGGCCATATTCTATCGTGTTGCATTCTGGATCGATTCGCTACTTGACCAAGGATGAGCTAAAAGTGATCGTCGTACATGAAATGGCACATATCAAATACCGCCATGCCAACGCTAATGTGTATTTGATGCCGTTTTTGTCGATTCCGATTATCAGCGTATTGGGTAGTTGGATTTCTGGATTCTGGCATCGCCGTGCCGAGTTAACCGCCGATCGTCTAGCCTTGATGTATTTGGGCGATAGCGAATTAGTCAAGAAATCGCTGATCAAGGTGCATGTCGGACCTGATGCGGCAGACAGTATGAACGAGGTAGCGCGCCAGTGGATGCAGTACACAGCTGAGCGCCCGATGAATCATTTTGCACAGACCTTCAGCGATCATCCGTTTTTGGTACGCCGGTTGAGCCAGATTGACTATTGGAAGGGTGTGGTTGAACCGCAAAATCAGCCGCAGAGCGTTGCGCCAGTTGCTGCTCAGTCTAATGTTTCTGAACCTGTTGAATCCGAACCTGCTACCGAGCCGACAACCGTAGAGTCAACCTCTACCAAGAAATCAACTCGCCGCAAATCAGATGACACCAGCCAAAATCAAGACGAGACTGTTGCCTAGGTTTTATGCAGCCGTTACGAAAACAAGCTGAAGATCTCCGCGCCCGCGTAGCTAGCGCTTGCCAGGCTTTGCATATTGACGCTCGCGCCGAAGAGCTGGCAGTGCTTGATGAACAGCTGGCCGATTCGAACGTCTGGGCGAATGTCGAGCGGGCGCAGATGCTGACGCGGCAGGCGGCGAGCTTGCGTTCGCAAATTGAGCCGTGGCAGATTTTACGTTCGCAAATCTCGGATATTGTTGAACTAATGGATTTAGGCGACGACTCGATGTTGGCAGAGTTTACCGAGCAGTTGGCAGCTCTCGAGGCAGAATACCAGGAGCGTCGCAAAGATTTGCTATTCTCAGGCGAATACGATAATCGAGCGGCGATTCTCAAGTTGAGCGCTGGCGCTGGCGGTACGGATGCGCAGGATTGGGCAGAGATGCTAGAGCGAATGTATCTGCGCTGGGCTGAAAAGCATGATATGCAAACCGAGCTAGTCGAGTGCTCGACAGGCGAAGAGGCCGGTATCAAGAATGCGACATACATTATCCGCGGTACTTTCGCTTATGGCAAATTACGCAGCGAGCATGGGGTGCACCGGCTGGTGCGGCTCAGTCCGTTTAACGCTGATAATTTGCGGCAGACTAGCTTTGCACTGGTCGAAATCATGCCGGAAATGGACGCGCCAGGCGAGGTCGAAATCGACGACAAAGATTTGCGAATTGATATTTATCGCAGCGGCGGCAACGGCGGGCAAGGAGTCAATACAACTGATTCTGCAGTGCGCATCACCCACTTGCCGACAGGTACGGTAGTGGCGATCCAAAACGAGCGCAGCCAGCTCCAAAACAAAGAAACCGCGCTAAAAATCCTCAAAAGCCGCTTAGCGCAAATGCAGCTAGAACAACGCGCCGAAACGCTAGCTGATCTGCGGGCAGGCGAGTCGGCTAGTTGGGGCGCGCAGATTCGTAATTACGTGCTTCACCCTTACACATTAGTCAAGGATACGCGCACCAAATTTGAGACGCATAACGCCCGCGGTGTGCTAGATGGCGACATTGACGGTTTTATCGAAGCATATCTCGAGCAGCAAGCAGCGACCGAGTAGCTGGCTATCACTATAAACTAGCTTATGCTACAATAGGTAGTGATGATTCTGTTAGATAGAGTGACTAAGGTGTACGGTAAGGGCAGCAAGCCAGCGCTTGACCGTGTTAATCTGCATGTCGAGCCGAATGAGTTTGTAATTATCGTTGGGACGAGCGGAGCTGGTAAATCGACCTTGCTCAAATTATTGACGCGCGAAGAAAAGCCGACTAGCGGCAAGATTGTCGTTGGCGGTATTGATTACGACCAACTCAAGGACAAGCATATCCCGTTGCTGCGCCGCAAAATTGGCGTAGTTTTTCAGGATTTTAAGTTACTACCGAACCGGACGGTATTCGAAAATGTGGCTTTTGCGCTAGAAATTGCCGGCATGACTAACCGCGAAATTAAAAATACTGTGCCAAAAGTGATCGACTTGGTGGGTCTAAAGGGTAAGGAAAAGCAGTTCCCGCACCAATTATCAGGTGGCGAGCGCCAGCGCGTGGCGATTGCCCGGGCAGTGGTGCGCCAGCCAAAGATTCTAATCGCTGACGAGCCAACGGGTAATCTCGATCCAAAGCATAGTTGGGATATTGTCCGCCTGCTTGAGAAGATTAACCGGTATGGCACGACAGTTATACTTACAACACATAATGTCGAGATTGTCAATAGGTTGAAGCGCCGCGTTATCACTGTTGATCACGGTAAGATTACTAGCGACCAAGCGCAGGGGAGTTATCGGCAATGAGACGAGACAAAGTCAAGACAGCGGCCACCAAAAAGAAAAGCCGCCGCGAGGACAAAAAAAATACCGGTGCGCGCGCCTTGACCAGACAAAGGCGCAGCCGCCAGCGCAAATGGCTGACTTTCGTGCGAATGTGCCGCTACGGCGTCAATAACTTCACTCGTAATGCTTGGCTAACCATTGCGGCTACCGCGGTGATGACGATTACGTTGCTGATTATCTTTACTACGGTGGTGGCGCGCAATATTTTGGCAGATTCGGTAACAGAGCTGAGTAAAAAAGTCGATATGTCAATTTATCTCAAAACGGGCACCACCGAAGAGCAGGCTAAACCGATTATTGCCGATTTGCGCAAGTTGCACAATGTCGAGCGCGTTGAATTCGTTTCCTCGGAAAAAGCGCGCCAACAAAGCGCCGAAGACAACAAAGCCGACCAAGATATACTAGATGCCCTTAATCAAGCTGCTAATAAAATGCCAGCAGTGATTCGCGTTAATCTAGAGAATATCAATGACACCGACAGTCTTAGTGATTTTGTCAAAACTAATAAGCCGCTCAAAAAAATTATTGATGATAAGCGCGAACCATCGTTTGCTGGCGACCGGCGCGACGCTATCGAAAATATCGGCCGCTGGACAGATTTTGCGCAGCGGGCTGGTTTGGCAGCGAGCGTTCTCTTTGTCGTAATATCTTCGTTGATTGTTTTTAATACCATTAGAATGGCAATATTCAACCGTAAAAGCGAGATCGAGATGATGAAACTTATCGGTGCTGATAAAAGCTTCATTCGCGGCCCGTTTTTGGTAGAAGCGATGGTGTATGGTTGTATTGCTGCGGTTGTAGCGACCGCTATAGGGGTAGGGGTTTTCGCGACGATTTCTGGCAAATTACAGGCTTATGGAATTGCTGCTGTAGCTACATCGCACTTTCTGGTAAATAATTTGCTGCTGGTCCTGCTAAGTATGATGTTGTTAGGCTCGTTGATTGGGATCATTTCCTCGACACTGGCCACTCGGCGTTATCTCAAATTGTAGAGTAATTTACGAAAGGGGGTGCTTATTCGACGTAGCTTTATTGACAAAGCGGTAATGCTTTGTTACGCTAGAGGTATGAAACATAGGTCCACCACACCAGTTTCGTCAAGGCGGCACGTTGCGAAGTCGTCAATCGTCGCAGCAGCTGTTTTGATGAGCGCAAGTATACCGGTTGCCTTCGCGCAAAACGTGTTGGCCGACCAGTACGACGAACAGGTCAAAAAACTTCAATCAGAAGCTGATTCATATCAGCAGCAGGCGGCGACGCTTGGCGCGCTGGCGTCAACGCTGCAAGCGCAGCTTGATGTATTAACCAAGCAAAAAAATGAAATCCAAGCGCAAATTAATACTAGCCAAGCTAAGCGCGATAAGCTTGAGAAAGATATCGCTGCTACCGAAAAGAAAATCGAGATTAACAAAGAAGCTCTTGGCGAAATTGTTGCCGATATGTACGTTGATAGCTCAATCTCGCCGCTCGAGATGCTGGCTAGCAGCAAAAACATCGGCGATTACGTTGACAAGCAAGAATACCGCTCGTCAATGCAGGACAATCTGAGCACCAAGATTAAACAGATTAAATCGCTCAAAGCGCAGCTCGAAAAGCAGAAAAAGCAAGTCGAGAACGTACTACGCGACCAGAAGTCGCAAAAATCCGCGCTAGCTGCCAAAGAGGCTGAACAGGCTAAATTAGTTTCGGACACGCGCGGCGAAGAATCAGCTTACAATAGCTTAGTTGCCAAGCGTAATAGTGAAATCAGCAGTGTTCGCGCTCAGCAGGCTGCTGCTATGGCTGCAGCTGCCCGTGCTTCAGGCTCCACTAATATTGGTACGGGCTCGGCTAGTGGCGGCGGATATCCGTCGGTTTGGGCCAATGCCGAGCAAGATACGATAGTTGATAACTGGGGCCTCTATAATCGCGAATGCGTCAGCTACACCGCCTGGAAGGTAGCTAGTACTGGCCGTTACGTACCGCATTTTGGCGGGGCAGGTAACGCTAATCAGTGGCCGAGCACAACGTCTCGCTATGGTATTGCAAACGGCCCAACGCCAAAAGCTGGCTCGGTAGCTATCCAGTATGTTGGTGCTTATGGTCATGCTATGTATGTCGAAGCAGTTAATGGCGATGGTACGATTACTGTTAGCGACTATAACAATAATATCGACGGTTTAGGCTGGGGCCGCTATCACTACTACACGCGTTCAAGTGCTGGGCTAACTTATATATATTTCTAGCGAGATCAAGATAATAAGCGGTAAATTATAGCGTACTCAGCCAGAGTGCGCTATAATTATGATTATGGCAAACGAACAGGGAGTTGAAAATAAGGGGCGGAAGCCTCGGCAGCGGAAGGTTTCACAGGGTGTTTTCTTTGCGTCGTTGGTCTTGGCGATAATCGTATCGTTTGCGGCTGGTACGCGCAGCGAAGAAATCTATCAGATAGCAGCGCCGATTTTTGGCATCAAGGTGGCTAAGCAGCCGCTTGATACCGAGGTGATGAAAGAAGCTTATCGTCAACTAGCGGCGAATTATGACGGTGATTTGGACGCTAATAAGCTGTCTGACGGGGCGGCTCGCGGCATGGTTAAAGCGGTCGGCGACGACTACACGACATTTCTAGATAAGGAAGAAGCGGCAGAATTTAACAAAAGTCTAAACGGCGAAGTTTCTGGCATTGGTGCCGAAATCGGCGTGCGTAATTTGCAGCCGACGGTACTGCGAGTTCTCGATGACTCTCCAGCCAAGAAAGCCGGCCTTAAAACGGGCGATATCTTTGTGGCTGTGAACGGTACGTCAGTAGCGGGCGAGACGGCTAGTGGCGTGGCTGATAAGGTTACTGGCGAAGCGGGCACGACCGTCAAGCTAACTATGCGCCGCGGCAGCGAATCGCTAGATTTTTCGATTACGCGGGCCCAAATTAGCGATCCTAGCGTCCGTTGGTCGGTTAGCGATGATATTGGTATCTTGACGATCTCGCGCTTTGACGACAATACTGGTTCGCTAGCCCGCAAAGCCGCTAAAGAGTTCATTGACAAAAGTGTTAAGGGTGTGATTGTTGATTTGCGTAACAACGGCGGCGGCTATTTGACGGCAGCGCAAGAAGTAGCGAGTCTATGGCTAGATAACGGCAAGACGGTCGTTACCGAGAAAAGCCGCGGCCAGGTGACCGAAACGGTTAAGGCTTCGGGCAATCCTACGCTCAAAGGCAAGAAAACCATCGTGCTCGTTAATGGCAGCTCGGCTAGTGCTAGCGAGATTGTGGCCGGCGCGCTGAAAGATTATCAGGCAGCTACTTTGGTTGGCGAGAAAACCTTTGGTAAAGGCACGGTGCAAAAGGTGATCAACCTATCCGACGACCGCATTCTCAAGGTGACAGTGGCCCGCTGGTACACGCCGCAAGACAGAAACATCACCAAAGAAGGCATTCAGCCGAACCAGACGGTCAAGATGAGCTCGGATGATAATAACGCTGGGCGCGACCCGCAAATGGCGCGCGCTAAAGAATTAGCGTCATAGCCCTTGTGCTTATCGCCAGGCTGGTATACTATATAAACTATGGATACACGCAAACGCAAGATTTTGCTAGTAGAAGATGACACTGCGCTAGCATCGGTATATCGGTCGCGTCTTGAACTGGAGGGTTTTGACGTCTGTGAAGCAAATAATGGCGAGGACGCGCTGTCGTTAGCAGTTTCTGAGCATCCTGACTTGATTTTGCTGGACGTTATGATGCCGAAAATTAGCGGTTTTGATGTTTTGGATATTTTGCGTAATACGCCGGAGACTACTAACATCCGAGTGATCATGCTGACAGCGCTTAGCCAGCCCAAAGACAAAGAGCGCGCCGAGCAACTCGGTGTTGACGATTATTTAGTGAAATCGCAGGTAGTTATCGGTGATGTCGTCGAGCGGGTGCGCTATCATTTGGGTATGGCGGCTTAGAAATAGCTGCTATTTTTGGGCGGAGACCGCGTTATGCAGAGCCTCTCAGGATCTCTGTCTAGTTTGTAATCTGCAAAGGAGTGGATTAGCGTTAGTTTATTGACAAATTGTGTATTTTTTGCTATAACAAAAAGAGTATAAAGATTAAAACAGAAAAATACACATGGCAAATAACGAACTAAACATACATGGCGCAAATTTAGAAGATTTGCAGAAAACTGCTGATCGATGTTCAAAACCGGAAGATTTGGCGGCTAGCCAACCAGAAAGTCCGGCCGAAGCTGCTGATCAGTATGCAGAGTCGGAGTATTCGGAGAGCAGCGGTCAGCAGGAAACCGCTGATCAGCATTCAAGGCCAGAAGCTCCAGCGGCTAGCAATCAGCCAGAAGACCCATTGGCGGCTTTGCGCCGAGCTTTGAAAGCTAGAGAAGACGCAAAGCCGGAAGCTCCAATACCATCTTTAGAAACCCAAGCCGCCGAAACTAGACTCGCTCTCGGTATTGGCCGTACGGCGTTTCGGGCGGTTGATATGCTCGAAAATCCTACTGGTAAACCGCCGGCCGATTCTCTTGGCGAGCCAGAATCTAATTCTGAACGTTCAGATTCCAGCGAACCTGCAGACGAGTCGATTGAACGTGCAGACGGCGATTCGTCTGTCGCCGATACTGAAAGCGAATCTGTCGCGCCAGAAAATCAAGAGGAGCCGGGGAGCTCAGATGAGCAAGATCCAAATGAATCGCCAGAAGTATCAGATAAGCAGTCTCCTAGTGGCTCCGAGGCGCTAAAAAGGCTGGCAGAAGCGGACACTACACAGTCTGCTATACGAAATATGGCGGGCGTGGCAAAGGATTTGGTTAGAGTGCTGAACACGGCAAATACTTTGCGAGCTCCTGTGCTATTTGGGCGCATACAAGAGTATACGTCAGGTATCTCAACTGCGCTTAATAGGTTCAGTGCTACTGTAGAGAAGGTCGGCGGTGATTTACCACAGGACGAAGCGGCTCGCCTGGGCAATGCCATAGACCAGGTTAGACTCTCTTTGGTAGTAATGAATAATGTTGCTGAGCAAGGCTTTTCAAGACGTATCAGTGACGAAGAATACTCACAGCATGCTTTACAGCTGAACAAAAGTATCGCAGAACTGCAAAGACTCATGAACGTATCAGTAAAGCGCCAAGAAAACAACGAACAAGGCTAGTAGCGGTATCTCGCTAGCCAAGGTAGTACACCTAATGAACCTAGCTTATTCAACGCAAACTTGGGTTCGCGGGTGAGTATTGCCAGTGAACGATGGCTTCTTTATATGTTTGAAAACTACGGTGCCGCTCTTGGCTGCGTGAATAGTGTAGTTGCGGCTGATGTAAGTACCTGGGCCGGCAACTTTGGTGCTGCCAGTCTGGCGAACTAGCACCTCGCCCTGGTTGACTTTTTGCCCGCCGAAACGCTTGACGCCATTGCGCCTACCAGCACTTTTGTGGGTATTATCGCTCGAACCGCCAGCTTTAACGTGTGACATAAAACTCCTTTAATTTAATATAAGACAATCTATGCTATTGTACGCGAAGCTATCGGAAATGTCAAGCTTCTGAGAATTAATAATGAAACAGGCGCGGGCTTAGTGAGCGGGCTGCTTTTAACTTTCATCGAGAGGTTTAAGCAGTAAGATTTCTCGTGCCACTACCTGGTTCTGGCGGTAGTAGAGTAGCTGCTCGTCGCTGACTAAGTTTAGATGTAGGCGTCGGTAGCCTAAATCTGCTAACTGATCAATAAGCGGTAAATGTGTAAATTTACCACTATGGTCGCGCCAGGCGGGCACGGCGACAACTAGCGTTGTATTCAGATTAATTTGCGAGCGGATATTTACTAAAAATTGGCTGATGATGTGATTGCAATTGCCGCGGACTGCGGTGAGCTTGGCGGGTTTTGGCGGGGCTGAGAAGGGCTGGCCGAGGTAGGCTTCGCAGACGATGCGGGTGATTTCAGATTTTTGAACGGCGTTGAGCTTGACAGCGGTGGCGTCAGCTTGGAAGATCTGCCACTGGGGGTTGATTTGGTATTTATTATCGAGCCACTGCATGTTTTCTGTGGCATAATCAACCATTTTTTGGCTTAGGTCGCTGCCGTAGACGTCTATTCCCTTGAGCCGCGCCTCTTGGAGAACGGTGCCAGTACCGCAAAAAGGGTCCCAGAGGCGGCCAGGTTTTGTCTCGCCAGATAGATTTATCATCATCCGCGCTAATTTCGGTGGCAGCATACCGACGAAAGCATCGGTGCGCGGGCGAGCTTGGTCGCGGGCGGCCAGTGCAGTAATGTTCTGGGCGCCGACACTTTCAGCGATAATGAGACGGTTATTTGGTGCTCGGACGACTAGCAGCTCAACTTTCGTCGGCGATAGCCCAAGCTTGTTGTGATGGCTAGTAGCGGTGTTAAGGGCGATTTCTGGGTTCGGGATAAGGCGTAAGCTAGTGCCGCTGTCGCGTAATTTTTTCTTGATAAGCAAGCCGGTTTTTTGGACATCACGCGGCGAGATTTTGAAGCCGTAAGCGCTGATGCCAAGAGTTATTTTATGCTCGCTGGCGCGCCATTTGGCGGCGTAGTGCTGAACGATTTGGCGGCTGGCGGTTAGCCAATTGCCGCGGTCGAGTTCGAGAACGACCCGGCCGGCTTTTTGGCTGCCGCCGAGGGTCTCGAAGTCAAAATCAGGCGAATCTACAAGCGCTGCTTGCTGCGAAAACCATCGGACATTGTCAGCACCGTAGAGCTGTTCTAGCTCGGCTACTCCAAGTGCTGGCTGGCGGCCAAGTATTGTGATATGCATAAATATAGTATACTAGATTGTATGAAAAGGAGACTGTCTTTTCGATTGTGGTTGAGTATTGCCACGTTGCTGTTGATTGCTTTGATACTTTTTTTAGCTAGAAGCGAACTGGTATATGCTTGGGGTTTGCTAGGTAAAATTGACCTTGGCAAGCTTGTGTGGATGTTGCCAATTATTGCGGCCGGATATTTGGCGACTGGCGAGATGATTTTTTCGTATTTGCGTCAGAAAGGCTTCGTGAAGAATATTAATCCGGCAACTCTGGCACGCATATCGCTAGAGTTAAATTTTGTTAATCATGCTTTTCCTAGCGGCGGTGTCAGCGGTATTTCGTATGCTAACTGGCGCTTAGGCAAGTACGGTGTGCCAATCGGACGGGCGACGATGGCGCAATTTGTGCGTTATGTGGTGGGGTTTATGGCGATTGTGGTCTTTTTGGTAGTTTCTGTTTTGATGGTGACGATTGACGGCCGTGTTAACCGCTGGATAATTTTGATGAGCTCAACGCTGGTATTTTTGCTGGTGATGGCGACGCTGCTGGGCGCCTACTTTTTGAATAGCGTCCACCGGATGAAAAAATTAGCCAAGAGGATTACGATGATAACTAACGGTACGGCGTCATTTTTTGCGCGGCGGCCGCAGGTGGTGTTGAAGCGGGAGTCGATAGAGAAGTTTTTCTATGATATGCATGACGATTTTAACGAGCTAAAGAGTGACAAGCGCGTGCTGCTGAAGCCATTTTTGTGGGCGATGTTATTTACCGCTACCGAGATCGCGCCAATCTGGATTACTTTCCAGGCGTTGGGAATGAGTGTCAACCCGGCGTCGATTTTGATTGCTTATGGCATAGCGACAATTGCTGGATTCATTGTGGTAACGCCGGGCGGAACGGGCGCCTACGAGGCAATTATGGTTAGTGTTTTGGCTTTATCAGGTATAGGTAGCGGCCAGTCGATTGCAGCGATTGTGCTTTACCGGGTAATTGTGCTGCTGACGGCGCTGCTGCTAGGCTATGTATTTTACCAGCTAACAATAGTGAAATATGGACGAAAATCCGATTCCAAGGTTCGGCGTTAGCGGTTTCGTCGAGCTGATTAATCAAGTGCTGGAGTTTTCGTGCAGCGCTGTTGAGATTGAGGGCGAGGTTGCCAGCTTCAAAGTAAATCAAGGTAAATGGGTGTTTTTCGACTTGAAAGACGAGGAAGCGAGCGTCGGTTGCTTTATGCCAGTTTATCAACTGCGAACGCCGATTGAAGACGGCATGAAACTGGTGGTGCGGGCGCAGCCTAAAGTAACGAAGTGGGGCAAATTCAGCGTGACCGTGCAAAATTACCGTCCGTTAGGCGAGGGCAGCTTGCGCAAAAGTTTCCAGCTGCTGCACGCTAAACTCGAGAAGGAAGGAATATTTGCTACGGAGCGCAAGCGTTCTTTGCCACAAATTCCAGCGCGTATCGGCGTGATAAGCAGCGCTCAGGCGGCAGGCTACGCGGACTTTATCAAAATCGTAAATGAGCGCTGGGGTGGCTTGCAGATTGACGTAGCGCATGTTCAAGTGCAGGGCGAGGCGGCGGCTGATCAAATTGTTGCGGCAATTAATCGTTTTAATGAGAGTCAAACGCCGCCCGAAGTGCTGGTGATCATTCGTGGCGGCGGTAGTGCTGACGATTTGAATACGTTTAACGATGAATTGTTGGTTAGAGCGATTGCTGCCAGCCGCGTGCCGACATTGGTCGGTATTGGACACGAGGTCGATATGACGCTGGCGGACTTGGCTGCCGATGTGCGGGCTTCTACGCCGAGCAACGCGGCGCAAATTATCGTGCCAGACCGGCGAGAACTGCTGCGAGAAATAAAAGCGCTGGTTGACGGCATGGCCTATCGGACGGAGTCAGCGATTGGCGATTTAAGTAGTGAGGTTGACAACTTGCGGCAGCGCGCATTGCTATATCTAGATAGCAGAACTGACGTTTTAACGAGCGAAATCAAGCAATTCCAGCGGATTTTGGCGGCGTACAATCCGCAGTTGGCGCTGGCGCGTGGTTACGCGATTGTGCGCGGTTCGATCGAAATAGGCGAAATTATTAGTATCGAGGAAGAAAAAATAATTATCAAAGCGGAGGTTAAAAATGTCAAGCAAAAATGAGAAAACTATCAACCAAAAAATTGAAGAGCTGCGCCAGATGGTGGCGTGGTTTGAAAGCGATGACTTCGATATTGAACAGGCGATAGAGCGCTATCAGGCAGCCGAGAAACTAGCTAGCGATATCGAAAAAGATTTGAACAGCTTGCGCAATAAAATTACCGTCCTCAAGGAAAAATTCGCGTGATTTTCGCCGCCATTGCGGCCGTGGTGCTGCTGTTTGGCTTTGTCGCTTTTACGGGCGCACCGTATGTGCCGTCGCGGCGCCGCGACCTGCAAAGGGCCTTTAACGAGCTATATCGGCTCAAAAAAACCGACGTGTTGGTGGATATTGGCTCGGGCGACGGTGTAGTGCTGCGCGAAGCGAGCCGCCGCGGCGCGCGGGCGATTGGTTACGAACTACAACCGCTGCTAGTACTGATTTCACGTTGGTTATCGCGGCACGACGAGAAAGTGTCGGTGCGGCTAGCTAATTTTTGGCGTACGCCGCTGCCAGACGAGACGACAGTCGTTTACCTTTTTGGTGACGGTCGTGATATCGCCAAGATGGTTCAATATTTACAGCATGAGACTAACCGCCTTGGACATGATATTTGGCTGTTGAGCTACGGTTTCGAGGCGGCTGGGCTTACTTTGCATAAGACCGCGGGCGCGCATAATCTCTATTTGCTGCAGTCGCAAAGTTAAACCTTTGCATATTTAGCCTCGACAAAGTATAATCGTAAGCATGAAGAGCAGGCATCATACAGAAAAAGGCGCCATCACTGGCAGTATTGTCGCTATTGCGGTATTGGTAGTGTTGGTGCTGGGGTTCGGCGGTTTTAGTATTTGGTCATATATGCAATATCTCGACCAAAAAGAGAACGTCGACGAGAAAATCGAGACAGCTAAAGCTCAGGCTGTCAAAGAGAATAGCGAGAAGCTAGAGAGCGACTTCGAAAAGCGCGAGAAAGAGCCGAATCGACAGTTTAACGGGCCGTCGGATTACGGCGCCTTGACGTTTGAGTATCCCAAGACTTGGAGTGCTTATCAGGCAACCGATATCAGCAAAGGCGGCGGCGTGACTTATGAAGCCTATTTGAACCCAGTGACAATCCCGCCAATTACCAGAGAATCGAAGATTGCCCTGAGGATAACGATTGAGCAAAAGACTTATGACAAATCTGTGTCTACTTACGATCCGTTAATTAAAAGAGGCGACCTGAAGTCGAGTGTTTACAACGATGGCAAGCATACGGGCACCAAGCTGGTCGGTAATTTCGACAAGGACACTTACGGTACGGCAGTACTGTTGAAGATGCGCGATCGTACACTGACGATGCGTACTGACGGCGACGTTTTCACTGCTGACTACGAGAAGCTGCTGAAGACTCTCAAATTCAACGAGTAAGTGTTTTGCTTGTGCTAGAACAGCCTGTTGCAGCATGCTAAACTAGGTGTATGCAGGAGGGTAAGGTGCAGGCTGGTTTGTGGGCAGATTCACCGTCGTTTACAGTGGCGGCGCACGAGCTGAAAGCGCCGCTTGCTCTGATTCGCCAGTTGGCGATTGAGCTAGAAGCAGGGGAGTATACGGCGCTTGAGCGGGCTGTCTTGGCGCAGCGAATTACACTAACGGCTGAAAGGGCGCTGCGCTTGACGACAGATTTAACTAAAGCTCGCCGCCTAGAAAACGCCTTATTTACGCTAGAGGCGATTGATGCGGCTGGTCTTTGTAGCGAAGTGATGAGCGAACTTCAACCGCTGTACCATGCTCATAATAAATCTCTAAAAACCCAGGTAAAATCTCGTCAGCGGCTAATGGTGGCAAATCGTGATCTATTGCGGCGAATCGTTGCTAACTTTGCTGATAACGCACTATACTATAGCGCTGATGATTCGTCGGTAGCGATCTCGGTGCGGGCTACCGACAACAATCAGCGGGTACGGATCGGGGTACGCGATTTTGGGCCGGCAATTCCAGCGCGAGCTTGGCGGGCGTTGCGCCAGGGTTTGCGCGAACCATTGCCGCTGCATAACCGTCCAGGCAGTAGCGGGCTAGGTATGTTTATTGCTAATGAGTTTGCTTTAGCGATTGGCGCGCGAATTGGCGTTACTCGTCACCGCGATGGCGCAACTTTTTATGTTGATGTACCAGCGTCGACACAGTTGAGGCTATTATGACGCGCGTGCTAGTAATTGATGATGACGAGTGGCTAGCGAAGCTGTTTACGCGGCGTCTCGAGCACAACGGTATGGTAGTACAGAGTGCTCCAAATGCCATAGAAGCGCTTGATTTGATAGATAGTTTTCGACCCGCGGTGATTATTCTTGATTTATTCATGCCGGGCCCAAATGGTTTAGTGCTGCTGCACGAGTTGCAATCGTATGACGACCTAGGCCGCATTCCTGTTGTCGTGTGTACAACAAGTGCAAATGACATCACTCTCGAGCAGTTGCGGCCGTACGGCGTGCGATTATTATTAGATAAAGTATCAATGCATCCAGATGATATTGCCAAAGCGGTGCGAGAGGTGGCAGTATGACTGCTATTGAACGTACTAAAGCGATAGTGCTGCGCCGGACGAATTACGGCGAGGCAGATCGCATTTTGACATTACTAACACCGCTAGGGCAACGCAGTGCTATAGCGCGCGGCGTACGGCGCGAGAAAAGCCGCTTGGCGGGCGGTATTGAGCTGTTTGCGGTTAGCGACGTAGTGTTGCGTCGCGGTAAAAGTAGCCTGTACACGATTACGCAGGCGCGGCTCGATCGTTTTTACCGCCAGATTTTGCAGGATTATGACCGCTTGCAATTTGGTTATGAATGTATCAGGCTGGTCGAGCGGGCTAGCCGCGATGTTGATATTCCAGAGTGGTTTGAAGTGCTGAGCGAGACGCTGGCAGGCTTGGGTGATGTGGTTTCTTTGCAGTTGGTGCAAGTATGGTTTTACTTGCGCTACGCCGAGCTAACCGGCTATGAGCTGAGTTTAGTGAACGATGTTACTGGCCAACCGCTTGATCGCCAAAAGCGCTACATGTACGATTCGATTGAACGAGGCTTGCGACTGAGCGAACAAGGAGAGCTTACCGCTGATCATATTAAGTTTTTGCGCTTAGCAGCGAATAAATCGTTGCGTCTGGTGGCGCAAATTGGCGGGGTTGAGCAGATATTGCCAGGCTGCTGGTTATTGGCTCGCCAACATGCGGGCGTTTAGTTGTTGAATTGGTCGCTTTATAGCGAAACTACTGAAAACCAAAGCGTGTTATACTAAAACGTAAAGAGTTAAATACTCGCGCTCATCAACGCAGAGAGGAGAAAGGAGACTTCTTGTGAGTCAAGCAAAAATGGAAGCAATTATTAGCCTGTGCAAACGCCGCGGCTTTATTTATCAGGGGTCGGATGTGTATGGCGGTCTTTCTGGTACGTGGGATTACGGTCCGCTGGGCGTGCAACTGAAGCGCAATATCATGAATTTGTGGTGGCGCAGGTTTGTTGACGAGCGTGACGACATGTACAGCGTGGACGCGGCGATTTTGATGAATCAGAAGGTCTGGCGGGCGAGTGGGCATGTGGATACCTTCGTTGATCCGCTGTGCGAAGACACGGTCAATCACCGACGCTACCGCACCGATCATATTCTCAAAGATAATGGCGTTGACGCTGATGGTATGACCATGGAGCAGATGGATGCGGTAATTGCTGAGAAAGGCATCAAAAGTCCCGATGGCAATCCGCTAAGCAAGTCGCGCACCTTTAATATGATGTTCAAAACGCACGTTGGCGCGACTGAGAGCGAGGACAGTATTTCGTACCTCCGGCCAGAGACCGCCCAGGGCATCTTCACCAATTTCAAAAACGTCGTCGATAGTTTTTATCCTAATTTACCGTTTGGTATTGCTCAGCAGGGCAAGGCATTTCGTAATGAAATTGCGCCGCGCGATTTCGTCTTCCGCAGCCGCGAGTTTGAGCAGATGGAGATTGAATACTTTATTGACCCAGCCAATTGGCAGGCGGAGTTTGAGAAGTGGCGCGATTTGGGGCATCAGTGGTGCCAGGCGCTGGGCTTGCCGGATGATAAGGTGCACGAGCTGGAGGTGCCAGAGGCGGATCGGGCACATTACAGCAAGCGGACGATTGACTTTGAGTTTGATTATCCGATTGGCCGCGAGGAGATGTTTGGCCTGGCGTACCGCACCGACTTTGACCTTGGCAACATCCAGCGAGTCAGCGGCAAGAGCATGGAATACACTGTCAAGGGCACGAACACGAAATTTGTGCCGCACGTCATCGAGCCGAGCTTTGGCGTGGAGCGGGCGCTAATGGCGGTGCTGTCGAGTGCCTACCGCGAGGACGAGCAGAACGGTGAAAAGCGGGTATATTTGGCGTTACCAGAGCACCTCGCGCCGGTTAAATTTGCCGTTTCGCCACTATTGAAAAACAAGCCAGAATTGGTAGAAAAAGCCCGCGAGGTTTACGCGAGCCTCGCCAAAGCCAACCCCGGCCGGGTGATGTGGGACGACAACGGCAACATCGGCAAACGCTACCGCCGCCAAGACGAAATCGGCACGCCGCACTGCGTAGTCATCGACTTCCAGACATTGGAGGACGGCACGGTCACCGTGCGCGAGCGGGATACGACGGAGCAGAGGCGGGTGAACGTTGAGGAGCTATAGATACTAGACATGAAAAAGTAAATTGGGTTTAAGGAGCTGAAATATTGATAGAAAGTAGACCTGAGTTTGATAAAATTACATCGTTTGACGAGTTTAATAAATACTATTGGTATCGTGAAGAAATTTCACAGATATGTAAGTCATTAGGATTAGAATATAGAGGTACAAAACAAGAACTCAATCACATTATTGAGCAGTACTTTAAGGGTAACCTGATTAAAAAATCATCAATAAAAAATGAAACAAAGCAAGTTGAAAATATTACTTTAGATACGCCATTACTTGAATGTGGTTTTTCTTTTAACGCAAAATTCAGAGAATATTTTTCTGCTTTAACGGGTATCTCACCATTTAAATTTACTGCTGATATGGCTACCGCTTGGAGAAAAGTAAAGAGAGAAAATGATTTGAGTTTTACCATTCAAGATATGCTAAAAGTTTATTATGGGAAATCAGATTATGCCAAGTATGATAATTCGGTTTGTCAATGGAATCAATTTTTAAAGGATTTTAGTGCAGACGAAAATAGTCGCAACTATTCGAACAAATTAAAAGTAGCTTCTATTCTTTGGAAAGAAGTTAGAAATTCAAAAAATGAAAAAATTTATTCAAAGAATCTTTTGACTGAATATGCCAGTAAAATAAAAGAGTATCACAATTAGATAATCCCCAACGTGTTAACACCCAATGAGTAGTTAATCATGGATATTGGAAAGACAGAATATACTGTAGGTGAAATGGTATCAGCTATCTGGCGTTCGGGTGTAGTATAATGACTCTCATGACAAAAATTACCAACGGACATATCATCACGCAGAATCTAGATGGAACGGATCGTCTGGATTGTCTTTATCGCATTTCGCTCAAAGCGTTGATTTACAACGACGCTGGGCAGATTTTGGTCGTCAAGGAAATTGATCGGACATATTGGGACTTGCCGGGTGGTGGCATGGATTTTGGTGAGACGATTGAATCGTCGCTGAAACGCGAGCTGTACGAGGAAGTCGGCTACAGGGGTGATTTGCGTTATCAACTTTTTGACGCATCGGACGAGATGTATATTGAGCGGATTTATGCTAATCAAATTTGTTTTTATTGTCGCGTCTGGCCGGAGAATTTTGATTTTATACCGGGCGAAGAGGGTGATGAAATAATGTTTATTAATCCTGAGGAATTATTGCTTCAGAAGAGCGAGGTTGACGCGCCAGCTCGAGCGTATAGGGCGCATATGAAATGGCAGAAACTATATAGTAAGCAGTAAGCATTGTAATAAAAGATATATTGAATATATGTAGTAAATAAGGAGGTATTTATGACAAAAATACTCGCAATAATCTCCACCCACGGCAACGAATTATTAGGCCCAAATCTGCTGGCGTATATGCTCGCCAAACGGTCTAAACTGTTGGAAAATATGGAGTTCATCATGGCTAATCCGCGCGCTTACGCAAAGAATGTGCGGTATACCGAATCGGACCTAAATAGGATTTACGGGCTTGGTCTGGATACTTATGAGGGTCGGCGTGCGAAGATTATTGAGGAGCGGATTCGGTTACTGAAGCCGGAGTTGGTATTGGATTTTCATACGACCACTGCCGAGCAGCCAAATATTTTGATAACGGCAGATAAAGATAATGAAGTAGTGCAGAGGTTTATCAACTCTAGCGCTGTGAAAGACGTTCTGGTGGTTGAGCCGCTTAATGACATCACTACAGTGGTACCGAATTTCGTGGCTTATGAAGTGCCAAATTCGCATTTGAACGATGATCTGTACGAGCAAATATGCGCCGACATAGTAAGATATTTGGAGGAGGAGACAGTTGACCAAGAGCGGACTTTTTATAAGATGATAGGGAAGATTCTGCCCGAGGAAGAGCAAGATATCGCTGGTCTTAAGAACTTTGTCTATAATAATACACTGCAGGCTATTCCGGCGTTCCTTGGCGAGGAAGCGTATAAGCAAGATGGTACTTACGCTGGGTTTAGGCTAGAAGTGTTATAATTATCCCTATGACAAAACTCACCAACGGGCATCTCGTAACGCAAGATTCAGTCGGAGTGACTCGCCACGATTACCTCTACCGAATTTCGCTCAAAGCGCTAATTTATAACGACGCTGGGCAGATTTTGGTCGTTAAAGAAATTAATCGGACGTACTGGGATTTACCGGGCGGAGGCATGGATTACGATGAGGATTTTGAATCATCGCTGAAACGCGAGTTGTACGAAGAAGTTGGCTATAAAGGCGATTTGCGCTATCAGCTGTTTGACGCGTCGGAGCAGATGTACATTGAGCGGCTTGATGCCAATCAAATCTGTTTTTACTGTCGTGTCTGGCCGGAGAATTTTGATTTTATACCAGGTGAAGAGGGCGATGAAGTGATGTTTATTAACCCTGAGGAGTTATTGCTTCAGAAGAGCGAAGTGGATGCGCCAGCTCGGGCGTATGCGGTGCATGTGAAGTGGCAGCAATTATTATCGTCGTGAGATTACTGTGATGTAATGGGATCACTTGATTGACACAAGTGCAAAATTATAGTATAATTGACAACGTGATAAGAGAGTAGCAAGTTGGCTATTCTGATTTCGATCCAAATAGTCCAGAATTTATAAGCAACGACGAGACTAAACGAGTGGTTATGGAGGCAGTCCGTGGGCGCCTCGAGCCAGATGGTAAAACTGTTGCCTCTGTGATGACTCGTCGTCGAAAAATATATGATGCATCTACTGGAGAGGGGTGGGTTATGGGTCCGAAAATAGATCCGGTAGAATACAAAGGTCCCCTTATACTTTGTAAAGATTATGACGCAGAGAGAGAAATGCCAAATGGCGACATAGTTCTAGAGCATGCAGGACGTACTGATTTGGCGTGTGCGATTTATGATAGTATGACTGGCCGCTGCAAGAGGGCTTTTAGCTTTGACGATATTGAAGTGATTAACGATGGGCTTAGAAATCTAGCTAACGCTCTGGAGCAAGCTGGCTATGAAGAAGGAGGGGTAAAGCTAGGGCAATTAGTACCCTCTTTCCAATTTGAAAGCAGTAAGGACGGAGAATTGCCTCCAACCAGATTGTATTTACACCGTACGGATTTATCATCATTGCGGATAGCGGCAGATCTTATAAATTCAGGCGCCCGTCCGGACTATGGAAAATTTTGGATTCCATATGGTAGAGAGGGTATACAAAAGTATCGACAAGATACGTTTATTTTAGGATTTTCGGAGTATCACGATCTGGAAGAGGCGGTTGAATTACTACGCAAGAAATCTATGCAGGATGATGAGGTTCGCATGGGCGCTGGTGATGTTCTTTATGGACTAAAGATTGCAGGTATTCTGGGTGCTTATATAGGGCAGTCTAAACATGGAGGAGACTCATTTAACGGCGAAATAACACAATATTTTGAAGAGGCTATTCAGCGTGCATGCAAGGATATTCAGCAGCCGCAAACTGGCGAGATATTGACGGATGAGTGGTTGGATACTATGGCGCGGAAAACGACAGATGCACTAGGGTCAATTATGTCAAAGAATGGACGCACTGTCCATCACGCCTTGATTGATTCAGATACGACTGTGGATTTGATAAAGCTTGCTGGCGGTGTACAATAGGGAAAGTATATTGCAATAAAATTATAATTTTGTTATAATGTTTGTATGAATATCACCACCATTCAAAAAGTTATCAAGATTGGTTCCAGCCGCGGCGTGACGCTGCCGGCGCGGGATTTGCGGGCGCTGGGGATTCGCGATGGCGACGAGATTGAAGTCACGGTACGTAAGCGTTCGGAGGCGGCTGATGATAATCAAGTGCTCAAAACTGCAAACTCGCTCCTTAGGCGATACAAAGAGGACTTTTCTCACTTGGCGAAGCGCTAATGGTTAGTTTGACTCTCGAGCAGATTCTGCAGCTTCATGCGCTGGTGCTTGTCAAAGACGGCGGTGCAGATGGCGTGCGTGACGTTGGACGGCTGGAGGCTGCGGTGTCAACACAGCATCAAGTAGTATTTGGCGAGGAATTATATGCAACAGTATTTGCCAAGGCAGCGGCGTTGATGCGCGGGATTATTGGCGACCATCCGTTCGCTGATGGTAACAAGCGTACAGCAATGCTCGCCGGACTGACTTTGCTGGAGGTGAATGGGTATAATTTTACAGCACAGCGAGGCGAACTAGAAAATTTCGCCGTCCGCGCCGCGACCGATCATTTCGATATTGATTCGATTGCTGATTGGCTGGAGCGTCATTCGCGGGACGTATCGATGGTTTGATAACAAGGAATTTTAGTGGTAAGTAGGGTTTCTACGAGGTTCCTCGCCGCCTGATAGAGATGATATACTAAGGTTCATGACTACTATCTATATCGCTCGCCACGGCCAGAATGAAGACAATGTGCGCGGGATTTTGAACGGCCATCGCGACCTGCCGCTGACCGATTTGGGACGTCAGCAAGCGCGGCAATTGGCGCGTCACATCAAGGATAGGGAACTAGTTTTTGACGCGGTGTATGCATCGCCGCTTGGTCGAGCTTTCGAGACGGCAGCGATTGTAGCGGCGGCGCTGGGTCTTGCCGAGCCGATAGTTCACGACGATTTAATCGAGCGTGATTTTGGCATTATGACCGGTAAGCCGGTCGCTGATATTGAGGAAATTTGTGCGCCGGACATCATCAAAGCAGAAAACGTGACCTATTTTTTACATCCTGACGGCGCTGAGACTTTTCCTGAGTTATTGGCTCGCGGCCAGCGGGTGCTTGATTTCATGGCGCATCAACACCCAGATCAAACGGTGTTGTTGGCTTGCCATGGCGATATTGGCAAAATGATATATGCTGCAGCAACCAGCACGCCATGGCGGCAGGTCTTAACCGATTTTTACTTTGGCAATACGGATATTATCGGTCCAGTGGACGTACTCTAAACGTGATATAATTTATATATGAGAGAAATTGAGATAAAAGTTAGATTGCAAGATAAAGAAGGGCTGTTGGCTGCGCTGGCGGGTAAGGGTGTTACTCTCGGCGAGCCAGTGCATCAGCGCGATCAAGTGTTTGGTCTGCCGGGAGAAGCTGGCGGCGACGGCAATACAGTGCCTTGGCTGCGGGTGCGTACCGAAACGCATGGACAAGGCGAAAATGAAACCAAGCGGACGTTATTCACTCTAAAACGATCGGTGACTGGGCAGTTGGATAGCATTGAGCGCGAAACAGAAGTTGGCGACCCAGACGTCATGATCGCTATTGTCAAGGAGCTAGGTTTCGTGCCGTTTTCGGACTTGTCGAAGACTCGCCGGACTGGCAAACTGAACGATGTGGAAGTATGTATCGACTCGGTGGAAGGCTTGGGCGACTTTATGGAATTAGAGCGATTAGCTGGCGAGAACGCCGACCCTGCCGCGATAACCGCTGATTTGTGGCGCATTATGGCGGAATTGGGCGTCAGCCGTCAAGACGAGGTGACCGATGGCTATGATATTTTGATGAAAAAGTTGGAGGCATAATGTAATGACCGAACGTGTTTTGCCGAAAGGTGCTCGTCTGATTCCTTCGGAAGCAGATTGTGTTTTTGGAGGTGAGATTTACAAAGTATATCAATGGCCGCAAAGGATGCCCGATGGTAGCGTAAAAACTTTTGAAATGCTGCGCCGTCCAGACACTGTGATGGTCATTGCGCTTGATGAGGCTGGTGATGCGTTGGTAATCGACGAAAAGCAACCGGGCGGTATTGTCCGCAAGAACCATTTGCCAGTCGGCCGGGTTGACTCTAGCGACGAGTCGGTGCAAGCAGCGGCGCAGCGCGAATTGAGAGAAGAAACAGGCTGGACTTTTGCTAATTGGGAACTGCTAGATGTCGTACAGATGGAAAAGAAAATCGAGTGGTTTACTTATTTGTTTCTGGCTACGGGAGCGTTACATCGAGCAGCGCAGCATCTTGATGCTGGCGAAGATATTACGGTTAAATCAGCACCCTTGGCAGAAGTGCTGCATCAAGACAACGTGCTCCGGTATTTTCCGTGGCTTCGCGATGTTGAATCGGCCGAAGATTTAACGTCTCGCGATTTTTGACGGTAGCCATTGAGCTTAAAAAGCGCTATACTAAGATTCATGACAAAACCTTTTCTTCTTTTACAATCCCGTCCCGAGGACGAAGCGTCTGACGACGAATATGCAGCTTTTTTGAAATTTGGCGGTTTGCAGCCGGAGCAGTTGCAGCGCTTGCGGCTTGACCGCGGCGAGTTCTCGCCAGTTAATTTGGATGATTACAGCGGTATTTTTATGGGCGGCGGGCCGGCTAATTTTGCTTATCCGCCAGAGAAAAAATCGCCGGAACAATTGCGGTTTGAAGATTATATCATGCCGCTGCTTCGTCGGATTGCAGCCGAGGATAAGCCGTTTTTAGGCACTTGTTTGGGCGTGGGTGCGCTGGTGACGGCGCTGGGCGGTCGGACGGACTTCGACCATGGCGAGCCGGTTTGTGCGGTGGATATAAATTTGACGCCGGAAGCGCAGGATGATCCGCTGCTGGCTTGCTTGCCAGCTAGTTTTCGCGGCTTCGTCGGGCATAAAGAGGGGACAGATACGGCGCCGCCGAACAGCGTGGTGCTAGCGCGCTCTGCGGCCTGTATACAATTGCTGCGCGCTGGGAAAAATGTTTATGCGGCGCAGTTTCATCCTGAGCTTGATGCTGACGGCTTGGCGCTGCGGATTAATATTTATAAGCATGCTGGCTATTTCGCGCCAGAGGAAGCTAAAGATCTGATTGATGCAGCATACCGCGAATCGGAATTGGTGACCGAACCGGTCAAGATATTGCGGCGGTTCGTTGAAAAATACGCGGAATAGTTTGACGCTTTCTAGCTAGACTGCGGAATTTCGTTATTAGCAAAAGGCCTCGGGTAATCCCGAGGCCTTCTTGACGGCCAAAGCTGAGAAAGGCTTACTCTTTCTTCTTGCCGCGTGATTTGACGGTAATTTTCTTTGGCTCTGGTGCTGGCGTGACTGGCACGGTAACCTTCAAGACGCCGTCGTCCAGGTGTGCTTCGATAGCATCGGCGTCAGCGCGCTCTGGCAGCTGAACGCTGCGGTAGAAGCTGCTGCTCGACTCCCGTACGACGTACTTCTTTTCTTTATCTTCTTCTTTTTCGTGCCGTTGGGCTTGGATGACCAAGTTGCCGTTTTCGACAGAAATATTGACGTCGCCTCCATCGAATTTCGGCAAGTGAACCTCGACGACTAGCGCGTTATCTTTCATGTAAACATCAGTGGTAGGCAGGCCAACCGAGCGCACTTGGCGCGGCATCCAGTTGTCGTCATTAAAGAAATGGCGCTGCAGGGCATCCATTTCGGCAAACGGGTCGAATCGAACGAGTTTACTCATTTGTATTACTCCTTTCGTTTATGATTTGGCGAGCTTTTGCTCTATATTCTATTGTAATTGGTTAGCACTCGCGTGTCAAGAGTGCCAAACATAAGCAAAATAACAGTAGTCTAGTGTGTCTCGAAGATTTCCCTGATTTTTCCACGGCAGTACATACGCTATATATAGTGGCACTATATATAGCGTATGTGTAGCTTTGTCTAAATACGGTACAATAGATGTATGGGATGGTTGCGTGATTTAATTTTTGGCGAGCCGGATGGTGATGACGAATATTTGGCGCGTCTTAATAATAATGATATGGTCTCGCCGCAAGATAATCGCGGCAGTAGGGACGAGAATAACTTCGATAAAGACACTTCAGGGGTTGCTGCAGATACTAGGAAGTCAGACAGTAAGCCTCAGCCCGATCAATATCACTCGGCTAACGGGCAGAAAGTGATTCCCGAGATAGAGGTTGAGCGCACCGAGGCGCATCCGTCGGGCGATAATAAGTACCTCGAGGTGTGGGCGCATATTCGCAACCACGCGAGCTTTGACGTAGAGCTTGATAAATATGAGATATTAGGGCAGCGAGGCGACTTGAATAAATTTCTCAAGCCAGGCGAGATTTTTGAGCTGCGTTTGTATCGCGGGCCGATGCCGCAGAGCGATTCGGTGCGTAAAATGTATATTCAGTACAAGATTGTTGGTACGGGCGACTATTTTCAGGCTGATCACATGATAGAGTATAAATATGAACAAGATAATCGTGGCAACAAGTGGTATATGCCAGACGAGCTGAAGCTACTGCGGCCAGTCCGCGACATCTAGAAAGCGGGGAAGAAGTGAGAGTATTTTTTACAGACGGCAGCGCTAGCCCAAATCCGGGCCCAGGCGGCTACGCGGTAATTGAAAACGGCCAGCCGGTAGCTTTGGGCAGCGAAGACGGACAGACGACGAATATTCGCATGGAGGGCATGGCACTGATTGCAGCGATGGAGTTAGCTGGCGATGAGCCGTGTGAAATTCATAGCGATAGCGAATTTTGGATCAATGTGTTAACCAAGTGGGCACCAGGCTGGGCTGCTAAAGGTTGGCGTAAAAAAGGCGGCGAAATTAAGAATCTTGATCTCGTGCAGCAAGCGTATGCGCTTTACCAATCGACGCAGCCGAAGCTGGTTTGGGTACGCGGCCACGTCGGCCACGAGCAGAACGAGCTAGCGGATGAGTGGGCGAACAAAGCGCGGGCTGGCGTTCGCCTATAGCTACAGCCTTGGCTGTTTTTGCTGTCAATCTAGATTCGGCGGGGTGGGGCGTGCTATAATGAACTTGTTAATAATTTAATATCCAGAGTGCGACGAGGGACTGGCCTGATGACTCGCCGGCAACCTGCTTTTGCAGCAAGGTGCTAATTCCAGCCTGCTTGACCAGGAGAGATATTGTCTTTGCGGCTCCTTTCTTGGCCTCAAGCGGGGCAGATAGAAAGGAGTTTTTATGTCTGTAAAATCTAATAATCAAGCAATATATCGTACAGCCGAGAGTGTCTCGCCGAAACATCCGGACAAGATTTGCGATCAGATTAGCGACGCTATTCTGGACGCGTATCTTGCCAAAGACCCGCAAGCCCGAGTGGCGATTGAAGCTTGCGGCGGCCATGGCGCGTTGTTTCTAACCGGCGAGGTATCGTCGAGCGAGCTAGTTGACGTCAAGCAGATTGCGCGGCGGCTGGCTGGCGACGACGTGGAAATTATTGAGCGGATTGCACGCCAGAGCCCAGAGATTGCTCAGGGCGTGGACGCGGGCGGTGCCGGCGATCAAGGGGTAATGATTGGTTATGCTTGCGCTGAGACGCCAGAATTATTGCCGCTAGAATATGCTTTGGCGCGGGCCTTGAACCGCTTTTTGTATGAGAAATGGCCGTATGACGGCAAAACGCAGGTGACGACCTATGGCGGCCAGATTGCGGCGATTGTCGCCAGCTTCCAGAATGCGCCGCACGACGAGCTGGCAGCAGCAGTACGGCAGTGGTTTGCGCAGCAAAAATATGTGGCAGGTGATTTTGACGGCATTTCTCTGCATATAAATCCGGCAGGCGATTGGCAAATTGGCGGTTTCGCGGCGGACGCTGGTTTGACCGGGCGCAAATTAGCAGTTGATAATTACGGCCCGCGGATTCCGCTAGGCGGTGGGGCGTTTAGCGGCAAGGACGCCACTAAGGTCGATCGCAGCGGTGCCTATATGGCGCGGCGGGTTGCAGTTGATTATCTTAAAAAGTTTGCAGCTCAGGAAGTGTTGGTGCGCTTGGCGTACGCAATCGGCCACGACCAACCAATTGAGGCTACAGCGGTAGTTGACGGTGTTGAGCAACCAATTGCTGGCTATGACCTCAGTCCAGCGGGTATTATTGATAAGTTGCAGCTGGCTCGCCCGCAATACGAACCAACAGCGCGCTACGGTCATTTTGGTAACGGCTTTGCTTGGGATAAGTAGTCCCGCGTCTTAAGTTGTATAATAAGGGTAGTGAAGCAAGATTTAGCCTTAGAAATATTATTGAGCGGCGAAAGCGCACTGCTGACCGGCCCGGCAGGGACGGGCAAGACTTTCGTGCTGAATCAATTCATCAACCTGAGTAAAGCTGACGGCAAGTATGTCTCGGTGACAGCGACGACCGGGCTGGCGGCAACGCATCTGGGCGGCGCGACGATCCATGCCTGGTCAGGGATTGGCGTTAGCGACCGCCTGCCGAATGGTTTTGCCGAGCATGTCAGCAAAAGCCGCCGCGAAATTATCGAAAAAACCGATGTCTTGATTATTGATGAGATTAGCATGTTGCATGATTACCGCTTGGACATGGTTGACGAAGTTTGCCGTTTAGTACGCAAGAGAGTCGACGAGCCGTTCGGCGGCATCCAAGTGGTGCTTTCTGGCGACTTCTTTCAGCTGCCGCCAGTTAATCGGTCAGAAAGTCGCGATGGCGGGTTCGTAGTGAATTCATCGGCGTGGCGCGAGCTTGATCCGACGGTATTGTATCTGAGCGAGCAGTTTCGCCAGCGCGACGGCGATACGCTGCTAGAAATCTTGACGGCGATGCGGGCTGGCGATTTGCGCCGCCGCCACGCCGAGCAGCTGTTAGGGCGGACCGAATATCAACCGCCAGCCGGAGCAGATCTGACAGAATTGCATACTGTGAATGTTGACGTCGATAGAATTAATCAAGCCAGGCTGGCTGAATTGCCGGGCGACGAGGTGTTGTATCAACGCCACACTACTGGTAGTAACAACTACGTTGATAATTTGCAGCGTAGCGTACTAGCGCCAGAGGTACTGACCCTTAAAATAGGCGCATTAGTGATGGCGGTCAAAAACGATCAGGCGCGGCGTTATGCTAATGGCAGTATCGGCATGGTGGTCGATTTCGAGCCAGCGACGGATTATCCGGTAGTGGAGTTTCGTAATGGCCGGACGGTGACCATGCAGCCTGATACTTGGGAGTTGCGCGATGGGACGCGCAAACGAGCTAGCATTAGCCAAATTCCGCTGCGTTTGGCGTGGGCGATTACCGTCCACAAAAGCCAAGGCATGACGCTGGATAGCGCACGAATTGACCTCCGCAAAGCCTTTGTGCCGGGCATGGGCTATGTGGCGCTTAGCCGGGTGCGTGATATTGATAATTTGTATTTGACTGGTATTAACCGCATGGCTTTGCAGATGAGCGATGAAGCCTATGCTATTGACAAGCAGCTACGCACTCGGGCGGCAGATGATGCTAAAAAGTTCGCACACTTACAACCAAAAGCTGACAAACGCGCGGCCGGCGAACTTAAACCCGCCAAAAAAGCGAACAGCGCCAATTCTAACTGGTCGGCCAAAATCGCTAAAATGCGCCAGACTTATCCTAATGCTTATAAACCATGGATTAAGGCTGATGACGATGAATTGCGTCAAATGTTCGTCAACGGCGAAAGTATTGCTGCGATGAGCCAGAAACTCGGCCGCCATCACGGTTCAATCAAAATGCGTTTGCAAAAACATTTTGGCGAGGATGCCGTGCAATAGTAGAATAGCGTCTAATAATTGTAGTAGAATATATATCATGAATAATGACCAATCAACACCGGCTGATGACCAGCCGCCAGAGCCAACTGATATTTTCCTCTGGGCGAACCAAGCTGATGCGCATAAGGACGAGCTCGAAATCGACTTATTTCTATTTACGAAGGGCTACACTGTCTACGCCACTAATTACGCCAAGGAGCTCAAGGCACAGCTCAAGGTATTATTCCTTTACGACATGATTAGCCAGGTGCAAACTGGTGCTGCTACTGGCATGACAGTGCGCGACTTTGAAGCGGCTGCTGCTGAGGATAATGTGTTGGAGCGGACTACTCTGGACCGAGTGGATCATGCGCAAGAGGTGATTGAGCAGATTCGCTACGGCGAGGAAACGCTAGAGGTGTTCCGCGAAGGCGACCATGAGTTCAAGAAGGTCAAGGGGATCGTAGCGCGTTTCAGCCGCCAGGGGGCCGAGCCGTTTTTCGTGGCTAAGATTTTACCACAGTCGCAAGTGCTTAAAGGTGCAACCGCTTGGATGTATAACGGCGATTCGTTTCAACCGTTCAGTGCTGATGTCGGCCTAAAAATTACGCCAGATAATCAAGTGTTGATTGCCGGCGGCGATATTTTTGCCTTTAACGAGCCGAAATTTATCCGTTTGTTTGGTTACGATGCTAAGCAGTTCGCTGTTGCCGAGGAAAAAATTGCTGAGATCGAGAAAAATTTTAAGTTAAAGTTCCCTGAAGGTATGACTTTTGATGCGTTGGTGCGCGATACTAAATCGTTAGTAACTAAGCTGCAAAAAGTCGACGTCGGTCTGGTGACGCAGGATCAGGTTATTGAGCAAGCCGATGAGATGGGCTTGGAACTAATGACGGACGATGCTACTGGCGAGATTATTATTATGGATGCCAAGGATGCGGCGAAGTTCGTTAATCTGCTCAACGATGACTATATGACTAGCGATATGACTGGTATCAAATACGAATTAAAGGGCAAGAAGGAGCTGCGCGGCGATAGCGAAGCGAGCACGCCAGAAGGGGAATAATGAGCGAAGAGCATGGCGATAGCGGAGCAAAAATTGTAGTCATTGGAGGCGGCACTGGCAGTTTCACGCTGTTAACAGGTCTCAAAAAATACGTGTCTGATTTGACAGCGCTGGTCAATATGGCAGATGATGGCGGGTCGACGGGGCAGTTGCGCGATGAGCTGGGCGTGCTGCCGCCGGGCGATGTGCGGCAGTGCTTAGTAGCACTGAGCGATAGTCCGCGGGTGCGCGATTTGTTTAATTATCGTTTCGATGATGGTAGTTTGAAGGGGCATGCTTTTGGCAATTTATTCTTGACAGCGCTCGAGAAAATGACCGGTAGCTTTGGCGAGGCAGTACAGCTGGCTAGCCAAGTCCTTAATATTCAGGGCAGGGTGATTCCAACGACACTGACTGATATCACGCTATGTGTCGAGGGTGCATCTGGTGAGCCGATCAAAGGACAATTCAAGATCGCGCATGCCGATATCGCTAAGCGGCCAAAGGTATGGTTAGAGCCAGAGGCAGTAGCGCACCCAGCAGCCGTTCAGGCGATTCTGGAGGCTGATATGGTGGTGATTGCGCCGGGTAATCTCTACGGTAGTTTAGCGCCAGCACTGGTGATTCGAGAAATTCAGGAAGCATTGGCAGCGACGCGGGCGAAATGTGTTTTTGTTTGTAATCTAGTAACCAAACCCGGCCCGACGGATGGTTTGAGCGTGGTGGACTTTGCTAGCGAAATTGAGCGTTTGGCTGGTAGCGAGTTTCTAGACTATGTCGTCTTCAATACCGACGAACCATCGAGAGAGTTGATGGCGAAGTATGCTCATGACGGCGAGCATACGGTACAGTATGACATTAACGAGCTTAAACGCCAACATTATGAGTTTCGCGGGGCTGGTATCCTAGCTAAAAATATATGGGCGGGCGCGCAATCAAGCGACCCGATCGCCGCAGTGCGCAGTTTTATCCGGCACGATCCTGACGCTGTAGCGCGCCAGCTGATGCGTATATACTTTGCATAAGTGAAGTTTTCTGTCATTGCTGACCTCTATAGACGCTAGATATAGCGTCTATTTGCTTATATAAACACTATAGTTTTCCACGTTTTTGTGGAAAAGTAAAGAAGTTATCATTTTTAGTAAAAAAGGTATTGCACAAGCATGATGAAACGTTGTATGATAAAGCCAGTGGCAAAGGCAAGAGAAATTCTCGAGCTAAAACAAACACCACCGCGTAAAATAACAAAAGAAAGTAGGGTAGTCATGACTGACGCAGCTATTAGCCAATCTATGTACGGTAGGGCGGGCGTCTTGGTTTGCGTACCTGATGCTTACGTATCGCGGGCGACGCTGTCTTTGGGCGCGTAGCCGTATAGTTTGTGGTACTTTTACAATTCGAAGTTGGACATCCTCGAGATCAACAACCTGATAGTGAGCAGTGGAATATCGACCCACGCTAAAATTGTCGAAAGTTCTTTCCTCTAACACAACACCTCCCAAAAACTCCACCTCACACACAAGTCTCTCAAAGGTATGCTAAATACGATATGAGTTGTTTGACAGCTCTTGATTTTAAGCATACTTGACTAAACTAAAACAAACACACCTATGCGAAAACAAACAGCTCGCTATCGGATTGGTGATCTCGAGACCTCTATCAGACCATGTGGTATGATGGGGGAATGAGTATTAAAGAACATCCACCACTTCATGTTCCGGTATTACTTGATGACGTTGTGCGGTTGCTTAATCCTAAAGATGGCGAGAGTTATCTCGACCTGACGGCTGGATACGGCGGACACGCGGGCGCCATTGTCGAACGAACGCATAATTATCGCGGAATGACTTTGGTTGATCGCGATGAATTTGCACAAGCAAACCTAGCGGCATTTGTCGGCAAAGGGGCAGAGTTAATACACGCTGATTTTGTCAGCGCTGCCCGGCAGTTGATTGCTATAGGTAAGCGGTTTGATATGATATTGATTGATTTGGGGGTGTCGTCACCACAGCTTGATAGGGCTGAGCGAGGATTTTCATTTTCGCATAGCGGTCCGCTGGATATGCGGATGGATCGGCGGCAAGCTTTAACTGCAGAGCAGGTGGTTAACACCTATTCGCAGGGCGAGCTGGAGCGGATTATTCGCGATTACGGCGAAGAGCGGCCAAATATTGCGCGGCGTTATGCTGCTGCGATTATTAAGGCTAGACCGCTGGCGACAACTGAAGATTTAGCATCGGCTATCTTGAGGGCGTACGTCGGACGGCGCCAGCGAACGCATCCGGCGACACGTACTTTTCAGGCGATTCGGATTTTTGTAAACGATGAGCTTGAGCAAGTACGAGCGATTATGCCATTATTACCCGAGCTGTTGTCGCAGGGCGGGCGAGTCGGTGTAATTAGCTTTCATAGCCTGGAGGATCGTATTGTTAAGCAATACTTTACCGAACAGGCCAAAAGCGGCTACGAGGCGGAGCTTCGTATTGTTACGAAGCATCCTGTCGATGGAGCTATTAAAGATGTTCACAATCCGCGCTCGCGAAGTGCTAAGCTTCGTGTCGCTGTGAAAATATAAAAACAGAAAGGAAGATGTAGCATGACTCGCCGCATCCAAGTACAAGTCCAAGCCGACGTTCAACATGACATCACTGTCGTGCGCCGCGCCGCTTAGGCAAAAATAACACAACTCATAGGGCAGAGGAGCGTAATTTTCGTTTTTCTCCTAACGTTCCTCTGGCTTTTGAGTGTCAAAATAAATAACAAAAACGAATCCACCACATGTCATATTCACGAACTACACAATTTAATAGCCGGCGCCAAGGTAATTATGGGCGCAACCGCAATACAGTTGCTTTTGCATCGGCTATCAAACTCGGCCCGATTTCTAATGCGATTATTATTGCGCTTCTCTTGACGCTGCTAGGTCTGTTATACTTAACACAAGCGGGGAGTGTTTCGGGCTATGATTATGAGTCAAATGACGTCAGTAATAAAATTTCGACGTTGACCGAACAGAAGAGCGATTTGGCGGTTGAGAATGCTCGCCTTACAGCTCTGCAATCAGTTAAAGACAGCAGCGTTGCTCAAAGGATGGCTACCCCGGCTGATACTCAGTATGTAAGCAAATAGGAGTTCTAAGATCATGAGCGTATCGCCAACTCGTTTTATTCGACGCTCGAGAGTTGGCTTTTTGTTTAGTATAGTGTTGGTCGTCTCGGCCATTTTTGTAGTGCAGCTTTTTGTAGTGCAGGTAGTGCGGCATGATTACTATGTAAAGCAAGCCGATAATGAACAGATCAAGAAATTCACGCTCAAAGCGCAGCGCGGCGAGATTTATGCTATGGATGGCAGTGATCCGAAGCCGCTAGTGATGAACGAGACTGTCTATAAAGTTTGGGCAGATCCAACACAGGTGTCTGACAAGCAGGCGGTGGTAGATACGCTGAATAGCGTCGCTGGCGGCAACGTAGTTGATGGTTTCGCGGCGTTGATCGACAAAAAACCTAGCCGCTACCAAATTTTGACGAAATATATTACGCGGACTCAGGCTGAATTAATCAAGAAGAAAAAGCTAGCGGGTATCGGTTTCGAAGTTGGAACGCGCCGGGTCTATCCTGAAGGACGATTGGCTAGCCAGGTTTTGGGTTTTGTTAATCACGAGGGTAAAGGAGTATATGGCTTCGAGCAAGCTAATAACCAAACTCTGTCTGGGCGCGACGGTATGCTCAAAACGGTGACGGACGCTCGCGACGTACCGCTGACAATTGGTGATAAGAATGTCCGCCAGCCGGCAGTAAATGGACGGAGTATTGTTTTGACGATTGATCGTAATATTCAGACACAAGTCGAATCAGCGCTTGAGGCTGGTGCTAAGCGCAGTAAAGCCACCAGAGCAAGCGCTATTGTCATGGAGCCAAGTACTGGCAAAGTGCTGGCAATGGCTAATATGCCGACGTACGATCCGTCGAATATCAATACTTCTGACGTGTCGGTCTTTAACAACGATACGATTTCACATCCGTACGAAGCGGGCTCTGATGTCAAGACTTTCACGGTAGCGACCGGAATCGACAAAGGCGTTATCTCGCCGCAGAGTACTTACAATAATACTGGCAAAATCAAGGTTGAAGACATCACGATTAATAACGCTTCGAAAAATAGTTTCTTGAACGGTGACATCACTATGCAGACAGCGCTGAACTGGTCGCTGAATACTGGTATGGTGACGATTGCGCAGCGACTGGGAAATGGTTCTTATATTACTCGCGGCGCTCGCGATACGATTTATGATTACTTTTATAATCGTTTCCGACTGGGGCAGCTGACTGGTATTGAGCTGGCGAATGAGGCGGGCGGCACAGTTATTTCGCCAGCACAGCAAGAAGGTAATGCCGTGCGTTACAGTAATATGGTGTTTGGCCAGGGTATGAATGTGACGATGATCCAGGTGGCGAGCGGCTTTTGTTCGGTGGTTAATGGCGGTACATATCACATGCCGACGGTGATTAACGGTACAATGGATAGTAATGGCAAATTTACGGCAGCGGCGCAAAAAGCCAGTGCTCCCGCTATCAGTGAAGCCTCGTCGCAGACAGTGCGCGAAATGGTACATCAGGCTCATTATGCGACATATAAGCCGCATGACGACTCGGAACGCTGGCTAGTCGGCGGCAAGACCGGTACTTCGCAGGTGATTGTTAACGGCAAGTATGATGATAACGAGACGATTGGTACCTATCTGGGTTTTGGCGGCGAATACGGCAAAATTCCGCGTTACGTTATCATGGTAGAGATAGCGGCAGACGGCCGCGGTATGGGCGGCGGCTCGGATGCCAAGCCTATTTTCAACGATATATCCAACTGGATGATAAAATACTTAAAATTAGCCCCGAGAGAGTAGGGTAGGGAGTATAATGGTAATATGTCGATTGTAACTTTTGGAAACGAATTGAACTCGGTTTTTCTAATGAGCTTGATGGCGTTTCTACTGGCGATGCTGCTTACGCCAGTATATACGTATTTTGCTTACAAATATAAATTCTGGAAAACACAGCGTACGGCAGCGGTAACTGGTGAAAAACTCAAGATTTTTAACTTATTACATAAGAAGAAAATCGAGCGGCATATTCCGACCATGGCGGGAATAATTGCCGTAGTGGCGATTATGGCGGTGACGCTGGCCTTTAATCTGGATCGAGCGCAAACTTGGCTGCCATTGGCGGCGTTGGTTGGCGGCGCGGCGATTGGTTTGATTGATGATATTTTGAATGTTTTTGGCTCTAACCGCAAGGATGCTGGCTTGCGTAGCTGGGTGAAATTTGCCATGATTATCGGCGTCGGGCTGGTGCTGGGCTGGTTTTTCTTCTGTAAGCTCGGCTACTCGTCGGTGCATATCCCATACGTTGGCGATTGGCAAATGGGCGCGTGGATTGTCGGATTGTTTGTGTTTGCGGTGGTAGCGACGGGTAACGCGGTCAATATAAGTGATGGCCTGGACGGTTTGGCGGGCGGTTTGCTGGTAATGTCATTTTCGGCATTTGGTGTGATTGCGCTACTGCAAGGCCATTTGAAATTAGCGGCGTTCTGCTTCACAGTGGTCGGCGCGTTGCTGAGCTATCTGTGGTTCAATATCTTTCCAGCGCGGTTCTTTATGGGCGACGTTGGCAGCTTTGCTTTTGGGACGAGCTTGGGTGTAGTAGCGATGATGACCAACACGCTGTTTTTGCTGCCGATTATCGGCATATTGTTCGTGGTCGAGGCTGGGTCGAGCTTGTTGCAGATGACCAGCAAGAAATTATTCCATCGCAAGATATTTCTGTCGGCGCCGATTCATCATCATCTGGAGGCATCAGGCTGGCCAGAGGCTAAAGTGACGATGCGTTTTTGGGTGATTGCTGGCGTGGCGGCGTTTGTGGGGATGGCGATGGCGATGACCGGGGGGCATATTGCTCCGTGATTGGCACTCGGCACCGCGACAGGTACGTACAATTTACCGATGGCAAAATCCAGCGTAAACACCGGCCTGATTATTGGTTGGTGTTATGTGCGGCGTTGTTAATGCTGGTAGGAATGATAATTGTTTATTCGGTCGGGCCGCAGTATGCTAATTTGCAGAATAGTGCTTATGGCAGCGATTATTCTAGTACATATTTCTTTTTCAAACAGCTTATGGGTATTAGCCTGGCAGTCAGTGGCTTTGTACTGCTAGTATTAGTACCGTTTGATTATCTCAAGAAGTATATTTTTCAGTTAATGATGATTGGAATTGGCTTATCGTTTTTGCTTTTTTTGATTGGAAATATTCTGCATATTGATGCAATAGCGCAGAACACGCTAGGCGCTTATCGCTGGTTTCACTTGGGGCCAGTTAATTTTCAGCCGTCCGAGCTGCTAAAATTAGCAATGACTTTGTATATGGCGGTGTTTTTAGGTAAACGCTACCAAGAGGGTAAGATAAACGACTTGAAAGAAACAGTCTACCCAGCAGCGGCGTTGGTCGGCTTTTTGTTATTTATTGTCGTAGTGTTGCAAAAAGACATGGGCTCGGGGGTGGCGATAGCAGCGGCTGCGGCGTCGATATTTATGGTGAGTACGATAAGAATGAAAACTCTGATGCAAATTGCACTAGTGGGCTTGCTGTTTTTGGGGCTCACGGCAGTAACGGCGCCGCACCGGTTGGAACGGATTACGACGTTTTTCGGAGCGAGTAAATCAGCTTCGCAAGACGATAACGATTATCATATCAAAAACGCAATGATTGCGTTGGGGACAGGCGGGTTAACTGGCCGCGGTATCGGCAAGAGTATTCAATCGACAGGCTACTTGCCAGAGGCAATTAACGATTCGATTTTTGCTGTAATTGGCGAGATTTTTGGTTTTGCCGGGACGGTGTTGGTAGTAGTTCTGTTTGCAGCTTTGTTGCTGCGGGTTTTGCGAGTTGCTGAATACTCGCCAGATATGACCAGGCGATTGGTAGTGGCGGGTATTTTTGGCTGGTTATTTGCGCACTTTTTCATGAATATTGCATCAATGATTCATTTAGCGCCGTTAACAGGTATAACGCTGCCGTTCTTGAGTGCTGGCGGCAGTAGTATGCTGTTTTCGGGCGCGGCTTTGGGGATTGTTTTCCAGTTATCGCGATATACTGCACATAAACCAATAGATATAGGAGGCCAAGATGCGGATATTAGCCGTAGGCGGCGGCTCGGGGGGTCACGTTACTCCAGTCGTCGCCGTGTTGCGAGAAGTTAAAAAACAGCAGCCAGATGCAGAACTGCGGTTTTGGGTTGACCGCAAATTTAGCAAGCAAGCGCGCAATGTTATGGCTAGCTTTGATAGCTCGGTGCGCGTAGATGTCATTGCTAGCGGCAAATTGCGCCGCTATCATAATCTTAGCGTTGTGCGTCAGCTGCTACGCTTACGGACAATTGTGTGGCCAAATTTTGTTGATGCGCTAAAGGTATGCGTGGGCTTTGTCCAGAGTCTAGTGAAACTAATCGCCTGGCGTCCAGACGTGATATTTACAAAAGGAGGCTACGTTTGCATGCCAGTCGGTTTGGCGGCACATGTGCTGCGCATTCCACTGGTAATTCACGACTCAGACGCTCATCCAGGGTTAACTAATCGCGTATTGGCACGTTGGGCTGATCGCATTGGCACTGGCGCTCCGCTAGAGTATTATCCGTACCCCAAGGCGATTAGTCGTTACGTTGGCGTACCGATCCGCGAGGGATTTAAGCCGTACAGCGAGCAGCAGCGCCGCGTGGTTAAGGAAAAACTAGGATTTCCAAGTAACAGGCCGTTAGTGCTGGTTACTGGTGGTGGTTTGGGCGCGGAACGGTTGAATAATGCTGTTGCAGATACTATTAGCGAACTTACACAGTTCACTAGCGTAATTTTAATAACTGGTACTGGCCAATATGCCGAGATTCGACGGCGGTTGCCAGAGGATACATATCAAGTTAGAATTTATGATTTTGTTAGCGACGGCATGATTGATATGCTTGGTGCGGCTGATATTGTGGTAGCGCGAGCTGGTGCGACCACAATTCTCGAGTTGGCAGCGCTGGCCAAACCGACGATTCTGGTGCCGAACGGCTTTTTGACTGGCGGTCATCAAATTAAAAATGCTAAGGTGTATGAAGACAAAGGTGCTGTCAAAGTCATCGACGAAATGCAAATGGAAAAAACGCCGCAGTTGCTCGTTGATGAGATAAAAAACCTTATTGACAATCCTGCAGAAGCACGGCAAATGGGGCAGGCTTTTCTGTCGTTTGCACATCCTGGTGCTGCTAAAGATATGGCCGATATGATTCTAGATGCTGCTAATAGCCGCCGAACGAACCCTGATAGCGCTGCAAAATGATATAATTAATACCACAAGCATGTTTGGTATGAGATCGAAAAAATCTAAATCTCGCCGCGCCGCACAGCCTGTGCGGCGCCGTGCTGTGGTTGATGATAACTCGCCTAGTACTGCGGCGAAATCTAGGATGTTGTTTCGGCGTAATCGTACCTTGACTGGAAGTCTCATTTCCTCGGTGCCTAGTCCTAATGAGCAATCGGCTAGCTTGCAATCGCCGCGCGTACAGGCGCACAATCTGAAGCGCAAACGCCGCTCTATCCGCTTAGCGTTGATTAGCGCATTAGTGCTAATTGCTGGTTTGGGGTGGTTGCTTACTCAGATCATTGTCGAGCCAAAAGTGCAAATTGTTGGCACTAGTAACGATTCAGAAGTACAAACTGCCGCCCGCGATTATGCAGCAGCAATTCAAGATTACCTCTCTGCTAATCCGCTCGAGCGGCTGGCTGTAAACATCAATGCTAATAATCTTAGCCGAGCTGTTCAAAGTAGATACCCAGAGGTGTCTAGCGTGTCGCCGCCAGCTAAAGGTGCTCTCTGGTCGGCCGATTTTTCGGTTAATTTGCGTTCACCAGTGGTTTATTGGCAATCTGGTGACATGAAAGCTTATGTTGATAGCACAGGTGTAGTATTTGAACGTAATATCCTCGGTACGTCAGTTATCGCCGTCGAGGATCAAACTGGAATTCGTGCAAGCGTTGGCAATTCAGTAATTAGCGGCCGTTTCCTGCAGTTTATCGGTAAGGTTGTGGGGCATTTCAAAGAAAACAATCTTACTGTTAATAAAATGATTCTGCCAGCTAGTACTACTCGCCAGGTGCTAGTCAGTCTCGACGGGGTGGGGTACTCGATTAAAATGACAGTTGACCGCCCAGCGGCTGGCCAAGTCGAAGACGCGGTGCGTGCCACCCGCTATTTAACGAACAGAGGAATAACTGCAGAGTATATTGATGTGCGGGTGAGTAGGCGGGCTTTTTATAAATGAGGAAGAGACTTTAGGTAGAAGGCTACCCCTGCACTGGTGGGCCATGTTCTACTTTTGTTCTATTAAGCAGCTAAAAAGGCTAGGTGAAAAAACTATATTAAAATATTGAAAATGCAAAAAGTCAAATAAAGCAGGTGGGGCGGGAAAAGTAGTAGGGGACAATATTTTTGAAAAAATGCAAATTTATTCTCACAGCGCTGAGATTTTTTCTGTGGATAACTTAAGTCTATAAACATGTGCTAATTACTACAATTTAAATTTCGAGTTTGTTTTCGAGTGTGTGGACTTATATCTATAGAACTGCTGGTTGGCGGTATTTTTTGTATAGCGAATAAATATAAAAGTAAAAGATGACTCTAGTAGTGTGACTCCCCATTTTAGACCAAGATTAATAAGCTGCGGCTTGTATCAAGTAAAACCGTTGTTTGCGAACGTATGATTAATCATCCTGACAACATAGATTATAAGACGTAAAACGTACATTGTGCGACGTTAAGTCTATGTGTAAAACATGAATGAGATTACATCCCTTTTACTACTGTTTTTGATTAATCTCGAAGATTTATTGTTTTACAACTTTTAGCTATTTTATATTTACCCCGCCTTTTATGTATGTATGAGATTTTGTCTTTGTGTACGTATTTGTTTGTGTTTTGCCATCTTTATGCCAGTTTTTCTTAAGTTTATTTTATTAGATTTTACTATGTATATATTTATCGTAACGACTTATATCTACAAAAATCCAAACCTTTTGCATTTGAGTCTTTTGAGCGAATCATTAAAATGTTCTACATTTGTTCTAAACCTGTTGATTGCTGAACAAAATACAGATAGGTAGGGCTAGTCCTTGTCGTTTATCGATTAGCTTTAGCAGAGTCTCGCTTACTCATGCGATAAGGTTATACATCACAAAGACCAGATCTCTAAATAACATTCCAAATTACTATAAATTAGATGTTAGAGCTATCAATTTTAGGTGTACTCTGGTTTTCAATGCGGCGCTGTATTTTTTCAGTATCTTCAGCTGCTGGAAAATCCTCTGGGTTCATACCTTGCTGATTGCGAATAGTCGTTCTAACTGCGTCATTATTATCGTTATTGTCATGAAGCACAGCGTTATACGATGATATCCCGTAATTCTCTATATTAGCTGTCGTCATTTCGTTCGCCAATGTTTTACCTGCCAGCACAACGTTGTGGGCTTTATTAGCCCAAGGTTTGTTTCCGGTATTCAGCTTCTCTTTCATCTGCTTATTAGTTTTGCCGCCAAAGAAGGACTTGTCGCCATCGTTTTTTATTCTAGCTAACCCTCTCGGGCTAATGCCTGCTTCTATAACGCTGGAGGATAATCTCTTGTCCGACTCAGAAGATTCACGCCGACGCGCAAGTCTATCCATATCCTGATGGTACTTCTCGGCAATTTCTTGTTTGCGCGTTTGTGTTGCAAAATAATTCTGAGCTTCCGCAACTCTAGGTTTTTTGGTTGGGTTACCGTTTTGAGCGATAAGATAGCACGCCAGTCTTGTCAATCTAATGTCACCAATATTATTGCTGTTACCATAGCCTATCGAAACCATTTTCCCCACATGGGAAAAATGGTTTTCCACAGGTACGCCAGTTGTATGGAGCGCAATCTTAGCGCGCTCAACCACCTTTCTGAAAGAACCCCATTTTGCATATTCGAGAACTCCTTGGAGCTCTCTAGCATACCAGAACTCACCTTGCTTATCTTCATGCTTGATAGACTCAAAAATGCTATCACTTTGTTTGATTTTTAACTCGCTTGCCATATCTTTATTATATCAAAAGCTCATCATGATTATTATAACACTACTGTAAAACTGAAATCGGCAGAAAGGGCGGATCGAGGTCGTTTCAGTACCATTCAATATAACACTACTGTAAAACTCGTCGTCTTTGACGGTGATGACCACATCAGTTTCAGTACCATTCAATATAACACTACTGTAAAACGGCTTGAGGTGCTTGTCGTCCTCAAACGGAGTTTCAGTACCATTCAATATAACACTACTATAAAACTCGTCGTCTTTGACGGTGATGACCACATCAGTTTCAGTACCATTCAATATAACACTACTATAAAACTCGTCGTCTTTGACGGTGATGACCACATCAGTTTCAGTACCATTCAATATAACACTACTGTAAAACTTCGATTTTAGGGGTCATTGCGCTCTCCTTGTTTCAGTACCATTCAATATAACACTACTGTAAAACGCAGCAACCATGTCATCAACAAACTTGTCAGTTTCAGTACCATTCAATATAACACTACTGTAAAACTTATCATTATCACCACCTTTCGTATCGTCTGTTTCAGTACCATTCAATATAACACTACTGTAAAACGTGTTGCGATTCTGCTTGGCGCAATGATTGGTTTCAGTACCATTCAATATAACACTACTGTAAAACGAGAGCGATTATCTTTACCTTTTTTACTAGGTTTCAGTACCATTCAATATAACACTACTGTAAAACGCCAGTAAGTCGTTAAACTGTACGGGTAAGTTTCAGTACCATTCAATATAACACTACTGTAAAACGCTACCCCTGCGCTCGCTTGGAAGAAAAGCGTTTCAGTACCATTCAATATAACACTACTGTAAAACTTAGTGTCGTGGTTGCGGCAAAATCCGAAGGTTTCAGTACCATTCAATATAACACTACTGTAAAACGAAAGTTTGGTATTTTTTGACGCTACTACTGTTTCAGTACCATTCAATATAACACTACTGTAAAACGCTAGCGATGTCGTAAAACTCATGCGGGCAGTTTCAGTACCATTCAATATAACACTACTGTAAAACTTCGATTTTAGGGGTCA
>CAURIK010000002.1:0-124946 GCA_963525145.1 uncultured Candidatus Saccharibacteria bacterium | reverse complement strand
ACTATGACCAACCAATATAGTTTCTGAATTTACATCATACTTTTCAAAAGTCTGTCGCCACAACAAGTAATCTGGTCGCCATGATTCAGGCATCTCGGGCGTCTGAGTGTCAATACCGCGAATTAACAGCTGCTGTTGCAGCCATGGAAGCCAAATCGAGTTACTGGCGCTCGGTAGATTTGGATTGAAATACGATTGTTTGGACGGCTTACCGTGAATAATTATCGCCTGATTCATATTTCAATATTAACATAATGATACGTTAGCTTATGCATTTTACAAATATGCAATATATGATATGATAGCAAGCGAAACGATGGATGGTCTAAAACAACCCATAACAACTTTCTGCGTAGGTGGTGGCGGTAGTCACTTGGCACGAGGCTAGACAACGAGCTATCATCGTACCAAAAGCTGGCCATTCGCTCCATCCAAGCGGCGAGAATAAGCACCTAGCACCCCTCTCGCAACAGCAAGCCTGCCAATTGGTCGTCGACACCGGCTTAAAAATTTTGAGCACCAGCTTTCCAGGTAGAGAATCGGAATAAATGAGAAAGCACTTCAGCGGCCTATCAACGGCGTAAGTATTCTTCTAAAAATTCGCTCCAGTCCGGCGCATTCTTCTCGCGGAAATAGTGGCGTAAGAAATCAACCATAATTTGCTGGCGGTTTTTCGCCTCTATTCGCCCCGGCTCGGTCAGCATCAAGCCCTTCAGTTTCAGCAGCTTTTCAAAGAAGTGATTAATGAAGCCGTCGGTATCATGCGTATTGCCGTCAGCATTATATTCGTGCGCCGCCAGATTAACATTCGGCCAAACCGCGGGATCAAAAATCCGCCCGCCATGATGGCAGGCATAAACCAGCGCCCGCTCAATCCCAACCGCGCCAATAGCATCGCACATGTCAGCGTCAGACACCAGCCGCCCCGCCAGCCGCTGTGGCTGCTTGCCGTTCAAACGTTTGCTATAGCCGATCGCCGCAACATTTTCCAATACCGCTCGGCGCAAATCTTCAGCCACCTTTGCTTCTGTCATAATATTTACTGCGTTCGTTAATTTCTCTGCCTGCGCCTTACCGACTAATTTGTAATCATCAACGTCATGCAGCCAAGCCGTCAACAGCACTTCTTGTAGATCCACTGATTCGCTGCATTCGCTAGCAAAACGCTCTGCCAGCAGCGCCACCCGCTCGACATGATCATCGGCGTGACCTGAGGTGTCGCTGCCTAGTAGCTCACGGACCAATAGTTTAACTTTATTAAGTTCAGGAGTTTGCTTATTATTCATAGCATTTATTATATCTCATTGCCGCCACTAGCGCATTAGCTGCCCTTGTATTTCTATAGTATTTATGCTATAATATAAAGATATGGCTGAAGTAATCACCACCGCCCCAAAGTCGAAAGAAGCGGAAGTTAAACTGTTGATTATGCCTCTAGGCGAACTAACTTTGCACTTAGGCGACGATAAGGCGTCCACTGCTATAGAAGCGATTGCTAAGTTAGTCAACCGCCGCAAACCAGGCGATAAGCAGATGCTACCTGTATCTTATGCAGATATCACTGGTAAATACACTGATATCGTAGCCTTGCGACTGCCTGAAACCCCGTCCCAAGAACCTAAAGATGCTATAGACACTAACTCTATAATAAATAGTATAGTCGGATACGTTGGAGCGATGGGACCAATCAAGCACGGCGCCCGTCCAATGTCCGAGGTCGGCTCGCTAAAAGTAGACGATAGCCTACGCGGTCACGGCGTCGGAACGATTTTATTTGAAAGAATTATTAAGGCAATGCAAGACGAAGGAATTACACCTTATGCATTTTGTAATTCAGATAGCCTGCCTATAGCCAAACGGCTTGGCGGGCGCGAGATAGAATCAGCAGACGAAGTGCCCCCAGAGGCATTGGAATTATGCAAAGATTGCCCTCTCTATGGCAAAACAAGTGGCAAAAACTACGGTTGTTGTGATACTGTAGTGGTATGGGACACTCCGACCGAAACCAACTAGATCTAGTTGAATTAGCTAAGCAGCTCATTGCCATACCGTCAGTATCGGGCAACGAGGCAGAAGCTTTAGATTTCGTTGCATCGTGGATGCGATCAGCTAATTTTGACAAAGTCATTACTGATGAGCGCTTTACCGCCGGGTTGATCCGTGCCAAAAAGCAGATAGCAAAGCGCGCGCTCATTTTGTGCGGGCATGTTGATACGGTTTCTCCTGGTGATGAATCAGCTTGGCGGCAAAGTCCGTGGCAACCATATGTTATGGACGACCGGCTGTATGGTCTGGGCGCCACCGACATGAAAGCTGGCGTCGCTCTACAAATGATAGCTGCCGCCGAATACGCAAACGAACGGCGTGACGACCTTGACGTGTGGTGCGTCGCCGTTGCTAGCGAAGAAGTCGATGGTGCTGGGTCGGCTGATTTTGCGAAGTATTTTTCAGAAAAGACACAGTACGAAGAAGTTAGCTGCGCCATCGCCGAACCGACGGATAATCGCATCGAGATCGGACATCGCGGCAACAAGTTTGTTGAATTTATCTTTGAGCGCACGTCAAGCCACGCCTCGCAAGAGAGCGCTTATTACGATAGTTCGCTGCCAGCCGTGGTGTCGTTCTTGAATGATTTGCCAGAGATTCGCGAGCAGCTTCATGCCGCCTATAGCCACGATATTTTGGGCGCTCCTAGCTTCACGCCAACACGTATTGAGCCTGCAGGGTCATACTCTAACAACAAAACAGCTGGCGCTAGCTCTGTGATGGTCGATATCCGTACCACGCCGCCCCTGGACGCAGACTTTGAAAATTGGGTTGACGAGATAGTTGCCCGTTACGATTGTACATGGCGACATCCCGCTACGCCTGTGCCATCTGCTTTGTGCGATACGAACGCCAAAATCTTGAAAACCATGCATCGCCTACTGCCAGAAGCTGAGACAGCAGTCAGCTACGGCGGCACCGATCAAGCCTTCTTCCAGGCCATTGGCGCAGAGACGGTCATCTACGGTCCTGGCGATTTCGACCAAGCGCACACCGTAAACGAGTCGGTATCAGTAGCAAGAATTAGACAGACGCACGGCATTTACCAACAGCTCATTCAGTCAATATAGGTTTAGCGTATTGCGATTTACTTGACATAGCAGATTAAAAATTATTAACAGGTAAACCTCGTGTTACAATATCTGTAAGCTTTGTTAAATTAAGGAGGTTTTATGAAAACGCCAAAATTACTATTAATCATCGCTGGATCGCTTGCAGCTATTGCGGCAGTATTAATTGCTGTCAGCTGCATACCGCCGTCTGGACCAGAACCGGAATATGTCTGCGTCAAAAACGGCCAGCCAAGTTCCGGGTTCAAAGACACTAAGAAAAATTGCCCGATAACTTCAGAAAGCTTGAAGGCTCATATGACGTGGGAAGAAGGCCCATTCGGCAGAGGCAAATATATTATGCGCCAAATCGCCGTCGTATCGATATTTGGAGCGATTGGCTGCGCTATTGCTTCGCCAATTGTAAAGCCAAAGCAGAACAAAAAGTTAGAAAAATAAAACTAACAAACTCATATAATATAACTAACTGGATCTGCCATCTTTTTATGCAAGTAAGGTTACAAAACACTGTGTGATTTTACGGAAAATTTGACTTTTTGTCCTAATATTGATATATATTAACTTTTCGCTCAAAGTTACCAAAAGGGCGAAGAAGTCGCCCTTTGCTTTGAGCTCACCTTTTGGAAGGAGGTGAGAGGAGTGGGTGACCGCGCTATCGCTGGAGGTGCCCTTCTGAGCGCGCCTGGGATGATCGCCATCGTGACGACCGCAATCCTGAACCACATCGGCATGTCCGATGTGGTGTGCGGTGTTGTCGGAATGATCATCGCCGTCCCTGGAACCATCATCACCTACGCCCTGCTCATGCGCGACCTGCGCAAGCAGGACGGTGAGAAGTGGGTGACCCGCCAGAAAATAGCTCGCTGAAAATTGTTCAATTCGGTTCGAGATGCACATTTTGCGTCTGCTGGATTGAAATCCAGTTTCCGGCTTGAGCACGTTTTCGGCGGGCTATTTTCTTTTTTTACAAAAACCGCCGCCCTTCCAGCGCGTGCCCGAGGGTAATTTGATCGGCATACTCTAGATCGACGCCCACAGGAATGCCGCGAGCTAAACGCGAGACCTTGGTAGCTAGGTGCGATTCATTGATTTGGCGCTGGATGAATAGCGCCGTTGATTCGCCCTCGACGCTAGCGTTGGTAGCGATAATAACCTCCTCGACGTTATCGTCGCGCAATCGCTGCAATAGCTCAGGTATATGAAGCTGTTCTGGCCCGACGCCGTCAATCGGCGAAATCGTTCCGCCCAATACGTGATAAGTGCCATTAAATTGCCCGGTACGTTCTAATGCCACTATATCCAGCGGCTCTTCAACAACAGCAACTAGTCGACGATCGCGTTTCGGATCGCTATATAAGGGCGAGATTTCCTGGTCAGCGTCAATTAGCGCGAAAGTTTTCGGGCAACTTTTGACCTGCGCATGCAGCTGCCGCAAGGCATTCGCTAGCGCTTCGGTAGTGCGAGAATCGTTTTTTAGCAAGAAATAAGCATAGCGCTCAGCCGTCCGCGGCCCAACGCCTGGCAAATGACCCAACTCCTCAATAACACGCTCAAGCGCGCTTGGCAATAGTGCCATTAGTTTATAATCCGAGACTTCCTAGCCCGCCCATCAGCGGTTTCATCTTTTCGGCAGCAATTTCCTGCGCTTTAGCCATACCGTCGCGGATAGCAATCTCGATCCAGTGTTCAAGCTGGTGGATGTTATCCAGATCAACGTACTCTGGATTAATTTTAATTGACTTGATCTTGAGCTCGCCGGTGATTTGAACAATGACTGCACCATCGCCCGCCTCAACCTCGACGATTTCTTTGGCTAAAGCTTTCTGGGCTTTGCGCAAATCATTCAACATTTTCATTTGATTCAAGGCCATTTTGACTCCCCTTCTTCAGAAATTAACTCTACCAATTATAACTTATTACGGCAATTTTTTGTAGACATAGAGCCGGTCGCCATTTTGAGCACGAGCGTTAGTTATAATACTCTCTAGCTGCCATTCTTTCGGAATCTTGCGGCGGGCGGCGCGCGTCGCCACCACTTGGGTTGCTTCGGGATTAAGCTCGGTAGCAACCGTTAAGGATTTATTGTAGCGAGCAGCTAGATTATAAATAGGCGCCTCATCCGCATCAGCCAAGAGTGTCATATTTTTTTGACGCTGCAATTGGGCATTAACTAGCGATAGATCACTGTTGTAGGCGCGAACAACAGCCGGATTGTACGTATACCCGTTAAAATATTGATTAACGCTAATATAAATCAATCCGCTAACTAACACACTCAATGGCAGCAAACCCGCAACGCGAGCATACGGATTGCAAGGAAATAGCCGATACCAGTAGCGAATCAAGAAATCAAAGCCAGTAGCAACTGCAATTACCATCAGAACAAATATTACATACTGATTATTATAATTAAGCAAGGCGAGCGGCACCATAACCAAACTCATCAAGATAGTAACATAGCTACGCGCTGTATAATGCGTGGCTGCCAGGCGGCAAAAACCTAGTAAAGCAATAGCCGTCAACGGCATAGCATAAGCCGGCCTCAGCAGACCGTCAGCAGCGCTATCGGTAGCAGCAAAACCAAACAAGCTAAGGCTCGAAAGCAGCGCATTAGTTTTGATATGAGCGAAATCTGGCGGCAAACCGAGCAGTATTTTACCAATGCCTTTTGGCTCTAATATTAAGGCATAAACTAGCGGCGCCATCGCCGCCAAGCCGACCAGCAGCGCAATGAATAGTTTTTTCTTGGGCAGCCTCCTTATAATCGCTCGGATATGCGGATGAACTAAAGCCACGATAATTATAATTAAGTCCAGGTATACACCCATCGGCAAATAAAGCGCGACGCTCATCAACACGCCGCCAAGCACTTTCCAGAATGTATGAAAATGTTTACCGCGCGTTACATACATGCCCGCAACCATCAGCCAGACTGCAACAACGCTAAAGGTAATGCTAGGCGTACCGTCCTGCGCTTGGAATAGAAAATGTGTCGAAGTTGCCAATACAATCGTCGAAATGACAGCAACGTTGGGCTTGAACCAAGCGCGAATCAACATGAAAATACCTAGCATCGTCAAGGTACCGAGCGCAATTGACGGCAGTTTAATCGAAAACTCGCTAACACCAAACACAAAAATTGATAGCCGCTGCAGTAGATAATACGGTAGATTTACCACCATCGACGGCTCAAGAGTTTGACGCGACAGCATACTAGCCTGGCTGACAGATTTGATTTCTTGCTCGCGCAAACCGCCAGGAGTATACAATACGCCGATCCATAGCACTGCCACCAAAAGTACGGCGATGCAAAAATAACTCAAAATATAGCGATATTTATATAAAGTATAGTCCGCAGGTTTACGCATACTAATTATGATTATATCACGCGAGAGGCTATTCGTGGCGCTTATCAAGCGACATGAAACGCAGACGCTCTGGATGGAAGTATAATTGAACTTTGCCAACTGGACCATTACGGTGCTTGGCAATGATTAAGTCGGTGATATTGGCGACATCTGGATTGTCTGGTTCGTAATAGCCAGGGCGATAAATAAAAGTAACAATATCAGCATCTTGTTCGATACTTCCCGACTCGCGCAGATCAGCCAGCTGCGGAATTGGCGGCGTACGGCTCTCGACCGACCGGCTAAGCTGACTAAGCGCTATCACTGGTACATTCAACTCGCGAGCGATAACCTTCAAGCCGCGGCTAATTTCGCTAACTTCTTGAACGCGATTGCCGTTGTAATTACCGTTCGCCTGCATCAACTGCAGATAGTCGACGATGATTAACCCGAGCGTTTGATTATGCGCAATTCGGCGGGCTTTGGTGCGCATACCGAGAACGCTGAGCGCTGGCGTGTCATCGATATAAATCGGCGCTTCAGCCATTTCGCCCATAGCTTCACTAATCTTTGCAAAGTCGTCGTCGCTGAGATTGCCAGTACGAATATTCCAGCTGTCAACGCCAGCGGCATCGGCCAGCATGCGGTCTATTAGCTGCTGCTTACTCATCTCGAGGCTAAAGAACAACACTGGCAGTTTAGCAATAGTCGCCACATTGTATGCTAGGTTAGTTACAAACGTCGTCTTACCCATAGATGGCCGAGCTGCCAGGATAAATAGGTCGCTACGCTGCAAGCCGGCGGTCATGCTATCGAGATCTTGATAGCCGGTGCGGATACCGCGTAGCTGGCCTTTATTGCGGTGTAGCTCCTCGATGCGCGAAAAGCTCTCGTCAAGGATAGTCTCAATGCTGACTAGGTCTTGTTTGATCGTTTGGTCAGAGACGTTGAATAGTTCAGCTTCTGCCTTCTCGAGGATTTCCTGGGTTGGGATTTCTTCGTCGAATCCTAACTCGCTGATTTCGCCGCTAGCTTTGATTAGGCGCCGGCGAACAGCTTTCTGAGCAACGATTTCAGCATAGCTAGCAGCGTGAGCAGCCGTAGGTACATAGTTGGTTAGTTCGGTTAAGTACGTCGAGCCGCCAATTGTCTCGAAATTATCCGTCTTCTTGAGCTCCTCGGTTAAAGTCAAGAGATCGACTGGCTTATGCTGCTCGTACAAATGCATCATACTTTTAAAAATCAGCTGGTGCCGTTTGTCGTAAAAATCCTGCGGTTTTACTGTCTCGCTGACATCCGCTAGCACGTCGTCGTCAATCAAAATTGCTCCGAGCAAGCTCATCTCGGCGTCGATACTCTGCGGCGGTATTTTGGCAGCGACTTCTTTTTGCTTAGCCATTACAAATTCACCTCTTCTCCTCCGCCCATAATATCAAGAATAGCGGCGGTTTGGCTATCTTTTGGCGGTTTTGGCTTAGCGCTGACGATAATTTCACGGTCAAGCTTTTGTGCCTGTAGAGCGCCAGCAAGCACTGGCAGCGACTTTTCGATTTGATTTTTAGCAAATTTCTTACCAGCAAAAATCGTTAACTGCTGATCGTCTAACTCGTAGCCGCTTTTCGCGAGATAACTATAGGCGCCAGTGGATTTTGCGTGAACAGCCTCGAGAAATTTTGACCAGTCAAAATTAGCTGTTTGATTTGGCTGGGCATTTTTCTTCTTTTTTTGCGGAGTATCGCTAGCTGGCTGCGGCGCGTAAACAGGCGCTGGTTCATTCACAGTCATTGGTTGCGCTGATTCCGGCTGCGCTGGCGTTGACGCCGCAGAAACATCAGAATTAGAAACATCTGCATTAGAACTGAGTGCTATCAGCAATTTGACATACGGCCAAGCGGTTTTCTGGTTTGACAATAATCTGTCGGCTAGCGGTAAGCAATTAGATTTATTGATGATGTCGCTACGGATTTCGTACAGTAATTGCTCGCTGATAGCATTGGCTGGCACACCTCTATGCTCAAGCGTACGCAAGGTATCGGCGATAGTTTGTAAATCGCCCGCACAATAAGCCTTTAACAGCTGTTGAATTTCAGCCGTACTTGCTAAGCCTAGCGAATCTTCGACCATAGCGGCAGTGATTGTTTCGCTGCTTAAATTTTGCATTTGATCTAGCAGGCTAATACTATCGCGGAAGCTTCCCTGCCCATAGCGGGCAATTAGCTGCAATGCGTCGTCGTCGATAGAAATCTGCTCGGCATCAGCAATGGTACGCAAATGTGCGGCAACTTCGTCTTGGCTAATTGTCCGGAAATTGAAGCGTTGGACACGGCTAAGAATCGTAGCTGGCAATTTATCGGCATCAGTGGTTGCTAGGATAAACACAGCATGCTCGGGCGGTTCTTCAAGCGTTTTGAGCAGTGCATTGAACGCTGATTTGCTCAGCATGTGAACCTCGTCAATAATATAGATTTTTTTGGGAGCGCTAACGGGCGCAATCTGAACCTTCTCGCGCAAATCACGGATATCTTCAACTGAATTATTGCTGGCTGCATCAATCTCGATAATGTCGAGATGAGTTGACTCATCGCGGTACGGCAAGCGATTGATTTCGTGCGCCAGAATCCGTGCAATTGACGTTTTGCCAACGCCGCGCGGTCCTGTCAATAAATAAGCGTGCGCCGTCGTTCCGTTAGCGATTGCCCGCTCTAAAATCGCCGTAATATGCGGCTGCCCGACAATCTCGCTCAGCGACCGGCTGCGATATTTCCGATATAAAGCCTTACCCATTTGTTATCCATTATAGCGCAGAATTAGTGATTAGTTAAAATAGTGAAGCTTGAACCGGCGCCAAATCTAGCTGCTCGACAGTGCGACTTATGGTTATATCATATCCAATATATTTTTTAATCGGTGAGAAAATAAAGCGGCTATCCTGTCGCATAATTAATATACCGCCGATTAATCCAGCAAAGCGTCCAGCGATTTTTGGCTCGATTATTTCCGTTAGATCATCGCTTTTTGGTTCGATAGTTAGCATGTATGGCGATAAATTTAAGAACTCGCTGTTATCAAATTTAACACCTAATTGCTCTGCAATCCGCTGGATTGTTTGACGTAATTTCTGCTCGGCTAGCGTCGGATCGTAATGCTCATTTGCTAGAATTGCTGCTTTCTTGCGCAGCTGCACACTCTCGCAAAGACCTGGCAGCCGAGCGATCTTCGCTTCGTATTGGCGAGCGATATTAGCGCTAGGAAACACCTCAAGGATAGCGGCATTGCGGGCACCTTGCTCTAACAATCGTGCTAGTTTTCGTTCAGCATAAGAAATACCAACCTTTATCACCTCTGGCGAGAAATAAGCTAAGTACAAGATATGCGGCTGCTGATTCAGCTCAGTCTGCTGCTGGCTGATATTGGTAGTATTATAGAACGCTGGATTAAAGCCAGTCTTCTGCTGGCACTCTGGACATTGCTCGTATTTATCATCAAGTTGGCGGTCACCGGGACAGCGATGACATTGCTTAGCTGCCAAATCGTACCAGCCAATACACTTTTTGGTACTAGTATCAAACGACAGAGTAAATTCGCCTTGCGGCTGCATACGCCAGAACTTACCGCCATCATCCATAACGCGCAAATACGGCAAGTTACTACTAGGATCGTAGCTGACCCGTGTAAATCGAAAAGTTCCCTCGCCTAAATCATGCATTAATACCCCTATTTGTGATGATCCAAACTTATAGATTATAGAGCTGCTTCAACTGCCGCCCAGGTGGCATCAGGATTGTCTTCTGGCACAATGATAGTAACCTGATCGCCAACATTGATACGGAAATAGGTCACGCTCGCCAGCAAAATCCGATACTCTTTGCCTTGCGCTTCAACATAGTAGGCGCCGTCATGCTGCGTAAGCGTACCGATAACTTGCTTGCGGGCAACCGGGCCAATTTGCTTGTAAATGAAACCACCATCATCAGCGATAGTTAGTTTGAGGATATCGCCCTCAACTAGCTTAGACTTGCTAGCATAATTAGCCGGTACCGGGTAATTTTTGCCATCCGGGCCGACCATCGTCTGGCCGTCGAAAACGCCCTCGATAACTTTGCCCGAAACATCCTCGCGGCTATTAGTTGGCATCACGACTTGCCCGTCTTCGCCCATTATGCTAATTAGTAACTCTTTGGCGGCAGCCAAATTAGTCTCGGCGTCTTGAATAAGCATCTTGAGCCGCTTGACTTGTTTCTCTGGTAATTCTGACATACTAGTCTCGCAATCCTTTGTATGTTTTTATAATATCATTACAATTATAACGCATCAGGATATCACGTCAACCCTTTAGGCTATCTTTCCACAAGTTTAACAGATATGAACGCAAAGTCGTTGTAAAAATCGTCGACTGCTTTAGGCATACAAAAACGCCCCCAAACTTTGGAGGCGTTTTCTAAAACAATACGATCGTGCGAATCTGGAAATATATTCGAGATTAAGCGACTTCGACGGTAGCGCCAGCCTCTTCCAAGGCTTTCTTGGCAGCTTCGGCTTCGTCTTTGCTGACTTTTTCTTTGATTGGGCTTGGCGCGTTATCAACCAAAGCTTTCGCCTCGCCGAGGCCAAGGCCAGTTAGTTCCTTGACGGCTTTGATGACGGCGACTTTTTGGCTGCCAGCGTCTTTCAAGGTGACGGTAAATTCAGTCTTTTCATCAGCGGCGGCCGCACCAGCGTCGGTAGCTGGACCAGCAACGGCAACTGCGGCAGCAGCTGGCTCGATGCCGTATTCTTCTTTGAGGATATTCTTTAATTCATTTACTTCGAGAACTGTCAATTTAGTCAGCTCTTCGGCAAGTTTCTTTAGGTCTGCCATAGTAATTCTCCTTGTAATTAAAACTTTTTTAATTAGATTGGTTGCTTAAGCGGTTGCTTTGTCTGCCACGCCGTCCAGCAATGCATGCAGATTGCCAGAAAGCGCGTTGGTGACGTCGTGCACCGGACTGAGCAGTTGTGCCACAGCCTCAGCGATGAGCTGATTCTTGCTCGGCAAGCCAGCCAGAGCTACCACATCGGCAGCACTCTGGGCCAGGCCCTCACTGCTGAATCCAGCGACTAGCTCGACGCTAGGATGAGTCTTTGCAAAGTCGTTAAGGACTTTAGCGGCCATCACCTCGTCGTCGCTAGAAACAGCATAAATTAGCTGGCCTTGCAGCGCAGAAGTATCAGTCTCTTTGAACGTCTCGCTAGCGGCAAAAGCTACGCGCACCAAGCGGTTCTTGACAACTTTGACGACCACGCCATTTTCGCGAGCAGCTTTGCGCAGCTCTTGCAATTCAGCTACGCTGGTGCCCTGGTATTTAGCCACGGCAATAGCTTTTGCGCTGGCAAACAACTCGCTCATCTCTGCAACCAAAGCTTGTTTCTTATCTTTGGAAATTGCCATTGATAATACTCCTTTGGTTTATTTGATATTTAAGCGATCGTATTGTTAAGGGGCGACATTCGGCGAGCAACAAAAAAACTTTGGCGCTCGCCAAAGACTATACTACAGGAAAAGTTGATTCCCTCGGCGGCATATTAAGCAGAATTACTCCTGCGGCCGCTGTCTCTGGCAATGTCTAATATCTATTATAGCAAATTTTACTGCATTACACAATAGCAAATGCTTGACATATTTAGGCGTTTCTGGTACAATAGAGATTCGTGAGAACGAAAGCGAGCCCTGGTGTTCATACGGGGGAACATGAATACGCCTAACCCTGCTGACAAGCAGGAGTTTTCTAGTCAACAATATCCAGAGAAGTATAATTCAAACGACCTAGTTGACAGTCTGGCTATTGATTATCTAAGAGCAGCCTCGCGGGAGCGTCCTGATCTGATTGAGCATGCTCATAGAGTTTATGGGCTAGTTAAGGCTTTTGCCGGCGATCTTATGCCTGATACGCGCGATGCAATTATGCTGCATGATATCGTATCCCGATTCCGCAACCCAGACGGAAAATACAGCCAAGAATCGCGCGATGCTGCTGGACTAGCGCTATTAAAATACTTTACCGACCCCAGAATCCCCCATGATAAAGCACGCTATATGCGGGATATCTTGTCAGATTTCGACGAGATTGAGGTAGCAGCTGGCAGACATCGAAAAACATTAGCCGACGAAGCCGCTGCAAGCTTGCCAGACGAGAATAATCGCCGTAAAGATATAGCCAGCGTCATTTCCGATAGGTACGAAGGTGTCGTTCCAAGAGAAGCTTGGGCTATATCGGAAGCTCGCATCGATCCGGAATACATGAAAGACTTCTTGAAAACTGTAAACATTGAGTCTGTGATTATTAAAGCTTGCGAGCTGGTTGATAATTTAGAACACCCAACTTCCAGACGAGAGTCTGCTCTATTGCAAGATGTCTTAGAAGCGGAATCGTTCTATGCCCCGCTGTGCGAAGTGCTAGGACTAGAAGCTTTAGGCTCGAAACTGCTAGGCCTGGCAAAACGTATCCGCCTCGAAAAGTTAAATAAGTTCGATTCAATAAAACAAGCAAGAGACATGCTATTCAACATAAAAACAGTCGGAGTCAGGCGCATACTGGAAAATATTTTCGGAGACGAATACGACGTCTCGCTCGTAGTGGGTCCTGATTATAGCGGAGAATGTCCTGCTGAAGTTGGCGAATTCGCAGCTCAACTACCGAACGGCTGTCTGATTTCTGGCAACTACCGCTTAAAGACTATCGGCTCGCTTGCTGATAAATTAAATCGCAGCAACGGCGATATGCCTATGGATCCATTTGCCATGATGGATATCTCGCCCGATAAGCAATCGTCGGCGAAAAATTTTGCTGAAATAGTAAAAATCCTTTCCAACACGCCAAATATTGAATTGCAAAAAGCACCTAGTAAAAAATCCGCCCTCTACATCCAAGGCGCTGGCGACTATGTCGAGATAATGACTCAAGCCCTAGCCGAAGCTGGCGTAGATAAATCAGAAATCGAAATAAAACAGCAAACCGAAGCAGATATTGAAAAACGCGGCTACAAGAAGATGGAGGTTTCGAAAGTAACGTTTATCGTGAGACAAGAACATCCGTACCAGCCTGGCGAGATAGTTGATATTCCTATCGAATTCCAATTCTTGACTATAGACGAACGCCGGCGGTCGCGAATCGGCGACATTGCGCACATTGCTTACAGGTATATCGATACCAAGCTCAAGAAAGAAGGCTACTATGAGTTATCTGATGACGACCCTAGAAAGAAAGCCCTAGACGAAGAGGCTCGTAAAACGCGTAAATTATTTGTAGGAGTACTAAACGACATCTACGACCGTATGAGCCGCTTAAATCCTGACAGTTACGAAACTAACGGCCAGTCAGACGAAGGCGGCGAGAAACTATTCCATGAGCTTGAACATCTTTTGAAAGAGCTGGATATAATTGAATTATAACTGCTGAACAATTGATTGAATTTCAACGTTTATTTGCTCGGCTGTCCTGTAATAACCATTGCTGTAACATTCTATAACATGAGATGAAGGCAATTTGCTAGCAATTGTACGATAAGCGGCATCAACACGTTTTTGAAAATTACTGCTGCGCGACTCGAAAGTATCTGAAGTGTCTATACTTTGGCTGCGCTTAGCAATCCGTTTTTTACGCTCGTTCTCGTTATCAAGGGTCAAAATAATAATGAAATCCGGCTTCATGTAACGTTCGTCTGTAAAAAGTTTAGTAATTGCCATAATATGATCCGTATTAACTCCCTCGCCATAACCTTGATAGGCTAAAGTTGAAATATAGTTACGCGCCGAAATGACAACAGCGCCGCGATTTAAGGCTGGCGCAATTTTTTGTTGCCATAGTTCGCGGCGAGCAGCGCTAAATAGCGCTAGGTTGATTTCAGGATCGCGGGCTAGAGTGCCATTTTTGATTAGTGAGCGCAAGTAGCTAGCAATGGGCGTGGTTTTATCTGGGTCGTCGCTGCCGGGCTCCTCTACAATTATCACTTCCCGGCCTTGCTGGCGGCAGTAATCAGCTAGCAATTCAGCTTGGGTTGATTTGCCTGTACCGTCGTTACCCTCGATGACGATATAAGTACCGCTCATTACACAATCTCCGGCCTTTACAGTAATCCTTCGCTAAGGCCAGCGACAGGTTGCGGCAATTCTACCGGCGAAGCATAAGCTCGCGGCAATAACATCCACGGCCGCCAAGCAGCCTTAACAGCAGCAAGATCAGCGCTAATATTAGCTTGATAATTACCAGAAGCCTTGGCGTATTCGGTAGCCACTGGTCCGGTAGCACTAAAAACAATTTGCGCTATACGGTAGCCAACTGGTAGCACGATGTACTCATTTTCGTTGAGATTATGAACCTCCATAGTCCAGCGGTTAATATAACCTGGATCACCCCAACCAGCGCAGTAGCAAGCCGAGATGCCAATACGGCCAGTAGTACTACGAGCCTGCATACTGGTAGTACCTGGCGGCAGAATGCCAATAAATTCATGGGTATGCGCCAGGATTCGCTCGTTTGGCCGCAAGACGATGACCGGATGATCGTCATTAATACCTTTGATGCTATCAATGCCAGCGACACCTTGATCAGTAATTCGACGGCGAACTTCGCGCCACGGTTTGGCAATTTTGTATTCACTAAAGTAGCGCCGAACGTCAGTTTCGTCGAATGGATTAAATAACCTTTCCTTCCCCTGACCGCCAGCTCTATAAAAATAATAGCCAAGCGTTACATCAACACTGCTACCATTGATACGCGCTGGCGCTGGGTCGCAAACTATATGACCATCTGCTAGTGCTGCTGCAATTTCTCTATCGCTATAAATGCCAGTTGGCGATGATAATTCGGTCGAATCTGTTTTCATGTCTTTTCATTATACATTCACCGCTACCGCTTACACAACTAGCATATGATATGATTAAGTTGATGGAACGCGATCAGAAAAAACAGTGCAGTATAGTAGTCGCCTACGATCGCCGGCACGGTATTGGTATTGACAACAAACTGCCGTGGGGGCGCAGTTTGCCAGCAGATTTGCAGCATTTTCGCCAATTAACCACTGGCAGTACAGTAATTATGGGCCGTAAAACTTATGAATCTATCGGCCGTCCGCTACCAAATCGCCAAAATATCGTATTAACTCATTCCAAGCTGGATGGTATCGCAACAGCTAGCTCGCTAGAAAGCGCTCTGCAAATGGCAAGCAAAGATAAGATATGCATCATTGGTGGCGCAACCGTTTACGCGGCCGCACTCAAATCAAATGTGGTAAGTAGAATATATGCCACAGAAGTCGACGCAGAACTTCCAGCGGATACATTTTTCCCCGAGCTTGACGATACTTGGCGTAAAATATCAGAAGAATCACATGCTGCTGATAATGCTAACACTTATCCTTATATATTTGCGATATATGAAAAGTAGCCTTGCCATGCAACAATATTTAGACTGAAATTGGCGCTTTGATGGCTGGCCATGGATTGTAGTTTTTTAATTTGAAATCATCAAGATCATAATCATCGATTGATGGTTTTGGTGTGATATCGAGAGTTGGTAACAGACGCGGTTGGCGTGTCAACTGAAGTTTTGCTTGCTCGAGATGATTCAAATACAAGTGAACATCGCCGCCCATCCAAACAAATTCACGCGGCCGCATATCAACCTGCTGTGCAATTATCATAGTCAGCAGAGCGTAGCTAGCGATGTTGAATGGGACACCCAGAAATGTATCGCACGATCGCTGATCAAGCCGGCACGATAACCAGCGCCGCTGGTCAGAGTCATTGGAATCAGCGGGTGTGGTATAGAATTGAAATAACATATGGCATGGCGGCAAAGCCATGTTACCTACTTCGGCAGGATTCCAAGCGGTAACGATTAGCCGCCGTGAGTCTGGACTAGCGCGTAGTTGATTAATAACGTTAGCAATCTGGTCAATATGTTCACCATTAGGCGCTGGCCATGCCCGCCACTGCGCGCCGTAAACTGGACCGAGATCGCCGTTCTCGTTAGCCCACTCGTCCCAGATATGAATTCCACGTTCTTGCAGCCAGTGCACGTTGGTATCGCCCCGCAAAAACCAAATCAACTCGCCGAAGATACCTTTGGTAAAGAGCTTTTTGGTGGTAAGTAGTGGAAAGCCCTCGCGCAAATCAAAACGCATCATATGCCCGAAGATGCTGAGCGTACCAGTACCTGTCCGGTCATGCTTTTCGACACCTTCTGCTAGAATACGGTCAAGTAAATCAAGATATTGTCTCATTCCTACCCTCCTTCTAAAATAGAGCGAGATGCTAGGTCTCGCTCTAAAATTATATGAGTTTATTTTGCTTGATAATCAACTTTGATACCGGGGCCCATCGTAGTAGCGACGGCAACCGATTTAATGTAAACACCCTTAATAGAGGACGGTTTCTGCGCCTGCAAGCTAGCAAAGAAAGTATTGGCGTTTTCAAGCAACTTGTCAGCGCCGAAGCTAATTTTTCCAACACTTAAATGGATAGCAGCCTGCTTGTCGACACGATATTCGACCTTGCCAGCTTTGGCTTCTTCGGTAGCTTTGGCGACGTCGGTCGAGACAGTACCGCTCTTCGGGTTCGGCATCAAGCCCTTCGGGCCGAGCAAGCGAGCGTACTTACCGAGTTTTGGCATGTAGGCTGGCGTAGCGATTAAGACGTCAAAATCAAGCGTGCCCTTGTCAAGAAGTTTGACGATAGCCTCATCGCCAGCAATATCAGCACCAGCTTTTTTGGCTTTGTCGGCATCAGTGTCAGCTGCGAAAACAGCTACTCGGACAGTCTTGCCGGTACCATGAGGCAGGACTACGGTCGAACGAATATTTTGGTCGGCTTGACGCGGATCGACGCCTAGACGAACGTGAATTTCAACGCTAGCGTCAAATTTGCTCGGATTAGTTTCGGTAGCAAGTTTGATAGCATCAGCAAGCGTGTAGGCCTTATCTTTTTCAACTTTTTCGGCAGCCTGGCGGTAAGCTTTGCCGCGGCGTTCAATCAACGGACGAACTTTTGGCGCTGGACCTTTTTTGACAGCCGCTTCAGCGTCGCCCTGCGGCGTAGTGTCGCCAGCTTCTTTGCGAGCTTCTTTTTCAGCTTTAGCTTCAGCCTCTTCGATAGCTTTGGCGCTGCGCTTACCAGCTTTGGCAACTGTCGCTTCGCGGACTGAGTGCTTTTCAGCGGCAGCGATGGCCGCTTCAATCTCGGCTATAGTATTTTTTTCGCTGACGTCAAGCTTGAGCTCGGCAGCTTTTTCTAATAATTCGGCTTTTTTAGCCATCAGATATTTAATCCTTTCTGTGGTACAAGCGACTTGACGTCTCCCAACATTGATTTGATAAAACGTCTACAATTATACCAAAAAATAACTCGAAAGTCTACCTAATTTTCCAGAGGTAGTGTAGCATTACCACTATAAAATTATTGACCAAAATACTACGTTTTGCTATGATTGGTCTCATGTCCTGTGAAAATTACGATTAAAACAATAATAAGCCAGGACATAAATCCACGAGTATTTGAAGTTTAGCCTATCCGTGGGGGTATTTAACCAAGGAGATAATTATGCGTTTATACGGGGTCTTGACGACACTCGGCGCCGCTGGTGCAATATGCTTAATAGCAACGCACCCAGCCTATGCCGAAACGAGTACGGGCCGCTCGCTACTACTCGCACAGCAAAATAAAAATAAATTAACGATTGCAAAGAAAACACCGCTGCTAGCTGCCCACGACAAGAAAGCCTTGCTAGCAAAAGTGGACGAAAAGCAAACCAGCGGAGTTGATGACGATAAAGCCAAAAAACCAACGTCTACACCAAAGGGTAAATCTGACGAAGCAAAGCCAACTGAACAGCCAGTATACGTGGTAGTAGCCGCAGGCGACAGTTTGGCGTCAATTGCCGAAAAATACAATACAACCTGGACGCGTATCTTTGATGCCAACGAGTCGCTCGGTAACCCAAATGCTATTGACATAGGGCAGAAGCTGCGAATTCCTAGCGCAGAAGAGGTCTTGCCAGACCGCTCGTCAGCTATCGTTGCAGCGCAACAAGCAGCCGCCAGATCTAACGCAGCGGCGCCATCAGCTCGGACTTCTACAGTTACTACGCGATCGTATAGCTCAAAGCCGATTAACTCGTCAAGCTACTACGTCGGCAATGGCATGTGGTGCACCGATTACGTTCACAGCCGCCGCCCAGACGTCGCTGTATACGGCAATGCCGGTTATGGTTGGATTTCCAGCGCTCAAGCTGCCGGTAAATCAACTGGTAGCGCCCCGCGCGCTGGAGCTGTCGCGGTGACAAACGGCCATGTTGCTTACGTCGAGTCGGTTAATAGCGATGGCAGCTATACTGTTTCAGAAATGGGTTGGAATTACCGCGCCGGTAATTACAACAAACGTACAGTAAGACCAGGTACATTCGGACAATTCATCTACTAAATAATTATAACTAGTAGAATTAGAAAAACCGCTACAACTACGCTAGCGGTTTTTTAATTTAGATATAGACAAATTACCCACGTAAAGACTTATCCGCAGCCTCAACTAGTTCGCGCACAATCACTGCATAATCGTCATATACGCGAAAACCTGCAGCATAAGCGTGCCCGCCGCCACCAAAATATCCAGCTATCTGCTCTGACACTGGCATATTACTGCGTAATTTCCCGGTTAATTTACCGTCAGGGTAAGTTTTGATAGCGCAAGCCACTTCAACCCCCTCAACTAAACGCATTTCGTCGAGCACTAGAACGCTCGGGTTATACTGATTGCTATATTTCTGGATTTCTTCCCACGGGATGTGAATTATAGCTAATTTACCATCAAGCAAATATTCTATACGTTCAATCAAGCGGCCCTTGTATGCCAAAATCTCTGGCGACTTTTTCATAAATTCGCGGCGTCGTTCCTCAATAGCTGAGTTGCTAGCACCGAGCGCAGTTAATTCGCCAGCGACACGAAACGAGTCGGCTGTGGTATTTTGTGTCGTTAAGCCTAGGCTATCACTCATGATAGCAATCAGCATATTTTCTGCAGCTTGCGGATTAATTACCCAGCCAGCAGTATGCGCTAGATTGTAAATCAGTTCGCCAGCTGCAACTACCGGCTGGTTGACATGGATAGCATCAAAAGTCAGCGTCGAATCAGTTGCGTGATGATCTAACACTATAACGGGATGCGTCTCAAGAAAATGACGCACACCTGGCATACTTAAACTTTTACTGATTAATAGTTCGGCATTAGTATCAACGATAATTGCTAAGTCGGCACTCGTGTCAAAGTCGCTAGTTATTCGATCCCAACCGTGAATGTAACGTAAGTATTTCGGTGTATCAACTGGACAGTGCAGCTGAACGCTTTTCCCGAGATCGCTTAGAATTTCCTCCAAGGCTAGGCTACTGCCGATACTGTCACCGTCAGGATTTTCCGCTTGGACTACAACAATTTTCTGCGCGTTATTGATAGCGTCAATAGCTTTGTCAAACATCACCTAATAGTATAGCAGCAATTAGCTAGCCTTGCATTCGAATTAGCCAGATAAACTTTGCATAGAAAGAACAGCTTTACGGCTTCTTATCAAGAATGATTAAGTGTTCAATATGCGGCGTACGCGGGAAAAAATTATAGCCGCGGTGATGAACGATGTGGTATTTTTCTTGCAGGAGTCGAACATCGCGAGCTTGGGTGACGGGATTACAACTGAGATAAATGATGCGCGGCGGCAGCTGTTGCAATAATGTTGCAATAACGTCGGGATGTAGGCCAGCGCGCGGCGGGTCAACGATGACGATTTCCTTGCCTGTAATATGGTCGAGGGCTTGTTCGCTGGGAGCAAGGACAGCGCGGGCGTCGGTGCGGTCAAGCTCGGTAATGTTGCGCTGCATTTCGCGGACAGCGTCGGCGTTGATTTCCACCAGCGTGACGTTGCCGCCGCCAATGGTCAGACCGATGGTGCCGACGCCGGCATAGAGATCAAGGGTTGGCTCGCCCGTCTCGCAAACATCTTTTTCTTCAGGCCGGCGCGCCGCTAACTGATCTAGCTGGCGCTCTTGGCGCGCCTTTGCCGGAAAGGCAAAGCCTTCAGAAAAAGAGTTTGACGAGCCGTGCTGCTTGCTTTCTCTATGCTGCCCAGATTTTTTCTGAGATATTACTCGCTGTTGATCGCTATAATCGCGCCCTGTCCACTGCTGCATATCGCGCAGCGCCTGCTCGTAAACCGGGATGTTGACTTGGAAAAAGCCTTCACAAGCGTAGCGGAATGGCACGCCAAGGACGGTATCGGTCAGGGTGGTGTCGCCGAAACGCGCCAGGCGTTCGGTGATGCGGCTGGCTGGCGAGCGCGGATCGGAATAGATAATTTCCCCGCCCTGAGCTGGTAGCTTGGCGGCTTCATCAGCGGTAATTATTTCGGGCAAGCGATCTTTAATATACAACTGCCATACGCAACTTCCCGATTGATCGCAGCGGACGAGCAAGGTCTTGAGTTGGCGAGCCGCGACGCGTTTATGGCGCAGTAAATCGCGGATAGCCCGCGCCAGGTTATTGATTGCAGGGTGCGCCAAGCTCGTGCCATTGACGACAATCTTGCCTTTGCTGCCGCGGCGAAAAAATGCTAAATCAAGCGTATCGCCACACTTCCCGGCTTCGCTATACCAGCTAAATTCAACTTTGTTACGATAACCATATGCAACATTGTCGCGATAAATATCAATCGCCGCCGGTAATGTAACATTATGCAGCGCGAACGCGTCGTCGATCAACTGTGCTTTGTATGTTTGTTCAACTTCTAGTGGCATGATTTGCCACGGACTGGTCGAAAGATAACTGTCCGGGTCGCGCGGCCGGATACGGTCGGGACTCGGCAAGATTACTTTCTCGACAATCGCTTCGACGAAGTGCGACTTCTTTTTGGTAATGCGGACAGTGACAGTCTCGCCAGGCAATCCGCCCCATACGAAACATTTGCGCCCGTCAGCCAGTGTCCCTAGTGCTTGCCCGCCGCCAACGATTTTGTCAAGGTGAATGGTCTCGAGTGACTGTCTTTTCATCATACTTATTATAACAAAATGAAAGATGCCGTTTGGTAGAGATCACAAAAGGCGTCCCCACAGCAATAACGCATACCTTTCCAATGACAAAATTATGACGCTAGCAACTTAACAGTGTGGCGAGCGATTTCGACACCTTCATCTGTCGGTATGACAATTATCGGCTTACTGACTGCCGCTTGCGAGATGCTAGTGAACTCGGTCGGGTTAAGACAGGATTTATTACGATTGCCATCAAGTATGAAGTCGAGGCATTCCAAGTGAGCAACGATGCGCCGGCGCAAATTCGCCGAACGCTCCCCTACCGTGCCAGTAAATACCAGCAAGTCGGCACCGTTCATGGCGACCACCATCGCGCCGATAGCCTTATGGATACTGTGAATCAAAGTCATCAGCGCTAGATGAGCAATATGGTCGCCATTAGCTTCGCGATCAAGAATTTCACGAATATCGCTAGTTCCGCTGAGTCCGAGTAGGCCGCCCTTCTCATCAAGATAATGCTCAAACTGATCATCATCGAGACCAAGTTTGGTTTTGAGCGCCATAGCAGCAGTGTAATCAATCGAGCCAGTACGCGTTGCCATAATTACCCCCTCTAGCGCCGAGTAGCCCATGGTGTTGTCGATACTGCGCCCGTGAAAAACTGCACTCACTGACGAGCCGCTACCCAAATGACAGACGACGACCTTTGGTGGTAATTTGCCGCGGTTCCACAGCTCATTAACGGCAGACGAAACCGACAAACCATGATAACCAAAACGCTTAATCTCGAAGCGATCGGCGTCCTGCAGATTGATACCATAATTCCAGGCGTAGCTCGGCTTGCGAGCGTGAAAAGCACTATCCGAAATTAGCGCCACTGGTACAGTCGGCAGCGACGAGCGCAGAGCCTCTAGCTCTTGCAGCGTACCGGAGACGTGAATCGGGTCAAGCGGCAGAATATCGCGTATATGCTGGACAACGTCATCGTCAACAAGCCTGTCTTTGAGAAAATAGTTGCTCGGCGCAACAATCCGCAGGCCGATCGCGCGAACATCGCTAGGACTTTCCAGTAAATGTTCGCGGTTAAAAATACCATATAGATGTGCGGCCGACTGGGAAATGTCAGCAAAACCAAGCGGTACTTGCCGCGTATCGCCGCCAGTACGCAGCGTCGCGATTAGTTCGCTGCCACTCTGCTCGATATGCAACGCAGCAACCTCTTTGAGTTTGTCGTCGACCAGTGCGTATTTGCGACTAGCGCTACCTGGATTTGCGATTAGTAGTAATGACATTCCCCCACCCTTTTCTTTACGTTAATTTGTTTGCCCGTGCCAGACTTCCTCTTTTACCTCGTCTAATCCGCGCGCTGCTGGCCACACCCAGGCGTCAATTTCTGGCAAGTCAACGCCGTTAGCCTTAATATAAGCAGTATTCTCGTCAATCTTACCTTGGTAAATCGAAGCTAAGTGCTCGGCCTCCTCAAACGGAACGACGCCATTGCGGCCCAGCTGGCGGAATGCAGCAATCGCCAAATCATAGCGGCTGGTTTCATTGCGAACATGCATATCAAACGGCGTGGTCGTCGACCCAATCTCTTTGTAGCCGCGAATATCAAAGCGCGTCGAATCAACAGCATAGTTAAAGAGAATCGATTTGACTGTCTGCGGATAGCCATGGAAATTGAAGATAACTGGCTTGTCGTCAGTAAATACCTTGTCAAAGAACTTTTGGTCGGCAACGCGACGCAACGTACCAAAGCCAACAGTAGTCAGACTCGAAACGTTAACGCAGCGAATTTTAGCGTTCGGACAATGCGTTTTGACAATATCAATAGCTGCCATAGTTTCTTTGGTCGGATAATCGCCGCAAGCGGCCATAACTAGATCAGGATGTTCATCGCTAGCAAAATCCCAAACCATCAGACCAGCATCGACCTGCTGGCGAGCGAGTTCTGTCGACAGCCAGCGCGGCTCGAGAGTTTTGCCAGCCACCAGCGCGTTAATCTGACGAACGCTCGATAACATATGCTCTAAGCAAACTAGCGTGACATTACCGTCCGACGGGAAGTAAACATCACTGAAGTTACTCTGGCGGCGTAAAATATCGTCGATAAAGCCAGGGTTCTGATGACTAAAACCGTTATGATCTTGGCGCCACCCGCTCGAAGTTAGTATATAGTTGATACTAGGTATGGTACCTCGCCATTCGACGTTACGGCTTTGGGTGAGAAACTTAGCATACTGATCAACCATGCTGCCAACGACTTGCAAAAATGCTTCATAACTAGCGAATATAGCGTGGCGGCCTGTTAGTACGTAGCCTTGCATCAAGCCTTGCATGTTGTGTTCGGATAACATTTCCATGACTCGGCCATCACGAGACAGATCCTTGTCCCACTCCATGATCGGCCATTGCCAACTGCGGCTAGTAGCCTGGAATATCTCGTCAAGCTTGTTGGAATAAGTCTCGTCTGGGCTCATGAAACGGAAGTTCTTACTCTCGGCGTTGAGACGAAAGACCTCGGTCAAGTAAGCGCCAGCCCGGCGCATACTGCTAGAGCCAATAGTGCCAGGGATTTCGGCGTCTTCAGCGAACTGCTCGACATCTGGCAGCACCAGCGGCCGATAAACAGTTGCGCCGCCACGAGCATGCGGTGACATACCCAGCCGACTCTCTAACTTGTCTGGCAAAATTTCTTTGACAAAATCGCCGAATCCTGTCGTTTCGTTGAATAGCTCGTCAAACTTATAACTCTTGAGCCACTGGTTCAAGATTTTGAGCTGCTCGGGATCAGATTTTGCTTCGCTAAGCACTGTCTGGTGTGCTAGGCAGTTACCTTCGATTTTGTTACCCTCGACAAATTTCGGCCCAGTCCACCCCTTTAGTGTGCGCATGACAATCATCGGCATGCGCGGCGCTTCTGTGTTCGTACTAGCACGAATCTCGGCAACCAAATTGTGCGCCCACTCAAGCGCGTTTGCCATTTCGTCGTGCGGATCGACGCCGTCTTTTGTAGCGTCAACAATGCGCGGCTCATAACCGTAGCCGCTAAAGAGCGTCATCAGCTCGTAATTACTCATTCGGCCGAAAACAGTCGGCGCCGAAATCTTATAACCGTTGAGGTGAAGAATTGGCAATACTACACCATCTTTGCACGGGTTAAGCAACTTATTGAGATGCCAAGCGCCAGCCGTCGGCCCGGTCTCGGCTTCGCCGTCACCAACCAAACAAGCTACCGTCAAATCAGGATTATCCATCGCCGCGCCATAACTAGTGCTGAGTGCGTAACCAAGTTCACCACCCTCGAGAATCACGCCCGGCGTCTCGGGATTAGAATGGCTCGGAAAACCATACGGCCAGCTAAATTCGCGGCATAGTTTGCGAATACCATCCAGGTTGGTCTCCATCGACGGATCAAAATTAGCAAGCGTACCTTCCAAAAACAGATTAGCTTGCAGTGCCGGGAAGCCATGTCCCGGCCCCAGCACAAACATCATGTCTTTGTCATGTTTCTTGGCTGAATAACTGAGATGCGCGTAAGCAAAGTTAATACCTGGCCCGCTTCCCCAGTGTCCGAGAATCCGCGATTTGATATCGTCAAAAGTTAATTCCTTTTTCAGCAGATGATTTTCTGCCAAAAATATTTGCCCCACCGTCAGATAGTCTGCCGCACGCAAATATTGCTTTATCGAGTGTTTTTCGTGTGCATTCATAGCTTACTATTATAAAGGTTATGGTAAAGATTGCCAACTAGTTGGCCGCTTTTCATGGTAAAATCACATTATGAGACGCCAAGTCGCCACCCATTCGCAGCATTTTTTGCGTAATCCGCGCTTGATAGCCGAATTAATAGGACACAGCAACGTACGCCGCGGCGATTTGGTAATAGATATCGGCGCTGGCAGCGGCGCCATTACGGCAGTGTTAGCACGCCGATGCCGGCAAGTTTTAGCATACGAAAACGAACCAGGTACTCTCAACAAACTACAGCAAAATATGCGCCGACACAAAAACGTCAAAGTAATAGCGCAAGATTTTCTGCAAGCGAAATTACCAGATGAACCATACAAAGTTTTTGCTAATATTCCCTTTCACTTGAGCGCCGACATAGTACGCAAATTGACTAGCAACGATGAAACGCATACACCTCAAGCAATCTACCTGATCGTCCAAAAACAATTCGCGCAAAAAATAGTACCGAGCGACTGGCACTTTACCTCTCAATTAGGCACACAACTAGCTCCATGGTGGCAGACACGAATCCGCCGACCGCTACGCCGCACAGATTTCACACCGCCGCCAGCAGTCGATACCGTGCTGCTAGAGTTGAAACCGCGACCCGAGCCGCTCTTGCCTACATTAGAACGCGACGAGTACCAAAGTCTCGTCGCAAAATGCTATGCCTCGCAAAAAGTCTTTGCTGCCGTACCGCGCGCCAAAGCCAGCATCAACCCTGAACGCAAACCGTCAGAGTTGACCCCCGAGGAATGGGTGCGGTTATATTCTATGTCGTAATTTCCATATCGTTGATGAGCGTGGTATAATACTTGTTGCACGCTCGTTTATTAGTGGGTCGTCGCCAAGTGGTAAGGCACTGGGTTTTGGTCCCAGCATTCGCAGGTTCGAATCCTGCCGACCCAGCCACATACAAGATTAAAACGGAACCGTCGCCAGAAATGGCGACTTCTTCGTTGAACTTTTGAAACCGAGAATAAAAAAACCAAAAATACCTTTTTGCTCCCCTTCAAATATTTAGCTCACTTTTTAGGTTTTGCTTAAACCTATTTCAGCACTATCCTAGCACGCCATGCCTTATATCGCACGGTATACAAATAAAACAGATTTTTGATTTTCTGTTTTATCCTCGCTGATTTTTTAATTTTATAAAGATAAAAAATCTGTTTTATTTAAATGTCTTTTTATGTCATATCCCACCTAACCCCAAAACATAATCCACTTGAATGCATGATAGCATTACTTTATGATTCAGCTGGAATTACCTCTGTTTTTCCTAGAAAATATTGTTCAATAAAATTCCAGCGATCTTCGTCGCTTATTAATTCGGTAAAGAATTTTTCCATAAGACGGCATGATTCTTTATGCTTATAGTCAACCAGACTAACAGTTTTACTTGTATATGATTTATTACGCACTATTTTTTCAATAGCACTAGGGCTGTTGACACGTATGAAGAATTCTGGATTATTACCAGCAGATATTTTTACGTCTGCAAGCTCCAGTATTTCTAAAAGCTGCGCTAATAAAAGATCCAGATTGCTCTTTAAGTCAGCACCTGTAAATCGTACAGTCTGTGTTGATTCTGGTGGCAGAGATCTATAAGCAGAGCCGACTATTCGTTTTATTCGTGTTTCATAAGTCATATTTTGAATATTCCATTTATCAGTCTGGCTGTTATATGTTGCAAATGGGCTTTGAATAAAATTACTAATGGGCACGCGATTTAGTATATGAATGATTGATTGTGCCAACATGTCGGCTATGTAGGGCTTTTTAATGGTAGTCTTTTCACGAATATGCTTCGCTAGTTCTTTGACAGTAAAATGCTTATTATTTTGACGAAGTTCATCAAGAATTTCCTGTAAACTATTCATAGTAGCAGTTAATCTATTGTTTATTTCACTAAACTTAACGTCGCCTCCATTGATTTGAATAATTGATCTTGCAACTAGCTTTTCACCTACTTTAAAATCCCTGTCTAATGTATTAGAAAAGAAATTATGCTTAAAACTAGCGAACGACATATCTTTGTACTTATTTTCCCATAGCTTCTTAAAATCGAGTACAAAAGTATCACCATGTGAATATATGGTCGTTAGTAGGCCATCTCTTATAGTTTCTACTTTGCGAGGTAAATTAAGTTTCTTAAAGAACCGCCATACTCCAAACCGCTTCAGTGTGTCTATCATTTCATCATTGACCATGAAATAGCCATTAGTAAACATACTCCTTGGCTTAAATATCAGTGGTATGTAATTAGATCGACTTTGTATTTCAAAGTCTTTTTTAATGATAAGTAAGGCAGTTTTTAATTTTGCGTCAATTTCATGTGGCGGTACATCGTTAAAGATATATGAGAATTCCATAGGAGATACAAGGAAATTACGCTTATTCTTACGGCGGTAGATGTCAAAAATCTTTTCTAAAACGGCTATAATTTGCCAGTGTTTAATACTGGACATGCCGTATAACTGATTTATATAGCGGAAATCTTCTTTATAAAAATCTGTTGCCGCTACGCCAGTCATGCCATTTTTGCGAGCGGCACGACCGATCTCCTGTACATAATCAGCGATGTTGCCGGTTGGAGCAAAATGATACACATTCTTAATATCATCAATATCAATTCCCATACCAAATGCTTTTGTCGCTAGAATGATATTCTCTTCACCAGTTTTAATCTTTTCCAAAGTTTCATTTTTTTCACCCGCTGACATTCCGCCATAATACTTACCAACTTTAGTCTGGTCATCCATTTTTGCCATAAGATCAGTAATATGGCTAGTATATGGTACATAGACAAGAGTTTTATCTTTTGTTTTTTGTAATTTGTTTATTTCTTTGGCGGCAGTCTCAAGCTTTTCCTCTTTATAGGCGTGGTCTTTTGTGTGATGACGAATATCAAACACGATATCATCTCGCTTTACATTACCGATAAACTTTTCTGCAGTCATTTTTAGTGATTCAACAATATCGGAATACATATTGTCATCACCGCCAAATGTTGATGTTGCCGTAAAAGTAGCGATCGGAAAATGATGATCACTCTTTTCGCTATTGCGTAGTTTGGCTATAAAATCACCTAAGTACCAATAATCAGGACGGAAACTTTTGCCCCAAGTCGCTACAATGTGTGATTCGTCAACCACTACTAGACCAATCTTGCGTTCGCCAATAAGATTTGTGATATCGGTGTTTGAAAGTAGTGATTCTGGCGATAGATATAGTATTGACACCTCGCCGCTTTTGACTCTCTCTAGAGTCTGCTCTTTTTCTATCGGTGTGTAATCAGAATTAATGGTTGCCGCTTTTTCGGTTAGTGCCTTAATGTTTACTACTTGATCATTCATTAAGCCTATCAAAGGAGTGACTACTATTGTCAGTAAATCATATTTTTCAGCAATATATACTGCTGGTATTTGAAACATTACAGACTTACCAGAGCCAGTGGGGGCTGTCACAAAAATATCTCGGAAAGATTCTTCTCTTTGTGCCAGTTCAACATTTTTGACGATTTTATCTACGATTACTGATTGATTAATATTAATCAGTTCATTGCCCTCATATGGGTCCTTGTATATTTTTAGGTCTTTAAATTTAAAATTGTCATTCTTTCGCTTCAGTATAGCTTCATACTGGTCGTAATCGGTATCATCAACTTTGTAAGTTGACGTTGAATATTTGCGTGCAGATATTTTAACGCCTAACGATTTAAGTAGTTTTGTTAGGTTTTTAATTTTTACATCTTGACTATCGCTTGTTTTTAAAATCGTTATTTCAGTTACATTTTTGCTGATAATCTCTTTAACTAATACTGCAAATGAGATATTATCGCTTTCCTCCGGCATTTCGACAATTTCGCCATCACCACTAACAAAGTTTGTCGGTAATAATTCAGATATTTTGATTTTTGTTATCTCTTTGTCGGATACATCGTTATAGACGACAAATGCTTGGTTGTTGTCGATCGCAATATCGCCATAATACAGCTGAACAATATTGTCTGTATCGGCGTTGTATTTTAAGTATTTATCACCTACATTCACAGAATTAAAGTCTGGATAATAATTAAAAAACAGATCGTTTTCAATTATCTTGATTGTATAGTTCGTAAAGTCCTTTACACCGCCAATCTTTTGATTTATATCAAGAAAAATTAGGTCTTCATACCAAGCAAAGAACGCCTTATCGCCTGATAGTAGCTTTCGAAGGTTATTTTGTGAGTCAAAATTTGTCTCTGTAACAACTTCATCTTTTAGGAATAAGAAATCCAGTTGCTCTAACTGGTCAGATATAAAATTAAATCCCTTGAGAATATATAGTGTTTGTTTTTCATCAAGCTCTTTTATTGTCTTAACTATTTCACTTAAAATGCTAGCGTGGTTCATGATAACAATTATATCGTGTTATTGTTAGGAAAAACAGAGGTAATTCCAGCCGAATCATAAAGTAATGCTGCCATACACTTAAGTGAGTTACGCTTTGGAGTTAGGTGGGGGGTAACATAAAAAGTGGGCCAAATTATGCAAACGAAAATATCATAAAACGCTCAGATCTGGATAATCTAAGCGGTTTATTTTTATGAATCGTATCAACATTTAGCAAATTCATAGTTTGCTTTGTTTTATTGACGCCACCCCCAAATACCATTAGTATAATAAATATGCGAAAAGTGTCTCTGCCGAGCATATTGCGGTACAAGAAATCTTACTTGCGGCATGATATCATAACAGCATTGTTGATAGCCGTCGTGAATGTTCCCAATGCGTTGGCTTTTTCGGTAATCGTCGGACTGCCGCCCGAGACTGGCTTATATACGACAATTATTGGTGCGCTAGTATTTGGGTTGTTGGGGTATTCGCATCGATTGGTGGTTGGCGCAGATTCAGCGACGGCCATTCTGCTGGCATCAGGTGCAGCGCTAGTGGCGCAAACAAGTACGCCAGAATATGTTAATACAATCGTAGCGATGACGTTGCTATCAGGCGTCCTACTACTATTGCTGGGGCTATTCAAATTTGGCTTTTTGGCAGATCTGGTATCGCGACCAGTGATGATTGGCTTTATGGCAGGCGTGGGAGTGCAGCTAATTGTTACACAGTTACCAGCTTTATTAGGATTAAAAGCATCAGGCGGTTTCTGGAGTCATTTAGCGTCAATTACCGCGCAAGCTGGTTCAATTAATTGGATGACCGCTACGCTAGCACTCTTGGTGCTAGGTGTAGTGTTGTTTTGGCGATCATCGCGAATACCGAGCGAACTAATCGGCATCGCTATGGCCGTAATATTTGCAATGGTATTTCATGTCGATGCGTACGGCGTAGAGTTTTTAGGTTCGCTGCCAAGCAATATACCAAACTTAATAGTACCCACGGTGTCACTCGAGATGCTAAATACAATTATGCCGACCGTATTATCAATTGTACTCGTAGTACTAGTGCAAAGCTCCATGACAGCGCGCTCCATTGGTAGCGAACACGACGATAAAATCCAGACCAACCAAGATACGGCAGCCCTTGGAATAGCTAATGTTGCTTCAGCTCTATTCCACGGCTATACCGTTAGCGCCTCACCGCCGCGCAGCCAGTTAGCCGACTCGCTGGGTATGCGTTCGCAATTGAGCGGTATTGTTGCCAGCTTAGCAATGATGGCGTTGATCGTTTTTGGCGGTACTTTGTTACACTACGTGCCGCTAGCAGCACTAGCAGCGATAGTTTGTACGGCAGGTTTACGCTTGATTCGTTTTCGTGAATTGCACTATTTGTGGGCTGTCCATCATGAGGAGTTTATGATCGCGCTAGTTGCTCTAGCTTGTACGGTACTATTCGGCGTACAGTTAGGTATTTTGGTAGCGGTAGCAGCCTCGCTGATGGAACGATTACGCCGGCAGTACCACCCTGATGACGCTGTGCTGCTGCGCGATGGCGAGCTGTCATCATGGGCGGCTGATCGGGTAAAAGATAAGATAGACTCTTTGCCAAAAGATACATTAGTTTATGCTTTCGGCGAATCGCTTTTTTTCGAGAATATTAATTATTTCGCTGAACGGTTACGGCGAGCTATTCATCGCGCTAAACATCCAGTAACATACGTGGTGATTGATGCCGGAGCGATTGATGATATCGACTATACAGCGGTTGAAGCACTCAAACGTTTGTACCGCGAGCTTGGCGAAGATGGTATCGCGATTGCTTTTGCGCACGTATCACCGGGATTGCGCAGCCAGTTTGATATCTATGGCATTACCGATATAATTGGTAGCCGCAACATTTACACAACATTGTCTCTGGCATTGGCGCATCAGAAACAGGCTTCGGCAATTGAAATGATTAGAGACCTTAAAATCGCTAGCGATTCGTACATCGTGGTCGGTGGCGCCGTACTTGATATGATGCATTTGCGCGATACACCTAATGTTGATTTAGTAGTATCACGCGAAGTTTATGACCGTTTCGCGAGCAAGAAACATTGGCGTGAGGTGACACTAACTAGTGGCAAGCGAATTTTGGTACATGAACAATACAATCTGCTAAAAAGTTGGATGGGTAATTCCTTGACAGCATTACAGCGAGATATGCAAACCATCGATGGGATACCCGTAGTCTCGACCGACCGGCTGATTGCTGCCAAACGAAAGATGGCTCGTCGTAAAGATTTAGCTGATTTAGAACTATTGCGTGGGCATATCAAGCGCCGGAATTAATTAGCAAACTTTTTATTTTTCTTGAGCGGCCGTTTAAGACGCTTGGTAATTCGCTGAAGATTCGGTCGCTTACCAAAGAACTTTCGCCCTACCCATTTATGCAGTTCAATCAAGACGATAGGTATAATGAGAGCAGAGACAGTCACTAAGAGAAGATGCGTGTTGTCTACTGGCGTAATATGCAGCAACCGTCCAAGCGGCGTAGCCAGGGCGGCAATCTGCAGCGTGACAGCGATGATTAGTCCAACAATGAAAGGTGCGTTCCGCTTGCGCAGACGACCGATCAATGATTCGTAATCACTGCGTGCCTCGATAGCACTAGCCCACTGCGCGGTTACCAGCGAACAAAAAGCAATTGTCCGAGCATAGTCAGCACCAAAGCGTTGATTGAAATAAATATAGAATCCCAGCGTCATTGATGACATAATTATGGCAATCAACAATATTCGCGAAGTCATAAATTTACTGAGTAGCGGCGCGTTAGCGCGTTTTGGCTTCTCTAACATATTCCGAGGCTCGCCCGGCTCCAGTCCGATCGGAATTACCATGGCGCTATCTGTGACTAAATTAACCCATAAAATCTGCACAGGCGCCAGCGGCAGCGGTAGACCAGAAATCAACGCGCCCAGCGACACGATAACTTCACCGAGATTAGTCGCTAACAGATACGTTACCATGCGCTTAATATTGGCGTAAACAGTCCTCCCTTCGTGAATAGCCGAAACAATTGAGCGAAAGTTATTATCAAGCAAGATGATATCGCCCGCGTCCTTGGCAATTTGTGCCCCTGCCCCCATAGCGACGCCGACATGAGCATTAGTCAGCGCCGGAATGTCATTGACACCGTCGCCAGTCATGGCAGTGATATTATCGCGCTTGAGTACTTCAAGGATGCGATGCTTATGTTCGGGCAAAACGCGCGCGCAAACACGGATAGTACGCAACCTTTCAGCTAGTTCGTCGTCAGATAATGTAATAATCTGCCGGCTATCAAAAACCTGGTTGCGATGCTCGACCAAGCCAAGCTGCTTACCGATATGATAAGCTGTCTCGAAGTGGTCGCCGGTGACCATACGCACGCTGATACCAGCGGCTTGCGCGCGAGCAATAGCCCCTTTAGCCTCTGGCCGCAGTGTATCTGCCACACCTACAAAACCATCAAAAACCAGCGGCGTATTATCCGGAATGTTTTCAAGCGAATCAATTGGTTTACTGAGCGACGCATGCGCTAGCGCAATTACCCGGAAACCAAGTCCAGTCAGATGATGCAATTCAACTAAAGCTTTCTCGCGTTCGCCTTCGGTGATATCGCAATGGTCAACGATTTTCTCTGGCGCGCCCTTAACAGCTAGAGCATACTTAGCGCCATCATGCCGCAAATTGCCGCTCATTGCCATTGAATGCTCAAATGTAAATTCCCGCAAAGGCTGGCCAAGTTTGGGAGTCGCTTCGGACGAGTTAATGAACGAAGCGAAAGCTTTATCAAGCGGATCAGCAGTTTTTCTCTGATCTAACAGTGTACTAGCAGCAAGTGTCTGCAAAATACGTTTTTCGTTGTGGTGCGGGTGCCAAATTTCTTGAACCGATAATTTGTTGCGCGTTAGTGTGCCAGTTTTGTCGGTGGCAATAGTAGTGATGGCGCCGATTGACTCGATTGAGCCCATAGTTCGCACCAATGCTTTGCGGCGAGCCATCCGACGCATCGCTAATACCAAGATAACTGAGATGGCGATTGGTAAGTTCTCGGGTACTGCACTAACACTGAGAGCAATCACAAAGCGCAAAGCTTCGCTCCACTCAACACCGCGAGCTAGCGCCAACCAAAAAGCAAATAAAGCAATGCCCAAGATAACAGCCACTATACGCGTGATAAGCCTATCAATTTTTTGCTGTACAGGATTGACATTATGGTCGCCAGACGATAAATCGCTCAAACGACCAAACTCGGTATCGTTAGCAGTAGCGGTTACTATCGCCATAGCAGTACCGCCAACGACAAATGAGCCTTGGAAGACCATGTTGGATTGTTCGTAAATTTCGCGGTCGCTCGGCAGGACAGCGCAAGTTTTTTCGATTGGTAGCGATTCGCCAGTTAATTGCGATTCATCAACACGAAAAGAGCGCGCCTCTAGCATGCGGGCATCAGCAGGAATTTTATCGCCCTCATCAAGAATTATCACGTCGCCTGGAACTAACAGTGTCGCAGCAATCATCTCGCGCCGCCCTTTTCGCAGCACCTCGACTTCAGCCACAGACTGTTTTTGCAGCGATCGCAAAATCCGCTCAGTCGAAAACCGTTGCACATAATAAATAATCGCGTTCACCGCCATGATAAAAATAATCAACCCAGCATCAAAATACGACTTGTGCCACAAACTAACAATTGCCGCCACTATCAGCACTGCCATAAAAACCGACTTGAACGGCTCAACAATTTTACGCCAAAGCGGGTCAGACTTAACTTTGATCGTGTTTAAGCCATAGTGACGTAACCGCTCATCGCTCTCGATATCGGATAAGCCTTTAGTGGTTGATTCAAGTTCAACTAGTGTTTCTTTAATGGTTTTACCGTAAAAAGCCATAAGCACATTATAGCAAATTTTAGTTTTTAACAATAAAGCGCTATACTGAAAATATGAAGGTTAAAATCGAGATAGACACTATAACATTCGTACGTTTTTGGCTGGTAGTAATCGGCTTTGGACTAGCAGGCTTATTAATTTGGAATGCTCGTACAGCGTTAGTAATTATTGGAGCGGCAGCATTCTTAGCACTAGCTCTCAATGGACCAGTCAGCTGGTTGGCTAATAAGCTACCCAACCGCAGCCGAACCCTCAGTACAGCTATCGCTTTTATCGTTATTGTAGCAATACTAGCGGCAATTCTGTTTTTGGCAGTGCCGCCAATAGTTCAGCAAACAATTAGCTTTTTACAAACTCTACCCGATACGATACGAACAATGTCGGCGCAATGGAAGGGCTTTGGCGCTATAGTATCGCGTTATCATCTAGAATCGCAGATTGATCAAATGGTTGTTTCAATACAAGGAAATGCAACGTCGTGGCTGGCAAACTTTGGACAGAACTTTCTCAGCGGCGTCGGAACAACAATGTCGCTAATCACCGAGGCCTCGCTAGCGCTAGTTCTAACATTCCTAATGCTAGTCGAAGGACCGCGCTGGTCACGATACTTCTGGGGATTATATAGCAACGATAAGCGAATGCAGCACCATCGAATCATCTTCCGGCGGATGAATGCGGTAATCTCTGGATATGTAAGCGGACAATTGATCGTTTCGGGTTTAGATGGTGCTTTTGCCGGCTTAACAGTATTTATCTTGAGTCAAGTTTTTCCAGCAGTACCAGCAAACATCGCTTTGCCAACGATTGCTATCATGTTTATCTTGTCGCTGATCCCAATGTTCGGCGCAGGAATTGGCGGCATTATCGTCTTTGCATTACTGGCAATTAATAGTATGCCAGCAGCGATAGCTTTTGGTATTTACTTCATCATTTACCAGCAGATCGAGAATAATGTAATTTCGCCAACTATTCAATCCAAGCGTATTGAACTTTCGCCGCTAATGGTTTTGATGGCGGTAACTATAGGGCTGTATATGTTCGGTATGGTTGGCGGTATTATCTCGATACCGATAGCTGGCTGCGCTAAAGTGCTTGCAACTGAATATATCAAGGTCGAACGCCGCGAAGAACCAGCTGCCAAACCAACAAAGCTTGCTCGCCTGCTCAAGCGTGTTCGCCGCGAAAAAAGTAAACCAGGGGCAGCTAAATCAGAAACTGAAGCCTAGTAAAGGATTGGCCTAGCCAGCTCACACCATTCAAAAAATCTTTTAAACACTTGAGTCTACTCTGGTTTTTCGTCAGCGTACGCCCATAAAGTATCATGTGCGGTGTCTTTGACAACTACGCCGTATTCATTAAGCAGCTCGTCGCGTAATTCATCGGAATTTACCCAATTCTTGTTATCGCGAGCACGGCGGCGTTCTACCAATAGCCGCTTGCATTCATCATCAATATCGGGAGTTGAGTCCAACAGCTCAAGCCCCAATGCCGCATCAACAAACTCTAAAAATTCGATTAATCCAGCTCGATAGATTTTCTGCGGTGGTTTTTTGTCAAGTTCAGTTAAGGCTTTATCGACAATAGCTAGCGCCCGTGGCGTTTCTAAGTTATCGTTTAGCGCTTCTTTGACAGCGCCAATAGCCGCGCTTGGCGAGAAATCATGTCGTAGATCATTGTTCTCGGTATCGCTATGTAAGCGATCGTGAACTTGATGTCGTAAACAAGCCACGTCACGCCAATGTTGTAGCCTGTTGTGCGCTGCCTGCAAATTCTCGAATGAAAAATTACCTTCGTTAGAATAATGTCCCTGCAAAATAAACATTCGCAAATCCATCGCTGAGAAACCATGCCGCTTTAGATCATCAAGCGTGTAGCCATTACTGAGGGATTTGCTGATTTTGCCGCCATTAATCTTCAGGTGGTTGCAGTGCAGCCAAAAGTTCGCAAACCTTTGGCCAGTTGCCGCTTCGCTCTGGGCGATTTCGTTAGTGTGATGCACCGGGATGTGATCAATTCCGCCAGTATGAATATCGATTGTCTTGCCGAGCAAGCTCATGGCGATAGCCGAGCATTCCAAGTGCCAGCCAGGAAAGCCCATGACTGGCTTGTTATCTTCTGGTGGCGTATCTAGCAAATCAGCAGGCGTCTCCCACTCCATGTCGCGCACTTTGCCCTTCTCAGTAAATTTCCAGAGCGCGAAATCCCATGGTTGACGTTTCTCGCTATTAGCATCGACGCGAGCGCCAGCTTTTTGGGCGCTCAAATCAAGCTGTGCAAAGTCGGCGTAACGCGGAAAAGTACTGGTATCAAAATAGATGCCGTCGCTGGTTTGATAAGTGCAACCGCGCTGTTTAAGAGCCCGCAGCAAAGAAATCTGCTGCGAAATGTAATCAGTTGCCTTGGCTATATGCGTCGGCGGAATAAGATTGAGCGCTTTCATGCCGTCAAGAAAATGCTGCGTGTAGTATTCAGCGATTTCCCAAGCAGTTTTTCCATCGCGACGAGCGCCCTTTTCAAGCTTATCCTCGCCTTCGTCTGCATCACTGACCAAATGCCCAACATCGGTTATATTCATCACGCGATCAACCGTATAGCCGTCAATTTGCAATGTCCGAACTAGCGTGTCCCAATAGACGTAGGCTGCCCAATTACCGACGTGTAAATCATCGTAGACAGTCGGTCCGCAAGTATATAAAGTCACTCTATCAGACGATAGCGGAGTAAAATCATCAAACCGACGCGTCAGAGTGTTGCGGAATCGTATCATTAATTATATTTTACGTCAAAAATGAGTATTTTTGAAGAGCGCTATTTATTCTAACCATTGCTTAAGTACTACAGCCTGGTTAAACTCCGCATCCTTAGCGCTATACAATAGCGTAACGATTGGATGATTAGGCCAGTCATCTCTCGCCTTGATAGCGGCAGGATTTTCATCTAACTCTTTTGTATAACGTTCTGAAAATTCTGTAAATCTTTCTGGGTCATGATTAAACCATTGGCGCAGCTCATTGGTTGGCGCGATTTCTTTAGCCCACTCGTCTAGCGCCGCTCGTTCTTTACTTATACCGCGCGGCCATAATCGGTCAACTAGCACGCGGTAGCCATCGTTCGATTCTGGCGATTCGTAAATTCGTTTAATTTTATAAACTGTCATGACAGCACCTCCTTAACTATAGTTTGTAGAACTGGAATAACGTCCGATTCAAACCAGGGATTACGTTTGCGCCAGCCAATATTGAGCGGTGATGGATGAACTAATGGAAAATAATCTGGCAAATACATATTAAAGTCCGCCACAGTTGCTGTCAAATTCTGCTTGGCACAGCGATCAAGATAATATTTTTGCGCATACGAACCAACCAAAATTGTCAATCGCACATTCGGCATCTGCGCCAATAAGCGCGGGTGCCATTTCTTAGCAAAGTCCAAGCGCGGCGGCAAATCGCCATGTGTACCTCTGCCTGGATAATAAAAATCTATCGGCATCAACGCAAAGAGATCGGGATTGTAAAACTGCTCGTCCGTTACGTTCAGCCATCGCCGAAGTAAGCGACCACTAGCATCATTCCACGGCTTTAGCGTCTGCTGAGCAATTCGACCTGGCGCCTGCCCGACCAGTACAATTCGCGAACTTATTGAGGCAGAATACACAGGCAACCAACCTCTATTAGCAAAATCAGCATTCATTGGATCGGCTGCGATTTGGTCATATAAAAGCGGTTTAGAGTGCAGTATCATTGCAGTTATACCTTTAACTTAGTCGTTCTCGTTACGTCGTGCAACTTCTGCGAGCACTGCCTCGAGCGAGAGCGGATAACCAACTCTAATCACTTCGCCACTATCAGCGACAACCCAAGGAGCTTCACCCATTGCTATGGAATTTTTATCAAATTTACTTATAATCCAGCAGTTTTTAGATCGTTCAATTTTATAAGTGTCGCGTGAATCACCAGAAGTTTTTTCAAAAGCTTCCCATGCATTATCTTTAGGCAATTTAGCTTGACTCATGTAATATGTCCTTTCGCAGATTACTTAATATCTTATATTAGCATTAATAGTTTATACATTGGTATATTATTACTTCAGATTCATTGAATAAACCTAAATAGCTAACTAACAATACTACCAAGAACGTTTACGAAACTCACAATTTAGTTTTGTAAATAATTAACAATAAGCCATGATGCGATAAATATATCAATTGATCTTCGTGCAAAAAGTTTTTGATAAATTATTATTCTGCGACAACATATTAATCAGCATTTTCTCTAGCTTTCTCCAACGCATCAATTAGTGTCTGTTTTGACTTTATACCGATCAGCTCAGCAACTTCCTCGCCAGCAACAAAAATCTTCATATTTGGGATACCCTGCACGCGGTAATGCATAGCCAGTTCTTTATTGTCATTACTAGCATCAGTGTCAATTTTAACAATATCAAAATCTGTCTCGTCAGCGATCTGCTGCAATATTGGCGCCATCGCTCGGCATGGCGGACACCATGGCGCCCAAAAATCGACCAAGACCGGACGCTTGCTTTTTAGCACTTTTTCTTCAAACTCTTGTTTAGTTGTAATACTAATTAATGCCATAATTCCTCCTTCTATTTTTACATTGTTGACATACTCCAGTAATGACTAAAGAACCATCGAAACAGCAGCCATCAAGCTGGCGCTCGATCTGGCAACGCACTGAATCAGGAACTTTGATATCCTGTAAACTATCGCACTCGCTGCATATAAAATGATCGTGTGATTCCGGTGAAAAGTCGTACCGCAAACAGCCCTGCCTTGACGCGGGTGCCAGTCCAATAACGCCATCACTCTGCAGACGTTGCGTAATACGATGTACCGTAGTATCGCTAACATTTGAATACAACTCTCGCAACCGGCTAGCAATCTCGGCATTAGTAGCATGCTGCAGTTGGCATAAAATCGATAGTATACTATCAGTATATTTCGTGATTCTTCGACTAACTATTTGTGTCATATTTTTATTGTAAATCATTTACAATAAAAATACAATGCTTTTTTACAAAACTTATCATACTACACTTCTTGGTCATGATTTTCAACAATTAAATTACTGATCAGACCAGGCTATTTTCGCCCACTGCCTAAATTAATTTTACTAGCGAGAACTCTACTAAACTTCAAGCTACAAAACCGCGTCAAAAATACCAAAAACTTATTTGGCCAGCCAACTACGTATACTGCTTTATTGCGCATAATAGCACGATAGCTTTTCGCGGCAACCACTTCTGGTGTATAAACTCTGAGCCTAGTGAACATTGCCGAGTTTATCATATTAGCATTTCTTTCAAAATTAGTTGCTACCGGACCTGGACAAATCGCCGTTACCGACACGCCAGAACTTTTCATTTCTTCATGCAAAGCTTCAGAAAACGAGCGAACAAAAGCTTTCGAGGCATAGTACATCGCCATGTATGGCCCAGCTTGAAACGAGGCAATCGATGCAATATTAACAATCTTGCCCTTACCGCGACGATCCATATCTTTACCAAATAGATATGACAACTGCATCACGGCCAGCATATTAACGCTAGCGAGACCTTTCTGGCGCTGCCAATCAACATCAACATAGCGACCAAACGAACCAAACCCGGCATTGTTAATTAAGATGTCTATATTAATGCCTTTATATTTAATCTCGTCATAAATTTCTTGAGCGCTATTCTCAGCACTCAAATCTTTAACTATGTAGACCATTTCAACGCCAAACTGGCGTTCTAACTCCTGTTTTTGCTGTTGCAATAGAACTTCGTTACGCGCAACAGCAACGATATTATAACCATTTTGCGCAAATATACGAGCAAATTCTCTGCCCAAGCCACTGGTAGTGCCTGTTATTAAAACATACGAAATTGTTTGTTCTTGACTCATACCAAGATTATACCTTATAATTGGTTAATCTATGAACTCGAACCAAAAGAGTTCCTCTAAATCTCGCGTTTGAATCACCTTACTAACGATCAAACTGCTCACAATATAAACTGCACAAGAGAAGGAGATACTTTTGAAAAATAAAATTAACGATAAAGAAATTTTACGCCTGTTCTGGCAAGTATCTGTACCCTACAGGCGCCGCAGGAATCTAGCGATATTTTTTGCAATTACTACGATTGTTATTTCTATTTTTGTCGGTCCGCTTGTTATCGCAGAGCTGCTTAATATTATCCAGCACAACCAGCTACAAACCGCTAATAATTTATGGACGCTAATTGTTCTGTATGGTGTTAGCGAACTGTGTTCAACGGTAATTGGCTGGCGCTTGGTATTGTATCTCACTTGGACGCTCGAGACTGCATTGCAACGCGATTTATACTCGCGCTGCTTTAGTAAATTAACTAATCAAACAATGTTTTTCCATGCTAATAAATTCGGCGGCTCGCTTGTCAGCCAAACCAATAAGCTAAACGGCGCGGTTGAGCGTTTTTGGGATACAATTTTCTGGTCGATTTTGCCATTAGTTATCTCCCTAGCTGGATCAATAATCATTTTATCGACATTAATTTGGCAGTATGCTTTATTCCTGTTTATCTTTTCAATTATTTTTAGTATTGCCGTCTATCTTGGTTCTAGGCCAATGGCTAAATTAAGCGAAAAAGAAGCTAAAGCCAGCAATAAAGTCAGCGGCCAGCTAGCTGACATGGTTTCAAATATTCTGGCGGTTAAATCATCTGGCGCTGAATCGCTAGAGCAAAAGCGCTTTTCAAAAACGGTAGGTTCATGGCGCAGCGCTAGCTTGGGCACGATGCGCGGTTTCCTGAAAGTTAGTACCGTTTATTCGACCATCAACACTATTATCAAAATTGGCGCAATTGCTTTTGCGGTATACGCCGCTCAGCACAATTTAGTATCAGTAGCATCAGTTTACTTAATCATAACATATACAGGCAGCGTGGCGCACGAGTTGTGGAACATGAATGGCATCATGCGCAGTTACAATCGTATTATTGGCGATGCTCACGAGGTGGTAGAAATACTTAAAACACCAACAACACTAGTTGATCGCAGCGACAAAAAACTAAAAATTAAATGCGGCGGCATTGTCATGGACAACGTAACCTTTACGCACGACGAAGGCCAAGGCGATACCTTGTTTCATGATTTCTCGCTCAATATTCAGCCAGGTGAAAAAATTGGTTTAGTCGGATCAAGCGGGTCTGGCAAAACTACCCTCACCAAATTATTGCTACGATTTGCCGATATTGACTCGGGCAAGATCACAATCGACTCGCAAGATATTGCCGAAGTTACCCAGGCAAGCCTGCGCCAGCAAATCGCCTATGTGCCGCAAGAGCCGCTGCTATTTCATCGCTCCGTCCGCGAGAATATCGCCTACAGCCGACCTGACGCGACTGATGCCGAAATTGAAAAAGCTGCTAAGAAGGCTGGTGCTTACGACTTCATCGTCAAATTGCAAGACGGTTTTGACACGCTAGTTGGTGAACGCGGCGTCAAACTTTCGGGCGGACAGCGACAGCGCATTGCCATTGCCAGAGCGATTTTGAAAGATGCGCCAGTTCTAGTCCTTGACGAGGCGACATCAGCATTAGACTCAGAATCAGAAGCGCTAATCCAAAAGTCGCTGGAAACGTTGATGAAAAACCGAACGTCAATTGTCATCGCCCACCGTTTATCGACCATCGCTAAGCTCGATCGTATCATCGTCCTGGAAAATGGATGTATCGTCGAAGACGGTTCGCACGATCAATTGCTTGCCAAAAAACGCGGCGTTTACGCTAAGTTGTGGGCGCGGCAATCCGGCGGATTCATCGAGGAGTAATTTCTAGCATTTCCGGCTATAGCAAAAACACCGCCAAATCATGACGGTGTTTTTGATAGTCTAGGACCAAACTATTCCGACGCTTCAGTCTTTTCAGTTTCTCCCGTAACTTCGACTTGCTCGGCATCGGCGGACTCAGCTTCGCCGGCCGCCGCATCGTTGGCAGCTGCTAGAGCGCTCGGCTCATAGACGTTTGCCACAACCAAATCTTTGACTGTAGTATCGTCATCAGCCGTGCCCTCGCGGCCGTCATCGCTATCGACCAGCTCAACGCCATCCGGCAAAACAATATCACCCACGGTCACGCGGTCGCCTTCTTTAACAAGACCGCTCGTCGGCGCTTCCAATACTTCTGGTAGATCCATCGGCAAAGCCTTGACCTTGATCTTCTCAAGCGCTTGCAGCACTACCAAGCCGGCACGCTCCGCCTCAGATTCTCCTGTACCGCTCAAACGAATCGGCACTTCGGCAATCACCGGCTCATCAGCCCGAACTGCGTGAAAAGAAATATGACGAAGAGCATTTGACCTAGTCGGATATGATTCAACATCCTTAATCATCGCTATGCGCCGCTCGCTGCCTAGTAACTGGACGGGCGTATGCTTGCCAGCTAGCTTATAGACGCGCAGCACTTCGCCAGCTTCAGCCTGAATCGGCACCGCTTCCATACCAGCACCGTAGACCACACCTGGCGTAATTCCTTGGCGACGTAGCGTCTTAACTTTTTTGCCAAGCACTTCGCGCTTAGCAATCTTCAGAGTAATTTTTTCTCCCATTTCTCTCTTCCTTTCGTTAGATACCTTTTCGGAGGTTTACTATTACTTCTCTATTATAACATGTTTATGGATAATGATTCTAACCAAGCTAGTAATTCACGATATACCCAATCCGTTTCGACAATAAATTTTTAGACCCAAACCTATTCCATTAGCTGGTGCTAGAAATCTGTGCTATAATCAGCTCTAGCATGGAAGCCTTTATTAATTTGATTATTCATCTCGGCGTGCCAATTATCTTATTGGTAGTTTTCGCTGAGTCAGGTTTATTAATCGGCTTCATATTTCCAGGCGACAGCTTGCTATTTACGGCAGCTTACATGGTACAACAGCATATTTTGCCAATTGATATTCATCTATTCGCTATCCTGGTATTTTTGGCAGCCGTGTTAGGCGATAGTGTTGGCTATAGTTTTGGACATAAGGTCGGCCGCAAATTATTTGAAAAAGAAAATTCGCGTTTTTTCAAGAAAAAATATTTAGAGCAAACTGAAAAATTCTACGACAAACACGGTTCAATTACTATCGTGTTGGCTCGTTTTGCGCCGATCGTCCGAACTTTTGCGCCAATCGTTGCTGGTGCCAGCAAAATGCATTACAGAACATTTTTGGTTTTTAACATTATCGGCGGATTCTTGTGGTCATCACTGTTTGTTTATCTAGGTTATTACGCCGGTGAATTACTTACCAAAGCAGGCGTTAACATCGAGATTGCTGCTCTTATAATCGTATTCCTCTCTGTCTCGCCGATGATTATTCACGCGCTCAAGAAACCATCAAACCGCGCAGCTCTCAAAAAACAGCTCCAAGTTTTATTCTCAAAAACCAAGACGTCCAAACGGAAAAAATAACGCAAATCCGCACCAAATCTTTCGTCTGAGATTAGGTTTTTAGTCTTTGCAAAGATTATCGTTTATAACAGCTTCTGTAAGTATTTCCCAGTTTGACTTTCTGGATTGTTTGCGACGTCTTCTGGCGTGCCAGCAGCAACCACTCTGCCACCACCCTGTCCACCCTCTGGACCCATATCAATAATCCAATCAGCGCATTTAATGACTTCCAGATTATGATCAATGATTATCATACTGTTGCCACCATCGACTAATTTTTGTAAAATCTCGAGCAATTTGCGAACATCAGCAGTGTGTAAGCCAGTTGTTGGCTCATCGAGTATATAAAGTGTTTTACCAGTCGAACGACGTGATAGCTCTGCTGCCAATTTAATGCGCTGCGCCTCGCCGCCAGAGAACGTCGTCGCTGGCTGCCCAAGCTTAACATAGCCCAAACCAACTTCGTTAATTGTCTCGAGCTTGCGGGAGATAGCTGGAATATTAGTAAAGAACTCGCAGGCTTGCTCGACCGTCATTTCTAGAATATCGCTAATAGTTTTGCCCTTATATTTAATCTCTAGCGCTTCGCGGTTGTAACGCTTGCCGTGGCATTCTGGACACTGTATATAAACGTCAGGCAAAAAGTGCATTTCAATCTTTATCACACCGTCGCCTTGGCAATTCTCACAGCGACCACCCTTGACGTTGAAACTAAAACGCCCTGCTTTGTAACCGCGAATATTAGCCTCGGGGGTATTAGCAAACAATTCGCGAATCTGCGTAAACACGCCCGTATAAGTTGCTGGATTAGAACGCGGTGTACGACCTATCGCCGACTGGTCAATGACGATAGCTTTATCTAATTGCTTAACACCGTCAATTCTATCATGATCGCCGGACACAGTCTGCGCTCGATGTAGACGTGCCGTCAATTCGTTGGCTACAATGTCATTGACTAGTGTCGATTTGCCGCTACCGCTAACGCCAGTCACTAATGTCATTACGCCCAACGGAAACTCGACATCAATATTTTTAAGGTTATTCTCCTTAGCACCGCGAACGACAAGTTTGCGATCTTTCTCGACCGCACGGCGTTTCTTAGGTACCGATATTTTTTCTGCTCCAGATAAATATCGTCCGGTAATACTGGCCGGATTCTGCGCCACCTCGGCTGGCGTGCCGGCAGCTACAATCTCGCCGCCATGCACGCCAGCACCTGGACCCACATCCACCAAAAAATCAGCTGCAGCGATCGTCTCTTCATCATGTTCGACCACCAATACGGTATTGCCCAGATCGCGCAAATGCTTGAGCGTTTTAATTAATCGATCGTTGTCGCGCTGATGCAAGCCAATTGACGGCTCGTCTAACACATATAGCACCCCTTGCAACCCAGAGCCAATCTGTGTCGCTAGACGAATCCGTTGTGCCTCACCGCCGCTCAGAGTGTTAGCAGCTCGCCCCAGTTCTAGATAATTCAACCCTACGTTATTCATAAATCCCAGACGAGCGTTAATCTCTTTAATCACTAGCTTGACGATCTTCATTTCGTTATCATCAAATTTCAGCTGACTAAAGACGTCTAAGGCGTTCTCGACATCTAAATTACAAATATCCATAATCGACAAGCCGCTAACCGTCACCGCTAAGACTACCGGTTTAAGGCGAGCGCCCTTACAGGCTGTGCATTTGCGTTCACGCATAAATCGCTCAATATCTTTGCGCATGAAGTCGCTATCAGTTTCGCGGTGACGACGCTCAAGATTTGGAATAATCCCTTCAAATGTTGAATCATAGTGCCGGCCATTACCTAGCTCAACGCGATATTTTTGCTCGCCCGTACCATACATCAATAATTTCCGCACATCGTCGCTTAGTTCGCGCACTGGTACGTGTAGACTAAAACCATGTTCAGCCGCTACCGCTTCAAGCCGTTTCATATACCAAGCATCAACACTAAAACGATTAAACGGACGAATTGCACCTTCGGCAATCGTCAAATTTTTGTTAAAAACCAAGCTAGGATCAATCTCCATTCGTGTGCCCAGCCCCGTACATACCGGACAAGCACCTTGCGGCGCGTTAAAACTGAATAGCCGCGGCTCCAATTCAGGAATCTCCTCGCCCGGGTGATCCACACAAGCATAGCGCTGGCTATAAGTCAAAATTTCGCCGCTATCAGCATTCAACACTTGGACTATGCCGCCAGCCAATTCTAACGATTGTTCGACTGATTGCGATACGCGCGAAATCATGTCTGGACGCATCACCAAGCGGTCTACGACCAATTCGATATCATGTTTAAAACTCTTTTGTAATTCTGGAAACTCATCTAGTGCATAAATTACGCCGTCCACTCGCGCTCGAGCAAAACCGCTGCGCATATACTGTTCAGGAATATGCTGAAACTCGCCTTTTTTCTGGTTAACAATCGGCGCCAGGATCATTAATTTTGCGCCTTCAGGTAATTTCATGATTTCATCAATAATTGATTGTGCTGTTCGTCGTTGTACCGGCTTGCCGCAGCGCTTACCATCTGGCAAAAGCGCCGGACAATGAGGTACGCCAACACGCGCGAACAACAAGCGTAAATAGTCGTAAATTTCTGTTACCGTGGCAACCGTTGAACGCGGATTACGACTGGTTGATTTTTGATCTATTGAAATTGCCGGGCTCAATCCATCAATTGAGTCAACATCTGGCTTGTCCATGATGCCCAAGAATTGCCGCGCATAACTGCTCAAGCTTTCAACATAGCGCCGTTGTCCTTCGGCATAGATAGTATCAAAAACCAGGCTTGATTTGCCGCTGCCGCTAAGTCCTGTCACCACTACAAACTTATCGCGTGGAATTTCCAAACTCACGTTTTTTAAGTTATTTTGGCGTGCACCGGTGATCTTGATACTATCTGACATGACTACTTATTTTAGCATTTTTCGGTAAAAAAATCCATTACCGCAAAACATCTGTGCACGTATTACACTTAAAATACCATCCAAATAAACTAAAACTGTATCGCGCTTATCGTTGCACATACTATAGTATATTTGCTATAGTATAGTCAAATGAGAGCATTAATTGAACTATTCGCTGTCCTCAGCATCAAGATTCGTGTTGTATTGGCGTGCCTTATCGGTGTACCTCTATTTTTGCTGCGCCACGACATTTACGATTCGCTAATGAATTTCGTACTAGTCGGCGCTATACCTGGTACACACATATCAGTACCATACTGGGTTATGTTATTGCTATACGCAATGATAGTCATAAACATATTCACCTACATAGAAAATACCATCCAACGTCCATTACCTCCAAAAGAATAGCAGCTAGCACGCGAAAAATCTAATCGCTAACTGGTAATGTAGACTCAGCCCACAATTGCAATTCTTGCAAAATAAACTGCTGTTCGTCAGTTGCTGTCGGCGCTAACCGCTGCAGAGATGCCATAAATTGCGGCAATTGTGCCTGCAAGTGCTGAGCTCGCCAGGCTTCCCATTGCGCTAGATCATCTTCACTAAGCGAGCGCGGAAAATTACGTGCTTTGTAGTGTAGTAATAGCGGCGCTAAACGTTCGTCCTGAAATTCTGGATAAAAATCAGCCAGCTCGCGCTCATCAGCATTACGCACCGCCTCGACACGGATACGATCACGGTCGTTCAAAAAGCCGTCATACAATTGCGCGTCCGGATCGGGCAGTTTCTTGAAGGCTGGCTTGTTTTCAAAAATAGTCCGTAATTTTTCGGCAAAGTCTGGATATTTTAGTAATATGTTTTGGTGCTTTTGGACAGTTTTAGCGTCCAGTGAAATCTTCTGCCAGCCATCGCCCTGCTCTAGTACACCCAGCGGCGCCACCGCCGGACAACGATTGTACTGTAATTCTTTGACCGGTAATTTGACGAAATCCTCAGCTTGCCGCTCCTCCCACGAAGCAAAGATTTTTGCCGACAATTCCTCTGTGCTCAGCCCAACAAACGGCGTCGGATCATAACGCAGATCATAGACAACCACGCCGCCATTTCGACTGGTCGTCAGCGGAAAGGCCACCGTAGTTTTGGCAAATTCTTTATCGTAGCGCCCGCTAGCGTAAACAAACGGCTTTTTATCGTCCACATTAACCAGTTGCTGGACTACTTTTTTGTCACGCATTTTTAGTAAATAGTCATACAGCTGCGGCTGCTTTTGCTTAATCAATTTCGTCACGGCAATCAGCGCCGTCACGTCCGCCAAAGCATCGTGAGCGTTTTCATGTGCTATACCGTTGGCGCTGGTGATTAATTCCAAGCGGTTACTTGGCTCACCTTTGTCATCAAGCGGCCAATTGATTCCTTCCGGCCTGAGCGCCCGCGTCAACCGCACCACATCCAGCAAATCCCAACGCGAGCGGCCGTCCTTCCAGCTCCACTCGTACGGATCATGAAAATTACGCCACAACAAATGGCGAATAAATTCGTCGTCAAACCGAATGTTATTAAAACCAACCGCAACGGTCTCAGGCGTGAAAATCTCCTCACTCAACATCCGGGCAAACTGCGCCTCGGTGTAGCCCTCCTCAACCGTTTTTTGCGGCGTGATGCCAGTTACCATCAGCGCGTCAGGACTAGGCAAGGTATCATCATTTAATGTCACCAGCAGATTATACGGTTCACCAATCGGCTCAAGGTTCATATCCGTTCGCTGCCCCGCAAACTGCATGATTCGGTCTTGCCGCGGATTTAGTCCGCTGGTTTCTAGGTCATAGAAGAAAAATGTTTGTGCCATACCTATAGTATAGCAAAGCTACGAGATGACACCCAAACCTACTGCTCAACCAGCGTAAACGGCGTCGATTCGCCAATCTGCACCAAGCTATCACCAGTAGCACCTTGGCGCATTAGCTCGTGCGCTATACCATAACGACGCATGATATCGCGTAAACGATTGACGCTTTCAAACTGATCAAAATTGGTGCGACGAGCAAATTTTTCTATCTTGCCGCCAAACACGCGGTAGATTTGCTTATCAGCATCGTATGAAACTTCCCAACTGCTCGAGATCGTCTCGTTGCCACTGAGAGTGATTGTCTCAAGTTTATCGTTATTCAAATCGTCAGTCTGCTTCTGCTCATTCTCAGCTGCGCGCATTGCTACAACTTGCACCTGCAGAGCTCTCAATACATCAATTACGCCTTTATGCGATACCGAAGAAATAGCGAAAACCTGTGTGTCCTCGCTAGTGACAGCTCTTAAGGTATCAATTTGCATTTGAATGATATCCTGGTCTAATCCTTCGCATTTAGTTAGAGCTACTATCTCGGGACGCGACGCCAGTTCGGCACTGTAATTTTTGAGTTCGCGACGAATCGCCAGGTAGCGCTCAGCTACGTCGTTACTATAAGCGTCCACCAAATGGAGCAGTACGGCAGTCCTCTCAATATGCCGCAAAAAGGCATCACCCAGTCCTTTACCATCACTAGCCCCTTCAATCAACCCTGGAATATCAGCAATTAAAAGCGAACCGTCATCGACATCAGCTACACCGAGATTCGGCGTCAACGTTGTGAACTCATAATCTGCAATTTCAGGGCGAGCATTTGACACCACACTCAAAAAGGTTGACTTACCGGCATTAGGAAAACCCACCAAACCGACATCAGCCAATAATTTCAGTTCTAGTTCTGCCTCGAACGATTCGCCGAGCTCGCCCACCTCTGCCATACGTGGTGTTTGACGAACACTAGACTTAAAGTGAGCATTGCCGAAACCGCCATCGCCGCCCTTAGCAATAACAGTTTTTTGGTTTGGTTTAGATAAATCGGCGATGATTTTACCATCGCGCTTGACTATGGTACCAACTGGCACTTTAATAACTAAATCCTTACCAGCGCGGCCTGCCATTTTTTTCTTGGCGCCCGAGACACCATCTTCGGCCTTTAGCTCGGGTTTGTAACGAAATTTCAATAACGTGTTAAGCTGTTCCGTCGCCAAAAACACAACATTACCGCCGCGACCACCATCGCCGCCATCCGGACCGCCTTTATCAACGTAAATCTCGTGGCGAAAACTGACCGCGCCATCGCCGCCGCGGCCCGCCTGGACTGAAACTTTAGCTGTATCAACAAACATACAGACACATTATACCAAAAACACCTCCGATTTGACAGAGGTGTTAATTAGTTTTGTAAAATACTTAGTGAATATATCTATAGTAACCGCTAGTGGCCTCGCCCCAGGAAATCTGGCCATGACCAACGCGATTGAAGCCGCCGCCAAAGCGATAACCGTTCATCTCGCTAATTGTGATTGATACGCCCGGGTTAACGCTCTCGACAATTGCCACATGGCCATATCCGCCGCCGTTTTGCATTATTGCGCCAGGCGCTGGCGTACCATTAACTGCCAATCCAGCCGCTGCTGCCGCATAAGCCCAAGTACTAGCATTACCCCAGAAACTACCAACTGGGCGTCCTAGCTGCATTCGGCGTTCGTAAGCATACCAAGTACAGTTCCCCCATGCATATTTGTTACCAGCAGAGATAACCCCATTGTAATTACTTCCGTAACCGCCCAGGCCCGACCCATATCCATAAGCGCCGCGCCGATTACTAGCCGCAGCACGAGGAGCCACATATCCTGGACGTTCATTTTCTGGCAAAGCACCGCCAGGAACAATAATATTCCTACCTTCAGTTAGCGAACCAGTGAGTTCTAGATCATTATACGACACCACATCAGCCTTATTACCACCATACTTGGCAACAATACTATCAACAGAGTCACCCGCCTTAACGGTATGCTGAACACCATCAACTGGCAGAATTGTTAAAGTAGTATTTGGCTCCAGCGCATCAGACGATAGATTATTGGCCCAAGCTATAGTCTCTTTCTTGAGTCCATATTTGCTGGCTACTGCATCGACTGTATCACCAGCCTTGGTGGTATAAGTAGTAGCCGCCCGCGAATTAGCTGTCGGCTGGACAATCTGCGGCTTACTAATCGCGTTGCTGGAGGTCTGCGACATTACCGTTTCAATAGTCAGCGTCTGAGAAAGTGTCGCTACATTAGCGCTAACTGGCATGCTGGTAGTGTCTGCTAGCGACGAAGCTATGTTCGTAGCGACAACTGGATCTACCGTACTAGCGGAAGTTGCAGCTGCTACAGTATTTTTAGTGCTTGAGGTAGAAGCATTAGCCAGCGGCGTATTATTACTACCTTCCTGAACGCCGACTGGACGTTGTCCGATAGCAATTAGCGTTGCTATGAATAGAAAAACGCCGACATACGATACTACGGAAGTCCAAGAAACACCACCGCGCCTTTTAGTTTTGCTAGAATGAGCCTTTGCGCTCGGTACAAAATTAGTTTTAACTCGATTTGGTTGCGTACTAATAATGGTTCTCCTAGAAAATCATATTATGAGCACGATAGAGCTGGCAATAATTCATAATTGTTCCTGCAAGTCCTCGTGTATACTCTATATTATAGCAAATCACTAGCGTTAATGTCAATACTTTATACGATACTACACAACTTCTGGCAGTATTTGTCAATATTGTTTTTATGTTCCTCATCAGTTTTGGCAAAATATATTAAACCGTCATCGCCAGCTATAAAGAACAAGCTATCGCCAGGCGCCGGATCAGCGACCGCTTTAAGCGATAATTCGCCAGGTGTCGCAATTGGCGTCGGCGGCAAACCAGTATGCTTGCGAGTATTATACGGAGAATCAATATCCACCTTAGGCTTAACACCAGCTTTGTCTGCAGCATAGATAAAGGTTACGTCAGAACCAAGCTGCATGTTTTTCTTGTAGCGAGCTATAAACACCTGCGCAATACCCCGCTGGTATTGATAACAGCGATTTTTGCGCTCGACGGTCGGTTTATCTTCGCAGCCCAATTCCCGCTCAACAATCGAAGCCATAGTCAACCCCTGATAAAGCGTCAACCCTTGCGCCTTAAACTTATTAACTAAGTCATTTTTTTGCACAACCTTATACATGTGATCAAACACTGTCTGTAAAACATCTTTGGCTGTGGCATCACCCGTAAATTGATACGTCTCCCCAAAAACGTAGCCCTCCAAAGACGACCCGCTTGGACGATCAGCAAACAGAGGACTATAGTATTTCGCTTTGAAAGCATTTGAGATCTCATTATCAGAGTAGCCTGCTTGGCGCAAGATATAACGAACGCTCGTTTTATCAACACCATCAGACGACTGCGAAGCCTTATACTTAGAACTCTCTAACGTACCGCCAGGATAAAAAGTAATCGTTTTGAAGTCATGACAGCCATTATTCATACGGTTAACAATATTAGCAACCGACTCAGACGGAGCAATCATACAGGTGCCAGCTTTGATGCTATTTTTATTATTAAGGCGCACATAAACTTCAAAAGCCAATCGGTTGCGAATAAGATTTTTGCTGGCTAGCGTATTAGCAACTACTGAAACCGAGGAACCGTCTTCAACAGTAACCGACACCTTATTACTATCACTTGAGACTGGTTTTAGCTGCATCTCGTACCACTTAAATAGTACCGCAAAAACCGCTGTCAAAAACACCATGATTGTTATCAAAATAATCATCCAGCGCCGAAGACGACGTTTCTTCTTTGATACTTTCTGGCTCGCAGCGTCATGGTCGGGGTTAAGCGAAATATTAGCCTTTTGCCCCATTGGCTGATTTGGGTCAACAGCACGAGGTGCAGGACGCGGAGCTGCGCCAAGCGGCGGTACTTGCCGATTATTATTCGGCCGAGAATTAAATTGTTGGCCATTCTGCCGCTTAAAACCATCCATTATTGCGCCTCCAAATAATCTTGTAAAATAATACTAGCTGCCATAGAATCAATCTCGCCCTTACTATACGGACGTTTTTGCGATGCTAAGATATTCTCTGCTTTGACGCTCGTCAACGATTCGTCCTGAAATACAACGTCAGATTCAATTTGACCAAGACTGTCAACGAAGTTTTCGACATACTGAGTCTGTGCGGTCGGCTCGCCTCGTTGATTGCGCGGATAACCCACTACCAAAACATCTATTGATTCGTCAATCAGCATCTCGCGGATAATATCGAGTTCCTTGCCGTCGACGTCAATCCAGTCGCCTGGTACGGCAATCTTAACATCGCTGCTTGCCGATGCCACGCCAATTCGCCGCTCGCCGACGTCAAGCGCCAAATACTGCTTAGCCATCTATCTGAAACTTTACACTTATCTTCTTGGTGTCATCTGGAACTCTATAAACCCAAAATGGTGAAAGGTTCACATCTACTGATTTTATGCCTTCAACTGTCTTGACGCGCTCTTGAACCTCGCCGACCGATTGGCCTTTGACATATTCCTTGATGGCGTCTTCGTCGATTTTCGGACCAACCTTACCGTTCGCCGAGACTGTCGCATTAATCGTATCACCCGAAATAGCTACGTTAGTCAGAGAAACTGTTTTGCTGCCAGTATCATAAATTTTCTGGTTTGACTTACCGTCAATGCGCTGCTGGCAATAAGCTTTGAGAAACGCATCAAACTCGCTGCGAGCAATACCAGAAAGCGAGAACTTCATTGTACCAGTAATTGCCGCTTGGCCGTCACTAGCTTCGCTATCAACAGCAGGCTTATTAATCCCGGCAATATTCGCCGCAAATGACTCATTGATAATCGTGTAATCCTTGCCAAACTCAGTTTGCAAAGCAGCTTTGTTTTGGTTCTTATCGTCCTCGGTGACAAGTTCGCGCATTGCTTTATTTATATCGCTTTGTTGAACGACGGTAATAGTTTTGTCAGTACCTCCCGTCGTCGAGCCGCTAATACTTGCTGAAATACCGCTAGGCGCTCCCTTGACTGTACCGCTAGCGCCATTATAACTGGCACCACTGCGTGCGGCAGTAATTTTCACCTTGGCATTACGATAATTACTAAGCGAGATTTTAACGCCTTCATTGGTAACATACTCGGCGCCAGAATCTGTTGTCAAAGTTGTTCCTGCTGGGATTTCTGTACCAAGATTGTCAATATCGCGCGTCGAAAAGCTTACTATACCAGTCGCTTTTTCGCCAACATCCTTCTTGCCGGTAGCCGTAAATGTTTTAGAAATCGCTTTTTCTCTAGTTTTGGTCGTCAGTTTGACAGTACCATCTTGCAAACTAGTGTTAATAGCAGCGCTTGATTTGATATGAGTGTTAACAGCCACGCTGCTAGTTTGCGCAGAAATGACAATCTGTGCTCGCGGCGCAAACACAAACGCCCACACCAAACCAGCGATCAACAGAATAACAGCCGCACCGATAATGAAGAACTTTTTACGAAAAGTATTAAAATCGGGAATTTTCGGACTTTTTTTCGACTTGCTATCCGCCTGGTCAGCAGATTTCTTATCGCCGCCATCCTTACCTTTAGAAGACGGTAGTTCATCCTCTCCTTCGTCTTCAATTTTGCTAAGCTCATCGTTAAGGGACGACTGACTATTCTTATCGCCAAGAGTTTGCGCGTTAGACTTAGCGCCGCCGTCCAATGCTTCCGATCCATCAATCACGTCATCGTCACTGTTGACTTCAAGAGCCGGAATCTCAGCCAACTCTGGACGACTCTGCAAATTTTTGGCCACCGGAATACCCGCGCTGCCCGCAAGCGTCGACAAAGCATCATTGTTAGTAATAATTACCAGCTTTTTATCGACCCGCTCAGCCGCGCGGTGCACTAGCTTAAGATTTACTGCACTCTGAATCGCCCCAATTCGCTTCGGCGGCACCAAAGCAACAATGTTCGAATTAGCAGCTTTTATCTTGCCAATAATTGAAGTAACATCGTCTTCTACATCTATATAAATGACATCTTTTTGCATATTATTTCTCTATTAAATTCGCAAAATCCTATTAATTTTACTGCGAACCGACTGAGTGTCGCCTGCTCCTATTATTGTATCATAACCAACACGCAGCAGACCCATCGCCGTAATAAAAGTGTGATCATTGACTTCACCGGTTTTATCCGTAATACCAACAACTTGATCCGGACGAATACGCTGTACTGTCGGACGCTTAGTAAATGGCAGCTCGTTGTACCAATCGCGCTTTTCGAGAGCTGCAACTAATTGAGACAGGCTAGCACCGCCACCGCACAACAAAATACGCGGCGGCAGCTGATCAACTGCATCAAACTCGCTCAATGCTAGCTCTACGCCAGCTAGCCAAACCTCGAGAGTTTTATCAACGGCAACTGCCACATCTTTTTTGACGGTAGTTTTGATTTTGCTATCCTCGATATTTACTTTGAGTTTTTCTGCCTGATCGTACGGAATTGACAACTCATCAGCGATAGTTTTAGTAAAACTACGACCACCGATGCCAAACATCTTGGTACCCTCAACACCGCCGTCATTAACCACCGCAATATCAGTTGTGCCACCACCTACATCTGCTAAAATTGCCGTAAAAGCACTACTGCTATCGGTGCCAAGTACGCTACGGCTAACTGCAAACGGCTCAGCAGCGACCGCTAACAACTCCAAATCAAGCTCTTGCGCCACTCGCTCTAACGCGCCAATATGCACCATCGGCGCAAACGCCGTATAAATTTGCACTGCTACATCCTTACCCTGAAAGCCAATCGGATTCGACACTTTATAGCCGTCAATATGAATACTAACCAGCGCGGAGTTGACCAGCTTGACCTCAACCTCGTCATTACCCGTCTCTAAGGCGATCTGTTTTTGTGCCCGTTTAGCAGCGCGATCTTGGACCTTCTCGATAATAAACTCAACTTCTTGCTCGTCAAGCGGACGGTCGGGCTGCGGACGGCGATAACGAATCGTGCTAGTTGTGCCTTTTACTAGTTCGCCAGCTATACCGATGACAGCATGCTTGGCCTGCAGGCCAGCTTCGTCTTCAGCCTGAGTCAGAGCGTCCTCGCAGTGTTGCACTACGCCAGCAATATCAGCAATCGCGCCCGAATGCATATCTGAAAATTCTTGATGAGCACGTCCAACACCAAGAATCTCAATATCGTCGCCGTTAACGCGAGCTAACAGCGCCTTAACGTTTTCGGTACCGATATCAAGTGCAACGATGTAGTCATCGTGCTGTTCGTCGGACTCGCCCTTTAGACTATTTAGCTTATTGCGTAATCGCTCTAAAACCATAACTACATCTATTATATACTATTTTTGCTTATGGTTGCTAGATTTTGCCAAATCATAGGGGCTTACAAGGATTAACTCAAAACCGCTTTAATCCGGCGAATTCCCGCCGAGCTAGATTCCTCCTTGGTGATTTTGAAGCGCTTACCGCCTTCAGCCAGGATACCCGTGTGTTCAACGTGCGGGCCGCCGCAAACTTCGAAACTAACGATATTGTCGCCTTCGCCGATAGAATAAACTTTCACCTTATCACCGTAGCGCTCGCCAAAGGCGCCGATTGCACCCATTTTTAGCGCCTCGTCAGTCGGATAGACGGCAAAGCTGACTGGCAAATCAGCGTCAATCCAAGCATTGACCTGATCTTCCACCGCCTGTTTTTCCTCTAGCGTCAATTTATCGTGGTTGAAATCAAAACGCAGGCGCTCAGACGTGATATTGCTACCATGCTGCTGCAAATCCGGCGCATTCAGCACCTTGCGCAATGCCGCACCCAACAGGTGTGTCGCCGTATGATATTTCAGATGGATTGGATCGTGACCCTCCAGGCCGCCGCTAAATTGCCCCTTGCGCGCTGTCTTGGAACGTTGGCGTTGCTCGTCCATCTTAGCATCAAATTCGGCGCGCCAATTATCAGAAAGCTTGATGCCTTGTTTATACGCCTCCTCGGTACTCAGCTCCACCGGAAAACCAAACGTATCATACAGCATAAACAACTCTTCGCCAGTCAAGCCGTTGTCGATATACTGCTGCATTTGCCTGAGACCTTTGCGCAGTGTTTGGCGGAAAGCTTTTTCCTCTTTGACCAACACAGCGATGATACTCTCGCGGTTTTCCTTAACCTCTGGAAAATCTGCTTCATATAAATCAGCGATTACCGGTACGACTTCCTGGAGGAAATTCTGCTCAATCCCCAGGTCAAAACTATAGCGAATCGCCCGGCGCAGCAAGCGGCGCATCACGTAGCCCTGTTCCTTATTACTCGGCACGCAGCCGTCAACCGCCAAAAATACCGCCGCCCGAAGGTGATCGGCGATCACTCGCATTGACGCGGTATGTGTATCGTATTCCTTGCCGCTTAAACTTTCCAACTTTTTAATAATTGGCCATAGTAGACTGATCTTAAAAACATCAGGACTGTCAATTGCTGCCGCGGCAATCCGCTCCAAGCCGCCGCCGAAATCAACATTCTTGCGTTTCAGCGGTTCAAAGCTACCGTCGTCCAGCCGGCGATACTGCATGAACACTTGGTTGCCAATTTCCATAAATCGGCCGCTATCGCTAGCTGGATGCGCCTGCCCAAAGCTGGCGTCATGATGCTGCTCGCCAAAATCATAAAACACCTCGCTATCCGGCCCGCATGGATCGCCGATCGGCGTACTATCAATCCCGCCGCCGCGGCTCCACCAGTTCTCTTTATCGTTGTAAAAGAAAATCCGACCGCCCTGCATACCCAGCTTGTCGCCATTTTCAGCGCTATCCAGCTCGACGATTTTAGCTTCAATGCCTTTTTTGGCAAAAACTTCCTGCCAAATTTGCGCTGCTTCATCGTCGCGCGGAATGTTGTTTTTCTCATCGCCGATAAAACAGCTAACGTAGATTTTATGCGGATCTAGCCCAACTATTTCTGTCAAAAATTCGAAAAACCACTCAATCTGCTGGCGCTTAAAATACTCGCCCATACTCCAGTTGCCTAGCATCTCGAAGAATGTCGTATGGCGATTGTCGCCAACATCCTCGATATCCTGCGCCCGCAAACACGTCTGGCTATCAGCTAATTTCGTACCCTGCGGATGATCCTGGCCCAGCAAATACGGCAAGAGTGGCTGCATACCCGAGCCGGTGAATAGCGTCGTTGGGTCATTGTGCAGTATAAGCGGCGCCCGCTCAATAATAGCGTGGCCGTTCCTTTGGCAAAATTCGAGATATTTCTGGCGGATTTCTTGTGTGTTCATAGAGGTAATTATAGCACGAAAACCACCTGCTTAGCGACCAACAACCCGCCATCTCTACAACAAACTAAAGACCTAAAGGACACAGCTCTTAATATATGTCATAATCTCAGCAAAATTAGCAAAATCATGGTGATAGTCTTGTACTTTATCAAATTCTACAAACTCCCTGGCTGATGATTCGTGCGAAGCTACAAAATCATCTATTCGTTTTACATCAGCCAGAAAAAGCAGCTGATATGCCCTATCGGGGTATCTATCGTTATATTTAGAATGAAATAGCTTTTCAATATGCCAAGCACCAATCAATTTTAGAGAATTTAGTTCAACGGATGTTTCCTCATACACCTCGCGCCACGCACAATCTTCTGGCGTTTCTCCTAATTCCATACGACCACCTGGCAAACCCCAGCCACGCGGTGGCTTGGCCAAAAGTATTTTATTTTCATGAACTACACAAACCATACACGATGTCACAAGCGAAAAGTCAGGAATGGTTTCACACGGATAGAATTGAGACTTTGTTGATTTGTCTTTACCCCAGAAAACAACTGGAAAACTATTATCAATTTTCATTTTAATATAACACCTTCGCATATTTTATCAGAACATTTGGCATTGGCATTCCTTATATATCCGACATTATTCCGCCACCCAAGCACTCTTCACCGCGATAGACCACTGCCGACTGGCCAGGCGCCACAGCTCGTTCGGCAGACTCTAGATGTAGCGTGTCGGCACTATATATAGCGTTAATAAGCGCCCCGCGGTGGCGCAACCGGACCTGTATTCGCGCACCTTCAGTCAAAGGTTGATTGATCCAGTGAATATCTGTCAGCTTAATCTCGGTTCGCCACATGTGTTCATCGTTGATATTACGGCTAACGTAAACTTCATTCTTATCCATATTTTTGCCAACCACGTAATACGGCAACCCGCCGCCAACATCCAGACCATGTCTTTGACCAAGCGTATAAAAAATTGCACCGTCATGCTGGCCAAGCACCTGGCCCGATTCTTTGTCAATAATATCGCCCGGACGCGTCGTAATATACTGGCTAAGAAATTCGCGCATACCGACATTACCAACGAAGCACACGCCCATAGATTCTTTTTTGCGAGCTGTCCATAGGTCGCGATCTTTAGCAATTTGACGCACTTCAGGTTTGGTCAGATTTCCTAATGGGAATATGGTTTTCGCTAATGCTTCAGACGTCACGCGATATAAAAAATAAGTTTGATCTTTGTTGTCGTCGCGAGCACGAAGCAAGCGTGCAATATCTGCTAAACGCTCAACCCGCGCATAATGCCCTGTCGCGATATAATCTGCGCCTGCTGCCAACGAAGTCTCCAAGAACAGCTTGAATTTAACCTCTTGATTGCACATAATATCTGGATTCGGCGTCCTGCCGGCACGATACTCATCAAGCATGTAATCAACAACTTTCTGGCGATACTGTGTTTCGAAATCAAATACTTTAAAATCAATTCCTAATTGCACTGCCACCCGCTTGGCGTCAGCCAGGTCCTCAGCCCACGGACACTGCATGCCAGGTAGATCTTGGCTCCAGTTTTTCATATAGACGCCAGTAACATCATAATCTTGGTCAAGTAATAATGCTGCCGCGACGCTGCTATCGACGCCGCCACTCATACCAACATAAACACGCGGTCTGGTCATTCTGCTGCAACTCCCATAATTTTTACCAGCTCTTGCAACGCCAGCTGCCAGCCTATAACAGTTGTCCACCACATATTCGACCATTGATTATCTGCAACTACTGGATGACTACGCGTTAGTATATTTGGTGCTGCTTTAGTAAATTCAATTGAAACTCGCCGCGAATGGTAAGCGCTTGTCACTAAAATTACCGATGATATCTGCTTTTGCTTGAGCAGCCTGACGGTTTGCGAGGCATTCTCAGCAGTCGTTTCGCTGGTTTCCTCTATCAGAATATCACTAGCCGGTACGCCTGCAACGATAGCTTGTCTCTTCATTGCTCGAGCATTACTCGGGCCAGTTTTATCAGCTGCCGCACCAGAGAAAACTAATTTGTGTGCCCAGTTATTCTTGTACAATCGCACTGCTTCAGCAGTACGAGCACTGGTATCGCCGCCGCTCACCGCTACGATCGCATCGGCTGCCGCGCACTGTTGGCGTGCCGCATCTGGAATATCGCCGCAGCCTTGCAAATCGTTCTTTGATAAAAACAAAGTAATACCGATGATTATTGCAGCCGAAACAATGGCCAGCGTAACGATAGCTATTAAAAATCTTTTCACGCTAACCTGGTCTTTTCTGTATTAATCGCAGTGATAATTTCTCGGGCAGCCGCCGTGCACGTTTCAGAATCCGATAAGCGGCCCAGTGTCAGGCGCAAACTGCCGTCCGCCGCCTCTGGCGCTAAGCCAATCGCTTCTAGCACATGCGAACGCGTCCCGGAATTCGCAGCACACGCACTGCCAGTCGCTACCAGCACCCCTTTTTGCTCTAGCATAAAAACTAACCGTTCAGCGTCAATTCCGGGGAATGATATATGCAAATGACTTGCTAAGCGACGCTTTTGATCGCCGGAGACAATCGCCCACGGAAAAGCTTCTGTCAGCTGATTTTGCAGCTGGTCGCGCAACTGGCGCAAGCGCTTATTCTCAGAATTACGATGTTGCTGCGCTAATTCTAGCGCTACTGCAAACCCAATAGTGCCCGCAACATTTTCGGTCCCGCTGCGCAAGCCCCGCTCTTGCCCGCCGCCGCGAACTAGCGGCTGCAAGCGTATCATCCGATTACACCAAAGCAAACCAACTTGTTTCGGGCCATAGATCTTACCAGCATTTAGCGTCAGCGCATCAACGCCTAACCGCGCCACATTGATGTCAATCTGCCCAGCCCCTTGCGAAGCATCAGTGTGCAGATAAATTGGCGTCGGTTCGCCCGCTTCCAACCGGCGGCGACGCTCAGCACGAATAACTTCAGCAATGTCGCGTAGCGGTTGAATAGTACCAAGCTCGTGATTAGCGATAGCGATAGTCACTAGCTGCGTATCTGGCCTAATAGCTGCTTGAATATCGCTCGGCACGATACTGCCTTTTTGCGACGGAGCTACCAAAGTTGCGTTATCGCCAATCGCTTTCAACACGGCATCATGCTCAATAGCGCTTGAGATTACATGGCCACTAACGCTATTTATCATCAGATTAATAGATTCAGTAGCGCCGGCCGTCATGACCAGTTCGCTCGCCTGTCCACCGAGGCAAACCGCTAAACGATGCTTGGCTTCGTTATATGCGCACCTAACTTCCACCGCTGGAGCGTAAGGCGCCGAAGGATTATAAAACACCTCAGAGAAATACGGCTGCATCGCCGCTAAAACGCGCTCGTCTAGAGGCGTGGCAGCAGCATGGTCAAGATAGATTATTGATGATTTCACGCTTTCTATTATACCAATTTTTCGCCGGTCTCGGGATCTCGCTTGTAAACTTGGCGGGCAACTTGCTCATAATACATTTGCGTAGCGATACTAAAATTACGCAATTCATCACCCTCGAGGTATGAATAACGTGGGCCAGGTTGAGTTTTCAAGATACCTCGATCGGTTACTTCATACTTGATAGTGTGGGTTTTAAGTTTGTGCTTAGCATCAATCCATTCCTCATGCCACATCCATGTTTTTTCGTCCAGACAAAAGAATTCGCGGCGATGACCCTTCGGTATCTCTCCAAAAAGTTCCGAGCCAATTTCGCTTTCTAGCGCCAACAGTTCGCGCTCACTCAGTTTCTTGAGCGGACGTTTTTTGCGAAGCTTCGGCAAACCAAGCGATAAGTCATCGCCGACAAAAAGTTTGAGAGTTTTTGTGAGAACACGCTTGACCATAATTTATGCAGCTAGACCAAACTCGCCTCCTAGATATTCAGCTCGAAGATCAACTACTTTTTGACTAATGGCAGCAATTTTCTGCTCAGGAGTAAGCGGCTTTTCGGGTTTTGGATTGTTCAATTCTTCTATATAGTCAACCCGGGGCGATTCGGTTGTTTGATTGGCCGACTCAGCATATTCGCGCGCTAGCTCGCCTAAGCGTTCTAACTCAGGACTACGATAAGAATTGCCATTAGCAGTTTGTTCATAATTAAAACGACCGGCATTTTCTACCGGTGTATAAGGTTCTACTTTATTATTAAAACTCTCATTCATAATTAATCCCAAAAATTTGCCGCGCGTTGCGAGTAGTTACGCTAGCGACCTCTTCTATAGCAAGGTCACGAGCGCGCGCATGATATTCTGCTACCTGCCTCACATACGCTGGTATATTCACTTTACCACGAAATGGCACTGGCGTCAAGAAAGGTGCGTCAGTTTCAAAAACTAAGCGTTCAAGCGGAATTTGGTTAAACATTTTCTGTTGATTTTTATTTTTAGTAAAAGTGCTTATACCGTTAACACCAACATATAAACCACGTTCCAATCCATGCTGCAAATTTTCCTCAGAATCGGTAAAGCTATGCAAAATGCCGCGCAAACCTTTGAATTCATCGAAAATCGGCCAAAAATCCGCCCAGACTGCACCAACAGCGGCTTTTTCGTCGCGTACATGAAAACTAATAGGCAGGTTAAAATCTCGCGCTACCTCAAGCTGCCGCCGCAAAACGCTCTGTTGAATGTCACGCGGACTATTATCATAAAAATAATCTAAACCAATTTCACCAATGCCGACGATTTCATCGCGATTGCCTGCTACCAATTGGCGCAATTCCTCGACGTTATTTGTCGCTGCGTCGTGCGGGTGAATGCCGACGACTGGCCAAACAAAATCATACATCCTAGCAAACTCTAGAGCCTGACGCGAACTGCGCAAATCCGTACCAACACAAATCATCGCTACGCCATTCTTCACTGATTCCTGGTAAGCTTTCTCGCACGCTTCCGCGTCATAAAACTCCCCATCGTGGATATGGCAATGCGTATCAATTAGATGAGACAACGAATTCATTGAGCTTATTTATTTTTACTAGATGACGTTCGTGGATCAGGCGTATGAATATAGATTTTTGGGAAAAGCGGCGCTGCTTTCTCGGGCACGACTCCTGCCGAGAACATCTTATGAATAGTACTAGCGGTCACTGGCATAAACGGAGTTAGCAAATCGGCAATTTCCTCAAGCGCACCAACAGCATAAGATAAAATTTCCGATAAATGCTCGGCGGCATCAGTGTCTTTTTGGCGCTTCTTGGCAACTTCCCATGGCTTAACGTCATCAATATATTGATTAAGCGCTCGCACCTGTTGCCATACTTCATCTATTGCTCGATCAAAATCAAGCGCTTCCATCGCCTGGCGGTATGGCCCCATATCGTGTCCCGGGCGAGGAATCTCGCCAATTACACCCGACTGATAACGCTGAATCATAGCAATAACCCGCTGCACTAAATTACCGAGATCATTGCCCAGCTCTCCGTTGTAAGCTTTCTCAAACTTCTCCCAGGTGAAGTCGCCGTCATCCTTGGTCGGAATATGCCGCGAAAAGTAATAGCGAAAAGCGTCAACACCGTAATCCTTGATAATCTCCATCGGATCGACGACATTACCAACGGTTTTGCTCATCTTAGCGCCGCCCACATTAACGAAGCCGTGCACTAACAGCGTCTTCGGCAGCGGTAGACCAACCCCTAATAGCATCACTGGCCAAATACCGGCATGAAAACGCAGAATATCCTTGCCAATCACTTGCACGTCAGCTGGCCAAAAATCTTTCCACTCCGGCTGATCTGGGTAACCTAGCACAGTGATGTAATTAGCTAAGGCGTCCAACCAGACATACATCACCTGGCTGTCGTCTCCTGGTACCGGTACTCCCCAGGTCAGGCTCTTGCGCGGCCGGCTAATTGATACGTCGTGCAAACCGTCTTTCATTAATTCCAGAAACTCTTTTTTGCGAAATTCTGGTACAATTTTCATCCGGTCCGACTCGATTGCTTGGCGGACTTTATCAGTATAGGCGCTCGCTTTCAAATAATAATTCTCTTCGCTAACTTGTTGATAAGGCGTTTGGTGGTCAGGGCAAACCCCGCCAGTTTCTTGAACTTCTTTATCAGTAAAGAAAGCTTCATGACCCATACAGTACCAGCCGTTGTAAGTACTTTTATAAATCAGCCCCGCTTGGTCCAACTGTTTCCAAATATAGCGCACCGCCCCCATATGATGTGAATCAGACGTACGGACAAAATCAGTATATTCGGCGTGCTCAGCATCCATCAGTATCTTGAAATTTTGATGAGTTTGATCGACATATGCTTGCGGCGTCAGATTTTGTTCGGCAGCCTTGGCGGCGATTTTATTACCATGCTCATCAGTGCCAACCTGAAAGCGCACTTTTTTGCCTTTCTGCTGCTGGTAGCGCGACCAGATATCTGCAAGCAAATAGTCTAGCGCATTACCGATATGCGGCTTGCCATTGACATATGGAATCGCCGTTGTGATATAAAGATTCTTTCCCATTGCTTCTAAGTATATCAGAGGCGACAGAAGTTTACTAGCACATTATCACCCCGCAATACAAACCTGATCAGCAACAACCGAAACTACATCTTGAACTAATTTTCGTCTTTGATATTTCCTGGTTCGACACTAGTTTTCTGGAAATAGTAGATAAGCCATCTTTTTACTTTACCTGCCTATATTACGGACGTTTCGCTTACTTTTTGAACAAAACAATACCAGAAGCTACAAAGATAGACGCCGCCAAGACAAACAACACTGTATTTGAGCCCGTTTCAGCCAGTCTGACACCAGGCGATTTTGGCAACTCCGGAGACAGCGTAGAGGCAGACGCAGGGTTCTTCGTCCATTTTGCGTACAAGGTCAAGTCATTGTCTGGCATCGTATCGTTCGCAAAGTCCCAAGCAGTCGTAAAAGCAGTATCTGTGTACCAGCCGGCAAAAGTGTAGCCAGAGCGGGTCGGAGCGACCGGCGGTCTGAAAGGATACGTATAGCCTACCATCTTATTTGGAACGGCAGAACCGGATTGCGAATCAAATGTTACTTTATGTTTTGTACACAGCCTGCCATCACTAGTGATTACCCAGCCGTGTCCGCCGTCGACAACAGGCTTCAAGATATTAGCCCGCGCCGAAGCGGCTGCACAAAATTTCAAACTAGCCGCACCAAGCGACATTACTTTAATCATATAAATACAGTTACCACTTGCAAGCTAGTTTCGTTTAATCAGCTTAATCGCGATAGAACCAACCGCTATAAATGCGACTGCTGCAGAGAAAAACATTCCCGCATCCACACCAGTCTCAGCCAGCTTGGTCGATGAGTTTGAATTGTTTTCCGAAGCACCACTGCTTGTTGCAACAGACTTAGGATTCTCGATCCACTTTGCATATAAAGTCAAATTACTGTCTGGCATGGTATCGACAGCAAAGTTCCAGGCTCTCGCAAAAGTGTTATCCGTATACCACCCAGCAAAAGTATAACCCTGCCGATTTGGCACAGCTGGCGCGGTAATTTTATCAGTAAAAGCAACTTCTTGGTTGGCAATTGCCATTCCGCCCTGGGTATCAAAAACTACAGTATACTTCGGGCACTCCTTTGCATCGCCATTGATGGTCCAGCCATGCCCGCCGTCGGCGACTGGCTTGATTAGATTTTTTCTAGCCGCATCAGCAGTGCAATATTTCAACCCGGCGGCCCCTAGTATAAGCGGCGAGTTAGTTGATTGAATATTCCAAGATATCAAAGTAGCATCATAATTTTTCATAGACAAGCCGCTATTATCCAACATTCTAGGAGCACCAGACCAATAGCTGTTGGGCAAACCAGTTGTCGAAACTAACGAATCTAGCCGCCAGCCCGCCAAAGATTGATTAAAAGCGCGAGCACCGTTAAACATTTCACTCATCAACTCGGCTTTCGAAACATCCCACGACCCTATCGGCTGATTAAACTTAACTGCATTCTGGAACATTGCATTCATTGCAGTCGTTTTGCCAGTGTTCCAGTTTTTAATTGAATCGCTGCCGCCATTATTAAATGCTGTTGCATTATTAAATAAACCGCCAGCAAAAACAACGTTAGACACATCCCACGACCCGATGTTTTGATTGAAATTTTCAGTATCGCTAAACACTCCACCCATATTAGTGATGGTCGAGGTGTCCCAATTCCAGTTAGCGTTCTCACCCTTGAGAGAAGTGTTGCCTCTAAAGACAGAGTATATCGAGTCAGTCTGCAACAAATCCGGAGTGTCGGTTGCTTTTACGTCCATATTTGCAGCACCGTAAAATGAAGCCACCAACGATCTCCATTTATTCTTCCCCCACTGATCAATAGAAATCATCTTCAGTTTATCGCCGCCGTTATTGAGATAAAACTCTGGAAACACACCTCCAATACGAATCGTATACACACCAGGTGTAGCGTAACTACAAGTATAAGATCCGGTCTGAGCGGTTGCTTCGACCGTGCCATCATTATTACAATCGATAGTATAATTATATCCGCCTCCTCTTATCGGAATGACGAACTGGGTATCTGGCGACCCAGATTTGCGCGTGTCCACGGTAAACACAAAATCTGTGTCATTGATGGCGTCGGCGACAGCTTTTGGCGGATAAAATATCGGACCAGAAAACGCTGCTAGCACACCTATTGTCACGGCTAACGCCTTGATGGCCAATCCAAATTCCAGCCTTTTTGTTTTCCAACATCTATTCATTTAGTACCATTATACTTATACTTTATTTTTTTAGCAATATACTAATGATAATCAAGATAACACGCAACATTGCCATGACGTTTTGGAGCTTATTTAGTAGATTTTATCTCTGCTAGCACTGCGAATCTTCCCCCTGTATCACCAGCTGAATGTGAGAAATAATTTGGATCATCTGCCGTATCAATTGGCGAAATGAAAATGTTATCACCAGGAACGCCCGCCCGGATAGCCAACGAACGATTAAATCCTTGCATATCCAGATAAATTCCGTCAGCCGTTTGACGGCAGAAATTTTGCCAATTCGTATCATTTGCATGATTAAAATAATCCATACGATAATTTTTCTGGGTGATGCTCGGCGACATCCAAATTTGTAAATCTTTTGCCTGGCTACCGCGCTCGACAAAATACTGAACGGCCTGAGATATCAACTGCGCAACCGTCGAATGCCGACCTAAATGCGCCAGCATCAACGCCCGACGCTTTGAATCATAGATGACTGTGGCGATACAGTCCGCCACTGGCAGGAACAATCCTACACCAGCCATTTCGGTATATAGCGCGTCAGCAAAAATCCCCTCGTTGTTGTGTTTAACCATGTCAGCTTCAGTGACTTCAGCAATATTATCAAAAGTTTGCGCTCGATCATATGAAATCACGTGATAAACAACGTCGTCATACTTAACGCCAATTTGATCGCAAAACCGATGCCGATTCTCCAATACCTCAGCTACGTGGCGACCGCGAATACGATTGAGCATAGTGCCGTCGTCTTTCGACGAAACCGCAATGAGCAGTTCAGGCGGGAAATAGGTTGGCTGGTCTGTCCTAATCATCCTCTACCGCTCAATTCCATATTGTCGCATCAATCGTCTATACGCATATATAATATAACAGCCATATGTAAGCGTCGCCGTTGCACCACCCGCGCCAGCCACTGCGTACAACACCGTCCACGGTTCGTTTGTAAAACATCCTAAGTAGATAGCCACTACAGCAGCAAAAATTGGCACTGGCGCTACGAAATAATCAATTTTGCGACTCATGATTTTCGCTTGCGGCACAAAATGAAAACCAATTAGCAGTGTCACCATCGGCATGATAAATTTTGCCTGCCCAATGACAGCCAATATGATGCCCAGCAGCCAAATCGTGCTATATGTAATACCGCTCAAAATACCCATGGTCCGGACGATTCGCTGCCCCTCAGCTGTCTGTGCTACGGGAAACTGTTTAGCGTGGCAGACATTCCTCACGCTAAGCACAACTATAATCAACCCCGCTACGCATACTATCCCGAGCAGCGTCCAGCCAGTCCAGCCCCAGGCAAGCCCAAAGCAGGCGGCATAAACCAGTGCAAAGATCGCCATCATCACGCCGTATGGCGCAATATTCTGCGCAATTGTACCAAATTGCGTCGCATTAGTATTAGTTTGATTACTCATTGTATTTCCCCTCGTTGTGTTTAATATTTTTCTGAACCGCCAGCAGCCGCTGCCAATCGTCAATCGCCAAATCCTCAGCACGGACATCAGGCGAAATGTTAGCCTTTTTTAGTAACTGCTCAGCGCTAGCTTTACTGACGCCCAGTCCGCCGCTCAAGCTGGAACGCAGTTTTTTACGCTTGGCCGAAAAACCGGCTTTGATAACACGGAAAAAGTCTTTTTGGTCTTCAGAAGCGACTAGTGGCTCAGTGCGAGTTCTCAATACCACCACTTGCGAATCAACTTTTGGCGGCGGCGTGAAGAAATGCCGCGGCACTTCGATGTCTAGTTCTGCCTCAGCAAATAGCTGCGCGCTAACCGCTAAAATGCTCATTTCGCCAGGCTCGGCCGCGATACGCTCAGCAACTTCTTTTTGTACCAGCAGTACCGCCAAACTCGGCTTATTCTCCGCCGTCATCAGCTTTTCAACAATTTTGCTGGTGATATAGTATGGCACATTGGCGACTACTTTATAACCCTTCGGCAACTGATTCAAATCAAACTGCAAAATATCTTCATTGATCACTTCCAGGTTTTTACCGGGAAACTGCCCCGGCAATTTGCGCGCCAAATCCGCGTCAAACTCCACAGCCACCACACGCCGAGCCCGTGCCAACAACCGACTGGTCAAAGTGCCAAGTCCTGGCCCAATTTCCAAAACCACATCATCTTCACTCAGTTCCGCTGCCTCGGCAATTTCCGCCAAGATTTCTGGATCTCGCAGCCAATGCTGGCCTAACTCTTTTTTCGGTCCATGCGCTGACGCCATCTAGCGACCATCTCCGTTCGTCCAATCAGTCGCCAGGTCAAAGCCATGCGGATGCCGCGCCGCAAAGCCGCCGGTATCATACACTTTGCCAGGACCCATGCTGGTTTCCACCACCGAGCAGCGCGGATAATTACCATAATTTGCCGCCACCAAAATATAGCCATCCTTGTCCACCTTGGCGCCGTCCGCTCGCACCGTGTAGCCACCGCCGCCACAGGCGTTAGCAACAATATTCATCGGTAAATCATAATAGGTTTCGCGGTGCGCCACGCCTTTGGAATCGGTGAATATTTGCGCGCCCTTGCCTTTGGTTAGCGGATTTTTCGGCTTAGTACCAATTACCTCGATTTGCTTTTTGGGCTGCTTGATAATTTCGCTAGAAATTTGCTGGCGGCCAACTTCAGCACCATCGCGCGCTTCAACTTTATAAGTCAATTTGCGCAGCCCTTTAGCTCCCGCCTGCTTTACCTGGCGATAACCAAGAGGCTGGCTGTCGTCGCGTGTTTGCTCAACCGGGAAATCAATTTCTTCCTCGGCAGTCACAGTACGCCGAGTTGCTCGCGTAATCCTCATCAGCAAGCTCGACCCATCCAAAGCGACATCCTCTGGCGGCGTAAATCGAACTTTATCCTCGCGATACAAAACAATCCCCGCAGCTTGCGCAATCTGTACTGGTGTCTGTGCTGCGGTATTGACCCGCATGCGGCGAGCACCTTCAACGATCGTTATCGTCCGCGCCCGATAAATATTTATTTTGAAGCCATTGTTGGTAATCGGTGTATCCAGACCCGGTTCGACAATATCATGCTGTTTATCCAATCTTGCGCCGAATTCTTCTAGCGCTTTCTGCACTGTCGATGCCTTAGTGATTATCGATTGCTCCCGGCCACCGTCGTAAATGGTGATTATATGACTAGATGGTTGTGCTTTAATCGCAGCTGGACTATCTGCCGCCGCAGTATTCGCAAAAAACGATAACATACCAGTACTAGAGATTGCCAAGACCGCACCAAAAACACAACAGCAAATACGTTGATAATATCGATTTAAGCTCATTTTATTCAAAATCACCCACTGTATCTCTTATTATTATAACAAATTATATACCAAATGTCAAGTAGAGCATCCTACCACCAGCCCTTTGCCTGCCATGCGTTATAGGCACCTGCCCAGCTGCCGTAGCGCCCTACGGCGTAACCATTAAACACTTTAATTTGGCAAACTGGATCAGCCTGCCAATTCGGGCAAGCACTCGACAATTTCGATAAGCTAGTCTGCCCCAAGCCATAATACGTACCGTTAGTCGCTGTTGTTCGCCAACCAGACTCCTTAGTGAAAATAAAGTTAGCATAACCATAGTCGCTCGGCGAAAGACCAGCCGCCGCCATCCAATCTTCATGCGAGCCCGCCGGCAGACTAACTTTAGTACCAACAACTTCTACCTGCTTAACTGGCTGCTGAATAATGTTGCTGTTGATCTCGCGGCGTGATACTTCAACGCCGTTTTGGACGTTAATCTCATACGTAACTGTACGCTTGCCGTTAACCCCTTTGGTTTGAATTTCTTTGTATCCTTTATCGCGATTAATATCCTTGATCTGCTCAGTCTCAAACTGTATATCTTCGTCAACGGTAACTGTCTGCGTGCCGTTACGATACAGGCGAACATTCATGCCTCTAGATATTTTTGTATCTTTATTCGGAACAATGACGTCATTGGCAGACATTTTGATATGCTTCTCGGCTAGCATTTCGCCGATGGTTTGAGCTTGCGTGTAAGAAGTGGCCTTTTTACCATAAAAATCAAAGTTAAACGGCACTGCTCGTTTAATGGACAGCACTTCTGCTGCGCTATCGCGCATTGGACTATTAGACTGCGACAAGGTTAGAATATCTTCATCGCGTACAGCAATGCCAGCTTGTTTAACTATCTGCTTTCCAGTACGGTACGATGTAATAATTTTAGTGAGCTGAGAGCCATCCTTGATAACTACCGTTCGGGCTCGATAAATATTAACGTTATATGAATTTGCTACCAAGCGCTCATCAATATTTGGCTCGGTCCGATCGTTACGATCTAGTTTGATAGCTGCCTCAGCGAGAGCTTCGCGCAAGGTCTGTTTTTTGGTAATAAATCCTTTGCTTTGACCGTCATCATGAACGGTAATAATATGCTCGCCGACCGCTAGGCTACGCTCGTCAGCCCGCGCTTTTGGCATAATTGCCGTATAAACAGACAATCCAGCCAAAGCTAATAGCATAGAGCCGGTAATCAGCCAACGTAATTTCATTCTCGCAATATTTCTCATACGTAGGCGCGCAAACTAGCGCGCAGTTATAATTATAGCAAAAGATTGGTTATTTTGCTACAGCTTCTCGAGGTGGGCGTATTCAACGTTGAGCTTTTTGACAGCACCGTTATCGAACTTCACGCTAACTGCCAAGCCATCAATGTCAATGATCTCGCCATCACCAAATTGCAGCGAGCTCACTCGATCGCCAATATCATAGTTCATCACCGGCTCGTCAAAATCATTATAAGCTGGATTCGAATCAATAGCGTTAGGTTCAACCGCGAACAATCCCATACCCATATCGTCGAGAAAACGCGACGGCTGATTGTACGATCGTAAGCCGAATTGCGCACGGCTCTGCGCGTACAACAGATATAACTCTTCGCGCGCCCGCGTCATGCCCACGTAGCACAAGCGCCGCTCCTCCTCGAGATTGCGCGGACCCTCTTCAAGCGCTCGCTCACTCGGAAACAAGCCATCCTCCATACCGACCATGAAAACCACCGGAAATTCCAGTCCTTTAGCGGCATGCAAGGTCATTAATGTGACTTTTTCACCATCACTTTGCTGATCGACGCTGCTCATTAGTGCTGCCTCTTCGAGAAAGTCTGGCAACGTCGCGAAAGATTTAGCGTCCGCTATGAGCACGCTCAGATTATCATCACGCTCTTCAGCCTGCGGCGTTCCGTCCATGACATAATCTCGATAAGCAATCTTTTCAAGCAGCTTTTCAATAATATCGCTTGGGCTAGTATCAGAAAGAACAAGCGCCTGCAATTCGCGTAAAATCTCGCCCAGATGCAGCAACGACTTTTTGGCGCGCGGCGTCAAAACGCTAGTTTGCTCGACATTTATCAGCGAAGCGATGATGTCCATATTGTTATCGTTTTGCCATCGTAAGAATTTCTCTAGACTAGTCGCGCCGATACCGCGAGCTGGCACATTCGCAATTCGGCTAAAGCTCATCCGGTCGTTCGGTTGATATAATAAACGCAAATAGGCGATAATATCCTTGATTTCCTTGCGATCATAAAAGCGCACGCCGCCAACCAATTGATATGGAATTCTTTGCTGCATGAAGGCACGTTCAAAAGCAAAACTCTGCGCATTAGTACGATACAATACTGCAAAATCACCGTAGCGGCGAGCACCGATCGAGGTTTGAGCCGCAATACGACTTGCCACCACGTAAGCCTCCTCGGACTCGTCGCGTACCGCCTGAACTTGCACTGGCGCACCATTGCCAGCCGCTGTCCAGAGTTTTTTGTCAGTCCGTTCGACATTCTTGGCGATAACCTTTTGCGCCGCCTCTAGGATAGCACCTGTTGAACGATAGTTTTGTTCCAGTTTGATTACCTTTGCGCCAGGGAAGTCTCGTTCAAAATTAAGAATATTCTTGAAATCCGCTCCGCGCCAGCTATAGATTGACTGCCAATCGTCACCGACCACGCAAATATTACGTGTATCGTTAACTAGATATTTAACGATAGCATACTGCGCAGCGTTAGTGTCTTGGTACTCGTCAATGAGAATATGCCTGAAATACTGGCGATACTTTTGGCGAATTTCACTGGCATCGCGCAGCAAACGCACCGTCTCGATTAACAAGTCATCGAAATCTAAGGCGCCAGCCTCGCTGCGTAGTTGTTCGTACCTATCATAAATCTTAGCGATATGCTGCTGATTCGGATATTGCGCCGCTGCCGCGTAATCATCTGGCGTGAGTAAATCATTTTTAGCGTTAGAAATTGCCGCGCTAACAGAACGTGGTTTGAGTTTATCAGGAGCAATTGACAGCTGTTTCATCGCTTGCTTGATCAATCCTTGACGGTCAGCTTCATCATAAATAATAAAATTCGACGGCACGCCAATCGCCGGCCCGTCGCGCCGCAAAATTCGCACGCAAATCCCGTGAAATGTGCCCATCCACGGCATGAATTGCCGCGTATTAGGCTGATCGATCAAAGCCGACAAGCGCTCGCGCATCTCGCGAGCTGCTTTATTAGTAAATGTCACCGCCAAAATTTCGTTCGGCCAGACTCTTTCGTGTGTCAATAGATAAGCTATGCGGTGGGTTAAAGTTTTGGTTTTACCACTGCCAGCGCCCGCCAAAACCAATAACGGACCGTCCGTATAGGCGACAGCTGCTTTCTGCGCGTCATTAAGACCATCAAATATATCCATCACACTCATTATATCGCGTTAATAGCGAGTCAGGAAGAAATAGCCGGCGCCCGCCAGCGCACCCAAAGCCAAGAATACTATGATCACCAAAAACCATTTCAAGCCTGAATGGCGCGATTGCTTATGTTTCTTGTCGTCCTTGAATTCAGTGTAATATTCAGAAGTATCATAAATAGCGCCTGATTCAATTTCGTCGATGGTTTGCTCGCGAGGCGGATCTGGTTCTGTAGTAGCGGACTGTACAGGCGAATCTACCGTCTGATTTGTCATAGATTCAGCTAGTTGCTCGGGTTGCTCGCTCGTATTTTCTACATTAGCAACAGGAGCTTCGGCAGCAGGAGGATTAGGAGTTTTTTCAACAGGCTTTGGCTTGCCGCCAATCGGCATAAACCGATGTTTTTTAGGAGCTGGCGCGTCTTGTATTCTAGCGTCATCTTCATCGTTTTCGGCTGAAGCGTCCTCAATTGATTGAATGTCGTTAGCTCGCGATTCTGCTTGCGAAAAGCCAATCTCGTTGCTAGCATCTTGCGCGTCTTTCTGTAGCGACTCAACAAGCTCGGCAGACGGTGCAATATCCCTACCGTGCGTACCGCCGATAGAATACGATCTTTTTTCGTTTTTGCTGTCGTCTGCTTCATCATAATCATTTTTGTCTTCAAAACCAGGATTAGACTGTGAAGCTTGAGGCAATGCGCTGCTACCGTGAAAAACTCGCGATTCAGACGATTGCAGTTCGCTAGAAACGTTATTTGTATTTGCTGCTACATTTTCGTTAGAACTAAACTGAGTAGAATTAGCAGCAAGACGCTGAGTGCTTCGCTGGCCAGTTGGTCCTAATTGTTGAGACGAGCCGCCAGAAATATTAGATGACACATTACTTAACGACTGTGCTGGCATCGTAGAATACTTAACTTTGCTGGCGGGGTGTTTGTTGACACCTGGCTGCGAGCTAACTATGTCCATGAAACGGCCGCGACTCTTAGTCTTCATTTTTTTTGGTAATCCTGATCGGACTGGCACAGCTCCGCCAATTGCCGCTACCTGCGGCGGTATTGCGGCTTGCGGCAACGGCTGGGGAGCTGGCGATGGTACTGAACTATTTAGAGCTGAATTTTGAACAACAGTAGAAGCCTGAGAAGCGACCGACACACCAGTCGAAGCTGAAACACCGTTTGTTGGCAAAGTCTGAACCTGAGCGGTAGACACCCCAACAGCTGGCTGTGCTGGAACTGCAGCCGAAACCGGTACGCTAGCTGTTGATAAAGATGAACTTGGCTGCTTAGCGACACCAACCGTTGCGGCCGGCGAGGGTGAAGCCGTCATATTCGCAACTGGACCAGGACCAGGAGCTAATTTATTAGGCTCAGCTGAAACTGGCGCAGCATTAAAGGAAGGATTTGAAAGCGTAGAGACAGCCGGCGGTGTTGGCGCCTCATCATGTTGACCATCCTCTTTTAATAATCCGCTCTTGGACATAGCCTCGGTAATTGAACGATCTAGCTCGTCGAAGTCGAATTCTGTCATAGCTATTTACCTCTCTTTACTGGTAAGGATGACATATCTTCACATTTTTTGATAATACCAGCAAAAGCATAGACATCCAAACTTGATTCACCGATAAGCAAACCATTTACACCAGCTGTTTGCAAATACGACATAGCGTTATCAAGATTAACGCTACCGCCGTAAAGCACACGGACATTCTCGGCAGCAACCTTACCGAAAAGATGCTCAATTTGCCGACGAATATATTTAACAGCGCGTTCAACGTCGCGCGGTGAAGCGAATTTGCCAGTACCGATTGACCACACTGGCTCATAAGCTATAACAATCTGGCCAACCTCAACGCTCGTGATATTAGCTAGTCCTCCCACCAACTGATCGCGAATTACATCAGACGTTTCCTTGTTGGCTCGTTCTTGCGCTGTTTCACCAATACACAATACAGGCGTAATATTATTACGCACTGCCGCTTGCACTTTGCTGCGAATATCTTTACTGCGTTCAGCAAAGATATGCCGGCGCTCGCTGTGGCCAATTATGCCATATTGTACGATACCGCGCAGCTGCGACGCTGATACTTCACCAGTGTAAGCACCGCTGTCACGCCAATAAAAGTTCTGCACTGCCAGGTTAAAGTGATGATGTTGCACCTGCATATTAAGCGGCTGGAGCGCTAACATGGTCGGTGCCAACACTACCTCAGTATTTTTGAGCTTGCCAACCAGCTTGTCGAGTTTATGAACATACAAACTCGCCTCATTGACAGTGAGGTTCATTTTCCAGTTTGCAATAATAAGTTTCTTGCCCACGTTTTATACTTGCTTATGTTTACCCTTGCGTCTAGTTTACTACAGTTATTAACGCTCGTCTAGTTTTTTGCATGAAAACACCCCGCCAAAAGCGAGGTGTCTCTTAAACTTTGCTGCTTTTACTCAACAACACGCACACGCAATGTGTCGGTACCGCCGGCTACACCCGACTGGCGGCCGCTGACAACAACCGCGGTCAATTTGTCATCGCGCCCGAAAGTACCCCAATTGAGCAACTCTTTGGCTAATTTTGTACCAACATGCTCGCCTTCCTCGCGCACATATGAACGGGTAGCGTATGACAAAGCTAACTGTTGAGCCACACGCTTATTCGGCGTTACCGCAGCGATTGGCAACTCTGGACGGCAAGCTGCAATCCGCGCAGCCGTCGCGCCAGATTTAGTTTCGGCAATAATCACATCGGCGTCTACTTGGTTAGCTACTACTACCGCAGCATTAGCAATCGCATTACGGCGGCGGTTCTTCTCGCCATATTCAATCGGCATGTCATTCATCGGCCAGCGCGACTGCGTGTAGCGCACCGTCTTGGCCATCATTTTGACTGCCTCGACAGGATAACTACCGTTAGCTGTTTCATCAGAGAGCATCACCACATCAGTACCAAGGATTACTGCTGTTGCTACATCGCTAACTTCGGCGCGAGTCGGCTCTGGATTATCGACCATACTAGCTAACATTTGCGTTGCCACTATTGATAGTTTACCGTATTTGCGGCACAAGCGAATTGCTTCGCGCTCAACAATCGGTACAATCTCGGGGCTAGTCTCGACCGCTAAGTCGCCGCGCGCGATCATCACGCCGTCAGCAGCCTTAACTATTTCTTTGAGCGCTTCCATCTCGATAGCTGCTTTGGTCTCAACTTTCGCAATAATCTGCGCTGTCGAACCGTGGCTTAGCATAATCTGCCGCAAGTTATTAATATCATCCGCACTCTGAATAAAACTGAGGGCTACAAAATCAATATCTTTGTCGGCGCCAAACTCTACGTCAGCCAAATCTTTTGGCGTTAAAATATCGCCGCCAAAGTCGGTGTCTGGCAGATTCAAGCCTTTACGGCTCATCAAAAATCCATCATTCAGAATACGAATCTTGATTGCTGTATCACTAACCCGCTCAATCATCTCGCCGCGAATCTTGCCATCGAACAAGTAAACTGGCTCACCAACCTTAACTTTGTTAGCTAGATTATATTGAATCGGCAAATTCGTACTGCCATCGTGTTCTTGAATTGCATGATCGAGAACGATCTCGTCGCCAGCTTTAACATCTAAATGATTGTCCTTTAGAACGCCGAGACGAATTTTTGGTCCTTGTAAATCTTGCAAGATTGCTACCGTTCGGCCAACTTCGGCGCTAGCATCACGAATCCACTTGATCTGATCAAGCCGTTCTTCGTACGATCCATGGCTGAAGTTCAAACGAAAGCCATTTGCGCCAGCTTCAATTAATTGTTTGATTTTCTCTGGTGAATTTGTGGCTGGCCCCAGAGTCGCCAGTATCTTAGTCCTTTTAAATGTATTACTCATAGATAGTTATTATACTCTAATGTGTTCCACAAAAATAGTACGCCCAGACTAGGACGTACTTGACAAGTGCAAATTTATATTATATGGTGACCTTACCGGGAATCGAACCCGGATTGCCAGGATGAAAACCTGGTGTCCTAACCGTTAGACGATAAGGCCGCACTTACAGATATATTAACAGATTGGCCTTATTTGCGCAATAAACAACTGCTAATACCGCGGTGGCAGCTCGGTTGTGGTGTCGGTTGAAATAGAGCTGTTTGCGTTAGCTCTATTATAGGCCCACAAGTACGTATCCATCCGCGCGTTAATAATCTCCGCTGGCGTGGTATAACCATTCTCATTGCCAGCCGAACCGTCAGCTCCGTGAGTACGGCGCAGCTGCAAAACACGTGCCGACACTACCCCATTAATCTGTAACGGCTTGTCACAAACCGTCGATTTCAATCCGCTAGTATAATCAGATCGGATCAATGCTGATCGAACACCGCTCTCGTCAACTTCGCAGGTAGAAATTACACCGCCCACGCCAGCATTAGTACCCGAAGCAATCAACCAAGCGTCAATATTAGTTACACTATCCTTAACAATAATGTTGCGCGCGTATATCACAGCCTGCGGTAGTTGGCTAGCGCTAGAGAAGCTACCAGTATCATAACGTATATCACCATCTATAACTACCGTCTTGTCGCCAGCATCAATAATAACCGACCTACCCATCCCAATAGTGCCGCCCGACAAGTTCACGATTGCTCGCGACGATGATAATTTGTATGAGCCATCTAATCCGTTAAGCGAAATATTCTCGCCCGCTAACGGACGCTGAGTGCCAAAATAACTAGATTTGACAGTATTCTGCGCGCCGATAGTTCCCCATTGCCCATATCTAGCCTTATTATTGGCAAATGTTAGACCATTTAACTCGCTATCTGCCGCTATACCCAACCGCGATGTCGTACCCATGCCAGAGAGAGCACCCCCTGACGCCGATACAACATTCGACTTACTATACGAGGAAATTTCTGGCGCAAACATACCATACTCACCCCAGCTGCCGATTGAATGAGTATTGCCACTCATAGTCAGCGTACGCGTGCCGCCAGTATAGATACCCGACTTATACTGCTGGGTGATTAAAGCATTCGCGATATTGCTCGACCCGACACGCACATCGCCACCCCAGATTTGTACCATTGGCCTCTTGGAAATACGGTAGCAACGCGGATACGATACGCGGCGTTTTGAAGAATCTCCCGTTGTATCCCAGTTATACTTATTAACAGTAGCTACCCGGCAAATTACATCGCCAATCTTGTATCGCGCCGTATCAAGCGCCGATGTATCAATAACTTCAGTCCTGTCAAAAGCACTCTGCTTGTTATTTGTTGGCGTACAATCGCTAATTTTACCAGACAACTGCGGTTGAGCGTTGAGCCAAGAACATGTATTCACGCCTGCGCCATAAGTCGTATCGGCATAGTGCCTGTCTCCGTCATTCTTATTGAATATGCCATTTAGTATACTGCCCAGTTGACCATCCGACATTTCCGCAGCCGATCCAGTGAAGGCAAATGTAAAGACATCGGCATCACTACTGCCGCCAGCTTCGCGACGCCCGCCCGTATTGTATATGGTGCTATCTAGCGTTGTCGCATTGCCCTGTTCTAATACACCTATAGCTGTCGATCCGCCCGCCGAGCCGACTCCTGGCACCAAATTAAAGTCCGAAGCCACCCTTGCGCAGGCAGGTTCGCTCGAAGCCCAATCCCTACGTACTACCGAGTCTGGCCACGTCCACCATATCTGCGTACATATATAAGACCCCGCTCGGCTACCGTCGTTGGGTACGCGAATCTTCATACAATCGTCGCCATCTCGACCACTCCAAGTATTTGTGTTATTAGGACTTTGCACTAAGTTATTAAGCGCCGACCGGCATTTATTGTTATAAATATTACTGACCGCTCCGCGTGCAATGAGAACTTTATGTCCATTATTACTACCACCGCAATGGCGCCAATCCTTACCGGCACAGCTAGCAACATCGTGCAGATTATTAAAATATGCCGATTCTATAACTACTTGTACGCTAGAATTTGTATGCTGATAATTTGAATATGGAGTATTCCGAAGAGTCGCTATAAATTCGGCCTGTTTTCCAGGAAAGACATCAGGCTTACCATCTAGATGCCGCTCGGCGTACGGGCGAGAAGTACCAAAGGCGTTAGAATTATTATAATTCGCATAAGTCTTGTTGTCGGAACGATTATAGATATAGCTTTCGCCTTGGACTTTCCAGCCGCTAGGTCGCGGTTTACGGCGTACCCACAGCGAGATATTATCGGTACCGCAGTTAACATGAGAACCGCTATAAGTGTATACTTTATTACCTCTCATGACTGCCAGACAGCTTTTCGCACCAAACGTAACCAGCTCTGACGGGCCGCCAGGTTGAGCGACACCGTTAACGTCAGCTCCTAGATTTAATTGATCCCATTCGCTTTCACCGTTTATCCATTGATATTCAGGACCACCGCCGCCATAATAACCCCTATTAAAGAAATAATTGCCATTGCCGTCTATATGACCTGCTGGATTAGTTACCCAAACAGACCTGCCCTGCCCGTTGAAAGTGAAAAGAGAGTAAATCCTAATTGGATTACGAAATCGTTGGGTATTCCACGAGCCTCGTATGGTAAAGTATAGTGTCGTTGCATTCCAGTCCATATCGATCGGGTTGGTCGGCGAAGACCCCACCATACTGAAATAGTTCGTATTATGATAAGACGCCCACCAGACAGCGCACGGGTGATTAATATAATCGCCGCAAGGATCGCCGCCCCAAGCTTGCTTCTCCATATCGTTACGTCCAGAATTCCAACCATAAACTGCATACGACGTATCGCTTCTCAGCAAGCAAACAATACCTGCTGCTGCCACAATAACAAAACAGCTAAGCCACCACTTCAAGCCACGCAGCAGCCCCTCGTGCATTATTGCTTATTCTCCGGAACTGATTGCTTGCTGCGCAGCAAATTTAACTGCTCAACATTAACTGGCACCTTCAGCCTACTGCTAGCGTATATTCCTTTGTCTGACAGGTTTTTTATTTTGTTATATAAATCGTCCGTCTTCTGGCTATGACCGTTCGCATCTGCGGTCGTATGATAAAAATACAAGGCAACAACACACGTGGCGTCATCAGCGTAGTGATTCTTTTTTTCTATTTCGCCAGCAATCTTCTTCAGATTATCAGGGGAAGATATACTACCATTAAACTTATCAATGATATCATTTCCGCACACATTATAGTAAACCAGCGCGCGCTGTTCTGGCGTTTTTACGCCGCCGTAAAGATATCCCAGTGCTGCCGCAGCGACAACAGCTGCTATAACCGCCAGGCCGCCGCCTATAATAAATCCCGTCTTCCTCTTCATAAATAAAAGTATACCATTTATGCTTTGCTGCCGTCCAGAGCTGGCGGCGACTTTAACTCCGCAACCGGTAGCCGAAAGCCAAAAGTACTACCCTTGCCGAGCTCCGACTCGAAAATCATCGTACCGCCATGCCCTTCGACTACTTTCTTCGCCAAGAACAAGCCAATCCCTGTGCCGTCTGGCCGCTGCCGCCGAGCGTTGTCGCCGCGAAAGAACTTAGTGCCGAGCTTTTTCTTGACAGATGGCGATACGCCCATTCCCTTATCGATTACCCGCAAAACTGCCTGGCCATCTTCAATCGATAATCGGACCTTTACCGTATTAGCGTCTGGTGAATAATAAATAGCGTTATCAATGAAATTCATAATAACTTGGCGAATCTTGGTATCGTCTAGATACAGCAGCGGAAAGCGCGCTGGCTGGCGATACGTGACCTTGACCTTATGCGTATTTGCCACCTGATCTACGTTCGCAACCTCTTCGGCAACCAGCTGCGACAAATTAACCGCTGTACGATTGATAATAAATTTACCAGTCTGCAAACGGCTCACGTTCAAAAAATCACTAACCAATCGCACCATCCGCTCGCTGCTGCGAAAAGCCTCTTCTAGCAGCTGCCGCTGCGGCGGTGTAATCTCGCCAGCGTCGCCCTCGAGAACCATACTCAGGTAGCCCTTCACGCTGGTCAGCGGCGTCCGCAGCTGGTGGCTGGCCATACTGACAAACTCATCTTTAGTGGCATCCAGGGCCTGCAATCTTTTGTTGGACTGGCGCAGCTGACTGGTCGCCTCATCGACTTCCTTCTCTAAATTTCCAGCTAAGCGGCGAATCTCCTCTAGGCGAAACATGTTCAAAAGCGCCACCGATAGATTACGCGCCAAAACATCAAACAGCTCAAATTCCTTACTGCGAATCTCGCAGCCGTCACGCCGCTCGCCAATTACCAGGCAACCAATTTTCTGATCGGCAACGCATAGCGGTAAGATTGCTGCAATACCATATCGAGCATAATCACCAATGTCGCCAGAACCAAGCGTCTGTGAGTCCAACCATGCTGGTACGTTACGCTTGCCAGCAATATACGGCTGGTGATATTGATCACAAAAAGCCACGCCAGCAAAACGTACTTGCAGTACACTAACAAAAGTTTCTAAATAGCTATTTAGCAATGTATCAATGTCTTTGGCATCAACCATTTTGCGCGTCAGAACATCCACAACTTGCTGCGAACGATACGATGGACGACGAACTCTACCAAAAAACCGCTTCATTGCCTTTATAGTACACTTTTCTCGACGATAACGCTAGAGCTTACTCGAAAAGTAACCGGGATATGCTATTATAAAAGCATGACAACTATCGCTATTATCGAGGACGATCAAGTAATCAACCAAATGTACCGGATGAAGTTCGAGGCGGCTGGCTTCGATGTGGTTACTGCCAGCGACGGCGAGACTGGCGTTAAAGTGGTTCAGCATGCTAATCCTGACATTATTTTGCTTGATCTGCAAATGCCGAATATGAACGGCACCGAAGCGCTGCGAAAAATCCGCCAGCAGCCCGCTAATGCTAATACGCCAGTTATCATCCTAACCAACCTAGGCGAAGAAGAGGCACCTGCCGAGCTGCGTAACCTAGGTATTCATAGTTATATCGTCAAGGCTAATCTAACACCTAGCCAAGTTGTCATCCACGCCAAAGAAGCGCTGAACGATAAGCGATAGAATTACTATAACTTACCGACTTGCCGCAAGCACGCCTCAATCAGATGATCAAATAATACTGCGTATGTCAACGGACCGACACCGCCCTTTCGCGGTGTAATCGTAATATCGCTGCGCTGGCGAACCGCATCGTCAACATCGCCGACCAACACGCCGCCTTCGCTCGCCGTACCAGCATCCACCACTACCGTCTCTGGCGCGATCATTTCGGAGGTAATCAAGTGCGGCACGCCGGTCGCCGTTACAATTACGTTACATTTTTGCAAACTGTCTGCGGTAGCTGGATTCGTCTTGTCGTAGACCTGCACGTTTAGACCGCGCTGTTGCCACATTTTTTCGAGCGGCGCTCCGACAAGCTTACCGCGGCCCACGATAGCAATTTGCTTATCCGATAGCTCGATATTATACCCAGCCAATAGCCAATCGATTGCCTGCGCAGTAGCGCTCGGATAGATACTACTAGCCCCTAAACCATCAACATCTTTCTCTGGCGCGATTAATTGGCACAGCTTTTCGGTCTGCGACACGTCATCAATCGGCAATTGCAAAATTATCCCCTGCACCGCTGAGTCGTTATTAGCTTGGTCAATAGCCGCCATCATATCAGCTTGCGCGACTGCTTGTACGTCAACATCAATCAGAATATCTGCTGCGTAACTTGTTTTCATCCGAACATACGTTTGAATCGCTTGGCTAGCATTTTTGCTCATTATAATAACTAGTTTTGGTACCACACCATATTCTTGGCGTAGATTTCGTACTTGACGCGCTTGGCGCTGCTTAATAAAACCTTGCAGTTCCTTGCCATTTAACTCTTTCATGATATACTGTCCTTTCTATCATCAATAAAAGCTGCCCATTGCCGGATCTTGCGCAAAATGGTTTTGAGCGGTAATTCGATTAACATATCCAACACCATCGACACAATATTAACCTGCGCGTATTTATCACTCATCCACCGGCCAGCGACTACAAACGGCAAATACAGCGTATCGCGTACAAAGGTAAAGCCATTGCTAGCACTGCGCACAATCTCGAGATCGCGAATCAACCGGCTCAAGCGAAAGCCTAGGAAGCTCGCCGCCGAGAAAAATACAAAGAAAATAATAATATGCACTGGTGAAAAACCAATCAACGTCAGCAGCCAAGTCGCCAGCGCGAACACCGCCAGACTCATTACGCCGTACATAATCGAAAACATCGAGCTATACGTCCGTCCCGCTAATTGCCGCCGCATCAGTACAGTATTATCGCCGCCGTAGAGCATCTGATCGACTCGTTTAATCAGCGCTTCGGTATTTGCGTATCCCGGCACATTCAGCGTTAAGCGCAGCAACACCATGTATATCGGCGGGAAGAACAAATTGATCATCAGTACTAACCACTCAATTTGTCCGTGCGCCCACAGGTCATACGGCACTTCAATAGCGATGCCAATCAAAAACTTAGTAATTACCAAGAAGACCACGCTGCGCATAATAGCCCGGTTAATTCGCGCCATCATGCTAGAATATTCACGGTTCACTTGCCGCTCAAATTCGTCGAGAAATGCCTCGCGTTTTTGCAACAATGCCGGGAAGTCGTCTTGCGTCTCCATCATATGGCGAATAACACGCAGCGGCGCCCCCTGCCGATCAACCACGCGGCGCAGCTCTTCGACCGACGTGCTGCGCAGCATCTTATCAATTTTACGATTAAATTCAACAAAAGCCTCAAGTGACTCAACGCTCGTTCCATAACACACCAATAGCCCTGCGCGCACCGTGGCTACGTCGCTCTTCATCAGCGCCTGCTGAATAGCCACATAAAGCGCAGCTCCATATTCATCAGCCGAAGTCGATTGCAGCGCATCCCGCGGAATTGCTGTCTCGAAATATTCATACGCAAAATCAATAAACGCATGATCGCCAGCGTGATCAACCAATACATTCGCCGCCAATACCGACAGAGTTTCTAACAGCCATGCCGAAGAACGATCCAAATTGATTGAACGATCAGCAATCAGCTTTTCATACGCTTTATAGTACGCTGTTGCTAGTTTTGAAATCTCTTTGATTTGGCTACGCGACACGCTATCGTTGGGCAAATATCCCGCAAAAGTCAATTCAACCACCAATTCTTCGCCGCTTTTTCGGACCAACGCCTCATCGCGAACAATAAACGATTGTTTGAAAAACCGCCGGATAGCATTTTGTAGCAGCAAGTGCTCCTCGGTATTTTCAGCGGCGTTGCGCAGCTGCTCGTAAGCCGCCGTCAGCATGCCGCCAGCACCAACGACATTAATTTTATCAGCCTGACTAAGTATTTGCTGCCGCTCATCAGACTGCCGCTGTGCATATATAACACCTGCCCGCAAGTGGGCGCCAATTCGATTCAACTCTGGCATTATTCGTATATTATCGTCGATTTTCACAGAATTAGCAAGAGTAAGCGTCATCATTTGACTACCCAACAGACCGAAAATTCCTAGCGTTCATATTTACTTTTACCTCTATCTATGCTATAATGAAAAGATATGGGCCAGTAGCTCAGCTGGTTAGAGCACCTGCCTCTTAAGCAGGGTGTCGAGGGTTCGAGCCCCTCCTGGCCCTCCACGAAACTCCATGTAAAAAACTCATCATTGCGATGAGTTTTTATTATCGGCTAGTTGAATAATGGTACCCCGAGCAGGGTTCGAACCTGCGGCCTTGAGCTTAGAAGTCTCCTGCTCTATCCAGCTGAGCTATCGGGGCACTCTGAAAATGTATTTAGTCGCCCGATTCGCTTAGACAAAAGCTGGATAGAGCTATGCGATTTTTGTCGCTGAGGGCTCGCCAGCTGAGCTATCGGGGCAAATATTTTGGTGCGGGTGCGGAGAATCGAACTCCGATCTCGAGTTTGGAAAACTCGCATACTAACCGCTGTACTACACCCGCGCACTATACATTATATCATTACGTTAGTGTATAATAAAAGCATGGGACGTTTATTTGACCGCTTCTCAACTAATAGCACACAGAGCGATGCTATGCATTCAAGCGGATTAACCAATAACAAGCCACAGATTGGTGGCAGGATTGCCAAAAATAGCTTTCAACAGCGCCAAAGCACCAACACTAACCGGCAATATATCGGCGCATACAAGGATTCTGGAGTCAGAAACGCTTATCGCAAAGCGTGGCAAGACCAGAAAATCGCCGCAGCCAGCACCAATGGCACGCAAGCGACTAATAGCAACCAGCCGCAAAGCTCGCGGGTCTCTGATGTAAACTCGCGAAGCGCAGGAACCACGCAAACAAATAAATCGTCGCTCATTACACCTACGACCGAACCGACTGTTCCGTCGCGTACTTTCACCGAGCCGATCAAGCCGTCGCGCGACCCGTTCAACCGATAGTATTTATGATTTAGAGTCAAATAAAACACCCGAGACTAATGAAGAAAACCGGGTGTTTTATTTGGGGCGAAAGATGGGATTCGAACCCACGGCCTCCGGAGCCACAATCCAGCGCTCTAACCAACTGAGCTACTTCCGCCATAATGAATACTACGAAATGTACTAGCAGAATCTTGTCAGTTGGTTAGAGCGAGCGCTATTTTTGATGCTCACGGCTGTCCAACTGAGCTACTTCCGCCATAATGAATACTACGAAATGTACTAGCAGAATCTTGTCAGTTGGTTAGAGCGAGCGCTATTTTTGATGCTCACGGCTGTCCAACTGAGCTACTTCCGCCGCATTACCCCCTTCTCGGGGTATTTATTACTATAGCAGACAGGCGCTTGATTGTCACTATTCCCAAACAGTTTCGATATCTGCACCTAGCGAGTTCAGGCGGTTAGCAATATCTTCGTAGCCGCGATTGATATTATAAACATCGCGCAGTACCGATTTGCCAGGCGCCGCCAGCATCGCTAGCAAAATCACCACGCTCGGACGCAGTGCGGCTGGCGCTGTGATATCAGCCGGCTTCCAGCGAGTCGGGCCAGAGATATAAACCCGGTGCGGATCGACCATATTTACTTGAGCATTCATTTTAGTTAGCTCAGTAAAGTAGATTGCTCGATTTTCGTAGCTCCAATCGTGAATCAACGTGCGGCCCTTGGCAACTGTTGCACACAAACCCAAAAATGGCAGATTATCCATATTAATCCCTGGGAAAGGCAGAGCATGAATTTTATCTTTTGGAGCATGCAATTCGGATTTTTTGAGCACGATATCAACTAGACGAGTGCAACCATTGCGCGCCATGTACTCTTCGGAAATATCGTACTGCAGGCCCATACCCGCCAAAGTCGCCAATTCTAACTCCATGAACTCTATCGGCACGCGCTTGATAGCAATCTCTGAATTAGTCACAATACCAGCTGCCACAAAACTCATCGCTTCGATTGGGTCTTCGCTTGGGAAGTACTCGACATCACAGTCAATTGACCTTTTACCAGTAATCTTGAGAACAGTGGTACCGATACCCTCTATTTTGACACCTAGCTTTTCTAGAAAGAAACAAACATCTTGCACCATATAGTTCGGGCTAGCATTGCGAATAATAGTCGTACCATCATAAAGCGCTGCCGCCATAACGACATTCTCGGTGACTGTATCGCCGCGTTCAGTTAAAATAATCGCCCGGTCAACACGCTGCGGCTTGGCTGTGGCAATATAGTTGTCATTGGCCGCCTCAACGCTCAAACCAAATGGTACCAGACCCGCCATATGCGGTTCAACCGTCCGCGTACCCAGACTGCAACCGCCAGCAAACGGTATCTTGAACGTCTCGTATTGGTGTAATAGCGGACCTAAAAACATAATGATACTGCGCGTTCGCTTAGCAGCCTCGACATCCATACTGTCGAGCTGCAAGGCTTTCGGCGGATCAATCTCGAGGTCGTGCTCACTAATCCAGCGGCATCGCACGCCTATGCTTTCCAGAACCTCAATAATTCGATTAACTTCCTCAATCCGTGCTACCCGGCGCAGCGTCGTTTTGCCTTTGTTGAGTAGACTAGCACATAGCAATCCAACAGCAGCGTTCTTGCTAGTTTTGATTTCAATTTCACCATGCAGCTCCCGGCCGCCGTTGATGCGAAAGTTAGTTTTGCCCGAGCTATTAATCCGTACTATTTCGCTTGACAGCACCTCGCCGATACGCGCGATCATTTCGAGACTGATATTCTGCTTGCCGTTCTCGATTCGATTAATTGCCGACTGGCTAGTGCCAAGCTCCTCTGCCAGTTCGTTTTGAGTCATATTGCGTGCTTGGCGCGTTTCTTGGATGAGCGCGCCAATATTTTTGAGATACTTCGCCGTTTTCATGTCACCATAATATACCTGATATGATATATTGTCAATAAATTCAATCGCAACCAACTCTATTTCAAAACGTTACAGTAAATGATCATAAGTGCTAAAATATAGATAAGAAAAAGGAGGATAATCATGACAGACATCGCAGTTGCTGATTGCATCGCCGGCGAAGAAGAGCGCCAGCGCGACGGTTTGGAACTAATACCAAGCGAAAATTACGTCAGCCAGGACGTACGAAAAGCGCTTGGCAGCGTTTTTACCAATAAATATTCTGAAGGTTACCCTGGAAAGCGCTATTACGGCGGCCAAGAATTCACCGACCGCGTCGAGCAATTAGCTATTGACCGCGCCAAGAAATTATTCCGCGCCGACCACGCCAATGTCCAACCGCACAGCGGCGCGCCAGCTAATGAAGCAGTTTACAGTGCTTGGTGCCAGCCGGGAGACACCATTCTAGCGATGGACTTGAGCCACGGCGGACATTTAACCCACGGTTCGCCTGTCACCCGCAGCGCTCACTTATACAACTTCGTCCCGTACAAAATGAAAAATATCGAAACCGGCGAGATTGATTACGAAGAGATTCGCCGCTTAGCACACGAACACCAGCCGCGGATTATTTTGGCTGGTTTCAGCGCCTACCCGCGCGAACTGGATTGGGCTAAATTTGCCGAAATCGGCCGCGAAATCGACGGCTGCCTACTGATGGCTGACGTAGCGCATATTGCCGGGTTAATCGCTGGCGGCGTAGCCAAGAATCCGCTTGATTACGGCTTTCATGTTATGACTACTACCACCCACAAGACGCTGCGCGGCCCTCGCGGCGGTTTAATACTCAGTATGGGCAAGGTGACTAGTCCGCTCAAAAAACCTGCCAAAACACTCGAAAACATCCCGACACTAATTGATCGGGCAGTCTTCCCAGGTATGCAAGGCGGCCCGCATATGAACACCATTGCCGCCAAAGCGGTAGCTTTCGGCGAGGCGCTGCAGCCCGAGTTCTGCGACTACGCGAAAAATATCGTCGCTAACGCCGCACGGCTAGCCGAGGAGTTGCAAAAACGCGGCTTCCAGCTAGTAACTGGCGGCACTAGCAATCACTTGATATTAGCCGACATCAACAAGAGTTTTGGTATCGATGGCAAAACTGCCGAGATCGCTATCGATAAGATCGGTCTGACACTAAACGCCAACGCCGTACCCGACGACCCGCTGCCGATGTTCCGGCCCAGCGGCATTCGCCTAGGCACGCCCGCCATCACCACCCGCGGCTGCCAGCCCGACGACATGGCGCAAATCGCTGAGTGGATCAAGCAAGCGATTGACGCCCGCGAGAACGAGAAGAGATTAGGAGTTTTGCGCGAGGAAGTGAGGGAGTTTTGTCGGGCATTACAATTATCATCAGTATAACTTTAAGTCTATTACAGCAGAAACGTCCTAGCACACGCCAGGACGTTTCTATTTTCAACTTAATCTTCTATAGTTATTTAGCAGCCAGAACCAATCTTTCGTTCTTTTGCCTTGGCTTCTGTGTAGTCATAGTAAGTGATTTTTGCGCCAGTGGCGGGAGTACCGCAAGTCGCATAGTTCAAAACGTTCTCCTTGCTTGGCTTATTCGCATTAGTAATAGCAGTACTGCTTACTGTCAGCGCGTTGGTATCCACGTGCCAAGGTTTACTAGCATTAGCCGGGTCAACCATCTTACCTTTAGGACTTGACGTGTCGTCTAGGTCGGCAGGTGCTGGATAATTACTCTCATTCGTATAATAAATCTGAACTTTATCAGCCAGCGTCTTCGCACTTGATTCTGCGGTTGTTGTACGTGCCTGGTTCTGAATACCATTATAAGCAATCAGTGAAATCACCGTCAAAATCGCGATGATGACGATCACAATCAAGAGCTCAACAAGGGTGAAACCTCGGTTTTTAAGTTGTTTTGTTGTCACAGTAATGTGCCCCCTATTTATTATGTTAGTTAATTGTAATTTGATAATACTACACCGATAACGAAAGCGCAAGTGGTTTTTTAATAGATGTAGCGGTTCTGCGTCGGGCGCAAGAATAATGATTCGGTTGGTGCGCGGGCATCAATATGGGTACCGTCACCAATCTGCCCGGCGTCATTCAGACCCCAGCAATACGAGTGTCCGTTTTCTACCACCGCGCATCCACGGTTAGCGCCAGCAGCCAGATCAATTATCCGCTGCCCTGCCGGAATTCCGCCTGGGCCAACCAATATCTCTATCGGTTTTACCGATCGGTTGTTGGGAAGCGCGCCAGGAGCAAGGTTCGCCCCTAAATGACCATAAGCATTAGTCCCCCAGCAGAACACTCTACCGCTATTCATCAGCATGCATGAATGCCAAATGCCCACTTCAACCTTCTTCACTTTATCTGACGGCGACAAGCCTGCTGGCCGATCAACTTTAACTGGAGTAGCCTTTTTGGCAATATAGCCGATATGCGCCATACCTAATTGCCCAGCGCGACCATTACCCCAACAATAGGCTTCGCCATTAGCAGCAGCACATACGTGAGTAAACCTGTCTGCCTCGCCGCTTTGAGCCAAATATCCATCCTGTGATATATTCGTTACATTGGTCAAACCAGAAACTCTCATAGGACTATAGACTGGCTGAGTGGCAGGGCTAGCAGATGTATTATTGCCAATCTGACCAACATTATTCTGACCCCAGCAATAAGCAAAGCCATTGGCGATAGCGCACATATTCATCGACCGCGTACCGCTGGTCGCTAGCGCAGTTGCCGTATAACTATTCGGCAGACCGCCAGAAACACCTGATTTAACTAAAGTCGGCCATGGACGCACCTTTGTATTGTCACCAGTACCAGTCACGCCGTGAAAACCCTCACCCCAGCAATATATCTTGCCGCCAGCGATAGCACACGAAGTATTATATGAACCGCCGATACTAGTTACTGTTTTACCAGCCAGCGCCCCCTTAACCTCAATAGGAACATTTGAATGTTCTTCTGCGCCGGATCGTCCATTACCAAGCTGACCAGTACCGTTATAACCCCAGCAATAAACTTTACCTTCAGCTAGAGCACAGCTATGATACTGAGCGGTAAATAAGTCATCAATTTTCTTACCGTAGAGAACTCCTGTTTGTTTAACTACTTTGACTGGTATATCGGAATCGACGCTAAGCGCAGCTTTTGCTGGATTGCCTGGATTATGACCAACAGACCTCCCGTTGCCCAACTGGCCATAACGATTCCTGCCCCAGCACCAAATACTATTGGATAGAATACCGCACGTTCGATAAGTACCGCTAGAAGACTTCGTAGCAACCAGACCCGGACGAGTGATAAGCTTTTTAACCGAAACAGTGTACTCTCGCAAAACCATACCGCCAGAATCCACAAGCTGCGTCTTGCCAACAGCCGAGACATCCGAATGATGATCATCATGAAAATTAAGGTCGCCAACGGTGAAAATTGTACGGATCGAACCTTCGCTCATAACGTATTTATTGGTCGGAATCTTACCGTCTTGACCTTTGCAGTCGCTGCTTGGCGTTAGATACAAGCCAGCAGCTCCAGGGACATGACCCCATGTTTGTTTCCAGTTGTTTATATCTAGACACGCATTAGCTGCCGCCGTCCCCGATTCGCCAGCTTCTTGAGCCAGCTTATAATAATACTCCTCGCGAGAATAAATATACGAACGCGTAGTAACGCGGTATGCAGCCGCTAGCACCGCCAATATAAATGTTGTCATTATAATCATTACTGCTAGAGAATAGCCCTTATCAAAGCGAATCATTCTTCATTTCCTTTCCGAACAGTTAATGACTGAGATATTTTAGACACTCCCCCCACAGGAGGACTAATTGTTATATCAATTTTAACCTTGTTAGCATTTTCAAACATATGGTCGGAGCTGTGAGCAGCATCGTACTGGTTGGCTATTGGCGTATCATCCTTAAAATATTGAACATCAAATGCCGAAACGTTGCGAGCAATTGTTTCGTCGCGATAAAGCGATCGCCCTGGCGTTGCACCGCCAGTAAATTCGGATGACTGCGGAGGTATAGATTGTACTGCGATCTTGCGCCAAAATTCGTTATTTTCATCACCGGTACCACATATAGCAGAAGCGTTAACACCAAGAGCTTTATATCTTTCGCTTTTTATATCATCAAATACAACCCTTCGATACAATGTATTGTCCCGCATGAAGTAGACCACCATCTGTCTGTATTTTGGCTGGAGACGTCTTTCTGTACTGCAATTAAACCTTTTTGTTGCAGCATAAACTACCTCGCGAGAGCCTGCCCCGCGCCGCAAATTAGTCGCATATTGTATCAGGAGTAAGGCCCGCCTATTACCACCTCCGCCAAAATATTTCCAGGTTTGCAGAGTAGGCGCAGGAGTACTCACCGCGCCATATCCATACCGATCGATCATATTCATATCACCCCTTCTAGAAGTAGAGGCAATCTCGACTGAAGCCAAAACATCCATTTCGATAGCGTCCATCGTCACGTGCATGTCACGCGTCATTGAAGCAAGCGCATCTGCTGCTATAGCCTGGCGGTAAGATGCTGATATAATACCGCCAAATATTACGACCACTATAAACATAACAAACGTCGTCACCATTAGCTCTACGATAGTGAATCCAGATTGGTTAGAATGCCGCATATGCAACATGGGTTACCCTCTTACCATTACCATACGTTACTATAGATTCAACGCGAATTGGCATACCTAAACTGCTGACAGCATTACCACAACCATACGGCGCCGATGCCACAACTTTTTGCTTGGTGGTTCCGGGCAGCTCGCTAATATGCCCTTCTGAATCAAGCAATACCTGCTGCACAGCGCCTGGCAGCGGATCGGTACACAAAAACCACGTTGGCGGAGCTCCGTTAACATACTTACGCATATTATCGTACGCTAAATAACTAGCCTTTTGATCCTGGCGGTTGATAATCGAGAGTATACTAACCTGGGTATGCATCGTTAATATACCAAGCGATATTATCGAAATAAATAACAGTGTAACTACCACCTCAACGATTGTAAAACCTTCATCCGTTCTCATCTTGACCATATGCTATTCACCTGATAAAGCGCATTATCTGATTCGCTATAGTAATATATTCTGAAACCGACGCAAACATCCTTACCCGAAGCGCCGTAAATTTTATCACAGTCGGATCTCTCTCTGTCTTGAGCACAATACCTATAGAGCATTTTCTGCTCGTCTGTCCAGCCCCAGCTGGCTGGTATCGGGCCAGCCGCTGGGCAGCCCTTGACTAGCCTATTACCAGAACGGGAGGGATCATGCACAACTGTAGTGTCACTAAAATATTTGCCTATATCAGCTAACAGCGCGTTGCCAGTTGGATATTCATGCCCCCTGAAAGTGGTGTTGTATTTATAATAACGTTCAAGATCTAGAGCCATGGCTTCAGCGCGAGCTCTACGGGTTGCATCGCGACCTTTCGCCGTCAAGCCATTGAGCGTAGTCATAGCAATTATCAGCAGCACGCCGATGACGGTAACTGCAATAACCACTTCAACTATAGTAAACCCGCCCTCTTTACGCTTCATGACTTAATTGTAGCGCACAATTTATAAAATGGCTATGCTTTTTCTGAGTTTTTGCCAGGTATCTCTAACGGCTCTTGCTCAATGGTGATACCAAATTTTTGGTAAACGGTGTCAATAATTTTTTGGCGAGCTTGCGCTAGATCTTCATAGCTCTGTGCCGACTCATTGATAAGGACTAGCGCGTTTTTGTCGTGGACGCGCATACCATAATTAAGCGTACCTTTGAGCCCGCATTGATCAATTAGCCAGCCAGTTGGAATTTTGTATGTACCATGCGACATATCATAATGCGGGACATCAGGATACTTCTGCTGTAGTTCAGACAACTTATCGTCCGAAATAATAGCATTTTTGAAAAACGAACCAGTGTTTGGGCGGACTTTCGGGTCAGGCAACTTATCAAAGCGAATCTTCATCACAACTTCGCGTAATGTTTGCGGTGAATAATCGTGAATATTATGCTCGTCTAAATAACGCTGAATCGCTGCATAAAACGGCGGTTTAGATTGATACCGCGACAAGTTAAACGTTACTGATGTTATGATATAGCGCCCCGCCCAACGACCGCGAAAAATACTATGACGATACGCAAAATCACACTCAGCATTGCTAATAGTTACAAATTGGTTATCGCGCGTATCGTAGGCATTGACCGAGACAATCGTCGAAGCAACCTCTTGGCCATAAGCGCCAATATTCTGCACAGGTGCCGCACCGACCGTACCAGGAATCGCCGACAAACATTCCACGCCGCTGAGATTCATCTCGACCGTCCGCTGTACGAAGTCATCCCAAACCTCGCCAGCACCAGCTACAATCGTCACCAAATCGTCAGTTTCGTCAACAACTTCAAAACCTGGGATGCAATTGAGTATAATAAGTCCGTCGAAGCCCTCGTCGTGCGCTAACGTATTACTGCCGCCGCCGAGAACGTATATATCCAGATTGTGCTCATGAGCATAGCGTACTGCTTCGGCGATATCGGCGCGAGTTCTAGCCTCGACAACTTGCCGAGCCACGCCGCCGAGCTGCATTGTCGTAAGATTTTTGAGAGAGATATCTTGTTGTATATTCATAGTTAGATTATACAATATGTGATATAGTTAAGGTAATGCACCCGTAGCTCAGCGGATTAGAGTACTTGGCTTCGAACCAAGGGGTCGCAGGTTCGAATCCTGCCGGGTGTACCAAGACAAGCCCCGTTAGCTCAACTGGATAGAGCGTTGGTTTCCGGTACCAAAGGTTGCAGGTTCGATTCCTGTGCGGGGTACCAAAGATAGCAGCAATGACAGCTGTCTATTTTTTTAATTTGATCAATCAATTCGTTATTTGACTTTCCATATCGCCTATGCTTAAATTGAAGTATTGTATTCTGAGGAGAGGAATATGGAAAACCAACAAGCGAACCATAGAAAAATAAAAGTTGTTATCGGGATATTGGCCGTTGTACTAACAGCAGTTTTGTTGTACTGGCTGTTTACCAGTTTGATTAGCATGAATCAGCATAATCAGACAAATCAAGGACCTAGCCATGATACTACTTCTCAAGCAGACGACGAAAACAGCAAGCCGCAGCGACCAGATTCGGATTCAGAACCAAGCTCGAACCCGGACGGCAAGAACGAGACTAGCCAGACCAAGACTGACGAGTCCACGAACAGTTCGTCTAGTGATTCTACCAAGACGGCTGGAAATAGCATCTCGGTTGTCAAGAATCACAATACTTATCATTACCGCCAAATAGCGTCGCCGGGCAGACCGTCAATTCACAATGCTGCTAACCATCAACCTGCGAATACCCCGTCTACTAAGCCCGGCAATAACAAACCAACTACACCGCCCAATCCATCCAAGCCGCCTAAGCCAACGCCCGAGCCGGCGCAGGCAGCCGTAAAAATCGTCGGCGCCGCAGAAGTCGACTCAACCCTAATCGCGCAAATCGACGATCCCGACGGGTTGAAAGACGGCGGTATACGGTATTATCAGTGGTTCGCTGACGGCGCGGCTATTCCTGGCGCCAGCTATTTCTCGTACAAGTTGACGCCATCAGAAGTGGGTAAAAAAATCACTGTCAAAACAACTCATGCTAACAACAAAAACGTAATGAAAGATTTAATTAGCTCAGCTACGATAGCTGTCGGCAACGCCGCATCAAATAATAACCATGGTAGCGTCACCATCGACGGAATAAACCGAGTCGGACAAGTATTTACTGCCCGTATTACCGATGCTGATGGTGTGCCGGAAAGCGGTATTACTTACCGATGGTACGAATTTTACGGCAAATTCTTGGGAATTGGCAAAACTCTCGCACAAACCAAAGACCACCTCGGTATGCAAGTCATCGTTCAAGCCAGTTACACCGACAAAAAAGGACATAAAGAGAGCGTCACCAGCGGATTTAGCGGGTCGGTCGTCGATAATTCAGGCGGCGGCACTGGCGCGGGGATAATCAGTCCTGCTGCGACTGCGCCAAAAATTACCCTTCATGGGCCAGCCAGCGTCAAAGAAGGCGAAACCGCTGTTTACACGGCAACTTTAGACAAAGCAGCCAGTACCGATGTTAGCGCGGATATCAAAATCACACACAATACTAGCAACCCAAACAATCTCAATGTCCGTTGGGACAGCCAGCGAGTGGTTATTAAAGCCGGAGAAACCAGCGCCAAATTCTACGTTGATACCAATGCCGGCACTGGCGGCAAGGGTAAGACTTACACTGTCTCTCTTAGCAACGCTGTCGCTGGTATGGTTAATAAAACAAATACTAGCACCTATACTGCGGTCAATGCTCAATCGGTTTTTATGTTATCATACGTCTATCCGCTCGCTGAGGCTGGCGGCAGCGAGTTTTCTGACTACTGGAAAGCGGTTCATACAGCAGGCAGCAGCAAAATCCCGTATACACTCATCATGGCAGACGGCGGCCCTGACGCCAAGCTCGACCCAGGCTATGTGCGGCTGCTAAAAAAGAACGCCGAGCTTGGTTTCAAAACTGTCGCTTACATCCGCACTATTCATCAAACCCGCCCAATTGCCGAAGTTAAAGCCGCCATGGCTAAGTTCATTGAACTTTACGGGGCAGATAAAATACACGGATTCTACTTCGACGAGATATCATCCAGAAATAACGGCGCAACGGCTTACATGGCAGAATTATACAACTACACGAAAAGTACTTACGGCAACAAGTTAGTCGTCGCCAATCCTGGCACCCATATCACCGACGCAATTGCACCATACGCCGACATCTTCATGACTAACGAAGGCACTGCTGACGAATATATTAATAACTATAAGACCGCTTATTCTGCATTTGAAAAAGATCCAGCAAACTCCCATCGTATTTTCCATACGATTTATGCCGCAAAAGCTGGCGATTACCAAAAAATAATCAATTTATCGCGCCAGCGCAATGCCGGTTGGGTATTCATCACTACCGATAGTACAATACCTGATGGCAGGCCGTACAATGATTTAGCAAAGAATTTCCCTAGCCTCGTTGATAGCGTCAACAATTTAGGCCGCCAGCCGCTTGATCCGAATAGAGCCACGGAGCAGCCTTTGCTATCCGGCGCAATAATCAGCGGATCATCTGTCACCACAACTATACTTAGCCAATAATCGTATCGGTATGCTACACTATGTTTATGGTTACCAAGGCAAATAAATCTCCCAAGAAGACTCGCAAGCAGCGTGTCAAACACATTACAAAAACAGACACTCACTTCATGGTGCGCCGAAGCTTACTGGTGTATGCGATATTGGTTTTTGTGCTTTTTTGGCTAACAGCTATGAGCGTATATCTAGTCGACAGAATGGTTGTAGAATACGCCAACACTGCCCGCTATAACCAAATTCATAGTATCTATAGCAATTTGAAGCTAGACAAATCGTACAGACTGGCGGTTTATAAAAGTAATATTTCAAATGATAAGTCTATCACTACAGAGTATGGGCATAATGCTTCCGTAAGTAAAACTCGTATGGATTTAACCGAAAAAATTAAAGAAGCTGGCTTCTCGCTTATCGATACAAAAGATAAAGATACTATCATTCAAAGCGATACATTCAAGGATACTAACGGCCATATTTTATACCTGAGCGTTATACCACAGGCGCTACATAAAGATTATACATACGGCACCTCCGAGATAGCCAAGCCGTACACGAAGATGACCACTAGTGAATTCGACCATGATCAAACTAGCTACGTCACTATCAAAATAAGCCTTGGCGACTAGTGAGATAATTGCTGGCAAAAATACGAAACGCATACCTTGCATTAGGTAATTTTTCATGTTATAATATAGGTATGGAGACTAAAGGCGGCGAACTAAGTTTTGACGACTGTTCAAGATCGGCTGTACAAGCAATTCACGATGGATCTTATTCTCTTGCCGCAACGCTAGCGATAATGGCATACAATATAACGTCAGATCCATCCGAAAAGGCTCGGATGGCGCGCGACGCGGGTAATGCCTATAGACATCTAGACAACTACGAAGAAGCTGAAAAATGGCTTGCTAAGGCAGTCAATCAACATGAAACTTTAGCTGAACAGGAGCCAAATCGCAGCACGCTGCGCGAGCTGGGAGCTAGCGCAGCCATGCTGGCAACCATGCAATTGTCGCGCATAGCAAGCGATAAAACTTTTGATACTCCAAAAAATAATACCAAGACTGTTGAAACTTTTCGTTACGGACTAGAGAAACTCAAGGATTCGCACGAACACGCCGACGGACTAAATCGTGAAATTGATCAATATGATATTAATTTTACCGCTCGAGCCAGCTACGCCGAGACGCTTGCCGGCAATAAAAAGCGAGGCTTGGCACTCGGCGTCAGAGCGGTGCGGCTAGCATTCTGGTCCGAGTCGCCGCAGCTTGATACCACTAATACGTCCCTCAGCAAAAAAGAACGCTACAAAACCAAAGCACGGGCGCTCGTGCGCGGTATTGGCGCGCTAGCCGTTGGTATTGTTGCGCCTATCAACCGCCACGCCGCCAAAACTCTTGTTAGAAAACTTTCTTAAGCTTGGTTCTGCTGGTTAGGCACATCGCTTTGCAATGGAACTAATTGCGATTCAGATTCTTCAAAAATTCGCCGTACTTGCTCGGCATCAATGTTCACCGAATCGCCCGGATTGACCGCCCCCGATAGCATGAGCTTAGCGATAGTATTCTCCACCGCTTTCTGAACGACGCGGCGCATCGGCCGAGCGCCTAGCCGCGGGTCGTATCCTTGCTGAACGAGAAGCTGTTTCGCGTCGTCATCAACAGTCACTGACACTTTTTGCGGCAATAGAGTTTTGTTGACGCCAGCCAGAATCAGATCAAGTACTTGCACCAACTCGGCTGGCGTAAACGGACGAAAGAGCACAATTTCGTCGAAGCGATTTAGAAATTCTGGCCGAAACTGGTTTGAACTAATTAATTCGTTGATAAACTGCTGTTCAAACTGCTCAAGCCGATAGCCGCGCTCGATATATTCGCGGATCCTATCAGCGCCAGCGTTACTAGTAGCAATTACGATGGCATCGCGAAAGCTGATCTCACGGTTCTTGGCGTCGCGCAAAATCCCTTCGTCGAGTAATTGCAGGAGTGTAGTTAGCACTTCTGGCGCGGCCTTCTCGATCTCGTCGAGCAACACCACGCTGAAGGGCTGCTTCATTACTTGTGCAGTCAAGCTCATCGGGTCGTCCGCTCCATCAGCAATTAAACGAGCGACATCATCAGAGCGAACAAACTCGTTCAAATCCAAACGAATTAACTTGCCTTCGCCGCCAAAGTATACGTCGGCCAGTGCTTTTGATAGCTCCGTCTTGCCGACACCAGTCGGTCCCAGAAACAGAAAGGTACCAATCGGCCGATTCTCATTGCGGACGCCCGCGCGAGCGCGGCGCAGAGCATCACTGACGACATTAACGGCGCGAACTTGATTAACCATTCGTTCATGAATTAAATCCTCCATATGCAACAGCCGCTCGCGGTCTTCGGTCGTATTAGCTACGCTAACTTTAACGTCCATTGTACGCTCGATTGCTTGCTGCACAGAATTCATGGTCACGATACCCGACTCGCTGAAACTAGCCGCCGACTCTAGCAATTTAAGCGCCCGGCCAGGCATAGCTATATCGTGAATGTAACGCTGGCTCAAACGATAAGCTTCGTTAATCGCTTGTATCATATAGGTAACTTTTCGGTTGAATTCAATTGAAATTAGCTGTTCTTGCAGAACTTTTTTAGTCTCTGCTTCGTTGGTTTCGGCGACATTAATACGGTTAAGCGAGTTAGCTAGCGACGGGTTGCGGCGGCTAATCTCTAGATAACGCTGTTCGTCCATGCTTAAAATTAAGCGTAGTCGGCCAGCATCTAAAATCGGCTGTAAAACATTTGTTAAATCTACTGACCCTACGCCCTCTTCGAAGAATAACTGCGCGTCATCAAGACAAACAATTATATTCTTGGCATTGTAAGCTTCACCTAGAACCTGCATGATTAAGTTTTCAAGCTCGCCGCGTCCTGGCGCTGCCGCAATCAACGATGCCGAGTCAAGAATGAAGATCTGGCGGAAGCGAAGATTTTCGGGTACATTCGCATCAGCGTCCAAAATTCGTTCCGCGAAAGCATGAATTACTGATGTTTTGCCAACACCAGCTTGGCCGATAAGAACCGCGTTTTGCCGCCCGCCCGTACCAAAAGCTTCCACTAGCTGATCAATCACCTGAACATGCGATGGTATGTCAATCGACAAAGTATTACGGCTAGCGCCAATTTGTTCGCTGATATTTTGCCCGAATCGCTCAAGGTGCGGAATCCAGCCAAACGACCAATCACGCGCCAAGCCGCCAGTCCGCCGCCGCTGGCCAAAATGCCGAACAATCTCCATCAAATGCTCTTGCCACAAAATACCAGCGTCCAAATCCTCATCTCCTAAATGAGTTTGCGCTATTATTGATTGATAATTCGGAAAGCTCCTCACTAGCGCTGTAGCTAATACGGCACCGCTGATACGGTCTAGTTGATTGGCTTGGCGAATGTCGTCAGCTACACTCCACAGTTCGTCAACGGAAATCGTCGAACCCTCAGCGATAGTGGCTAAAAATGACGGCGTCATACCAAGCCGTACCCCCATGAATTGACCGCTTGGCACCTCACCAATTACTTTAGCGATATCTCGCACATTCGGTTCTCGCGACAACCGGCCCAACACGTCGCCAGCTAACAAATCATCAACTGAGCCGCCCCTACCAGCTGGCAGATCGTGAACGTGCCAATTATAAAATTTCACCGCCATATATAATACTGCCGCCAGAGCGCCGCACAGCCAACCTAGAGACAGACGCTCCATAGTTACCAGCATAGTACCCGATATCACTAGTAATAATGCTAACCATGAAAGGCTTTTTGCAATCATCGGCGACAGTAGCCGCCCAAAGCGCGCTTCGCTAGCTCGCTGAGACGCATATCTAAAAGTACCTAAAGATGCCATGGTATCCACCCCGATATTGCCGCAATAACCATTGCTGCCGGCATAAACGGTATCAACGGCCAAATTGCTAAACGCAGCAAACCGATCAACAACATCACACACAAAGCTACCACGCCTATCATCAGCGTTATCGTTCGAATAAAACCGCCTATAATCCGCGACACTAAGCGATCAAAGAACGCCCGCAATTGCACCCCGATTGGTCCGCGCACTTTCCCGGCTGAAATCTGCCGCCACGGCGCGAATAGTGTCTTCAGTAATAATCCCAGCGAAAACGTATCGTATAATCGCTCGATAGATTCCCAAACATCTACGGCCGCGCGCTTCCAACCAACGCTATACCACCACGAAATCATGCCCACGATAAACATATGCTTTTTATTATAGTTCAAAAAGCGTTTGGACGCTACTATAATGCACCAAAAATATGTATAATGAGTTTTATGCGTCAAACTCTCACGACTATGCTCGGGAAGACTGTCAAGAAAGCTGCACAAATTCGCGGCGGTAGCGGCTCAGCCTTACCAGGCTTGGTAATTGAAAAAATCGACTCAGATTTTGTTAGCCGCACATTACAGCAACTACCAATGGGTATAGCACTCATCAGCGGCACCAACGGCAAAACCACTACCACCAAAATTGTTGTCGAATTACTAGAAAGCCAAGGCCTGAAAGTATTCACCAACCGTACTGGCAGCAACTTCACGCGCGGCGTGGCAGCAGCGCTATTAGGCGAAGTTGATTTGCATGGACGAATTAACGCCGATATTGCCGTGCTTGAACTCGACGAAGCCTATGCCGTTCACTTTGTAAAAGCAATCAAACCAAACTACTGCTTGCTGCTCAACGTTATGCGCGACCAACTTGACCGCTTCGGCGAGATTGATAATACCGCCAAACTCCTCCACAATGTTGCAATAAACACAACAAAATGCGTAGTCCTTAACCGCGACGACCCGCGACTAAGTAGTCCTGATTTTGTAAACGACATCAAATCACCGCTGCGAAGTTTTGGTGTTAACCCAAAATATTTACAGACTTTCCCTTCTGATGATTCTCTACGCAGTAGCGAGCAAAATGCGGCTAAATTGTACGCTGACGACACCAGTCTTGAAGAATTTAAAGACCAGCACGCCGTTATCGGCTTCAACGGCAGCGATCACTCGGTGAATCTAAATCTGCGTGGCATCTACAATCTACAAAATGCCACCGGTGCTGTTGCTTTAGTGCGCGCAATTCTCGGTAATAGTCTAAATGTTGATTCTATGCTCAAAGCGCTATCAGGTATTAAGCCAGCTTTTGGCCGCGGCGAGCAATTAATAATAGATGGACAACCCTGCGAGCTAGTATTGGTCAAAAACCCGGCTGGCTTTCGTTTGGCCCTAGCTTCGTTCGACCCAGCAAACTACGCCACTATGATAGCTATTAACGATGCTTACGCTGATGGCCGCGACATGAGCTGGCTCTGGGATGTCGATTTCGATAGCTTACAAGAACAAGGCGTCACTGCTGTATCTGGTGTCCGCGCCTATGACATGGCTCTACGACTAGAATACGACGAAGTGCCTATCGATTTTGTCGATACCGACCTGACGGTTGCATTGCGCCAACTTATCACTAAACACACTCGCCAACCAAAGCGCATTTATTGCAGCTACACCGCAATGTTAGCACTACGACGGCTACTAGCCCGCTATACCGATGTGGAGGAAATCCGATGAAAAAGCAACCGCAATCTATCACTATCTTGCAACTTTATCCGCGCGATATGAACATTTACGGCGACTGGGGCAATGTTCTGACTCTCAAGCGGCGGCTAGAATGGCGTGGTTTTACTACCAAGTTAATTGAGTACAATGTTGGCGACGCTTTTCCAGACGATGTTGATTTAATCGTCGGCGGTGGTGGACAAGACTCTGGACAGCTACGAATTAGTGACGACCTGCAAAAGATTGCCCCTCAGCTCAAACGATTAGCTGACGATGATTTACCAATATTAGTTATCTGCGGTTTATACCAACTATTCGGCCGCTCGTTCACTACCAAAGACGGCGACATAATTCCTGGTGTCGGTATTCTTGACCTAGAAACAATTGGTGGTGACGAGCGCATTGTTGGTAATATTATCGTCAAAAGTCCAGAATTCGGTGAAATTATCGGTTATGAGAATCATTCTGGGCTAACTACGCTTAGCCAAAATACCACAGCACTCGGCGACATCATCAAAGGCGTAGGCAACAATAATATTGATGGCCGTGAAGGCGCCCGTTATCGTAACGTTATCGGTACCTATTTGCACGGTCCGCTCTTGCCAAAGAATCCGCACATCGCCGATTGGATGATTTCGCAAGCTATAATCCGTAAATACGGCGCCGTCGTTTTAGACCCGCTTGAAGACAAGTATACCAAACAGGCTCGTAATATCGCCAAAAAACGCCCGCGCTAGCCGCTACTTTTAACACTATCCTCAGATTGGACCTGCTATACTGGTAGAAGTGACCAAAATGAGCGCTGTAAAAAAACCAAAAATTAATCGTATTGTCAGCCTAGATTTAATGAGAGGCTGGTTTTTGGTAATAATCATACTTGATCATTTGAGTTATTTTCCAAATGGCCTCGTGTTCATAAGCGGCGACAGCAGATTATACGTCACTGCCGCCGAAGGATTCTTTATTATTTCTGGATTAGTATTAGGTATTGTCCGCGGCGCTAAATTAACAGAGCGTTCGTTTAGATACGCTGCTAAATTGATCTGGCGACGAAGCTTCATGCTATATCTAACCAGTATCATCATTACGATATTATCGATTGCGATCGGCTGGCATTTTGTTGGTAACGACGGCGTCAAATCGCCTTTGCCTCCGCTAGATAGCAATATCTTTAGTTTATTTTGGAGAATAGTTACTTTGCAAGAATTCTACGGCTGGGCCGATTACTTGCGTCTATATGCGATATTTTTGGCGCTAACACCAGCTGCGCTTTGGCTACTGCGCCGCGGCAAATGGTACATCGTTCTAACCGTCAGTACTCTAGTTTGGCTGCTAACGCCAAAGCCGGTTAACGAATTCACTCAGCCATTTACTTGGCAATTCATTTTTTTCATCTCCTTCACGCTAGGATTTTACTCGCCGCAAATTAAATCATGGTGGAATAGTTTGTCCGCCAAAACGCGGCGCCGTACCAAAACTGTCATCTTTACCATGTTTATCATCACTTTCATCGCCAATGTTTTTGCCGAGTTTTTCGCGCCAGCCTTAAACGATAGTCTTTCGACAGCTATTAATAATTTTCGCCCTATTCTAGCGGCCAGTTTCGATAAGTTAGCTCTAACGCCAGCGCGCGTAGCTATGTCGCTGCTCTGGTTTATTGGGTTTTTTATGATTTTCCAGCGTTTTGAAAAACAAATTAAACGCTATTTCGGCTGGCTACTTATTCCGTTTGGGACTAATTCGCTTTACGTTTATTCAATTCATGCCTTCGTAGTCATGGGAGCGCATCTGATAGTCAATCCGCAATATGGCGCGCCGGCTAGTTATTTTAATTCTTTTGACCGTCTAGCCGAGGTTCCTCAAAACCTCGCGCTATCAATTTTGGTAATTACAATTATTTACCTAGCAGTGCGAACCAAATTTTTGATGAAGATTATTCCGCGCTAAACTTAGTGATTTTTAGCGGTGATAAATCGATCGTTTCAACCTCGCGATAGTTGCCTGGCAGACTAGCTTTCATATCGCTATAGTAGACATTATAGATATTCTTTGCGCGGGTAAATGTTTTTTTCGTGTCGACAACTTGGCGGCTATTGCCATCTAGCGGAGCATAACCGCCGCCAAGATGTTGGTCACTACTAGCAAAGTATATCTGGCAATTCGGTAGATAATAATCTAGCTCAATCGTCACATACGGATCGGCCGCTAACACCACATCGTTTTCGCTACATTTAACTATAGAAGCAACAGAGTTGACGTTTGGCTTTTGCATACGCTGAAAGTTATAATTACCAGCCTGGCTGAGGTTAGTTGCCCCGACCGCCAGAACTACCAGCAGAACTAACGATGAAGCTATTCGCCAAACTTCACGATTCTCACGTTCGGTCGACAGCGCGAGACTAGCTCCCACGAGCATAACTAAGCCAATCGCAACGTGCGCCAAATAACGCTCGACATACATTGGTTTATACAGAGAAATCACCATCAATAGCATTATCGGCACGCTGATATAACTAACTAATAGCCACAAAATATCATTTTTTTTCTTAACATGAAAAGTAATAACAATCGAGCGGACAGATACAAAAATTATCGCTAGCACCAATATTGAGGCAATCACACCCAGTTGCCAAAGCGGCTGGTATATTGTATTAAATGAAACAATACCAACTAACTGCTCGAGATTCATTGGCTGTCCAATTGGTGCTAGTGCGCCATTGCCAACCTGCTTCAAAAATGACGACAGCCACGGGAGAAACAGCAACAGGCTAAATGTATAAGCTCCTATCCAACGACACTCTTTCCATGAAGACTTACGCAACTTACCAGCATCCATCACGACTAGCCAGGCTAGATGAGCCAGCCACAAAAGCGCCAAGTAGTATAACGTGTACATACCGAGCGCCACTAGCACTCCATAAATAAGCCAGTCAGTCCACCGCTTGCTAGAGTGTGCCCGTACCAATATTGCCGTCGCCGCTACGCCGATTAACGACGCCATAGCGTACATGCGAATTTCGAAACCGTAGCGCATTAATAATGGCGCCAGGAGCAACATCGTTAATACATAAATGGCTGCTCGCGCATTAAAATGCCTTTTAATAAAACAACCAGCTACCGCAATTGAGGCTCCATAAAAGATCACGCTTAGCGAGTGCAATGCCAGTTCGCTCCAGCCAAAAACATTCGCCCAAATTTTCAGAACGAGATAATACAGCGGCGGATGAGTATCAAGTGCCGACAGCCGAATAATCTCGCTGGCAGACCGCTTGGCTACCATTATCGAATATGCTTCATCAAACCAAACGCTCTGCCGCAAGCCAATCCATAAACTAAGAGCTGCCGCTACTACTGGCACAGCAATTATCAGCCACCTATAGACCTTGTCATGGTCATTACTATGCTTCCAAAATAATATTTTCATGCTTTGATTATATTACGACTAGGAAAAACTCGCAAAATAATATATAATAGCTTTGCACATCTATCGGGGTGTGGCGCAGTTGATAGCGCGCGCGGTTTGGGACCGTGAGGTCGAAGGTTCGAGTCCTTTCACCCCGACCATTTGAATTATGAACCTGCCGACGAGCGGCAGGTTTTGCTATTGTCCTATTTTGCCCTCCCATACTCCTCATGCTATCATAACTATATGAAAAGCAAACAACACTCGCGCCGCCGCATAGTCGTTAATATTTTTGGCACATTAGGGTATTTGTCAGTATTTTTGCAGTGGACATGGACGGCAATTATATTACTATATCCGTTATTCCAATCAGAAGCTGTACAAAAGATTTTTCTACCAGAACGCCAAGCGCCTCGACCCGTCGTGAGCCACTCTGGATGCTATAGCGACGCCGCCCCCTTCATTGCCATTGTCTCTATTGCCATTACAGCTGCAATTATTGTTATGTCAATAATCACGCTGATAGGATTGCCAAAGAAAATCGGCAAGACTGGCGCTAAAATCACGCATTCGGCAGCCAACGTGATAGCCGCCAATACCCACCCGCCAAAACAACAACAAGCAAAAAAATGGAAATTAAACTTGTCGTACAAACTGATAATTTGCATTAAATTAATATTGACGGTTCTGCCAGTCATTCTATTACTCTTTGCACCGACAATTCCTAAACTACCGCACCAAGTTATGACTATCGTCGGCAATTTCTGCTTAGTGGTATCAGCTGTTTATTGGCTTATCCAATATGCCTTAGCCAAAATCCTACGCGTGCCGCATAAAGAAATTTGGTAATAATTCAAGCTTTCGGCGGGATGATGTCTATGGTGCGCGTTTGCTTATCTAACGGCAATTGATGACCAGTATCAAATTTATAGACGAGCAGTGTGCCAAACGGCATTTCTACTTTGCCGATCTCTTCATCAGGAATCTGGTCGAGATACTTCATCAGTGCGCGAATAGTGTTACCGTGCGAAACAAGCAGGATATTTTCGCCTCTTTGCAGACGCGGCAAGATTTCGTTTTGAAAGTACGGAATTGCCCGCGCGTAAACATCTTTGAGCGTTTCGCCGCCCGGTACTGGGTAATCCCAACCGCGGCGAATTCCCTGAAATGCCTCACTGCCAATCTCATCTTTGACTTCCCATTTGTTTTTGCCAGTTAAATCGCCGTAATCACGCTCGTTAAGCGGCTTGGCGATAATCCGTTCGAGATCCTCCTGGTCGCCCTTGCCGCGCAGAATTCCATCGCAAGTCTGCTGCGTACGTTTGAGCTCGCTAGTATAAGCGGCATCAAAGTGAATATCGCGAATAATTTCACCAAGCTGCTCGGCTTCGCGCATGCCTTTTTCTGTCAAATTGACATCTGTCCAGCCAGTCCACTTACCTAATAAATTCCACTCGCTCTCTGTGTGGCGGCTAATAACTAAAATTCCCTGTTTTTGCACTTCCATAAATTCATTATACCGCGAAAATCAAGCTGCCTGAAATATTTTATCCGTGAGGTTTCAAACAGTCTAGTCTTCTGCATTAAATGCTATAATATAGCTATGAACGATTTCACAATTCAATCCATCAAAGCAAGACAAATCCTCGACAGCCGCGGCAACCCAACCGTTGAAGCAGACGTTATTTTAAGTAACGGCGCGCTTGGCCGTGCTGCCGTACCGAGCGGTGCTAGCACTGGCTCGGCTGAAGCGCTTGAGTTGCGTGACGGTGGCATTGACTGGTCAGGTAAGGCTGTTTACCAAGCAGTCCGCAATGTTAACGAGATAATCGCGCCAGCACTAGCTGGACACGATGCCAGCGACCAAGCTGCTCTCGACCAAATAATGCTCGACTTAGACGGCACCGATAATAAATCCAAGCTTGGCGCTAACGCCATTCTCAGCGTCAGCCTAGCCGCTGCTAAAGCTGCCGCCAGCGCTAAGAATCAGCCGCTGTGGCGCTACGTCGCAGAGATGACCGACAGCACACCTGTACTGCCATTACCAATGATGAACGTGCTCAATGGCGGTGCTCACGCAGCTTTCGCTACCGATATTCAGGAATTTATGATCATTTGTAAAGGTGCGCAAACTTTTGAAGACACACTCAAAATGGGCACCGAGATCTTTCATGCGCTAGCCAAAGTGCTAAAAAATTATGATTATCCAACTACTGTCGGCGATGAAGGCGGCTACGCACCGCGCGTCCGCAACGGCAATCGCGAAGCGCTAGCCTTATTGTCTGAAGCCATTCAAAACGCCGGCTATGAGCTCGGCCGCGACGTTGTCTTTGCGATGGATGCTGCGTCAAGCGAATTCTATCAAGACGGACGCTACGAACTCAAGTGCGAAGGCAAGTCGCTATCAAGCAGTGAAATGGTTGATTGGCTAGAGGCCTTGACAAACGAGTTTCCAATTGTCTCAATCGAGGACGGGCTAGCCGAAAATGACTGGGATGGCTGGAAGCTGCTGCGCGAACGGCTCGGCGACCACATCCAGCTAGTCGGCGACGATTTGCTTGTCACGAACACCTCGCTGATTAAGCGAGCTATCACTGAACAAACTGCCAACGCGCTGCTAGTTAAACCAAATCAAATCGGCTCGCTCACCGAGACTATTCAAGCTGTTAAAATGGCGCAAAATGCTGGTTGGCGCACCGTCATGAGCCATCGCTCTGGCGAAACCGAAGACACGACAATCAGCCACCTAGCTGTTGGCCTGGGTTGCGGCCAGATTAAAACTGGATCGCTATCGCGAACCGATCGCGTCGCTAAATATAACGAGTTATTACGTATCGCCGAAGCTGACCAATCATTGACGCTAGCGCAGCCATTTAGCGAATAAATAAAACTGTAGGTTTTACTTCTAACAAAGCGAAAAACGCCTTTTCTTTGTCAAGAGGTGTTTTTCATATCAAACTAATTATGTTATACTACTAACGAATAATCGTTTTAGGAGGTTAGTTGCTCTCGATCAAACAAAAAAAGCACCGCCGTCCATATGCTATTTTTGCAGTGGCGATATGCCTGATTAGCACTGGCGTGTACTTTATGATGCTGACCTTATCGCCGTCGGTAGCGCCTCTGATTTTTACCAAGCCGATTGATGCTAAATCGCTGCCAAAAGCCAAAATCGGCGAGAACCGTATTGTTATACCGCGCATCGGCGTCAATATTCACTACGACAAAGGCCGTACCGCGCTTGATCGTGGTGCTGAATGGCGACAACCAAACCATGGCAATCCCAAAGATGGCGGTAATTTCATTATTGCTGCCCACCGCTTCAGCATCCAGCCAACACCGCAGGGTACTGTTGAGAAATCGCCTTTTTATAACATTGATAAGATGAAACTAGGCGACAATATTGTAGTCGATTACGAAGGTGCTCGCTATGCTTACGAAATCACTAAAATATTTGATGTCAAACCAGACCAGACTGAAATCGAAGCTCCATCCCAAGAAGCAAAGCTGACCCTATACAGTTGTGAATTTGGCGGCTCTGATGCCGGACGTATCGTCATCACGGGCAAACTGCTCGGTCAAGTCGAACAATAAAATACTCTACCAGTTGTCATACAGTAGAGTATTTTGATTTATAAATTGCAGGCAGATAAAAAGGTAGTTATTTGGCGAACTCAACCGCACGCGTTTCACGGATAACATTCACCTTGATAGTTCCAGGATACTGCATAGTTGACTCAATCTTAGTCGCAATATCACGGGCTAGCTTGATAGCGCTAAGGTCGTCGATTTTCTCTGGCGTGACGATCACGCGAATCTCGCGGCCGGCGCTTATGGCGTATGCTTTCTCGATTCCTTGGAAACTAGTCGCAACATTTTCGAGATCACGCATGCGCTCAGCGAAATTCTCAGCAGAGATATTACGCGCACCCGGCCGAGCGGCACTGATCGCATCGCAAATACGAACGACGATGGCCTCTGGCGTAGTCGCTTCAATATCGTCGTGATGAGCCTCAATCGCATGACAGATACCCTCGCTCAGGCCAGCCTTGCGAGCCAGCTCGGCACCGATATGGTGATGTTTGCCTTCAATTTTGTGAGTAACTGCCTTGCCCATATCGTGCAGCAGCGTCGCTATTTTGGAAGTACGGACATCAGCGCCAATCTCGCTAGCAATCATACCAGCCATATGCGCCATTTCAGTCGAATGCTTAAGAACATTTTGACCATAGCTAGTTCTAAACTTCAGCTCGCCAAGTAGCTTTAACAAATCGCGCGGGATACCGGTAACGCCAACTTCGCGCGCCGCATCTTCGCCAGCACGCTGGGTTTCCTTATCGATTTGCTTTTCAGCTTTCGCAAAGACTTCTTCAATACGCCCTGGGTGAATACGACCGTCTTTCATCAACATCTCGAGACCGAGACGCGCTACCTGGCGGCGAATTGGATCAAAGCTCGATAAAACTACCATGCCTGGCGTGTCATCAACCAAGAAGTCTACGCCAGTAACACGTTGCATCGCTTGAATATTACGGCCTTCTTTGCCGATAATCCGGCCTTTCATGTCGTCGTCTGGCAGTTTAACCGCGGTGACCGTGCGCTCAGCAGTTACCTCGCTAGCCATGCGTTCCATCGTTTCGACGAGGATAGTTTGTGCCCGCTCCTCGGCGTCAGCTTCGACGTCTTGCTGCATTTTGGCAACCAGATTTAGTAGATCACCCTTGACGTCGCGTTCAGTCATCTTCATCAACTTATCAGCGGCATCTTTCTTCTTGAGGCCAGCAATTTTCTCAAGCTTTTCCTGCTGACGCGTACGAATGTCACGGATCTCATTCTTCAATTCTTCAACTTCGTCTTCTTGCTTGCGTAATTTTTCACTGCGTTTATCAAGCTGGTCAAGCTTTTTGTCAAGCGACTCCTCGCGATCCGCCAGACGATTCTCGGTCTTTTGAAGCTCTTTGCGGCGCTCTTTCTCGATTCGCAACGCTTCATCTTTAGCTTTGAGTACGATATCGCTAGCTTTGCGCTCAGCTTGCGCTATGACCTGTTCAGCCGTATTTTTGCTCTTGGTCTCTTGTTGGCGATCATATACCACTTTGCCGCCCACGCCAGCAATAATACCAACAATCGCGGCAATAATTCCCTCAACCATATTTTTCCTTTCTTTCGCGGCAATTAGTCAACGCATCAAGTCAAAAAACCGCAAAATTATCAAAATTAAACTTATCAATGTCACATTCGTAGACATTACCATTGTACCGCGTTTATAACAAAATAAGCAACTATTTACGCGGTTTGGTGATGCGAGCCTCAGCGCCATATTCAGGCAGAACTATTTCATTATTGCGGCCATTCTGCAACCGCTCCAAGCACTCTTCACGCCAAGCATCGCCGGTAACTCCAACGATCGGAATACGTTGTTCGTGCGCTATCGTATTCAACACTGCCAGACCAATCCTCAAACCAGTGAAACTCCCCGGACCGCGAAATACACCAATGCCCGAAATATCAGCAAAACTGGCTCCATTCTCTGCTAAGCGGTCGCGCAAATAAGCTAGCATGTCGCGCGCGAGATTGCGTTCAGCCGCCCATTCGTAGTCGGTTCGTTTGTCACCGTCAATTAGCGTTAATTGCACCGTCATTTCAGCGCTATTCCACAATACAATCATCGTAATTTCTCCACAATTCGACGCGATTTTTCACCGCCGCTCTTCAAAGTTAGCTTACGACTATCATCAGGCTGCACCTGGATGACGATCTGCAGTACGTCCGTTGGCAGTACGTTATTTACTACATCGCTCCACTCAATCACAGTAATTGTATGCGAATCGTGAATCGCTTCATCAAGTTCCATTTTCATAATACCAGCATCTGGTAAGCGATAAAAATCATAATGAGCCAACCGCAAGCCGTCCGCAGCCTCGTAATTGCGGCTAATCGTAAACGTCGGACTCTGAACCTCGTCGTCAATTTGCAAGCCGCGAGCCAACCCCTTGGTGAGCGTCGTTTTGCCAGCGCCAATATCGCCGACAAGCTCGAGCGTCTCGCCGCCATGCAATAAGCCGCCAAGCTTCGCGCCAAACTGTATCAGATCATCTGCTGTCTGCAAGCTCACCTCCAATATCATATAATTTATTATACAATATCTGACAGATTTACTGTGTTAAAATACGTTTATCATGAGTAATTTCTTTTGTAAATACCAATCGCCGCTAGACGAAATTACTATAGCAAGCAACGGCAGCGCTATCACTGGCCTGTGGTTCGCTAAGCAAAAACATTTTGACGCTGAGCTAGGCGAGAATAACGCAAATTCTGATTTACCGATTTTCACTAAGGCAATGCGCTGGCTTGATGCGTATTTCGCTGGCGAAAATCCTGGAGAAATCCCGCCAATACAGCTTGATGGAACGCCTTTTCAGTTGGAAGTCTGGCGTATCTTGCAAACCATACCGTACGGCGAGCGTACTACCTACGGAGAAATTGCTAAAAATATCGCCAAGAAACGCGGTATCGCCAAAATGTCAGCACGAGCCGTCGGCGGAGCAGTCGGGCGCAATCCAATTTCAATTTTCGTACCGTGCCATCGGGTTGTCGGCAGTAATGGTAAACTGACGGGGTATGCTAGCGGAATCGAAAAGAAAATTAAATTGTTGAAGCTAGAAAATATACTTTAATCTAAAAGAAAGACGCTATCTTTTCGGACTTTATACTTACTCATCAAACCTGACCAACAACGTCTCTGTGTATAGATTATTACCTCACTGTCAGAGTCGGGCTCTATTTCTTTGCAACTTTTTTCTGCTTATTCCTCTGTCCTCTGGCCACTACAACCACCACTGCCGTAATAATCGATAGTCCGGCCAAAATAGCCAGCGCGTAGGCATAGCCTGACAGCAAGTAAATTAAAGCTAACGTCACGCCGACAGCACCCCAGATAGTAATCAGCCGCCTGCCAAGCGCCAAGCCGATGATAACCATCAGCGAATGCTCGACCAGGAACAATATTTCCATGGCATTGTCACCCGCTAGCGCTAGGACAAGGGTCGATAAACTAAATACAGCGAGCGCTAGTGCTAAGTGCGCAATGGTAGATATCTGAACATATCCTAGCCAACGCCAGGACATCACCGCCCCGGAAAGAATTGCCGCTGAATACAGGTATGGCACCACTATGTCGTGAACAGGCGCAATTAGCATATGGATAGCAAATAAAATACCGCACAATACTAAAAGGACGCCCGAGTCGAAATATGGAATATTCTTTTTCGGCATCCCCTCGGCTATTAGGGCGCTGCCATTGACCGCCCACATCAGTGTTGCTAGCAGCACCGCCTCCGTCGCGACGCTGGCTGACATAGCCATCAGCAGTAAAAGTATCGACCAGCCAATGGCACTCCAAAATGATGCATAATACCAATAAACTGATAATTTTCTAGTTCGTGCGACCACGGCGGCGCCATAAAACACCACAAAGATAACCAGCGAGACGATCGACATAAACTCAAGCTTAACGCCGAGCCATTGTGCAGTTAAGTAGAATAACAACACCAAACTTGGATGTGCCATTGCTGCCATCAACCACCAATATCGCTTGGCATACACTACCATATAAAGTGCCGCGACAGCTGCCAACCAGCCCAAGATTTTGAACGGCAATTCATATGCCGTCGACAAATTTATCATCGGTAATATCACCGCTGGTACCGTAGCAGCCAATAGAGTCATATCGCTAGCGATTGACGCTCGCTTATTCATCGCTAATGACCAATATACTACCCCGAAGCCAACGAGCGCCACCCAAGCAGTGATGGTGAAATTGTCGCTTAGCGGTACGCTCAACCAATGCAAGAACAGCAACACCAAAGCAATTGTCGCCAAGTATGCTCCGCCCAGATAACCATCCCCACGCCGCCGATAAAACGCATAATACAGCAGCGCTACTAATGGCAGCCAAACCGCCGGATGAATAGACGAAAAGATGATCAAGATAGCCGCGCCAATGACAGAATATAATAGCAATTCGCGGCACTTAACCGCCGCCTCTTTGCGATAATTGTACAGCCACTCTACCAATAACAGCAACGACAAACCGTTCAGCCACGCCATCAAGATAGCAATATTTTCGCCAGCCATCTTGAAATAAGAAGCCAGCAGCAACGCTATCGCCAGAAAAGAAGCATGAATACCAATCACTAAACCGTAGACTTTTTCACGCCACGCAGCGATACCCATAATGATAGCGGCAACTGCCACCGAATCTGACAGATACAGCAAACCTTCTCCTGCTGGATAAGCAGTCAAAAAAGCTAATGCTATAAACACCGTCATTAACCACCAAGCGGCCGCAGCGCCGTACACTAGTATTGCTTGACTTTTAGTAATATTTGGGCGTTTCAAAACTAATAATCGGCAGATAACTGGCAGGAAAGCCATAAGCATAAAGATAGAGTAATGTGCATGCAGGGCTGTTATGGAGTCGAGGCTAAATAGCCTGACACCAGCCGGCACTAACAAAATTCCAGACGTTACTACCATGCCACCAAAACGGGCGCGGCGCAGCAATGCAAGCGCCATAAAAGTCGCCACCGAAATCATACTTAACAAGGCAAATGAGATTATATTTCTCGGTGGGATTTCGACACTAGCTATAGCCGAGAAAGCAGCTAGCGACGCAACGAAACTAACCCACAACACTATTTCGTGCTGTTTATCTGGCTGCTTTTGGACACACATCGAGCCAATAGACCAAACCATATTACCAAGCGCCGCTACCCCAAGCGCTACACCCATAACCAGCCTGTCGTTATTCGATAAGTACAGCGCAAAACTAGCAGTCGCCGCCATCAACAGCACGCGCGCCGTCGTTAGTTCATACGTGCGCATATTCTTTGATTTCTCGACGAGGGCAACAGTAAAATAATATATAACGCTGATAAGCAGCAGCATGCTGACGTCAAGCGTTCCCATATGCACCGACGAACCGATAGCGAGAAGCAAAGTGGACGGGACGATAAATGGATTAACTAGCGTCAACGGCTCGGTGAATTGGCGCGGAAAATGATTAGAAAAATACGCAGCCAAGGTCATCAGACACCCAAACAATAGCACCGCAGCATAATACCACATCAACTGAGCATGCATAACAGCCGGCAAGCTGGTCGTCATCGTGAACATCGACAGCAGTGAAATATAGGCGAGCGGCTGGCTATTGAGCCTGACTGTAGCATCCACGCATAGGAAAGTACCGATGAATGAGGTAACAAGCCAGCACAGTGCTGGATCAATCCCTAAAAGCAGATGCATGCTCCAGCCGCCAATCGGCACAGCAGCCAGCGCCGTACCAATAAATGCCGTCGAGGCTGGCTTTAAGATCGGCAAACGAGCATATAGCACCTGGCCAATAACATAATAGACAAAAATAAACAGCCATACCAAGCTAAATCTAAGCGGCGCCGAAAGTTCAATCGTTTGTGCCAGCAGCAATATGCCAGCGGTCAATAATAATGATGCGGTATAGAGAGCCACATTGATGGTAGTTTGACGATTTTTCTCTTTATCTTTATCGACAACTGACGGTGCCCGCTTAGCGATTTGCGCCTCTTCGATAGGAATACTCGCCCCTTCTTCACTTGGCGTGGTATCAGTAGAAGACGCAGCAGTAGTAGGCGATAAAACGGCAGACTTTTCCTCTTCGTTGCTAATTAGTAAAGAGCTGGTAGATTGTGAAGATGCAGCTTGACTATTGATAACAAGCCTGGCTTGACCATCGCTGTCTTCAATTTTTGCATATCCATTCTGTGCATCGCGCACGCCGTCCCAATAACCGCGCTGGTAATCCTCAGGCTGACGAGACAGTCGTTTGTTGTCTCTCTGCGCCACCTTGATTATCACGATGACAATCACTAATAGAAAAATCAATTCCATACCTAATTCCTCTTATGCTAATTTTAGTATAGCACGAGAGGGCACCAACCGCCGATGTTCCGCAGCCTAATCGTATCGTCCAACGAAAAATATAATACCCCAGAGACTTGGGGTATTATATTAGCCTGCATTAGACTCTGCTATTTCTCGTCGACCACTTCGCCTTCGACTGGTTCGTCCTTGTCAGATTTTTTGTCATCCGCAGACTTGTCCGCCTTGTTGTCCTCAGCAGCTTGCTGGTACATTTTGGCACCGATTGGCATGATGGCGTCCTGCAGTGCTTTGGCTGCCGCCTCTAGCTCGTCTTTGTCGTCAGCGTCTTTGTGCTTCTCCGCTTCCTGGACTGCTTCATCAATCGCCTTTTTATCATCGTCAGAAATCTTATCCTTGAACTCATCCGGCATTTTCTTTGCCTGGTAGATAGCGTTTTCCAGCTGGTTCTTGGCGTCAACCGTTTCGCGCTTTTTCTTGTCTTCGTCGGCATGCATTTCGGCTTCTTTTTGCGCCTTTTCAATGTCTTCCTTGCTCATGTTACCTGAGTTTTGGATGGTAATTGATTGTTCCTTGCCAGTGCCTTTGTCTTTGGCAGTAACATTGAGGATGCCGTTAGCGTCGATGTTAAACGTCACTTCAATCTGTGGCACGCCGCGTGGTGCTGGTGCGATGCCGTCAAGTACAAAGCGGCCCAAACTTTTGTTGTCATTGGCAAATTCGCGCTCACCCTGCAAGACGTGAATCTCCACTTGCGGCTGATTGTCGGCAGCCGTCGAAAATACCTCGCTCTTGCTGGTCGGCACGGTGGTGTTGCGCTCGATCAGCTTAGTCGACACACCGCCCATCGTCTCGATACCAAGACTCAATGGCGTCACGTCCAACAGCAATACATCCTTGACGTCGCCAGCCAGCACACCACCCTGAATGGCTGCACCAACCGCCACCACTTCGTCTGGGTTAACGCCTTGCATTGGGTCTTTGCCGAATAGCTTTTTCACCCGCTCAACCACCGCTGGCATACGAGTCATACCGCCAACCATCACCACGTTTTGGATGTCTGATTTAGAGAGTTTGGCGTCTTTCAGCGCTTTTTCAACTGGGCCGTCGAGGCGCGCTAGCAGATCTTTCACCAAATCTTCCAATTTAGCCCGCGTTAGGCTCAACTCAAAGTGCTTTGGTCCGTCAGCATCAGCGGTGATAAATGGAATGTTGACTTCGTATTCAGTGACTGTCGATAGTTCCTTTTTGGCCTTTTCGGCTTCGTCCTTCAGACGCTGCATGGCCGCATTGTCTTTGCGTAAGTCGATGCCTTCTTTAGACTTGAAGTCATCCAGGAAGTAGTTAACTATGACGTTATCGAAGTCCTCACCACCTAGGTGGGTGTCACCATTAGTGGCCTTCACCTCAAACACGCCGTCGCCGAGTTCCAGGATGGAAACGTCAAACGTACCGCCACCAAGGTCGAACACCACGATGGTTTCGTCATTTTTACCTTTTTCCAGGCCGTACGCCAAAGCTGCCGCCGTTGGCTCATTGATGATACGTTTGACTTCCAGGCCAGCGATTTTACCAGCGTCTTTGGTGGCTTGGCGCTGCGAATCGTCGAAGTAGGCCGGCACAGTGATGACGGCTTCGGTGACTTTTTCGCCAAGGAACGCCTCAGCATCAGCTTTGATTTTACTGAGGATCATTGCCGAAACTTCTTCCGGCGTGTATTCTTTGTCGCCCATCTTGACCGCCACGCCAGTGCCTTTTTTAACAATCTGGTACGGCATGATATCCAGGTCTTTCTGGACCTCTTTGTCAGTAAATTTACGGCCAATTAAACGCTTCACCCCGTAAATAGTATTCTTTGGATTGGTTACGCGCTGGCGCTGAGCCACTTGCCCAACCAAGCGCTCGCCTTTTTTGTTAATTGCCACCACTGACGGCGTGGTACGATTACCCTCAGCGTTAGCGATGACCTCTGGTTTACCCGCCAACATATACGCAAAGGCGCTGTTGGTTGTACCAAGGTCAATTCCGATAATTTTACCCATATGATTCCCCTTTCTTGTTTCGATCACATCTGGTTTTTCTTATATTCATTTTAGCACTCTTTTATGTCGAGTGCCAACTATTTCAGTATAAATAATTAGCACTCTGGTGTCAAGAGTGCTAATTTAGATTTTTGCATTACTGTCTATTTTGTAGTAGTCGGCTGGACTGGCGGTACCGCTGGCGTCTTTTTGGCTAGATTAATATATTGCACAACTGAAAGAATATAAACTACCGAACCAATCAAAATCAAACCGTAAGCAATCGTGTAAGTACCGCCAGTATTGCTGGCTAGTATAAACGTTGCATACGTGATAACAGCGCCAATCAGCGGAGCTAATGACGAAAAGGCAACCGATTTACGCGCCGCCAAAAGACTAGGGCTCAACTGCTTACTCCTACTAATAGCAAACCAAATAAACGATCCAACCGCCGTAGCCGCTGTAGCAATTGTCACCAGCAAGAAAAAATATTCCGCATAAGAATTAGATTCACTAGCAGCCTTATTCACCTCTTCGATAGCTGCAGAATATTTTTTGACAGAGTTACGGGTTTGCGCCAAATATTGGTTTACAGCGTTATAGTCTCTTTCGCGCAAAACGACAGCAATCTTGTCAAATAACACCTTAATTTCTCCAGCATACTTTTTAACTTCCGCTGACTTTTTGATGTATTTGACACCTAGTTTAGAGGAGAAATTATGGCTAGCAACATTATTGAATGCCGACGATGCAGCGGCGGTCTGAGCAAGAACCGTACCATCAGCCACAGATTTCTCGTCGTTTATTGCTTTTATAAAATCTACATAAGCCTTGTTCGAGGCAGCGATTATATCAATGTCCGCTTGGTTTGCGTAGCTGGCTGCGCTAGCAAATGAGCCTCCAGCCGATACTACAACAAACATAGCTAAAATTATCTTGAAAATTTTAAGCATGATTAGAATTATATACGCAAATTCGAGTTTTACCAACCGCCACTGGCGCCGCCGCCCGAGAATCCGCCGCCGCCAAAGCTGCCGCCAGACGAGCTGCCTGAACTGTTAGAACTGCCGCCCGAACCGATACCGCCAATCCACCACCAACGATTTGATCGGCGCTTGCCGGATCGACTGCCCTTTCTTGTAGCTATTATTACAACAATAAATATGAGGACTATGATGAATATTAAGGAGATTATCGATTCCATATCCTCGCTATCGACTGATTGGTCTTTGCCTTCCGCAGCGTCAATGATTCGTTTCACGCCAGCTTCAACGCCGCCAGTATAATCGCCGCTGCGAAACTTCGGTGTGATTGTGTTACGGATAATTTGACTAGCTCGCGCATCGGTTAACAAACCTTCCATACCATTGCCGACCTCGATTCGCATTTTACGGTCATTCTTGGCAATAAGTAGTAATACACCATTACTCTTTTTCTTGTCGCCGATACCCCATTGGCGGGCTACTTTGAGGCTATATTCCTCTAGACTATCATCACTGCCAAGCGTCGGAATCATCAACACGCCAATTTGGAATGATTTTTTCTGGCGCTCAGCATTAATCAGATTGGAAATGCGCGAAACATCTTCATTCGACAAAGTTTTCGTCTGGTCGACAATCGGCCGATCAAGCGGCGGCGCGGCCGGGATTTGCAACTTAGCAAAAGCCGTACCGCTTAATAGCCAACCAAACAATATTGCCGATACAGACAATCCAACCAGACCGACCGCCAAGCTTCGCCAACGCATAGCTAATTTTCTTGTTTAGTTGGCGTACCGAAATTAACCGACGGAGCTTTCTTGGCGTCGGCATCCGCCTCAAAGTACAGCCGCTCTTTGAAGCCAAACATACCAGCCAGCAAATTCGCCGGGAAAGATTTAACCTTCGTGTTATATGATTTAGCAACATCATTAAAATCGTTGCGTGCTACCGTGATACGATTTTCTGTACCTTCTAACTGCGATTGCAAATCTCTGAAGTTTTCCGTTGCTTTGAGCTGCGGATAGTTTTCGGCAACCGCCAACAGCCGACTGAGCGACGAGCTAACCTCGCTTTGGGCCTGCTGGAATTTGGCTATGTCATCTGGATTATTGGCGTCGACTTTGATTTGCGTAGCTTTAGCGCGCGCCTCGGCCACCTTTGTTAATGTCTCTTGCTCGAAATTAGCCGCGCCCTTGACGGTGTTCACGAGGTTAGGAATTAAGTCGCTGCGCCGTTGATATTGCGACTCAACCTTGCTCCATGCCGTGTTAACCAACTCGCGGCTAGCCACCATGCTATTATAAGATCCAGCGACTATCATTATTAGCAGCAATACCACGCCGCCGATGACTGCTGGGATTTTCCAATTTTTCATTCCAACCTCCTGCTTGCTGATAGCCCTTATTTTATAGATAATTATCCAAAGGTGCAATAAGCGCGTGCTGACATGAATTCCGCGTCAAAATAACAGTTTACTGCGGCAGCTGCCAAATCCGAACCCAGTCAACTTCCATCGGCCAGGTCTTTCCGGTGCCCAGGATAACGTCAATCGCCGTCTCGGAATCAAACAGTCCAAACGGATTACTAAGCGTCGGATTAGTGCCATCGGCAGCTACCGGATTTTGTTGTGGATCGTTCGGCGCCAAGAGATTACGCTTTTCTCCCCAATATTGCTTTAATACCAAAACGTCGTCGATATACCATTCAACGCCGTTTGTATCCCATAAACAACCGTACGTATGCCAATCCGCTGAATGATAGTTCGGATTTCGATAATCGGCTTTTCGATTTTTAATCATTAAAGATTTATCAAACTGGCCGCCGTGATGCGCCCATAGCGTACCCAGAAACTCGTCTTTGCGCATAATCTCAACCATATCAAGCTCGACGTACGGCCGCTGATTCAAGCGATGCAAATGGTTCGACTGTGCCCAAAATGCCGGCCATGAAGAATTTTCCGGCGGCACATTACGCACGCCATTAGCGTCAACGCGCATCCGCACTTCGTAATAACCGCGTCCAAACGATTGCCCCTCGCCGGTATTCGGGTCGCGCGTCATGAAATTACGATTGTAGGTACTATGCGATGGTGCAATCCGCAGCACAGAATTATTCACAGAGTATTCGCTTGGCTGAGTGTCGGGTTTGCCCCACTTGTGAACCCCAGCCGGATACCACTTGAAACCTGGCGCGCCGGTATTATCAGTGTCAATTGTACTAATTGAAGTAAAATCATCCTCGAAAGCTAGGCGAGTAAAGCCGTTATCAGCGGCGGCGCTCGGAACGGCAGGCGCAGGCGGTGTAATCGGCGGAGTAACTGGCGGCATTGCCGGGTTGCTCGGTGCAGATGAATTATCTGGCGTCATCGGCACGGGCACGCCATTTACCAGTTTAACGCAGCCAGCGTATTGATAACAGTCGATCGCTGCTGGAGTATAGGTAATTTCTTCGCCGTCCTTCAGGCTAATAACTTCGCTTGAACCAATGCTAGTAATAATTGCTGAAGCAGTGTTGTTGAAATAGCCTGACACGCCGACGCTCACCACCACGAGCACCGCCAAAAAGCCTTTTTTGCTACGTATAGCAAAGTAGCCGCCCAGTATAATCAATACAATTCCTACCGCGTAATACGGTATAGCTGTTTTTTGGTCGCTTCCGGTATCAGCCAAGCGCCCGTTCGCTTTTTTGCCTGAACTCTTGTATGCCAAGAGAATCTCTGAGCCAGCATCCCTGGCGGAAATGGTTAATCTTCCCGAAGCCATGAACTTTGTTTCCGCCGGCGACAATCTACTTGCTTCCACGCTCCTCAGCCGAACAGTCTTGACTGGACTATCAGCGTAAACAGCCGCCGGAAACAAAAGACTTATCGCCACAAGCAAGACCGATAGAAAGCTTACTATTTTTTCTTCACCACAGTACTCCAATCTCTTTTTATTTTTAAGCTAACGATTATGCTTATGATTATACAGCAAAAAAATATAACGCAATTGAGACGCTTATGGGAAATTTGTTATTATTGGCGCGTAACTTTGACCATCGCGTCGCGAATCACTACGCCGTCAAGCGTATAGCCAGCACGGAGCTCCTCGGCAATCACTTCTTTTTCGCCCTCTGCTTCTTCATCAAATTGAACGGCTTGGTGCAATGCAGGGTTAAACAGCGTACCAGGTTTAGCGTTAATCTTCTCGAGGCCGATTTCTTTGAGTTGCTTGTCGAGCTGTTTATTCAGGCCAGCCACGCCTTTCGCCCACGGATTATCTTTCAGCTCCTCTGGCACGTTGGCAATCGCTCGCTCAATCGTATCGATCACTGGCAATAGTTTCATCACCGACTTCGCCTGGCCCATTTGGTGCGCCGATTGTTTCTCTGTCTCGACGCGCTTGCGATAATTCTCGAAATCCGCCCGCGTCCGCTGCAAATCCAGTGTCAACTCGCCCAGCTGCTGCTCTAAATCTTCAGTTTTTTCATCAAGTTTTTTGTGCTGCTTTGCCATTTTTTTCCTCCTTATAATATCCCCTCCAGCATGGCGCCAGTCCGGCGTACCAATTCCATCGTCCGGCGATAGTTTTGCCGCGTCGGACCGATGACGCCAATATAGCTGCTGTCGCTAAACGTCGAGCGGAATTTGCTGATAATCAGCGTAGCGCCGCTTGCTTTACCAATCGGGTTTTCGCTACCGATAAATACATTCAGCGGCTGGTTGGGCGCAGCCTCGTGCAGCCATGGCTCGATATTGTCAATCAGTCTGGCAATCGCCTGCACGTGATCGCCGCCAGCGAACTCTGGCTGAGAAAAAAGCTGCGTCATACCATTCATGTATAGCTGCGTACCAAACGATGCGAAACCGAAGTTGCCCGTCAGTTCTACCAAGCTATCAACGGCACTGCGAATCGCCCGATCCGACTTATCAACGTGCGAGTTAACATGCGCTTCGATCGCTCTCGCACTGCGATCGATGCCGCTCGGCAGCTCCGTCATCTGGGCATCGGTGATGCCATTGACGTACAACCGGTAGCCCTTGTCGGTGGGAATTCGCCCGGCGCTAGTGTGCGGCGCCTCAATAAAACCCATCTCCTCGAGTTTGGCCATTTCGCTGCGAATCGTGGCGCTGGACACGCCAAACAATTTAGCCAGCGTCACGCTGCCAACTGGCGCCGCAATTTCGGCATACTGCTCAATGATGGCGGCGAGAATAGCCTGTTGACGTTCGGTCATGAACTAATTATAGCGCACTTTTAGCACTCATGCAAGGCGAGTGCTAACTACTCGCTTTCAATTGCTCTAGCAAATCTCGCGCCGCCAGTCTAGCTTCATCGTCTTTACGGTTATAGACATCTGGCTTTAGAGCGATTGCCCGCACAATCCGCGCCGTCTCATCAATATCATCATTAATGACGAAATGGTAATACGGCACTTCAAGCGCATGGGTAATTTCACGAATCGCACTATTGTAACGCTTCGGCCATTCGCGATCAAATTCCTCCTGCGAAGCATAACGCACGCTAAGGCGGCGGCGCCATTCTTGATAATTTGGCGGTAACAAAAATATCGCTACCACGCCTGGCGACAGCTTTTTATATTCATCGACACCTTGCACGTCAATATCAGTAACCGCAATTTTATCAGCATCATGAATATCCTGAATCTGCTTGACGCCAGTACCATAAACTGTACCGTGCACAAATTTCGCCTCGACAAAAGCGTGACTTTTGAGCAACTCCGTCGCAGTCGCTTCATCGATATAATGATAATCAACGCCTTCACGCTCCCACACACCCTTATTCTGGCGCGGCTGACGCGTCGTATAAGACACGATATCAGCAAACTCCGGCGACTGCATTAACCGCTGTTTGGTCGTATCCTTGCCTGCGCCCGATATGCCAACGAGCAATACAATTTTAGTTTGAATAACAAGCTGGCGCACCGACTCGGTTGTTTGATAATTGTCAATAAGCTGCTGAAGAGTGTCTGTCATATTCATTTCATTATAGCACTGTCATTTCCTAATCATGCTAAATATAATTAAACCGACCAAACTTTTTTTTTGCAATTAATCCCTCTTCAACATCACCATAAACGCCTCGCTCGGAATGTCAACCTTGCCGAAGCGTTTCATGCGTTTTTTGCCGCGGGCTTGCTTGGCGAGGAGTTTTTTCTTGCGCGAGACGTCGCCACCATAGAGATAGCCGGTGACGTCTTTGCGGTAGGCGCCGATGTTTTCGCGAGCGATGAATTTGCCGCCAATCGCCGCCTGCAGTGCCACCTCAAAGCTCTGGCGCGGCACCACGTCTTTCAGCTTTTTGACGATATCGCGGCCCAAATGCTGCGCCTCCGAGCGATGGCACATCACGCTGAGCGCATCGACCATTTCGCCCGCTACATAAAAATCCACCCGCACCAAATCTTCCGGCTGGTACCCCGCTAGCTCATAATTAAACGAGCCGTAGCCACTGGTTACCGACTTCAGTTGATCATAAAAATCCGTCAGCAGATTAGCCAGCGGTGCCGTAAAAGAAATCAGCGCCCGCTCGTCGATGTAGCTGAGATTTTTCTGCCGACCACGCTTGGCAACAATCAGCTGAATCACCGCACCGATATAATCTTGCGGCACCACAATTTCGCCGTCAATCCACGGCTCGCGAATTTCTTTGATCTGCGCTGGGTCAGGTAGTTCGCTGGCTGATTTGATATCCAACTCCTCGCCGTTCGTCAAACTAACTTGATAATCCGTACTTGGATTGGTGACGATGAGATCCAAATTATACTCGCGCTCCAGCCGCTCGCGAATGATATCCATGTGTAGCAGCCCCAAAAAGCCAATCCGCACACCATAACCTAGTACCGGCGAATTCTCCGGCTCAAATTGCAGCGCCGAATCACTGAGGCTCAGCTTCTCGATCGCCTCTTTCAGGTCATCATAATCTTCATTGCTCACCGGAAAAAAGCCCGCGTAGACGAAGGGTTTGACTTCTTTGTAGCCGGGTAGGGGCTGGACGGTGTTTTTTTTGGTCATAGCCTTGATAGGTATTATACCATTTTATCGTAGAGAAAGATTGTCTTCCAGCG
>CAURIK010000001.1:0-133480 GCA_963525145.1 uncultured Candidatus Saccharibacteria bacterium | reverse complement strand
AATTTATATTTATTGCGCCGCGGCAAGGGTCACGCGCTGACTCATCAGTATCACCGCCATAATAAATAATAACGGCGCGCGGATAAATTCCAAGGAGCCTTGGCTTTTTCCTTGCCAGCTCGCCAGATTTTTAGTACAATCATAAGGTAAATTTGTGGCTCTTTAGCTCAGTTGGTAGAGCAGAGGCCTGAAGAGCCTTGTGTCACTAGTTCGAGTCTAGTAGGAGCCACCAGCAAAATACTCTCCCTGTCGGAGAGTGTTTTTCTTTAGGCTAGAAAGCAGGTATAATAATTTTAATGAGAAGTATTCAGCGAAAGCAAGTATCTTGGCGCGGGCCGATAATTTTCGGTGTAGTCTTGGTAGCGGTAATTGTCTTGGTGTGCATAGCGATCTACTTTACATTTCGTTCATCGGGTGGCTATACTGCCATTAAATTGCAACCAGCTCGTGAAAAATTCCCTGATATTCAGGTAGATAAGCTGTCGCCGCTACGTGCTCGCGCTGTAAATATACTTCGCCAACAATATGACAATCCGCAGCCTGGCCCGTTTTATAGCCAGGGCGAGCGGCAAGACTGGTGCGCAAATTTTGTTAGTTGGGTTAGCCGCCAAGCTGGCGCGCCGCTAACTAATCCGCACAACGGCGGTTGGCGTATTCCAGGTGTGCGCAGTCTCGAGACGTATTATCGTAACGCTGGTAAGTTCCGCGCCGCAAATAGCGGCTACCAGTTGCAGCCTGGCGACGCTATTATGTATGACAACGCCAGCCGTCATGGCGAGCATGTAAACTTTGTGCTCAAATACGATAACGGCAAGGTGACGACTATTGGCGGTAACGAGGGCGGCGTGATTAACATTCAACAATCGGATCTCGACCGCGACGGACCGATTCGCGGTTTTGGGCTGCTAGAATGATGGCGCACATTTCAATTTCTTAACCGTATACGGTATGATAGAATTATGTTCAAAAAGTATATCAAGAAGAAGCTTCAAAAGTATGTCGTTAAGTACTTTGAGCTGCATCCGCATGTCAGATTGATAGTTGTTGCTGGCAGTGTTGGCAAAACTAGCACCAAGCGTGCTCTCGGCAGATTATTATCGCAGCGTTTTCGCGTCCGCATGCACGAGGGTAATCATAATTCAGAAGTGTCGGCGCCATTGGCGATTCTCGGCATTAACTTACCAGAGAGACTGCATAGCCCATTAGCGTGGCTAGGTGTTTTTAGGGCAGCGCATCGCCGCGTCTATAGTCCGGCGGATGTCGATGTTATTATTCAAGAATTAGGCGTTGACCATCCAGGCGAGATGATGGATTTCGGCACTTACTTGCGGCCGAATATTGCGCTAGTTACGGCGATAACACCTGAACATATGGAATTTTTTGGTTCGATTGAACATGTGGCTCAAGAAGAGCTATTTGTCGCTAAATTTTCTGAGTATACGCTGATTAACCGCGATGACATCGACGGGCGATTCGCAGATTTCTTGGAGTCGGCAAACTTTAGCACTTACGGTACGACTGGGCTAGCAGAGTTTCGTTTTGAGCAGCAACAGCTTGACGAAAACGGCTACAGCGGCACGGTTATTGCTCCTAACGATGTTCGTTTTCCCGCTACTATTAAAGTAGTGGGCGAGCATAGCTTGCGCCCGATCATGGGGGCAGTTGGCGCGGCAATGATGCTCGGGTTGCCGGTGGAAGACATTATACGCGGACTGTCGCTCCTCAAGCCGGTGCCAGGGCGGATGAATCTGCTGCGCGGCATTGGCGGCGTGACTATTATAGACGACACTTATAATTCTAGCCCGGCAGCGGCCCAGGCAGCGCTGCGAACTCTGTATGAGTTCACGGACGTACCGAGTCGTGTGGCTGTTTTTGGCGATATGCTAGAGCTTGGCGGCAGCAGCCAGGCCGAGCACGAGAAACTCGGTCGCATGTGCGATCCGAATCTTTTGTCGTGGGTGGTAGTCGTCGGCGTGGCGGCAACGCAATACTTAGCACCAGCGGCCCGTTCGACAGGCTGCCAAGTTCATGTGGCGCGCAACGCTATCGAAGCTGGCGAGTTCGTCCGTTCGATAACCGAGCCGGGGGCAGTAGTGCTGGTCAAAGGTTCGCAGAATGAAATATTCCTCGAGGAATGTGTTAAGGTGCTCTGCGACATGACCGAGGACGCTGAATTAGTCCGCCAAAGCGATAAATGGCTAGCTATCAAAGATAAATATTTCCAGCAATTTTAATCGTGTGTATAATAGGTTTAAGTTAAGGAGTAAAGGAGCAAGCTAGCAATGAAACAAGACGGTGTGCCAAAGAAGCCGAAAACCACTAAAAAGAGGGTTTCTGACAAGCCCAAAACCAAGGCCAAAACCGAGACCAGTAAAAAAGCTAAAGTTTCAACAAGCACAACAGCGCCAGCGCCAGCAGCCGCCGAACAATCCGCTGCAAAATCCAATACTGTGGCAGAACAGCCAGCCGCCGCTCCGACTGCTGCTAACCAGACTGCGGCTCAACCTATAGCTCAGCCAGCGTTGCCGCCGCAGGTGGCGATGGGCCAGCGAAAGTCTAAAGCAGGCTTGATCATTGCTATTTGCGCCGCAATATTAGTTGTGTTGCTGGCGATTGCTGGCGCTACTGCTTATGCGTTTTATCAGAAGCCAGAAAACGTCTTGCTCGATGCGGTTAGCAAATTGCCGCTCGCTACCAAAGTCTCGACTAAAACCACCGTGAACTCAAACTTCTCTTATGAAGCCGATGGTGTGAATATTAAATTCAAAAAATTTACATTTGATACTGGCGCTGAAAATACGCCGAAATTTGACGCAAATACCGAGTTAGCCCTAGAGGTGAATGGCAAGGAGCTGTCTCTCAAGGCTAGCGGTTTGGCAACTGACAACGGTACAGTCTATTTCAAGGTTGACAATATCGTATCAAGCATCAAGGAAACGTTGTCTATTCTACATCAAAAGTTGCCAGCTCAGGCTGAAAAACACCTGAAAAAGATTGACGGTAAATGGGCAAAATATTCGCTAGCTGATGTTCGCAAACAGGATAAAAAATCAGCCGATCAGCTGCAGTGTGTGATTGATGCTTACAAAAAATACTCCAAAGACGACAAAGCTAAGCATCAAATCTCCAGCGTTTACAAAAAACACCCATTTATAATTATCGACAAAGAAGTCAAATCGCAAAATGGTAATTTTGGTTACGACGTATCAGTTGATGACGACAAAGCAGAGGCTTTCTGGAAGGATTTTCGAGAAACATCTTTCGCTAAAAGCGTTGAATCTTGCGCGCCGAACGTTTCGTCTTCGTCGTCTGATACTTACAAGTCTGCCAAAAAAGCCAAATCAAAAGCTGACGCTACCATGACCGTTTGGGTATCGCAATGGTCGCATGAACTGCGCGGCGTTGACGTTAAGGCCACTAACCTTAAGACCGATAGTCGTTCCGACAAAAACTACAATGTTAGCGCCAAAACAATTATTGATTTTAGCAAAGGTTCACAGGTCGCTGTTCCAAGCGACGCCATAAGCGCTGAAGAGTGGGCAAGTGCGATCAGCCAATCTTTTCAGTCGGTAGCTGGCGGTAGTTATTTATCTGCGCCAACCGTTGATACTGATAATGATTTAGAATATGGCGATTACGACGATTAATTACTAGGACCAGCTGTGTTTTATCTGTTATACTGATAGTTGATGAGACACTATAACCCTTCTGAAATTGAGCCGAAATGGCAGCAAATCTGGGCGGATGACCAGCGTTATCATACGAACGAGTTAAGCGCCAAGCCAAAATACTATGTGACGGGCATGTTCCCGTATCCAAGCGGTGCAGGTATGCATACCGGCCACTTTATGGAGCATTCCATTGTCGATGCGGTGGCGCGTTTTCGCCGAGCGCTCGGTTATAACGTAATGTATCCGATTGGCTGGGATAGCTTCGGCTTGCCGGCCGAGAATTACGCTATCAAAACTGGCCGCAAACCTCGAGAAACTACCGCTGACAATATTGCGAATTTCAAAAAACAATTGCGCAGTGTCGGTGCTAGCATCGATTGGTCGCGCGAGATCAATACTAGCGACCCAGAATACTACAAATGGACGCAGTGGATATTTACTAAGCTGTTTGAAAAGGATTTAGCCTATCAAAAAGAATCGCTGCAATGGTGGTGTCCAAAGGATAAGACGGTTCTCGCCAACGAGCAAGTGATTGAAGGTAAATGTTGGCGCTGCGACTCAGTCGTTGTTAAGAAATCGATGAAACAGTGGTTCTTCCGGATTACTGCTTATGCCGAGCGGCTGCTTGCCGAGCTGCCAGAGATGGATTGGCCAGACAAAATCAAAATTGCGCAGACTAACTGGATTGGCAAAAGCGAAGGCGCTGAGATTACTTTTCAAGTTGATGGCAGCGATGATACGATAACCGTTTTCTCAACGCGTCCTGATACGATCTTTGGCGCAACCTTTCTGGTGTTAGCGCCCGAACATCCATTGGCACGCACGCTGCTGACCGATGAAACGCACGAATTAGTCGAGAACTATATTAATGATGCCGTCAAGAAATCAGAGATTGAACGCAGCAACGACACCAAAGAAAAAACAGGTGTTTTTAGCGGCAGCTACGCTATCAACCCGGCGACTGGCCAAAAGATCCCGATTTGGATCGCTGATTACGTACTGGGCGGTTACGGTACCGGTGCGGTGATGGGCGTGCCAGCGCATGACGACCGCGACTTTGCTTTTGCTGAAAAATTCGAGCTGCCAGTCGTTGAGGTAATTGAGCGGCCCGAGGATGACATTGACACCGACGCTTGTTATCACGGCGAAGGAGTTTTGGTAAATTCTGGCGCTTTTGACGGTACGCGCAGCGAGGATGCTCGCGAGCAAATTGTCGCTTGGCTCGAGCAAGAAGGTAAAGGTAAGTCGCAGATTACTTACAAAATGCGCGATTGGCTGATCAGCCGCCAGCGCTATTGGGGTGCGCCGATTCCGATTATTTATTGTCCGGAGCACGGCGCAGTGCCAGTCCCGGAAAGTGATTTGCCAGTATTACTGCCAGATGTCGATGATTTCCAGCCGCGCGGTGATGGTAAATCGGTCTTGGCGGCGCAAGAAGACTGGGTGCAGACGACTTGTCCGGTTTGCGGCTCCCCAGCTCGGCGCGAAACTGACACGATGGACGGTTACGCTTGCAGTAGCTGGTATCTGCTGCGGTATACCGATCCGCACAATGCGCAGCAGGCCTGGGCGCCAGACAAGGCAAATTACTGGGCGCCGCTCGATATGTATGTCGGCGGCGATCACGCGACGGCCCATTTGCTGTATGTGCGCTTTTGGACACATGTCTTTCGCGAACTTGGGTTGACGGATTTTGCCGAGCCAGTTAAAAAGTTAGTTTACCATGGTTTGATTCAAGCCGAGGACGGCCGCAAAATGAGCAAAAGCCTCGGTAATGTCGTTGATCCGCTCGAAGTCATCAACGCTGGCTACGGTGCTGACGCCCTGCGTACGTTTGAGCTTTTCTTGGGGCCGATCAACGAGAACTCTAGCTGGAATAGTCGCGGCATTGCTGGTGTTTATCGTTTTCTTAATCGCTTGTGGACGCTAGTGCAAGAATTTGATGACAGCGACAAAACCGGTACGTCTGATACTCAGAAGCTTGATACCATTATTAATTCTACTACCAAGAAAGTCACCGATGACATTCATCGGCTCAGCTTTAATACGGCGATTGCAGCACTGATGGAATGCGTGAATGATTTGTACAAATTGAAAGTGGCGGGCTACAGCGAAGATTGGCGCCCGCATCTCAAGACGCTAGTGCAATTGGTACAGCCGTTTGCGCCGCACATGGCTGCCGAATTGTGGCAGCAGCTTGGCGAAACTTCGCAGCTCGATTTTGCCGCTTGGCCTGCCTGGGATAATGCTAAGATTGTTAGCGACAGCTTGCTCATTATCGTGCAAGTCAATGGCAAACTGCGCGCTAAACTCGAGGTCGCTGCTGATGCTAGCGAAGAGCAGATCAAGGAGCTAGCGCTAGCCGACGCCAACGTCCAGAAATTCGTGCTGGCTGAGCCGAAGAAAATTATCTACGTCAAGGGTAAGCTCGTCAATATTGTGGCGTGATTCCGTCCTTGCAAACTTACAAATGGCAAGTAGGTTTCTGAACCTACATACTATTACTTTGTTGGATTTTCGACGTTAACTATAATGTCAAATACTTGAGAAAAACCCCGCTTTAGCGTATAATACAAACTAAGTTTATACAAACCGAGAAGGAGAACATTTCATGGCACAGCCAAAGAAACAATCAAGTCCTCGCAAGACCGGCATGCGCCGTAGTCATCTTGTCGAGAAATTAGCCAAGCGCGTTAACGGCTATTCGCCAGTCAAAGTGTTGATTGGCAAGAAAAAATCATCAACCAAGCAGAAATAACCGTTTCAAATAAAAACGGTGAAATAATAAGAGGAAACAAACGCGAATGGCATCGAATAGACATCTTGGTCGGATTGTTGCGCTGCAAGCGCTATACGAGTTGGAATTGCGCCAGCAGTCTGGCGACACTAGTGCCGCGTTAGACGATATCTTGAAGCGCGATGTCGAGCGTTACCGTTCGGCGATTGACGACATCGCTTTCGTAGAAGGACTGGCTAGCGGCGTTGTTAGCCAGCAGGAAGAGCTTGATCAGCAACTACAGCCAATTGCGCCCGAGTGGCCGATTACGCAGATAGCACGGATCGACAGGGTAATCTTGCGGATTGGCCTGTATGAATTACTGCATCATCAAGATACTGTGCCGCCGCGCGTCGCCATTAACGAAGCGATTGAGCTAGCCAAAGCGTTTGGTTCTGATAATTCGAGCAAGTTTGTTAACGGCGTACTGGGTACCGCTTATCGCAAATTTGTCGAGGAAGGGTCAGATAATGCCAAAGCCGAAGGCCAACAAAAGCAAGTTTGATCATATACGCAAATATTTAACAAAGTCGCGTTCGGCGTCTATCCAAGAAATCGTCCGCGAGCCGACTAGCGGCGGCGTGATTTTCCGTCACGGCGAGTCGGGTATCGAGATTTTACTGATTCAGGATGCCAAAGACCGCTGGACAATTCCCAAAGGCCACATTGAGGAGGGCGAGACAGCCGTGCAGACTGCTCGCCGCGAAATTGGCGAGGAAGCTGGCTTGCACGACGTCGATATGCTAGGCTGGCTGGGCAAGATTCATTTTCGCTATCGCCGTCTCGACAAGCTCGTTTTGATGACGACGCAAATTTATTTGGTGCGCGTTCGTACCAGCGGCGATGAAATCCAGAAAGAGGATTGGATGAAGGGTATCAAATGGTTCCCGTTCAACGAGGCGCTTGAGCTGATCGAATACGAAGATATCGCCAAGCTAATGCTGAAAGCTAAAACACGGATCCGCCAAGAAAACTTATAAACTTACAAAATACGAAAAGGAGGAAAGATGAGCGGCATGCCAACTGGGCCGTATCAAGATTGGGCGAAGCAGAAATTAGGTTTTGAATATAAAGACATTCAGCTTCTGATTACTGCTTTGACACATCGCAGCTACGTCAACGAGCACAAAAAATCGGTGAGCGAGCACAATGAGCGTTTAGAATTTCTGGGCGACGCCGTGCTAGAGCTGGTGGTGACAGATTATCTATATAAACATTATAGCGAGCCGGAGGGTATCCTGACTAGCTGGCGGGCGGCGCTAGTTAATACCACTAGCAACGCTAAATCTGGCGAAGAGCTTGGTTATGAGCCATTGGTGCGGATGAGCCGCGGCGAGAAGCATGGTTCCGAGCGGGCGCGCCATCAAATTCTAGCCAATGCTTACGAAGCAGTGATCGGTTCGATTTATTTGGAGCGCGGCTATGATGCCGCGGCGGCCTTTATCGAGAAGCATACTATCAGCAAACTTGACGGAATTTTAGAGAGCGGCTCTTGGCGCGACCCTAAAAGCCATCTGCAAGAAATAAGCCAGCGCGTCGACGGCGCTACGCCAGTCTACAAAGTCATCGCCGAAGACGGCCCAGACCACGACAAAGTTTTCACGCTCGGCGCTTATGTCGGCGACAAACTGATGGGCAAAGGCATCGGCCCTAGCAAGCAAGCTGCTCAGCAGCAGGCCGCCCGCGCCGCGCTGGAAGAGTATAAGAAACGACAATAAACCAAAGAAAATAGCCCGCCAGAGGGCCGCGCTGAGGGTTTTAAACCTCTAGCGAGCTATTTTCTCGGCGGGCGTTAGCCCTCTATGCAATGCTGCCTAAAGCAGCATAGCGGTCAGCAAGACAATGACCTTATAGAGGGCCCTAGCATCCTCTCTGCTCTCGTCACGCTCCTCTCGGAGCGCGTCGCGCTCATCTCTGAGGTGGGCGACCTCCTTGCGGAGCCGGGCGGTATCCCTGCGGAGGCCGACCAGCTCGCTCCTGATGGAGGCGGTGTTGTCGTACATGATTTCCTCCTAGAAATCATCGATTCGCACAAAGCAAAAAAGGGCAACCTTCCGCCCCTCTTTTGGGTAACTTTGAGCGAAAAGCTGATATATATATATCACATATGAATCGCCATGTCAACGTTTTTCGCAATTATTTCGCAAAAATTGCAAATTTTAAGTATTTTTGAGCCGTTTTGGCCGTTTTTGCGCCCTCTAGCGGCGTCTTCTGCCCGAATTGGTCTTATAGGCTAGACTTGAATGAAAAGGCGTCTAGGTAGCGCTTAGACGCTTTGTTGACATTTTACCCGTAACACGCTAGAATATGACAGAAGTAACAATAGTACTAACGTGAAGTAAAGGAAGTTTTAATTTTATGCTCGCAATTCGTTTGCAACGTTTGGGCCGCAAGGCTTATCCAGTTTACCGCGTCGCCGTCCAGGAAGCACAGCGCCACCCATCGAGCGGCCGCGTGGTTGCTTATGTCGGCAGCTACAACCCGCATACCAAAGACGCCAATATCAATGTCGAGGCTGCTCAAAAATACCTTGATAACGGCGCTCAACCGACGCCGCGCGTTGCGAAGTTGTTAAAAGAAGCTGGCGCCAAGCTGCCGAAATGGGTTAAAGAGTTCCAGGGCGGCAAGACCAAAGCGGTCAAGAATACTGAAAAGCTGCGCAAGAATCAGCCAAAAGAAGAGCCAGCTGCCGAAGAGGCAGAAGCTCCAGCTGAAGCCTAACGCTTTTAATTACGAACTAGCGCGCTCTAGCTGCATGGTTGGGGCGCGTTTTTCGATTTCATAGCAAAAGCATGTTACAATAAAAGTACGATAGTAACCGTGTGACCGCAAAGGAGGAGATACCGTGGGCATGTCGACCATTGACCAGGAATTTGTCGAATATATCGTAAAATCACTAGTAGGACATCCAGATGATGTGGTTGTTGACCGGATTGTCGACGAGAAGGGCGTCTTACTGACGCTAACTGTCAATCCAGAAGATTTGGGCCGGGTGATTGGCCGCCGCGGCTCGACCGCGCAAGGGCTGCGCACGCTGCTGCGGGCGTTGGGTGCTAAAAATACCGCTCATTACAACCTGAAAATCGTCAATAATGACGAGCGCGAGGACGCCGATTCGGCTGTAGTGGATAATGATGTGGAAAACACTACTAGTGATTCTGTGGAAAATGACGCAGAAAACGAAAGCGATTTCGCAAAAAAGTCGCGCCAAGAGCTTGCAGAATTAGACGATCTTGATATATAATCATAAGTAAGTTCATGCGAGAACCCTGAACTAACGAAAACAAAGTACAAAAGCTCTACTGCGAGCAAACCAACAAATGGTTTGAGAGACTTATTTGTGCAAGAAAACCGTCTTTTTAGGCGGTTTTTTTGTTGGGGTGAAATTTCGAGAAGGCAAGCGTAATCTATTACACAAAAAGCCAAACATGTCAATTGAGACTATACAACTATTTTTGTAAAAGCACAAATATATAGATAAAATATAATGTATAATAAGTCAAATACTATTAGGCAATAAAATTTAGATTGCAGCAAATTATTGCAAGACATGAAAATAGCCCGCCGAAAACGTGCTCAAGCCGGAAACTGGGTATTCAACCCAGGAGATGCAAAATCTGCGTCTCGAACCAGGTTGAACCAATTTTCAGCGGGCTATTTTCGACGGGCTCAGCGCGAGATAGCTCGGAAGAACCCGCGCCAGAAAGCTGCGCGGAACAGCTGTCCGTTCCGCACGGCCTTGGTGTACAGTGTCAGAGCGTACAGAAGCACGCGCAGACGCATAGGGGTGTGGTCGTCGGGGGCGACGGCGGCGACGGCGGTGATGGTCGGCATGATCGCCTTCCTCTCTGCTCAAAGCAAGGGCGACTTTCGCCCTAAGGTTAACTTTGAGCAAAAGTATGATATATATATCACAGATGGACATCCGTGTCAAGACTTGCTACACTATAACAGATGAGAAAAATTCAGGTGATTACCTTATTCCCAGAAATGTTCGCTGGCGTGTTCGGCAGTTCGATGATGTGGAAAGCGCAAAAAGACGGCCACGTTGAGCTATCGACGATTGATCTGCGCCAGTTTGGATTGGGCCCGCGCCGCACGGTCGACGATACGCCGTACGGCGGCGGCGATGGTATGCTGCTGATGGTCGAGCCGCTATGGAATGCGGTGCAGCAAGCCAAACAGATTGACTCTGGCGCTAAAGTCTTAATCATGACACCGCGCGGCCAGCGCTGGCGGCAGGTGTTGGCGCAGCAATACAGCGAAAGCGAAGATGATTATATTGTGATCTGCGGGCGCTACGAGGGTTACGACGAGCGAATCATGGCGCTGGTCGATCAAGAGCTTAGCGTCGGCGATTATGTGCTAACTGGCGGTGAATTGCCAGCGATGACGATTATTGATTCGATTGTGCGGTTAATTCCTGGCGTACTTGGCGGCGAAAACAGCGCAGCGATTGAGAGCTTCAGCGACGGCGAAACGCTAGAATACCCGCAATACACCCGGCCTGAGGAATGGCAAGGTTTGCGCGTACCAGAAGTGCTACTTAGCGGGCACCATGGCAAAATCGCCGAGTGGCGGGCAGCGCACAGCAAAAAGGCTGGGGAATAAGGCGATTGTGCCAGCGCCGGGCAGGCCCAGCTAGCGTCAACTAAACTAGGAAACAAAATACTCCTCGCCAAGGCAGAGGAGTATTCTATTGTTGTGGTGGATTTATCGGAGAGCGATCGATACATTTTTGTGTTTGTTTTTGTAACTTCGCTGTCTATACAATATACGTTTTTGTGTTTAATAGCAAGCATTTTTTGGACAAAAAATAAAAAATCGTGTGGAAAAATGCTATGCTAATAATATGAAACAGTTTATAGCTAGTATTTTTCCGCCAACAATTTTCGAGAAGCGCGCACAGTATGCGGCGCTGGCAGTAGGTTTTTGGACGATTATTATAATGTTGGCGCAATTGTTTAGGTTCGAGAAATTTCCAAAAACTCTGGAGCTACTGGGGATTGGCGACGGCATTATCGCTGCGATTGCTATAGTTTTGCTAGAATTTATTTCTTTGCCATTTCTGTTATCTATGCCGCGGCTGAGCAAGCTAGGGCGGCGAATATCAGGTGCGTGCACATTGCTAGCGCCTGGAGTTTGGCTGGTGATTAATGTGGCTGTGCTGATGAGCGGCGGACAGGGAAAAGTTGGTTTGTTTGGTGCGGTGGCGGCGTTGCCAGGGGTGATTAGTCTACTGCTGGCTGGCGTGTGGCTAGTAGCTGCGGCGTATTTGACTGCTAAACTATGGCGGCTAGATTTGAAATAACGGCGCTCTAGTGATATATTAAGGTAGGCGCGATGGGGTGTCGCCAAGTGGTAAGGCACTGGGTTCTGGTCCCAGCATGCGGGGGTTCGAATCCCTCCACCCCAGCCAAGAAATAATGATATGAAGACAACTACTCCCCGCATTCCGAGCGGTTTCAGCGAATACCTGCCAGGCGACCAAATAGAGTTTAATCGTTTGCGCGACATTATTCGCGAAACTTATGAGCGCTATGGCTACGCGCCGCTGGACACGCCAGATATTGAGCTGAGCGAGGTATTGTTGGCGAAAGGCGGCGGTGAAACCGAGAAACAAATCTATCGGTTTGAACGCGGCAAGAATGATTTGAGCTTGCGTTTTGATCTAACGGTGCCGCTGGCGCGCTATGTCGCCGAACATGAAGGCCAGCTGGTTTTTCCGTTCCGGCGTTACCAGATTGGCAAAGTGCACCGCGCCGAGCGAGCTCAAGCTGGACGTTTCCGCGAATTCTACCAGTGCGACATTGATGTGATTGGTTCAGAAAGCGTGGCGGCCGATGCGGAGTTTCCGGCGGTAATTAACGATATTTTCGAGCAGTTTGCTTTCGGCGAGTTCACGATTCACATCAATAATCGCCTAGTGTTGAATGGTTTTTTTGCGGGAATTGGTTTGGCCGATGTGTCGGCGGATGTACTGCGAGTAGTCGATAAAATCGAGAAAATATCGCGCCAAGATTTTATGGCGGAATTACACGAGCTGGACCTTAGCGAAAAGCAAGTCTTGCAAGTAGTTGCCTTCACGGAAATTAGCGGCAGCAACGACGAGATTTTATCGCAGCTAGAATCAATGAAAAACGAAATTGATTCTGATGATTTCGCGCTTGGCACGGCAAAATTACGCGAGTTGCTGGCGATGCTGCGAAACATGGGCTTGCCAGAGCGGCGTATTCAGTTAGATCTACGGATTGCGCGCGGACTAGATTATTATACTGGCGTAGTCTACGAAACTACGCTTGATGATTATCCAGAAGTCGGCAGTGTTTGCTCGGGCGGGCGCTACGATAACTTGGCCGAGAACTATACGCGGACGCGTCTGCCGGGTGTTGGCGTGTCGATTGGTTTGTCGCGCTTATTCTATAAACTACGCGAAGCAGGCGTTGTGTCTAGTCATCGCCGGACATTGGCGCGCTGTATGGTGGCGGCCTTTGATGATGCACAATTCGGCGAGGCGCTGCAAATAGCTGCCGAGCTGCGGCGAGCTGGCGTAGCGACAATCCTGAATACTGAATCAGTGCCGTTAAAAAAGAAGCTGCGCTATGCTGATCGTCTTGGCATACCGTTGGTAGTCTTGATTGGCGAGGAAGAAGTACGCGGCCGTTTCGCGACAGTGAAGGATATGGCAACCGGTGAGAATAAGACCATTCCCCGCCAGCAACTAGTCGAGGAGCTGCAACGATAGGGTGGCTTGGCTGGTTAAGATAATCGCCGACTGGCTGTTAATTCCGTTAGTGCTGCTGGCTTTGTATGAATTATTTTTTAAGGTTGAAAGTAAGCGCCGCTATGAAATTTATTCTCGCGTGCTGATGGCTGGGCTGACGTCTTATGTGGTTGCTAAAATCCTTGGGCTAATATATCAGCCTGAACAGTTGCGTCCGTTTGAGCTGCTTGGTGTTAACCCAGGGGCGGCTTATCTGAATAATCCGGGATTTCCGTCGGATCACGCGCTTTTTGCGATGTTTTTGGTGCTGGCGGTCTGGTATGCACTGCGTTGCCGCTCGATTACTATAATTATGCTAACTATGGCGCTGCTAGTCGGCGTCGGCAGGATATTAGCGCTGGTGCATACGCCGCTTGATGTTGTCGGCGGCATAGCAGTGGCTTGCTTGGGGGTGTTGTGGTATGTGGATTGGCCTAATGTTAAGCTTGCATCTAGCAAAAAACGCAAGAATGTAGTAAAATAACTTAGTAAGATGACTAATGTGGAGAAACCTATGAACAACGCAAACGAGACTGCAGCAGTGAAGCTGGAGCCGTTTATTCCGATGGACAAAAAGGATATCATTCGAGCTGCTATCTATGGAGCATTCGCTGGTGCAATACTAACGGTGTTGTATATTTTGGTTGGCCGGGTCGCGTCGGCGGTGATGTGCCGCGGCGATAATGATTTATGCCAGAATGCGCCGCTGTATGTAGCAATTTTTTCGGTAACTTTGGTGTCAATCGGCGGATTGATACTGCTGTCGCAGGCGCGAATTTACCGGCCGTTATTTATCGTTATTGCTTCGATAGCGGCTCTATGGGGTCTGCAATCGTATTTAGCGCTCTTGCCGTGGTATTGGGCGATGGCGGCGATGACGGTAATTGGCGCGTTGACGTATGCGATGTTTACTTGGCTGGCGCGATTGCGGTCGTTTATACTCTACTTGGTTGTATCGATTGTGCTGATTGTAGCGGCTCGGTTGATTATCGCCGGGTAGCTGGCGCAGAACCGTTATTTGCGGTATGCTAGCTATATGGAAATAATGGTTTTGCTTATAATTTTAGCGATAGTCGTTGCAGCGGCTAGCGTGGTTATTTTTGTGTTGATGCAACAGCTGAAGCGAGTACAAAGTAGCTCGGCGGTAGAGTTGATTAAGGGCGATGTTGTTGAATTGTCGCGCTCGATCACTAATTTGCAGCAAACAATGAGCGACAAGCTCGAACGCTCGCAGCTGTCAACTCAGCAATCGGTGCAAAAGCAGCTCAGTGAAAGTTCAAAATTGGTGGCTGATATCACGCAGCGCTTGACCAAGCTCGACGAGACCAACAAGCGTGTCGTTGATGTGGCGACTGACCTCAAAACCTTGCAAAATGTTCTACAAAACCCCAAGCAGCGCGGTGTTTTTGGCGAATACTATTTGTCGAGCGTTCTCGAAAATATTTTGGCGCCAGGACAGTATCAAACTCAGTATAAGTTTCGCGACGGCGAAATGGTTGATGCGGTGATTTTTCTTGATAAGGGTCAAATTCTGCCAGTTGATAGCAAATTTAGCCTCGAAAATTACAACCGAATGATTGAAGCTAGCGGCAAAGAGCGCGAGCAACTAATGCAAAAAGTCAAAGCTGATCTGAAAGGGCGCATTGACGAAACTAGCAAATATATTCGCCCGAGCGAGCATACTATGGATTTTGCATTTATGTTTATTCCCAGCGAGTCGTTGTATTATGATTTGCTGATTAATAATGTTGGCCAGGGCGGCAGCTCGCGCGATCTGATTGAGTATGCTTTTCGTGAAAAGCACGTGATTATCACCAGTCCGACGAGTTTTATGGCGTATCTGCAAACGGTATTGCAAGGTTTGCGCAGTTTGCAAATCGAGGAGCAGGCTAAGGATATTCAAGTTCGTGTCGGCAAGCTCGGACAGCACATCGCCAAATTTGAAGAGTATATGCAAAAACTAGGCAATAGTCTCGGCACGACGGTCAATCATTATAACAACGCTCATAAAGAGCTCGGTAAAGTTGATAAAGACGTGGTGAAGATCGCTGGTAGCGATTCTTCTGTCGAAGTATTGGCGCTTGATCGTCCGTCGTCTATTGATAAGAAGTGAAGGTTTTTGGTTATCAAAATATCCCGCCATGATAGACGGGATATTTTTTGTTAAGAAAGCTAAGCCTTAGTCTTTCTTTTGCCGACCAGCAACCAACACGTAGAGATTGGCGCCGACAGCGGCGCCCGCTAAAGCGCCAACTAGCGACTCGAGCGAGAAGCGCGAATTGACAACTTCGTTAGAGCCAGCTGAACCAGTAGTGAGCTCCTTTTCGGTCGAATCGGTCATCGCTAGCGCAACAGCCGGGTTAAGGCTAGCACCCTTGACGTAAGCGACGTGAGGAATCTCAACTTTATTAGAAGCTGAAGATGCTGCTTTGCTTTGGTAGTCGGCGATTGCTTGCGTCTTGGCGGTCGACAACAAGTAGCCAGATGTCAAAATGCCGACTGCCAGTGCCAAGCCAACACCGAGCGCCTTACCAGTATTGCAAGTTTCTTCGCGCGATAGAACTGCTGCTAGTCCGAATAGGAAGATAGCGGTGCCGACCAGCTCAATGCCGAATATCGACCAGTTCATGCTGCTAAATCCGCTAAAGCCGAAGTTGATCGAGCCGCCAGTAACCCAGTTGGTGACGATTACAGCCAGCATAGCGCCGATGAACTGGGCGCCCCAGTAGAATGGCAACAGGATTGTTTTGAGCTTGCGCATAGTCCACAAACCAAATGTTACGGCTGGGTTGACGTGCGAGCCCGAAACAGCGCCGATGCTCATCACTAGCATTACTAGCGTGAAGCCGACAGCTAGCGCGCCAACGCCGCCGTCTTTGAACGTGGTTAAGGCAACTAGCGTCAGTACGAACGTACCGATTAGTTCGGCAAAGATTATATCTATGATATTTGATGGAAGCTTGACGCTGCTGCGTTTAGTTGTCGTAGGTTTGGCAGCGGCAGTTTCCTTCTTTGGTGCTTCTACTTTTTCGGCAGATACTGTACGAACAGTCGTCTTGCTGGCGGCCGTTTTCTTGGCGGTCGTCTTCTTCTTGGTAGAAGCGGCTTTTTTAGTAGCCATGAATATTCCCTCCTTTACTGAAATATAGACATAGTATAACACAAAAATATTTTGGGTTGTATACATCTGTTATAATGATGATATGGGACGTTATTTTGAACAGACAGAAAGCCGCAGCGAACTGCAACAGCGCATTGCTGCTGATCTGCGGGAGAAAGCAGCGCAGAAGGCAAAGCAAGAAGGCGAGCCAGTTCCGGGTGTTAGCGGCGAGCTAATCGAAAACTCAGAATATTTGAAAGGCACCAAGGCTACGACAACTCTAGCGCCAGCTTGGGTGTTTATTATACTGATGGCAGTTGGCGTATTTGTGTTATTCGTATATCAGGTGAATAAGTAGGTTAGCAATGGATTTCGAGAAAGTTTTACAAGTTTTATCAGCACGGGCGGCTCGGTCTAGCCACCCGCAAGAAGTATTGCGCGCTCCAGAAATCAAAACGCTGTATGATCACATCAAGACTTTGCCAAATGATGAGCGCGGCGCTTTCGGCAAGCGAGTCAACGAGCTGAAAAAATCGCTGGAAGTGGTCATAGAAGTTCGCCGCCAGGAGCTTGATAAAGTCGACTTGCCGCCAATCGACGTGACGGCGCCGATGGACATCAATGCGCCGCAACCTGATTTGCTGCCCAGCGAGCAGGGTACGATCCACCCGCTGAGCGCCGAGATTGACCGCATTTCTGACATTTTTAACCGTATGGGCTTTGTGACGGAAGAGTCGCGTGAGATTGATGACCAATTCCATATGTTCGAGAGCCTGAACTTTCCGAAAGGCCACCCAGCGCGGGACGATTATGATACCTTCATGACCGAAGAGACTGACGCTAACGGCGACCGTTTGATTGCGCCGGCGCACACCTCGACCATGCAAAACCGCGTACTGAAAAAATATCATGGCAATTTGGAAAAAGGCGAGGCGATTGCCGCCATCGTGCCCGACCGGGTGTTTCGCAACGAAGATTTGGACGCGCGGCACGAGCACACGTTCTATCAAGTCGAGGGCGTGTATGTCGCCAAGGGAGTTAATGTCGGTAATCTCATCGCCACACTGCAGGAGTTTTTGCAGGAATATTACGGCAAGAAACTTGACGTGCGCGTCAATCCATTTTACTTCCCGTTCACCGAACCGAGCTTTGAATTTGCGCTGAGCTGCCCATTCTGCGAAGGCAAAAAGCCGGATTGTAAAGTTTGCTCGGGTGAGGGCTGGATTGAGCTGCTAGGCTGCGGTATGATTCATCCGAATGTGTTGAAAGCTGCCGACATTGATCCGAATGAGTACACCGGCTTTGCCTTTGGTTGCGGCATCGACCGGCTGGTGATGATGAAATACGGCATCGAGGACGTGCGGCATTTTGAGAGCGGCAAGCTGGACTTTTTGGAGCAGTTTTAATTCTAAGTGGCAGATCAGACAACTATTCTTTGTGACTGACTATTACCAAATAATAACGATAATAATTCTTTGGGTCTGATACAAATACTATCAGTGTAGTCGCTCGGCGAACTTAAGTGTACTGGTTCATTGATATATGGCTTGATGAGTTGTGTAAATTGATATTCGTCGGGTATCTGTTTCAATTTTTTGCTGGATAATTATTCATACAATAATCTTAAATTATATCAAGAAAAGTAGACAGTTTTATAACCTATACAGATTTCATAGACTAAAATCTATTCAGCAAGGGAACGATATCCATTATCGTCAAACAGGCTACTAGCCCCTGCCGCTTTATATAAGGCATCCACTGCCAAAAGCATATCATTCTGAAGCGCTGGCTGATTATCAATATTCTTATTATAGAAATCCCGCAACGACTCCGGATAACCTTCATCAGACGCATCGTATAGGAACGTATCTTGTAGCAGCTTCTTCTGCTCAGGCGTAATATCATCAAAAAACTCTGGATGAAAATCATAAAACCATTCAAGACGGGTTTGTAATTCTAGATATCTATCGTAGTTCATGACTATATTATATATAATTCAGGGAATGGCCCCTCTCTGGATGTGGAGAGGGGCATCCTCGAGGACTATCTCACTCCTCGTCCTCCTTGTCGTCGGAGTGGTACTTCAGCCAGCTCGGCGTGCCCTCGTTGTACATGTAGTACCCGTCGGAGTGCGGTTCGCCAGAGGTCTGGCCGTGGTGCATGTGCTCAGGCTGGTTGGGGTCGACGACCCACGCTTCGTCACCAGGGTTAGGGACGAGGTAGCTGGCGATATCGTTCAGATCGCGCCGGTTCGGCATGATCATCTCCTGTCTACTCAAGGATGGCTGCATTTCAGCCTAGAGTGTATGATATAGAATAGAATAGAATAGAATATGTCAATCATTAGCGTCTTTTGACAAAGAAGATTTTTACTAGAACATAGATTAAACCAACAAACTGTATATTTACTCTCGTTTTTGCCTATACTGAAATAAAAACAATCAACGTCCATGTATCATTTCTTGTTGGTCAGCTAGGCAGGTGACGCTACAATCCCATACAAATATCCCGATAAGGCCGCGTGACAACTTCTGCCGAGTCAAGGCCGAGTTTGGTTTCAATGTCGCTAATCATCGCCAATGCGCTATTTTCATCGTCCGACAAAACCTCAACTTCCACGAACGTGCCAGCGTCTTTGATTTCGTCTATAGCCACTGTTGCCTGCGGAAAATCAGAGGACTGAAACGATCGCCGGTATTTGTTGACCTCGACCAGCTGCACCATGCCGAGATTTGCCAGTAGCTGCTTGGCGGTCGCCGCGTCCTCGGGCTGAATTGGCAGGTTGGTCTCGGGCTTAATGATCACATTGTTTTTCGTATGTGTAGCAGTCGTCGTCGCCGGCTTATAAGTCACCTCAGCAAAACCATCGCGCTGACGAATCCGCAAACATTCAACCGTCTGCATGAAATCGACATCAGGACGAGAATAGTAGGTATCGATTTCGGATAGTTTGCTTTGCAGTTCAAAGCCGAACTTTTCCAGCTTTTTAATAAAATCTTCGATGTTGCTAGTTAAGCGTCTTTTGTGCTCGATCTCTAGAAGTTTGGTTGTCATGGTTTTTTTCGTCTTTCAACTTATCATTATATCCTAGTTATCTATAATCTCCACTCCCTGTCGCGCCAAAAACTCCCGCGCTTCATCATCAAACTGACAATCCACAAAGCGCGATCGCACCGCTAATTTGCCGCTACCGTAAACGAACTCAGTCTCATCATCATATTTCATGCCGTGAAAATCGCAATGTTTGGCTTCAATAATCGCCTTAACACCGCAAAAATCCACATTCCGAACCGACGAATCCTTGAAATAAATCGGCTGCCCGTAAATATGCTTTGCGCCATCAAGTGTGCAATTCTCAAATACAAAAAATCCCATGACAAACATATCAAAATCCACATTAGAAAAATCTTCGCCAACAAACCGCACCAGCTCGCCATCTGGAATAGCAGGATAGCGTATGCGCTGATAAGCAGAGAGATTGTTAGCGCAGATGGCAGCGGCAATTTGATGAAGATTAGCGTTCGTGCAATTATCGTAACCCACAACCGTATTATAATTCAGGGAATAATCCTTTTTCAAATGCAGAAGATATATTAATGTTATACTAGTAGTATTAGACGACGATAAGTTGGAGGGATTTTATGAAAATACTGAAAAAAGTTGCGGTTTGTCTGCTAGGACTTATTGTTGTAGCCGCAGCTGCGATAATGATTTTGCGTTTGGTAAACGGCACAGAAACAGCGCGTTTGGAGGAGGTGAAGCAAAGTACACGCGATCAGTACGGCTACGCCAAAGGATTGAATCGCGATGATATCGCCAAGAGTTCTATACCTGGCGTCGATATATCAGAGATTAAAGAGCAGCACGCCAGCGGTTATCATTTCAAGCCGCAGCAAATCAAACACAAAGGAGCCATCGTGCTGTTCGGCGGTAGCGAGGGGTCGGTGAATCCAAACTTGGCAGCTCTGCTGTCTACGAACGGCTACGAGGTTTTTGCAATGTATTTCTTTGGCAAAAATAACTTGCAAAAAGAGCTGGTGCATGTTCCTATAGAAGTTTTTGAACCTATAAAATCATATGTCGCTTCGCACGCCCGCCAATCGAAACCTTTGACGGTAGTCGGGCAATCCAAAGGTGCTGAACTGGGGTTGCTGCTGGCGTCGTACTATCCGAAAGATGTTGACAATTTGGTGTTGTATGCGCCGTCGGCTTATACGTGGCAAGGTTTGTCGAATGATTATTCAAACCAGAAGTCGTCTTGGACATACAAGAATAAAGAATTGCCGTTTTTGAAATTGGACGATTCATCTCCTGAAACTTGGGCTAGCTTTTTAATTGATATGCTGGTTGGTCGTCCGCTGGAATTTGCGCCAATGTACGATAGTATTATCCAGCGAACAAATAATAAATCTGAAGCAACTATTTCACTAAAACCGGTCAAGGCTAATTTACTGATGTTTGCCGGCGGTAAAGATAGCGTGTGGCCGTCATCGTCAATGGCACATACCATCAAGCAGAATTATCCGCAGCAAAGTCAAGTCCGCCTAGAGATATATCCAGACGCTGGGCATGTGTTCTTTGGTCCGCCCGTTATAAACGGTATGCGCACTGGCGGCGATTACCAAGCTAACGAAGCGGCGAAAACGCAAAGTGATAAGATTCTCCTCCAGCAACTTGAATCATGGACTAAAAATAACGAACGAAAGGTATAAAAGATGGCAGCATTAAGCAGCAAAAAAATAATACTAATAGCAGTGTGCGTGGTGGTGGCGTTTGTAGCAGTGTTTGCCGCGTGGGCCTTTCTGTGGCCAAGTCGCAGCGCCGACTTGCAAAAAGCCGATATCCAGCGGCGCGATTATAACCAGTCGGTGGCAGATATCCAAAAAATCATTGCCGATGATACCGCTAATAGCGAAGTGCGTCCAGATTGCCGGCCGATTTTGAAGACTCACGGCAAGAAAACTGCTCGGGCAGTAATGATTCTCCACGGCGTTAGCGCTGAACCTTCGGGAATGGTTGAGCTGGCGGACTGGTTTTACCAGGCGGGCTACAATGTGTACGTACCGCGAGTGCCGCACCACGGTATGAAAGACAATAAACTCCACGGGAAAGTTCGCGCCAGCGAATTGGTGAAGTTCATGGGTGACAGCGCTGGGCTAGTCAGCGGCCTGGGCGACGAGCTGGGCGTGATCGGCCATTCTGGCGGCGGCACGCTGGCAACCTGGCTGGCGCAGTATGGCGATGGATTATTCTCGCGGGTATTACTGCTCTCGCCGTACTATGAACCGGACGCTTCTAAAGCGCCGAAGTGGCAAATGGCGCTGCTGCGCAATGTCTATGGCAACCATCTGCTGCCAGATCAATTCTTTGACGGCAATTTGTCATACCGGGCGCTGGCAAATTATGTCATTATTAAGCAGAATTATCGCAATGATTTGAAAGCTGAAGGCTTGAAACATCTCGGCTTGATAATTGGCAGCGATGACGATTTGATTGATAAAACCATGGCGCTGAATATCGCCGAGGGCATGGCTAAGGCTAGCGGCGCCGAATTTACTTACGAAACGACGCCAGCTTATATCGGCGCTGGTCACGAATTAATATCACCAGAAGACAAAGTCGTCAAGAAATACAAGAAAGAATTGTACGGCATGTACCTGCGGGTGTATGAGAAATAGTATTTAGTAGTTGCGTACTATTAGACGTTTTTCATTTTCGGCTTAGTTAGGTGGAGATCTGTTATAATGGTCTATTGTGACTGCACGTAAAGTAAAGATATCCACGAGACCGTCTAGGAGTGCCGTTTCTGACAGCAAAACCGTCAAGTCGCGGCTACATAAGGGGTGCCGCCGAAAAACACAGTCTAGCGGCCAAGCCATGCTTGCTCGTAATATTAAGTATCGTCAGGCTGCGCTCGCCCGAAAAATGAGGATTAAAAAGCCATATTACGATGCCATCATGTCGGGTCGTAAAACCCTGGAGGTTCGCGTTGGCTATGGCAGTATTAAGCGCTTGCGGACTGGCGAGCTATTGCAGCTAGAAACTAGTCATGAGTCTGGCGCGGTATGGATTAAGTCGATTCGTATCTACGATAATTTTGCTAAGATGCTGGCAGCTGAGGACTGGCGGCAAATTGTACCGCAAGCCAAAGATAGAGCGGAAGCGCTTCAACTTCTTCAGAAAATCTACCCGCCGCGCAAAGAAAAACTCGGCGTGTATGCTATTGAAATTGCGAAAGCAGAGAGCAGTACTATTCAGTGCATGTCCTAATATTTCATTTCATAGAGTGATTCTAGGCTATTTCAAGAATCATTTTATCTAGTAAATTAGCAATTGTTTTTTCTTCTGCTAATTTCTGCCAAGTTTTTTCACCAGCAACAATGCCGATTTCTGAAATGTACATATCGATATTTGGAACGTTCATTTTCCCGTCGTTGTACGAAAAGGATTTAATGCGGCGAGAAATGCGCGCTAGAGCTGTTTTTTCTAGCATTTTTCTGATAACTTCATGGTATATGTCTCGTAGTTTGGCTCTGTCTGCTAAATTGCTAAGTGCGGCAAATTCGCAAATACAAGACGTACTTTTATTAATTCGTTCAGCATGTTCACTAATATTATAATATCCCAAACGAACATTGGCTATGTCGGATACTGTACCATGAATAGCAAAAGCCAGATAATAAAATAAAGCTAGCAGCGCCGCGTCGCTATTTAGCGGTTGCTTAAGGGCGCAAGAGATGTGGCTAATCGACGTAATAGGATCGTCGGTCTCGTACAGGAATTTGTGTTCGGCAAGCGGACTAATAACAAGTGGCTGGTCGATTTTTTCAATTGGTTGCCAATCGTTTTTGTTTAATTTAGCTATGTTATATTGGAGTTTATCAAGATTATTGCAAATAATCGTACAATCATTTCCTGCGGCGATTTGACTCATGGCTAAGTTCAAAGATTCGTTATCTGTAAGTGCTTGAAGTTGCCGCAAATCATGCGCCAGATTAACTGCTTCTTCCGTATATAAATCAATGTCAATAGTGATAAATCCTGTACCCGAATAGTGCGTACCAAGCGCGAAATAATCAATCTGCCGCAATAATCCAGATTGTTGCATAATCTGCTTCAACTTAGTCATCGCTAGATGCTCGTAAATATGCGCCTCGATGGGCGAAGCAGCTTGTTTACAGATAAGGATTCGTTGCATGTTATCTATATATTATCACAGAGAATATGGACAGTTTATCGACTTGTCCGGGTCGGAATGGCTAGCGCCGCTTGCCGTTGCCGCTACGACCGTGGTAGTTACGACCCTTAGTATCGTGTTCCTTACGGTTAGTACCCTTGCGGTCTCTCCGCAGGTTGCCACTACGCTGAACGGCGTTGTTGTGCCTGATGTTACACTTGGGGCAGTAGCACTGCTGCCTCTTGAGCCCAGTGTCAGGGCACTTGCTGCTGCGAACCATGGTAACTCCTTCTGGAGTCGGGCGAGATGATTATCTCGCGAAGTGGAGTGTCTCAATCTTAATGATCTTGAGTGAGACGCTGGCTTTTGCAATTACAAAAGCTGATATATATATCAATACTAGAAGAAGATGTCAAGGGCTTTTGGCTGAATCCTGTTATAATTATTTATTGGCAATAATCTTAAGAATGAAAGGATTTTGCCATGAATGAAACAGTACTATCGCTAGCGGGAGTGCTGTTTGTTTTGGTGATTTTTCTATGGTCTGAGCTGAGTGATCTGAAGAAGCGGGTTGCGAAACTGGAGAGAGGCAAATCGGCTAAAGGCAAGAAAAGCAAATAATACTTTTTAGGCGCCTCGACGGCGTATTTTTGCAATTAAGACAATTTTGTGGCATCATAAAAGATAAATGATTCAATATGAAAGGAAATTAGAATAATATGAGAGAATTACCACAATATCCCCAATTACCACAATATCATCACCCAACTTGTCCAGGCACTATACTGTTGATGGCTAGGGTTGAACTGCCAGATATACCAGGAATGATAGAGCGCGGCTCAGAAAAGGATATAAATCCTTCAGTAGAAGCCGTACAAGGCATTGGCGAGACGGCAAGCCGTGCTATGCTCAGAGATCTAGCACATAGAGTGAGTTTAAAAGATCCAGACGCTATCATAGGAGCTCAGAGTGGGAATGCAGCCACGAATATGCTGAACGATCTAGAAAAAAGCGTAGAAGCTGGAGAGGCTGGCGAATAGTCTCTGAATAATAGTATGAAAAAAGGTAAAAATATGGGCGCAGATAGTGCTTCACAGTGGGACAAATAGGAGGTGTATACTATGAATTGGCTTGCGGTTGTTGGCACCCGCGAAATGAACGACGCGATTTGCCGCGATATTGAGCGATTTGTTGGTCAGAAGATTGCTGAGGGCAGCGGTATTGTATCGGGCGGTGCTACTGGTGTCGATCACGAGGCGGCTCGGCTGGCGTATGAAAACGGCTTGGATGCGTCGCGGTTTAGTATATTTCTACCGGTGAAATTAGAGTTGTATTGCCAGGCATTGTACGATCGAGCGGCAGCTGGTAAATGCCGCTACGACGATGCGGTTGATACGGCAAATCTTTTACAAAAGATTTGCCAGAGTAGGCCTGGTGTTGTGCACGATGTCACTGAGTTCACTGAAGTCAATGCCGAATCATTTCATGCGCGCAACTGTCAGATTGTTGACTTGGCGGACGAACTAGTAGCTTTTCGAGTGAATAATAGCCGAGGCACGACATTTACTATTGATCGAGCCCGAGATAAAAACATTCTAGTAAAAATTTTTGACTACTCAATCACTTCGCTCTGACTGCCATACTTAGCGATGATTTGTGTTGCTTGCGCCACGTCGTTTACGTTGTCTGGCGTAGCAATTGCGTGCCAACCGTCACTACCGAGCAAAATGCCCAAATTAAGCAGCATTCGGTCGATGTCGGGCGCTATCGAAGGCTCATCAGTATAAGATATGCTATGCAAATAATCGGCAAAGCGTTGATTCAGATCAGGCGAGCGTAAATCCCGGGCGACGGTCTGGACGCAGCGAATAATGTCAGCAAATTGGATTGGTCCCGATTGCACACTGAGATGCAGCGTATTAGTGACAGACATGTCTTCGGCGTGATATTTGATATGATTGTCGTCGGTGTAGGCGCCAAATTGGAGGCTAAGCTTTTGGCTGATTGATAAGTTCAAAAAGTGTACGTATTCGTAAAATAGCGGCAATGTTTCGGGCCGTTGCTGGCGGAATTGCTGAGTTAGCTGAAAGGATATATAGAGTTTGCGCGGAATTGCTGACGGCTGGTTAGTCGAGTAAATTATACCGCTGGTTTGGTTAGTACTGCTATTCAGCCGCTTGATATTATCGATGTTTTGCCATGGTCGAGAGTCGAGCTGTCTTAACTCGTGCATCATTCGGCCGCTGTCGGCAACGTATAGCTGGTTTGGCTCCTCGGCCAGCAAACGGTACAGAGCTAGTGAAACCGGCTCGTTGTCCATTTCGCCGAAATCAGTTGGCAAAGTTAATATCTTGTTGGCTAACCGCGTGGCATCGACCGAGTGCCAAATACTCTTAATAATGATAATGCCGCCAGGGTAAGTATGTCCGTCTAGTATGTAGTCGATCAACTGGTACTGGCCTTGCTGGTACATAAATTCGGCCGCCGTCGCCAAAAACATATGCTCGTATAAATGAGCCAACTGCGTGCATGGATGGTGCTTAACCATAGTGATGCGCTTCATTACATATAATTATAGCAGAGAGCTGGAATTGATGCGTTTTGATGCAGCTGAGAATAGCTTTTGCGGGCAATTTTAGCTAGCGTACGATAGTGTTATACTATATGTAGTATGAAAGTCAGCCTAAATCTTATTAAACAATTGATTAATTTTGAACTGCCTCCCGTAGGTGAGTTAGTGGCGCGGGTCAATCAGCAGCTTGGTGGCGTCGAGGAAGTGATTGACCTCAATGCTAAATATGGCGACGCGCGAATTGTCCGGGTGGTTGAATGCGCCAAGCATCCCGATGCTGATCGGCTGAGTGTGACCAAGATTGATGATGGTGGTGCGGTTGCGGATGTGCCGCGCGATGAGAACGGGCTAGTGCAAGTGGTCTGTGGCGCGCCAAATGTGCATGCGGATATGTGGGCGATTTGGTTGCCGCCTCAGAGTACCGTGCCAGCGAGTTTTGATGACGATGAGCCATTCGTACTGGATGCACGGCCACTGCGCGGTGTGCTCAGCCAGGGTATGTTGGCGGCGGCTGACGAGCTGGCGATTGGTACGGATCACGAGGGAATTGTTGAGATTGCTGAACATGATGTGCCGAGCGGTGCGGAGCTGCGAGCGGGCGCCAGTTTCGCGGAAACGTTTGGTTTGGACGACTTTGTGCTAGATATCGAAAATAAGATGTTTACTCACCGGCCGGACTGCTTTGGGCAACTCGGTGTGGCGCGCGAGATTGCTGGGATTTTTCATCAGCAGTTTACCAGTCCGGATTGGTATAAATCAAAACAGCAGTTCACGAACGCTGAGGGGCTGGATTTAACGGTCGCCAACGACGCGCCAGAATTAGTGCCGCGCTTCATGGCGGTGGCAATTCGTGATGTTACTGTGCAGCCAAGTCCGCTGTGGTTGCAATGCCAGTTGGTGGCGATGGGTGGTAAGCCGATTAACAACATCGTTGACGCCACGAATTACATGATGCTACTGACGGCGCAGCCAACGCACGCCTATGATTATGATAAATTACGCGGACATAAACTCGAGGCGCGGCTGGCTCGTGACGGCGAGAAAGTTAGTTTGCTTAATGGCAAGGAATATGAGCTGACGAGTGACGACATCGTCATTGCTGATTGCGAGGGAGTGATTGGTCTCGCGGGAATTATGGGTGGTGCCGACACTGAGGTTTCAAGTGATACTAAAAATATCGTTTTGGAATGTGCTAATTTTGACATGTATGCGCTGCGCCGCACCGCCATGCGACACGGTATTTTTACCGATGCGTTGACGCGGTTTAACAAGGGCCAGTCACCACTCCAAAATGCTGCCGTATTAAAGCAGTTGATGGGAATGGTTGGCGGCGTGCAGGCGAGTGAAGTGTTTGACAATCGCAACGATCGCCTGATGGTCATACAGCACGATTCGCGAGTTACATTTGGCTCTGCCGGCAAGGAAACCATTTCGATTTTCGATTGGGGCGCAGTGACTGGCGTTTTAGTGTTGGAAAGTACCTTTGTGAATGAACGTTTGGGTACAGAATTTTCGCCGCAGGAAATCTGCCGTATCCTGAAGAATGTTGAAATTAAGGCGCATGAGGAACCCGAGCCAAATACGCCTTATCAATTTGAAGTAATTGCGCCGTTCTGGCGTACCGACCTTGAACTGCCGGAGGACATTATCGAAGAAGTCGGTCGGCTGTATGGCTTTGATAAACTACCGCGCCAATTACCAATGCGCAGCATCAAGCCGGCGCCGAGGAATCCGCGCCGCCAGCTCAAACAAGCGATTCGCCAGAGTTTGTCGCGCGCTGGCGCCAACGAAGTCCTGACCTATAGTTTCGTCCACGAACGTGTCCTGAAAAACGCCGAGCAAGACCCAAGCCGCGCCTATCGGTTAAGCAACGCTTTAAGCCCTGATTTGCAGTACTACCGCACCAGCGTGATGCCGAGTTTGCTAGACAAAGTTCACGCCAACATAAAAGCCGGCCACGACGAGTTCATGTTGTTTGAAATCGGCAAAATTCACGATAAAGAATTGCCGCTTACTGACGAGAATCTGCCAAGCGAGCAGACGTTTGTCGACGGTGTTTACGCTAGCAAAAAGCCGCGAGCCGGCGCGCCGTTTTATAAGGCGAGAAAGCTAGTGGATAGGCTGTTGGCGGATCTTAACGTTGAGGCTGATTTCGTGAAAATAGCAGAGTCTGACGTGGATATGCCAGCGCTGTTTGACGGCCAGCGCAGCGCTTGGATTATTACAAAAAATGGCGAGAAGCTGGGCATTGTCGGCGAATTATCTCAGACAGCACGGCGTAATTTCAAGTTGCCAGATTACACGGCGGCGTTCTCGCTTGACGTTGAAAAATTGCAAGCCTGTTTGGCTAGCAGCCGCGAGTATAATTATCGGCCGCTGAGCCGTTTTCCGTCAATCAGTCAAGATATATCGCTGCGCTCAAGCGTGGAAATTTCGCATGATGAGTTGCTGCGAGCGGTTCGGCAATGCTTGGACGGGTCAGAAAATCTACATTGCCAGATACAGACGCTTGGCGTATATCAGCCAAAAGACGACGCGGCTATCAAGACTACCACTTTCCGACTAACGTTTACCAGTTATCAGCAAACCCTGACTGACGCTGAAGTCAAACCGATTATGGACAATATTGCGACGGCAGCGCTTACTAAACTTGACGCCGAGCGAGTGTAGTTTATTTTAGTTGTTTTTGATTAGAACGCAGCGGGCGTTCTGGCAGGCTGTTGCGCAACGTCACTAAGCTGCGCCGTGTTGGGCGGCCGATAAGTACGCCGAACGAGGCGCCAGCAGCAATGGCTAACGCAATCATTACCGCGCGCATCAATAACAGAGTACCGTCTACAGCGGCCGGATTAGCGACTAGTGCCATTAGTCCGTTATACAAGGTTAGTCCGGGAACCAGCGGTACGATACCAGCATCGATGATTGCTTGGCTAGGAATTCTGGTCAAGCGTGAAATAACAGTAGCTGTGAAGCCGACGGTAAATCCAGCGACAGCGTTAGCAGGGATAATTATCAAGCCTAATTCTGATACGGCTAACAGCACATAATACCCCAATAGTCCGCTGGCGCCAGTGATTAATAATCCAACTGGCCGCGAATTATTACTTAATGCAAATGATGCCGAGATGATGACGGCGCCAATATACTGATAGGTGGTGTTTGTAAAGGATAAGCTGTCAGGGGTTGCGACAAACGCTAAGCCAAACTGCCTGGCGGCGTACAGGCCCATACTTACACCCAGTACAATACCAAGCGTCAACATCACTACCTTTAATAGCCGAGCGCTAGCCGTGACGTAATATTCGTCAATTGCGTCCTGAAAGGCGCCAACAATCATCATGCCAGCTACTAGCAAGACGATACCGCCAACGGTTAATATCGTCGGATCAATCAAAGCAAAAAATTCCCAATATTTATGATTAACTAGCCACAATATACCAGTAGAAATTAACGTGACTGATAACGCGGCAATAATCTGAATGAAAAATGGCGGCAGCGCAGCGCGCCCTAGTAGCTTTATTAGAAGAGTAATTAAAAAACCTATGATAAAGGCAGCCAGGATAATCGGTATAGACGTCGTGTAGAGCGCAACCGAGCCGGCACTCAGGCCGCCGCCAGCAATATAACTGATAATGCCAGGATAGCGCTTATTGTTGGCAATGATGGCATCGAGCTTGTTTTCGGCGTCGTCTAGAGTGATTTTGTGGTCGGCAATTTGGCTGGCTAGGTTTTGTAATTTGCGCATTAGCCGGTAGTCGGTAGCGCGTGGCGAGATAGTGCGGATCAGTGTCAACGGTTCGCGATCGATGCCGCGGTCTTGCGAGAGTGTAATTTGATTAAAGCTGACATCGATATGTACTTTTCGCTTGCAATATGTGTCGGTTACCCCGAGCGCCATATGCACGACGCTATTCGCTGGCGTGCCCATTGATAGCAAATGGTCTGACATGTTCATAACCAGCCGCAAGGCTCGCATATTCGGCGTCAGTGTCTCATCGATTTTCTCGATATCAACTTGATCAGCGTCATCAGTTGCCGTCAAGATGTTTGTTAGCGAGTGGCGCATGAAGCGAATAAGCGGATTCATATCTTGATTATGGCAAAAAACCTATTAGTATTCTAGAGGTATATGATGTCATTTTCACAACTCCTTCAGCGGGTAGTGGTCGCGGTTGCTGGTATATCGAATGCTATCGAAATTAATCCGCTTTTGCTATACTGATTTAATATGGGTAGACAGGGGCTATCGCGCGATCAAGTAGTTATTCAACGCGAGAAATATGGTGAGAATCGATTGCCTGATCGCGAAAATAAAAGCATTGTTAGGCTGATTTTAGCAATTATTACCGAACCGATGATTTTCTTGTTGCTGGCAGTGGTAGTGGTCTACTTTTTCTTGGGCGATTGGCACGAAACAGTGGTTCTGGCGCTGTCGGTAGTTGGCGTGGTGACTATAGAATTGTATCAAGATTCTAAAACTGAGCGGGCGTTAGAAGCACTGCGATCGTTATCTGCGCCGCAATGCCAGGTGGTGCGCGCTGGCGAATATGTCACCATCCCTAGCGTAGAGGTGGTAGTTGGCGACATTTTGATTATCGACGAAGGTAGTCGAGTGGCTGCTGACGGTAGGCTCATTGAATCATCAAACGTTGCTGCTAACGAAAGTATTTTGACTGGCGAATCGCTGCCAGTCGAGAAATCCGCTGGCAACCAAGTCTTCTCTGGTACGGTAATAACATCTGGGCACGGACTCGTCGAAGTGACCGCTGTCGGCGAACAGACCGAAATGGGGCGCATTGGCGTGTCGCTGCACGAAATTAAGCCAGAAAAGACATTATTACAAAAGGAAGTTAGTCGAGTTGTGCGCTATATAGCGGTGGCGGCAGTGCTCTTGGCAATATTGTTGACGTTGCTGTTTTGGTTGTTGCGCGGTGACTTTTTGCATGGATTTTTAGCGGGACTGGCGTTGTCAATTGCGATTTTACCCGAGGAATTTCCGGTAGTCTTGTCGGTGTTTATGGCGCTGGGAGCTTGGCGCTTGGCTAAGAACAACGTGCTAGCACGCAAGAATCAGACTATCGAGACGCTTGGTGGCGCAACGGTGCTTTGCACGGACAAAACTGGGACGCTGACCGAGAATCGTATGGCTATAACTCAGGTGATTGCGATTAGCGGCGAAGAGCCTAACGATGCGCAGCGTAGAGAGATTATTTCTTACGGCATTCTAGCGTCGCAAAAAAATCCGTCCGATCCGATGGAAGAAGCGTTCTTGGCGGCAGCTGATGATCTAGTAGCGATTTATAACGGCATGGATGTCGTCAAAGAATATCCGCTAGATAGCCATTCGTTTTCGGTAGCGCAAATTTGGGGCCGCGGCGGCAAGCCTGAGGTTGTGGCGCTGAAAGGCGCTCCGGAGGAGGTTTTTCGACTTTGCCGCTTACCCAACGCCAAACAGAAGCGATTGCAAGAGATTGCCGACGATGCAGCCGATGACGGCCTGCGTGTACTAGCAGTTGCCAAAGCAGCAGCGAAAAGTATCGCGCCTTCTCGCGACGGCTATCAATACGAGCTGCTAGGTCTAGTGGGGCTGTCTGACCCGATCCGCGCTGAAGCCAAAGATGCTGTCGCCCTAGCGCATCAAGCTGGCATCAAAGTGATTATGTTAACTGGCGACCATACCGAAACAGCGCGGCGTATCGGCCGCGAAATTGGTTTGAGTACTGAGCGGGTGATAACTGGTCAAGAATTTTTGTCGATGAACGAAAAGCAGCAGCGCGAGCTTGTCAAAACTACAGAAATCTACAGCCGCGTCGCGCCAAATGTTAAGCTGGCGATCATTACTGCCTTGAAGCAAAACGGCGAAGTGGTGGCGATGACTGGCGACGGCGTTAATGACGGTCCGGCCCTCAAGAGCGCGCATATCGGTATCGCTATGGGCCAGCGCGGTACCGACGTTGCTCGCGAGGCGTCGTCGATTGTGCTGCTAGATGATAATTTTGCCTCAATTGTTCAAGGCGTGCGTATCGGCCGAAGGATTTTTGCTAACTTGCAAAAAGCGGTGATGTATATCATGATTGTACATATCCCGATTGCTGCGTTGTCAATTGCGCCGGTATTGCTTGGTTGGGAATTGATTTTACTGCCAATTCACATCGTATTTTTTGAATTTATTATTGATCCTGCTTGTACGCTAGTGTTTGAGGGCGAGCCAGAGGATGAAGACACGATGCGCCGGCCGCCGCGGCGAATTTCGCAGCCATTATTTAGCCGAGCGGTAGTGCTAGAAAGTTTAGCACTTGGCGGATTGCTGGCGCTGATGGCCATTCTAATTCATGGCGGGATGCTGGGCAGCGGTGCTTCTAGCGATCAAGCGCGAGCGGTAACTTACTTAACGATAATTCTAGCTAATATTGGTATGATTTTGGCGCTATCCGGCCGCAAAATCATTCGCTTGGCTGTTAAACAGCGCGGCAAGAATGCCTTGGTTATTGTGGTGGTCACGGCTTCTGTCGCCTTGGCGGCGGTCTATAGTCTGCCATTTCTGCGCAATTTATTCAAAATCGCACCGTTATCGCCAGCTGAATTCGGCTTAGCGGCAACCGCGGCGATTATTGCGTCGCTGCTGGCGGCAATTGTGCGTAAACTATGGCAATAATCGAGATTTTATGCTATAATGAAAGGATAAACTAGAGAGGGGAAATAATGGCAACGTCAAAGAAACAACGCGCTGGCATTCTGATTATCATGGTCGCGACCGTTCTAGGTACGCTAGGATCATTCGCAGTGATGATTTTATCAATGCAGTCAAACAAGCAAGCTCAGGCGGACTACCAAAAAGTTCTAAGCGAGTATAAAAAAGAGCAAACTGCTTACGAACAAAAAAAACAAGCGCAAGCCGACAAGCTGTCAGCTAAATATTATGAGACGTTCAAACAGTATTCTAGCCAAGTTGCAAAGTTCGAAATCGATAGCGTCAAATCGCTAGTAACCGAAGATCTAACAGAGGGCGATGGCGCATTGGTAGACGATAAAACTAATTTTGCGGCTTATTATATTGGCTGGGACGCAAATGGTGATATCTTTGATCAGAGCATTGATAATAATAAGCTGAAAACGCCGTTGCCAGTAAGCGGGTTGAGCACGGCTGGTATAATCAAAGGCTGGAAAGAGGGTCTAAAAGGAATGAAAGTCGGCGGCGTGCGTCTATTGTCTATCCCGGCGGACAAAGCTTACGGCGAGGCTGGCAGTAAAGACTCTAACGGCAAGCAAATTATCGCGCCGAACATGCCATTGAAATTCGTCGTTATGGCGATTCCAGCGCCAGAAACTATTAGCCAACCAGATATGACGAAATTAATGAATGCATATCAGCAAGCTCAGCAAGCGCAGTAAGACGAGGAGGAAATCTGCATGGAAGATATAAAACCTGTGGTGATGATTGGCGCTGGCCCGAGTGCGCTAGCTGCAGCAATTTATACTACGCGCGAAGGTATTGCTACGACTCTTTACGAGAAGGGTGTTGTTGGCGGTCTAGCGGCAATTACCGATAAAATCGACAACTATCCTGGCTTTCCCGACGGTGTTCCAGGTATGGAATTGGCGGATAATTTGCGCAAGCAAGCTGAACGCTTTGGCGCCAAGATTGATTACGGCGACGTTTCGGCGCTGCGCCATCAGGATGGTGTTAATATTTTGACAGTTGACGGTCAAGAGGTTAAAGCTCGCGCTGTACTGATTGCTACAGGCAGCGGTTATAAGAAACTTGGCATTCCTGGCGAGGCAGAATTTTATGGCCGCGGTGTGCATTATTGTGCGACCTGCGATGGTGCTTTTTATAAAGGTAAAAGGTTAGTCGTTGTTGGTGGCGGCAACTCGGGTGTGCAGGAAGCGATGTTTTTGACGCGATTTGCCGAGCATATCGATTTGCTGGTGCGAAGTACTATCAAAGCTAGTAAGACTTTGCAAGACGATTTGCAGAAATATATTGATAATGGCAAAATTACTGTACATTTGCAGACAGCAGCGCAAGAAATCGTCGGCGAGGACGGCGCGGTGGCGGCGGTGCGGGCGCTCGAAGACGGCGCAGAAACGACTTTCGAGGCTGACGGCGTATTCGTTTTCATCGGCTTGAAGCCGAATACGCAGTTTTTGGCGGATAGCGGCGTTGAGCTTGACGAGTACGGCTTTATCAAAACCGACGACCGTTTGGCGATGGCTTTGCCGGGCGTATTTGCTAGCGGCGATGTCCGCAGCGGCGCTACCATGCAGGTGGCTAGTGCTGTCGGCGAGGGGGCGACGGCGGCACTGAGTATCCGCGAGTACTTAGAGGGTGTGAAGGCGGAATAGTTTCGACGTTGGCTATTGGTATTATTCGACGTATTTCTTGCGGAAAGCTTCGAGCTGTTTAATGATGGCTGGATCGCTGGTCTCAAGAGCTATCTCGCGCGTGCCCATGATGCCAGAGCCACGCATGAAATTATGGGACCCTGATAGTGCTATTTTCGAGCCGTCAGGCATCGTGAAAACAATGAATTTGGCGTGCAGATATTGCGGATGCTGATATAGGGTTTGTTGCCGGCTGGTTAAAGTGCCGAGTTTGATGAGAAGTTTATTGATCGGCGAGGCGGTACGCCAATTATTGAAATACAATTTGGCATTTTTGCGCTTGAGAATGCGGTTGAGTTTGCCAGTCGGGCAGTACTGCGATACTAATACGATATCTTCAGCTTGCTCAGCTAGGTCGCAGGCGCGCTTGTAAATGAGAGAATTAGTTGGCAGGCCCTGATCAACCAGGACAGTCGAGTGTTCGTCGAGGCCAAACATTGAATTGCGAATCGAGCCGCCGCGCTTGTCGGCGCGAGCAATAAGGTATTGCTCGTTAGATAGCTTATCAGCTAACACTTTATTATCAAATCGGAACATATAATCGACATTAGCTAGGCTCTCGTGGTCCATATTGACGCCGCCGCAAGCGTAGACTATGTCGTCAACAATCGACCACTTGCTGTGAGTGCGGCCAGTCATTAGCATATTAGCCTTTTGGCCGAGCCAGCGAAAAGCCACGCCCGCCTTTTTTAGCCGCCGTTCTAATTTCATGGCGTGAACGGCGCGCGATGGCTGGCGGCGCGGCGAACGCAGAATGAATTCCTTCGGTTCGAGATAAGTGAATGAATCGGCACAAACCGAGGCTGGTACGCCGCGTTCAGCCGCCGCGCGCTCGACGGCGGCGATTACGGCTTCGGTGTGCTTGTCATCGGCGCGAAAGGTGGTCGCTACCATATTGACGCGCTGCTTGGCGTTATCAATTTTAACTGCTAAATCCGACATATAGTCTTCTGCTGTCAGTAGCGTCGGACTCTTTTTCTTACTCATATCTCTATTATTATACTCTATAGCGTAAAAAACTGGTACTATATAGGTAGTAACTGTAAGCAAAGGAGCAATATGGCAGATTTTAATAAAGTTCTTGACCCGGGAGATGTCGATGGCGGACTGGTCAATACGGTGGTAGAAATCCCCGAAGGATCGCGCCTGAAAGTCGAATGGGATCGTCAGCGGGCGGCCTTTATGCTGGACCGCGTCGAGCCAAAAATCTTTGCTAAGCCGTGTAATTACGGCTTTATTCCACAGACGCTTGATGAGGATGGCGACGAGTTGGATACGCTGATTATTTGCCCAGAGCCGCTAACGACTGGCGTGTGGTTAGAGACGCGCATTATTGGCGTGCTGCGCTTCGAAGATGACGGCGAAGTCGACGACAAAGTAGTCGTGGTGCCGGCTGATAATCGCGATGATGATCGTATTAACTCGCTCGACGACATTCCGCAGCTGGTTAAGCAGCTTGAACATCACTTCACTCATTACAAAGACCTCAAGAAGCCAGGCAGTACTATCGTCAAGGGCTGGGGCGATGTCGAGGAAGCCAAGGCGATTGTCAAACAATGCATTGACCGCTATAATAATCAGTAATAAACTTAAATGGAGTAAATTATGGATTATTATGATTATTCAACTTCGACTTATGCGGCTAGCAGCGATGTCGGTGCGGTTGCAGTTGTAATTTGGCTGTTTGTCATCTTAATTGTAATGGCAGTTTCCATACTAATGATTATCGCCATGTGGCGAATCTTTACCAAGGCTGGCAAGCCAGGCTGGGCGTCATTAGTGCCAATATACAACATGGTAGTAATGATGCAGATTGTCGGCCGGCCAGAGTGGCAAGTCGTACTGATGTTCTTGCCATTTGCCCATATATACATTTCGATCGTGTTGCCGCTAGATTTAGCAAAATCGTTCGGCAAAACGACTGGTTTTGGTGTTTTGATGATCTTCTTCCCGGCGATTATGAACCCGATTTTGGCGTTTGGCTCAAGCCGCTATGTTGGCCCGGTTATGCGGCAGCAACCAGTCTACGGCCAGCCGCCGCAGCCTGGGTATTACGCACCGCAGCCAGCTTACGGACAACCGCAGCAGCCGGTAGCCTATGCTCAACAACCGCAGCCATACGCTCAACCGCAACAACCAGCTGCAACGGTTGCCCAATCGCAACCGCCGGTAGCTGAAGGCGGGCAGCCGCAGCCGCCGCAGGCATAAATAGAATAAACTTTTAGTTGCAAAACCTAGCAAAATAGCCAGAATTTGTCTGGCTATTTTCGTTTTGGCTGCTGGCTGCTATTTTTTGCTGCGGCGGAACGGTGCTGTGCGCTGCAATAGGCTGCCAGCGCGGCCTAGTAGCGAGGTTTTTTTGAGCTGGGCCTTGAGCTTCATACGGGCGTGTCCAGTGATGACATATTCGTTCCAGCCGGGCTTTGGGCGAGCGCGCTTGTTGGTTAGAATCTCGACGGTATCGCCGTGCTGCAATTTGTAGCTGAATGGTTCCATCTTGCCATTTACTAGAAATCCGCTTGATTTAGCGGCTAGATCAGAGTGCACGCGGTAGGCAAAATCTAACGGGAAAGCGCCGTCTGGCAGGTCGTAAATATCACCCTTTGGCGAATAAATAAAAATCCGGTCGCCGAACAAATCGACCTTCAAATTATCAACGTCGAAATCTTTACCTTCGCGAATCATCGATGCTGCCGACTGCAAATGCTTAATCCAGTGTAAATCTGTCGGCAGGCTGGTCATTTTGCCCTTGATGTAAGCATCAGTTAGCTTTTGCTCATTATAATGAAAACTGGCTGCCAGTCCGCGTTCGGCGTAATCGTGCATCTCGCGGGTGCGGATCTGGAATTCGACCGCTTGGCCGTTTTTAGTAACCACCGTAGTGTGCAGTGATTGGTAGCCGTTGGGCTTAGGCTTCGAGATATAATCTTTGATTCGCCCAACCATCGGCTCGTACATATTGTGCAGTTCGTTGAGTACTAGATAACAAGTGTCGATATCGTCAACGATAATCCTTAGCGCGATCAAATCATAAATATCGTCGATATTGGGGACGCGCTTCATCTTCTTGTATAGGCTGTAGGTACTCTTGACGCGGCCGTCGATTTGGTGCTGGATTTTCTCGTCGCTGAGGCGCGAATCGACGGCGCGGCGGACGGCATCTAGCTTGCGTTGAGATTTCTTTAAGCGGCTATCCTTGAGGGCGACAGTTTGGTTGTATTCCTCGGGCATTAAATATTTGAAGCTCAACTCCTCGAGCTGTACGCGCAGCCGCCCCATGTTTAATCGATCGGCTAGCGGTGCGAAAACGTCTAGTGTCTCGCGGGCGATTTTCTTCTGCTTTTCCGGGCTTTTGAACTGCAGAGTTTGCATATTATGCAGGCGGTCGGCCAGCTTGATGATGATCACTCGCACGTCTTGGCCGACAGCGATGAGCAGCTTTGTTAAGTTATCGGTAGTGCTTGGCAAATACGATTCGAGGTTTTTCATGCCGGCGCGGGCTTGGCTAACCTTAGTAACGCCGTCAACCAGAAAAGCGATATCCCGGCCGAATAGCTCGGTGATTTCCTCTAGTGTAGCATCAGTATCCTCGACTGTGTCGTGCAGTACGCCGGCAATCACCGAATCAATATCCATGCCCCAGTCGATTAGCATAGCAGCGACTTGCAGCGGGTGAGTGATGTACGGCTCGCCGCTCTTGCGTAGTTGCCCGTCGTGTTTATCGGTAGCATAATGGATTGCTTTTTCTAACAATGCGACCTGCTCTTCGCTATAGTGGCTTCTAGCCAGGCTAACCAGCTCGACCTCGTTCATAGCCTTATTATAGCAAATTTGCCAAAGCTATTGCGCTTTTGCTAAAATATTAGCAAAGATGGCTTAATCAAGGAGTGGGCATGGTGAAGATAAAGGTAGCGATTAACGATTTTTGCCGGGTTGGCCGCAGTGTTTTCAAAATTGCGCAGAGCCGTTCGGATATCGAAATAGCGGCTATTCGGACGCATTTGAGCGCCGAGCAGTGCGCTTATCTGCTGAAGCATGACTCGATTTACGGCCATTATGCCAAGGCGATTGGCACTGGCGACGCGTCGCTATATGTAGGCGACCGGATTATTCCTATCATAAGCGACAAGCGGACAACCAAATTGCCGTGGTACGACCTGGGTATTGATGTTTTGATTGATGCCGGATGCCAGACTGATGCTGCTGAGCTGCGCCGCCATCGGACGGCTGGCGCTCGGCGCGTGGCATCGCTGTCGCAGTGCGCTGATTTTGCGACGATTGTCATAGGCGTCAATGACGGATTGGTTAACGCCTCGACGGATATTGTCTGCAGCGGCGATGCGGCGATTAGCTCGGTAGCGCCGGTTATCGCGGTGCTTGATCAAGCGGTTGGTGTCGAGGCGGCGACGATTACAGCGGCTGGTAATTATCATTTTGCTGGTTCACTGTTAAAGACTGAGCGTCTGGGTGACAGCGACTTGGTGGCGATGGCGGCTGATTACGGCCAGCGATTGCAGGCAGTTTTGCCAAATGTTGCGAGCGCGGTAGGCGGGCTTGCAATTAGCAGCCGCCAGTACGGTAATGTCGGGCTGTCAACGATTTCGCTATTGCTGCGCGAACCAGTCGCAGCCAAGAAAATAAACGAAATTTTAACGCATGCTGCCCGCGAACCGCTATACAACGGTATTTTGGCGGTTACCGACAAAGAGCTGGTAGCCGAGGATTTTCGCGGCAATAGCTACAGCTCGACAGTTGATGCCGGGCTGACTGCCGTTGTCGGCGAGCGATTGGCGCAAGTGTCGGCCTGGTACGACTATGAATGGGCCAGCGCCAACCGCTTGGTCGAGTTAGCGGCTGAAACTGGACGATACGCGCGGAATGTGCAGTAACTTACCTTTACAATAGAATTAATAAAAATCCTACTCTAACAGGGCTTGCCAGGGGCGCGTATTATGCTTATACTTGTAGTATGAAGATTTTTCTAGGAGCGGATCATGGTGGGTTTTATCTGAAGGAGAAGATTGAAGCTTATCTGACCAAGCGCGGCATCGAGTGGGAGGATGTCGGCGACAAGATACTCGATCCGCAAGACGACTTCCCGCAGTTTGCCCAGATGGCCGTGACTAAGGTGTTGGGCGAGGACGATTCTACTGATCCGCGGGCAATTTTGATTTGCACTGGAGGCCAAGGTATGGCAATGGCAGCTAACCGTTTTCGCGGCATCCGAGCGGCAGTGATCTGGGATAAGTTCGAAGCGCATGAGTGCCGTAATGATAACGACTGTAACGTTCTTTGCTTGCCGGCGCGGGTACTGGACGCTCCGGGTGACGACTTAGAGCTCTGGAAAGAAATTATTGACGAGTGGATCGCTACGCCATTTGCTGGCGCGGCGCGGTTCGTTCGCCGCAACGCAGAATTGGATGCTTTCTGATGGCCGAGATTGTTCCGACAGTGCTCTGCGAAAATGCAGAAGATTACAAGCTAACGATTGAGCGTTTATCGCCGTTTGCTAAGCGCGTTCATCTAGATTTGGCTGATGGCGAATTTGCACCGACCAAAACCGTCGAGCTGAGCGAGATGTGGTGGCCGCAAGACTGGCAGGTTGATATCCATGCTATGGTGGCGCGGCCGAGTTTGTATGTTGATGCTTTGGTGCAAATGCGGCCGTCGCTGGTGATTTTTCATGCCGAAGTTGATGAGGATTTGCAGCCTTCTATCCAGCAGCTCAAAGCTTCGGGTATTCAGACTGGCGTGGGATTGCTGCGCCCGACGGTGCCAAATACCGTCAAAGATGTCATCAGCGCAGTTGATCATGTACTGGTGTTTAGCGGTGATTTGGGCCACTACGGCGGCAAGGCCAGCTTGATGCAACTGGAAAAGGTTCGCTTGATTCGCAGTATTCATCCTAGTGTTGAAGTTGGCTGGGATGGCGGCGCGACGCTCGAAAATGTTTTTAGCCTGGCGCAAGGCGGCGTTAATATCGTCAACTGCGGCAGCGCTATCCATTCGGCGCCAGATCCGGCAGAAGCTTATCAGAAATTAGTAGCAGAAGTTAATAAGCAAGGAGTAATTTAGGTGGCTCGCGAAAAATTATCTATTCCACAGCTCAAAATAAAGGCCAACGACGTGCGGCGCGATGTCGTTCACATGCTAGAGCTGGCTAAGAGCGGGCACCCAGGCGGCGCGCTGGGGCTGGCGGATATCGTCACGGCACTGTATTTCAATATCATGAATATTGATCCGCAGAACCCTGAATGGCCAGAGCGCGATATCTTCATGTTGAGCAATGGCCACACAGTGCCGGTACAATACGCGGCCATGGCCGAGGCAGGATACTTCCCGGTTGAGGAGCTGTCGACGCTACGCAAGCTCGGATCGCGCCTGCAGGGCCACCCAGAGCGCGTCAAGTTACCGGGGCTCGAGAATACTTCCGGGCCGCTAGGCAGCGGCATCGGGCAAGCGGCGGGTTACGCGTACGCGTTGCAGTATCTGGATAATCAGCGCCACCGCTGGGTGTACGCGATTGCCGGCGATGGCGAGCTTGATGAGGGTAACATTTGGGAATCGGCGATGTTTGCCGGTAAGTACAAACTACGCCAGCTAATCCTCTTCATTGACCGCAACAACATTCAGATTGATGGTCCAACCGAAGATGTCATGCCGCTGGAAAATTTACGCGGCAAGTGGGAAAGTTTCGGCTGGCACGTCCAAGAAATCGACGGCAACAATATCGAAGGCATTATCGATGCGGTAAACTTAGCCAAGGCGATCGAGAATCGGCCGTGTTGTATCATCGCGCATACGATTCCGGGCCGCGGTGTTGGTTTTATGGAATACGATTACAAGTGGCACGGCGTAGCGCCATCAAGCGATCAAGCGGCTACGGCGCTGGCTGATTTGGCGCATTCAGAATCACAGCAAGATGCAGGAGGATATTATGAGTAATCAATCGTCTAACAATTCGATGCCGTCCAAGGCGCCGAAACCGCCAACTCCACCAAAGCCGCCGAAACCGCCGAAGTCTTCGGCCGCATCCGCTCCGTCAGAGCCGCCAGTTCAGTCAGCTGCCTCAGCGCCGCCTGTTTCGCCGCCAGCGCCGCAATATGCTGCTCCACAGTACACCGCTCCGCCAGCAAACAATGCTTATCCGCCGGCTAGCCCTTACGCTTATCCGTATTCGCAGCCTGCGCCAACACAGTCGCCGGGCAACTGGATGGGTGCTGTTAGTATCATACTTGGCTTGCTTTGGGTGAGTATGATTGGCTTGCCGCTCGGCATTGCTAGCGTTGTTAAGGCGAACCGCTACGGTACTTCGAAAACAGCAGGCGTTATCGGTATTATTATTAATTCGGTTACGCTTGTTATTTCTATTATCGTTACGATACTTCTAGTGTCTGGGGCGATGCAGCCGCTTTTCTCGCAGTTTGATCACGCCGGTGATAACAAAGGCAAGGAGAAAGATAGCGCCAGAACTGTCCGAAGCGTCTCGCTTGATGATAATTACCAGCCGCAGGGTTCGCCAGTTTGGCGCATCGAAAACGGCAAATTGCCAGAAGGTTGGAAAGAATTTGAGAACGATAACGGTATTCATTGGTATCGGGATAGCAACAGTATTTTAATGACTATATCTGTGGTTGGTAGCGAAAATTTTAGCAGTAGTTCTGATAGAGTTAATTCGCGAAAAGTTATCGAAGACAAGATAGGAAATGCGAAGAGTAACGGTGATTTGGTGACTGGTATAGAGTGGTATCAATCATTTGCTGATTTCGCGAATGACCGCGGCGCTGTGCAACTTTTGTGTGCTCGCGTTTTGGCTAATGACAGCAGCGGCAAGCCGCATTTAACGGTGATTTGCTCGCGAGCATACGGTAAAGGAAGCTACTTATTGTACTTATACAACAATAAAGAGTCGCTCGCTGTTTCAGAAAGCGCCAAGGCGATGTTCCGATCGCTAGTGATTCTCGAGAAAAAAGATGCAAAACGATATTCAGGAGAAGGCCGTGTATAATTATCCTCTAAATGACAACATTTATAATGAAAAACCAGAAGCAGAAGCCACGCGTGCTGGTTTCGGGCGCGGTTTGAAAGCGGCCGGCGAAGCTGATGAGCGAGTAGTCGGTCTGTGCGCCGATTTGGTTGAGAGCGTCAAAATGGATGCTTTCGCCAAGGCTTTTCCTGAGCGTTATATCGAGGTCGGTATCGCCGAGCAAAACCTAGCGACAGTGGCAAGCGGCCTAGCGCGCGCTGGTAAAATTCCGTTTGCAGCCAGTTACGCGGCGTTTCATCCGGGACGCAGCTGGGAACAAATCAAAGCGACGATTGCGCTTAACGACATGCCGGTTAAGATTGTCGGCGGACATAGCGGTACAACGGTTGGGCCTGATGGCGCTACCCACCAAATGTTTGAGGATATCGCGTTGATGCGGGTGTTGCCAAACATGATTGTCGTTTGCCCGGGTGATGCCATTGAGGCCGAAAAAGCCACTAAAGCACTTGCCAGGACTGATAAGCCAGCTTACTTGCGATTAACGCGCGCTGCTACGCCGACATTCAGTACGCCGGATTCGCCGTTCGAGATTGGCCAGGCGTATGTATTGCGCCAGGGCAGTGATGCGACAATTGTTAGTACCGGCATCATGACGGCGTACGCGCTGCGGGCAGCTAACGAATTGCAAAGTAGCAGCGTCTCGATCGAAGTGGTACATGTGCCGACGGTCAAGCCGCTTGATAACGAGACGATTCTGGCCAGTGTTCGCAAAACTGGCCGGGTAGTTACGGTCGAGGACGCGCAAATTGCCGGCGGTTTGGGCGGCGCGGTCGCCGAATTGCTGGGCGAACAGCTGCCGTCGCCGTTATTGCGCATCGGTATGAACGATCGTTTCGGCGAGAGCGGCGAGGCTGGCGAGTTGCTGCAAGCCTTTGGACTTGACGAGGCGAGTATCGCCCAGAAGACGCGTGAATTTGTTGATCGCGTGCCGCAATACCATGCAGGATTTTAAGGAAAGGAGACAACGATGAGTTTATCAATTGATGAAATTCGCCAGCGTACCAGCCGGGCGCGCGACCTAATGCGGCGCAGCCGGCAAGAAGGTTTCGCGGTGGGCGCTTTTAACATTGACAATCAAGAAACATTGCGTGCGATTTGCCAGGCAGCGCAAAAAACCAGCGCGCCAGTGATGGTCGAAGTTAGCGCTAACGAAGCAGCTTCGCTGGGCGGCTACGAGAATATTCGCGATTTGGTCGATAACTATAGCCAAAACTACAGTGTCGAGATGTATATAAACCTTGATCACGCACCGACAGTCGAGGGTTGCAAGCAGGCTATCGACGCTGGTTTTGAATTTATTCATATCGATATTTCTCAGGCTAATCACGATGCTTCGCTCGAGGAAATTATCGAGAAAACTCGCGAAGTCGTCGAATATGCTAAGTTTACAGGCGCGCTGGTTGAGGCCGAGGAGCGCTATTTCTTTGGCGATTCCAATCTTCATAAAGAAGAGATCGACTACGAAGAAGTCAAAAAATGGAATACCAAGCCCGAGGAAGCCAAAAGTTTTGTCGATGCCACGGGTATCGATACTATGGCGGTGCAGGTTGGGAACTTGCACGGGCTGTATCCGGTGCCGAAGATTCTCGACCTAGATTTGCTGCGCCAAATCCGTGCGGCGATTGATTGCCAGATTAGCTTGCATGGCGGTAGCGGCACGCCGCTACACTACTTTGAGGACGCGTCCAAAATTGGCGTTAGCAAGATCAATATCAACAGCGATTTGCGCTATGCTTTCCGCACTACGCTCGAAAAGGTTTTGCGCGAGAATCCTGACGAGTATGCTGTTTTCAAATTGATGCCCGAAGTTTACGATGCTGTCCAAAAAGTCGTTGAAGAGAAAATTGGCGCTTTTGGCAGCGCTGGAAAGGCGACGCTTTAGTGGCGGTTAAAATTTTAGCAATCGGCAAAGGCACGCAAGACGTATTCCTTCGCAGCAATGAGTTCGACCCGCATACTCGCGGCAAAAAAGTCTTTACCGAGCTGCCGCTAGGTATCAAAATGGAAGTCGAAGACGTGATCTTCGGCACTGGCGGCAATGCTACAAACGTCGCGACAACGTTTGCCCGCCAGGGCTTAGACAGTCGCTATATGTGGGCGCTGGGTAATGATTCGGCCAGCCAGGCGGTGATCGCGGCGCTTGATACCGAGGGTGTCGATACGCGCGACGTTTTGATCGATGATCGAATGCAAGCTGGCTATTCAGTAATTTTGATCGCAACCAATGGCGAACGAACGATTCTGAACCACCGCGGGCGGACATTTGGCAAGGATGTTAGCCGCTTGAACTTGCAAGCTATCAGCCAAGCTGATTGGATTTACCCGACGTCGTTGGCCGACAACAGCCTGACGGTGTTACGGGTGATTTTGGACGAAGCTGAGCGCGTTGGCGCCAAAGTCATGCTTAATCCGGCTGGCCCGGAGCTAGCTGATCCAGAAAAGCTAAAAGGTTTGCTGGACACAGTTGACGTGCTTTGTACCAACAAAGAAGAGATGCAAAAACTAGTGACTGGCGAAACTATCGAGGAGCTGGCCTTGCGGGCACTGCACTATTGTCCGACAGTGATTGTTAGCGACGGTCCAAATGGCGTGGTAGCGACTGACGGCAAGACATTGGTGCGCGCTGGTATGTATGAAGACGTACCAGTAGTCGATCGGACAGGCGCCGGCGACGCCTTTGCTAGCGGCTTTTTGAGCCAGTGGGCGCAAGGTAAAAACTTAAAAGATTCGATTATTTTTGCTAGCGCCAATTCGACTAGCGTCGTTACTAAGATTGGCGCCAAAGACGGCATCTTGTATAAAGGTGTCAAACTGCACGCTATGCCAATCACCGAGAAACAATTACCAAAACGAGGAGAATAATGAAATACCAGATTTGTGTATCGGGCGCGGCGTCGGGCGAGACAGTTGATAGCGCTCACGAAAAAGCTTTTGCGATTGGCGCTGAAATCGCACGTTCGGGCAAGACATTGCTGACTGGCGCCACCGTCGGCTTGCCGCACTTTGCTGCGCGCGGCTTCAAAAGTGTTAGCCAGACCAAAGGCGTGTCGGTCGGATTTTCGCCAGCTAGTTCGTTTCGCGAACATATTTCGACTTACCGTTTGCCGACTGCCGAATTCGACTATATCAACTTCACCGGTATGGAATATGTTGGCCGCGATGTTCATTTGGTGCGCAGTGCCGATGCGGTGATTACTGTCGGCGGGCGAATGGGTAGCTTGCACGAGCTATCGACAGCGCTCGAAAGTCGTAAGGTCTGCGGCATCTTGCTGGGTAGCGGCGGCCTGGCTGACTACACGATTACTTTGCTCAAGAACGTCTGGGCGCCGGGCGCTAAAGATGTCATTTACGATGCTAATCCCGAGCGGTTAGTGGCGCGAGTCATCGAGGCGCTTGACAAGAAATACGCCGATGTCGAGCACGATAGCAGCGATCCGCAGGTTAGTGCCAAACGCTACGGTCAAGGTTAGCTAGAATAGCTTAAAAATGTTAAAATATACCAGATGGATAGTCAGCGATTTCGGCTAAAGTCTGCGTATCAACCGACTGGCGATCAGCCGCAAGCGATCGCCCAGTTGCTGAATGGTTTGTACGACGGCCAGCGCGAGCAGGTGTTGCTCGGCGTGACGGGCAGCGGTAAAACTTTTACAATGGCGAACATTATCGCTCAGAGGAATGTGCCGACATTGATTTTGGCGCACAACAAAACTCTCGCTGCCCAGCTGTTCAGCGAATTCAAACAGTTTTTCCCCGACAACGAAGTTCATTATTTCGTCAGCTATTTTGATTATTACCAGCCAGAAGCTTACATCGCGTCGAGCGATACCTATATCGAGAAAGATTCGGCTATCAACGAAGAAATCGATCGCTTGCGCCATGCCGCTACTGACGCTTTGCTTACGCGGCGCGACGTGGTTATCGTGTCGAGCGTCAGCTGCATTTATGGTTTGGGCTCGCCGGCGGATTATTATGATTTGTCGATTACTGTTAAGCGCGGCGAACGGCGTTTGCAAGACAAATTTTTGCGCCAACTGATGGATATTCAGTATCATCGTAACGATATCGACTTTGCGCGCGGTGCATTTCGCGTCAAAGGCGACGTGGTTGATGTCTTTCCGGCGGGTGGTGAAACGGCTTATCGGGTGGAGTTTTTCGGCGATGACGTCGATCGAATTACGCGGATTGACCCGCTGACTGGCGAGATTCTGGAAGAGCCGGAGCTCTTTACTATTTTCCCGAGCAGCCACTACGCTACGCCAAAAGAAAAGATCAAACTCGCCATCGAGAATATTCGCGCCGAGTATGAACAGCGCGTCGAATGGTTCGAGAAGAATAATAAATTGTTGGAGGCGCAGCGGCTCAGTCAGCGTACCAAGTACGACCTCGAGATGCTTGAGCAGACTGGCTTCGTCAAAGGTATCGAAAACTACAGCCGTTATCTGACCAACCGCGAACCGGGCGAGCAGCCAGCGACTTTGCTAGATTACTTTCCAGACGACTTTTTGATGATTATCGACGAAAGTCATGTTACCGTGCCGCAAGTGCGCGGCATGTATAATGGCGACCGCGCCCGCAAAGAAGTCTTGGTTGAGTACGGTTTTCGCTTACCGAGTGCCCTAGATAACCGCCCGCTGCGCTTTGACGAATTTAATAAACACATCAACCAAGTTATTTACGTTTCGGCGACGCCTGGTGATTATGAACTCCAGCGCAGTCCGGCACCAGCGCAGCAAGTGATCCGCCCGACTGGTTTGCTTGATCCAGAGATTATCGTCCGACCGACCGACGGGCAAGTTGACGACTTGATCGCCGAGATCCGCGACCGCGTCGACAAAAAGCAGCGCGTACTAGTCACTACTTTGACCAAGAGGATGGCAGAGGATTTATCGACTTACTTGACGGAGATCGGTATCAAGACGGCTTACATTCACAGCGAAATCGACACGCTGGAACGCGGCGATATTTTGCGCGATTTGCGGATGGGCGTTTATGACGTGCTGGTCGGTATCAATTTGCTGCGCGAGGGGATTGACTTGCCAGAAGTTAGTTTGGTGGCGATTATGGATGCTGACAAGGAAGGTTTCTTGCGCAGCGAACGCAGCCTAATTCAGACGATCGGCCGGGCTGCGCGCCACGTCGATGGCAAGGTGATTATGTACGGCGACAATATGACCGATAGCATGCGCTTGGCGATTGATGAAACGCGCCGTCGCCGCCAGATTCAAGAAAAATACAACCGTGAGCATAACATCACGCCGCGCGGTATCAGCAAAGCAATCGACGAAGGCCTGCGCGCCATCATCCCGCAAAAAGAAGATGACAAGCCAAAGCTCGACCTGCGAAAAATCCCGCGCGATGAGTACAAAAATCTCGTCAAAGATCTGACCGCGCAGATGAACTTGGCTAGCGCTAACTTAGAATTCGAACGCGCCGCCGACCTGCGCGATCTGATCACCGAGATTCGTGAGAAGATGTAGGGCTAGTAACAAAAACTTTAGCAGAAAGGATCAAAATGACACCAAACAAACTGCAGCCTGGCGACGAAATTAGAATCGTTGCACTGGCGCGCTCGGCTAGCGATATTGACGAGACTGTTTTGCGGCGGGCAACGATGGCGCTGGAATCGCTCGGTCTGACAGTGACGTTTAGTGAAAATGCCTTTTCACGGTCTCAGCGCGGCTGCCCGAGCGATCAAGAGAAGGTCGATGATTTGCATGCTGCATTTACCGATTCGAAAGTTAAAGCGATTTTGGCGGCCGTTGGCGGCTTTAATTCAAATCAGCTGCTCGACAAAATAGACTGGAAACTAATTGGCGCTAACCCGAAGATTTTCGCCGGATTTTCGGATATCACGGTGTTGAATCATGCTATTTTGGCTAAAACTGGCTTAATCACATATGCTGCGCCGAACTTTTATTGCTTTGGTATGCTACCGCAAAATAGCTATTCGCTGGAATATTTCAAGCGCTGTTTGTTTGCTGATCAGCCGGATGAGTACGAAATTGCGCCGTCGGCGAACTTTTACGATTATCCTTGGGATTACGACGAAAAATCCTCGCGCGCCACTCTGCCAAACAACGGTCCAGTAATCATCCAAAAAGGTAGAGCCGAAGGAGTCTTGCTGGGCGGAAATATGTGCAGTCTAAATTTGTTGAACGGCACCGAGTATTTTCCGCGCATTGCTGGCGATATCATCTTATGTATTGAGGACGATAGTTACGATTCGATTTTAGAGACATTCGAGCGTAATTTCCAGTCGGTAGTGCAGCAGCCGTATTTTCGCCAGGTCAAAGCCATTCTGATTGGGCGTTTCCAGCAGGAATCGCAGCCAACAGAGCAGGCTCTTCAAGAGATCATTCTCAGCAAAAACATTGAACAGACTATGCCAGTTATTGCTAATCTAGATTTTGGCCATACCGACCCGAAATTCACTTATCTAGTTGGCGGCAGGGCTGCGGTTGAGGCTGGCGATATATCTACCATCCGCTTTTTATCTAGCTAAATCAAGATTTTTTTGACATAATACCATCAAATATGTTATAATATATAAGATAAGGTAGTTACTCTTGCGACAAAATATACACCCCATAAGGCGGCAGCGTGATGGTGGCTGTACTGTTCTTGTGCGTGTTTACCGACGATAAATGCACGCCGCGAAAATCTTTGCTATAGCCATGCCAGCTGCTGTTGAAGCGGACATGCCAGTGCCCTGGTAGCGGCAAATTGATATCGTAATGGTCGAAGTGCTGGTCGCTGAAATTGACAATTACTAGCACGTCGTCGCCAGCGCCACCCTTATCCCAGCGGTGGTAACCGATAACGCAGTTGTCGTCGTTGGTGTGGAAAAGGGCGGTCGAATTGCCTTGCAGGCCGCGTGTTGTATTGTAAGTGTTATGCCGCAACGCCAACAAGTGCTTGTGAGCCAGCAGGATGCCGGCGTACTTTTCGGTTTTGTGCCATTCTAGGGCTGCCCAATCGTTGAAGGAGCCGTCCTGCAAGAACTCGCTGCCTTGTAAAATCATTGGAATGCCAGCGGATGTCAAAGTGATGGCATCGGCCAGCAGAGCTTTCTCGCGGGCATATAGCGTCGTGCCGCCAGTGGGGTCGGCTGCTTCGTTGAGCCGCACCGAGCCGTTGGCAGCAGTATCGTGCGAATCGCTAAAAATAACCCGCTCAAAATCATTGCCATTGTACGAGTGGGAAAATTCATAGCGAATGCCTTGCAAAGTTGGTGCCGTACCAGCAGTCAGCCCTAGCGCATCACGCAAAGCATGCGGCCACCCCAGCTCCCACTGCGCATCAAAGCCGCAGCCGTTGTTGGCGCGCGGTGCCGTGATTGCTGGGTTGCAGGCGGCGTCTTCGGCGATTATCAGCGAATCTAGTTTGATTTTGTGTGCTAGTTCAGTGATATCTTGCAATAAACTCCAAGTGTCGGCAATATCGTGCTTGGGGTCGTTATCGCGGCCTTCGGTATTGCGCATGTAAATGGTACTATCGACGCGCAGACCGTCCATATGGTATTCATTAAGCCACATTGTAATATTGTCAAGGATAAATTGTCGAACCTCCGGCCGTCCGAAGTCGGGCCGTCCGCCCCAGGGTGTATCGCCGCGCTCATCATTATAAAAATAAATCCCGCCGCGGTCGTTTTCACTCCAGCCGTCAAATTGCCAGAGATCGGTGTCGCCGTAAAAATGATTGTAAACGACATCTAGCACTACGCCGATACCGCGGGTGTGGCATTCACGTACAAACTTCATCAAGCCGTGGCGCCCGCCCAGCATGCTTTCAACGCTAAAAATGTGGTTTGGCGCGTAGCCCCAGCCGTTACTAAAGGCCATGCTGGTGATTGGCATTAGCTCGATAATGTTAATACCGAGATCTCGCAAGTAGTCCAACTTTTCGATCGCGCTGTCAAAGGTGCCAGATGTAGCAGCGTCGGGGCGGTTGAAAGTACCGATATGCAGTTCATAAATGACTTGATCCTGGCGCGGCGGCATGGCAAAATTAGCATCGTTCTGCCAATCGAAGTTATTGTCGACAACCACCGAAAATCCCTTGTCGCTGCTAGTGATGGCTCGAGCGCGCGGGTCGTTCTTCTCGAGCAGCCGGCCGTCGGGCGTCTCGATGATGTATTTGTACTGGTGTCCCGGCTCAACATTGCGAATTAGCGCAAACCAGTAGCCGTCGCCTTCGCTGGTTAGCAGCTGTTTATCGCCCGCGGTGAACGTCCCGCTGATGAATACTTGCTTGGCAAACGGCGCCCACACACGGAACTCCGCCCCGCCTCTATATAGCGTCACTCCTAGTTTCTTTTTGATTTGATGCGGCATAACTTATCTTATTGTAGCATAAGTGGGATGACTAGCCCTTTTTATGTCGTCAAGGCGATGGTCACATAAAGCATAAGCCTTTGTCTAAAACCTTGATACAGAATTTAAAGAACGAGGTAAGTAGCTACTTGCACAATCAGCATCGTTCAAGCTAAAATAGCTAAGTATAAGCACAACAACTTAAGGCAGTAGAATAATGGTCAACAGTAGTGCTAAAGCGATAAAAAACCATAGTAAATCATCACCCTGGAGAAGACATCTACTAAAAGTAGTCCTCATAGTGATCGCTATAGTGATGCTGTTTGTGTCATGCAGCGTAATTAGAAAATGGTCAACCGCTCTAAGTATGTCAAACTACCTACGAAAAAAGTATAATCAGGAGTTTGTAGTAGGAGAGTCTAGTTTATCTGCTGCTGGCCTTGGTGTTGAAGGTACTTGGGGTGCAGACGCTCATCCTGTAAGCAGCAAAGACACAACATTCCGAATTATAAAAGCAGAAAACAGAAATAGTTTTTCTGACCAGTATACTGCAAAAATCTGGTCTCAGCGCGAGACGGCTCGTCTGAATAAAGTAGCTCAGCAAAATGTCTCAAATTCAAAGTGGAAGGTTAAAGTTTCGGTAGAAATTTATCTAGCAGAACCGCTAGCTGATACTGCACTGCCAGATAATCCGAAGGTGGAGGAGATTATAAGGCAAGATTATGGGCCAGCGTATAATGTTAATTTATCGTATTTCGAGCTGCAAAACACTTCGTATGATGATATTGTGCGTGACATGGAACGTATTGCTAAGAGCGTTACCAATAGTGGCATAAAAAATGTCAATTATAACTATTCTATAACCAATAGACAGGGGATAATTAAAAAATGCAAAACTACTTACGATAAACCATTTGATAACTCATACGATAATATAAAGAACTGCTTAAGGTGATGGGGGTAAGCAATGGATACGGGTTTAGAAGCAATAAACTATATAAACTTCAGCGCGTTAGCGTATGCACAGTTTGAGGACAACGCGAGAGATCACGATATTGGTTACATTCTAAAGAATAAACTTTATAGTAACACTGAAGATTTTAAGACTAGTAAACTAGAGCTTTCTGCCCTCCAAAACTCTTCCAATCCTCTCCGTTCCTACAAATAACTCAGTTCTATCTCTACCCCCTCCGGCCTCCGCGCCGCTGCCTTCCAATCTCCATCCGGCGAGATAGTGTTAGTTTCAAAGGCACCGATTTTGATCTTTCGAGCATAAAAGGGTATATAGAGGCGGATAAAGATATCTCTAACGCTGATGCTCAAATAGCTTTAGGTATGTCATTAAATCTACCGACACAATTTGCTGATGCAGAAAAGTTTGTTGCCGATATTTCTTGTGCTTAGTTTATGCATCAGCTAAAATAAAAATATACGCTATAGGCAAGAAGGGCTATGAAAAAATCAGAGAAAAAAGATAAAGCCAGACAAAACTTAGGAAAGCGTCAACTGTTTGCTATAGTCGCTCTCGTTGTAGTATCGGTATTGCTAATTCTCTGGTTTTTTGCGGGAGAAGGCTTAGTGAAGCAAGCAGAAATGGCGAGGTATTTAAAGAGCAAGTATGGTGAAGGCTTTATTGTTGAGTGGCCCGAATACAAAAATGGTGGTCTGGGTGCAAGGGGCTCGTGGAAATCTCATGCGTATCCAGTCTCAAGCCCTCAATTAAAATTCTATATAGGGTGTGGTGCAGAGTGTAGTGATGACTACTTAGATTTCTATTTTTCGAAACAAGAATACAACCAATTACAACAATCAATGAGTTCTATAGGAGTGACTGACTATTCGGTTCAGCTTATTATTGGAGACGAAGTATTACTCAATATTAAGAAAAATAGTAGCCTAGCTGATATAAAGCGAAAATATAATCCCATATACAAACTACGCTTGAAGGCAACTGAGACTGATGGCGAGGATCAAGCTGTAGGTAATGCTATGGGTATAATCGAAAAAATATACGATCAGGGGGTTTCTAGAGTAGAAGTTGATTACACTCTCATTACGGAAGGCAAAAAAGCTCGTAGATGTACAACTGACTATGATACAGCTCCACGACTTAGTCGTGAGAATCTAAAGCAGTGCTTAAAGGGGGAATGAAATGAGCTTAAAACCTGTAAATTATATAAGTCTGAGTGCGTTATCCTATATAGACTTTAATAGTTCAATGAAGAATAAAACTATTGAACATCTAGTTAATAACAAGTTAATTAAGGAGGATGACCTTTCCAGCCCCGAGCTTTCCACCCTCCAAAACTCTTCCAATCCTCTCCGCTCCTGGAAACTCATCAACTTTCTTCCCAACAACCAAAATGGACTATCTGCCGCTGTTTTTCAGAACCCCGAAGCGAAAGAGAGTCAATGTAACATAGGAATAATTTGTTCAATAAATAAGGAGTATGTCTATGCTTAAAAATAATCAATCTAGATCCGGAGCTACTGTACTTAAAACAACACCACGAAAGGTATTGTATACTATCGTGGCTCTCATTCTCATAATTGTGCTTATTGTTGGTGGAATTTATATAAAAAATATAATTAGTTTTGAAAATACTTCAGCCGATATGAAGAATTATTTAGAGAATAAATATAATGAAAGATTCCTAGTAAACAATATCCGCAAAGAAGGCTCTGGTCTTGGAGTAACAGGTCAGACCATAGCAGACGGTAGACCGGTGAATAATCAGTCGGTGATTTTTCGTATTTCAGATACTGACGGCAAAAAAGGTGATAACTATGTAGGTGCTTTGTGGCAATTTAGGAATAAAGGGAAGCTAAGCCAGATAATAGAGGATTCTTTTGACAATGGTAAGCTTAAGAATGTTAATATACATTTAGGGATTAGTGGAGATATAGAAAACTTACACAGCTCGCTTAAAAATGAAGATCTTCGGGAAGCTCTGAAGAAACATCCAGGCAGTATAGGCATTACGGTAAATATTGAACCCGCTCAGGGGGCGATGCCAAAAGATCGTCAGGATTCCTTAAAGAAAGTAGCGCGACATTTGTATGATTTTGGATTTCGTAACGTTACCATTGTCTATGACTTCATAGCTAATGATACAGGACATGGAAGTGCGAGATGTATATTAAGTCTTGATAGTAGCAAAAGCGGTGGTTTTGCAGAGAATCTAGAATATCGTTGCACAAGGAGGTAAATAAATTATATGAAAACAGAACAATATCTAGCAGTGAGCGCACTCTCATATAAGAATCTTGAGGCTTACGTAGGTTATACAATTGGAAAATTGTATTCGCCGGATGGACCATTAGATAACGATTTCATGAATAAAATAGAAAATAAAGCTCTAAAAGATCTTTCAAGCTGGGTCCTCATCAACATCCGCACCTCCCCCTCTGGACTATCTGCTGCTGTTTTTCAGAACCCAGAAACCAAGGAATTAGTATTTACATTCCGTGGAACTGAAATTAACTCCGTCAGCGACCTTGGTACCGATTATGAACTTGCCGTAACCTCTGCTTTTCGTAATGAGCCAGGTCAATTTAGTGATGCTTTTCAATTCTATATTGATACTATCAATAAACTCGGCAAAGATAACTACTCGTCGTGTAGTTTTACTGGGCATTCTCTTGGTGGTGCAATAGCTTCTTTCTTGTCGTATAAGACCAATGGTGCTAGCAAAGCTATCACGTTTGACGCTCCGGGCATTGGCCAATTTCTGCCTTCTAGTGTAAACCCCGATAACTTCAAAGACGCTATCACTGATTATGTTAATGAGAACGACTATATCGGTCAATATGGCAAGCAGCTAGGTAGAACTATATACAAAAAAGATACTGGATATAAAGAATTTAATAACTACATGAATAATGCAAAGACAGCTGCTGCGCTGGCGATGTTGCGTGCCATAAAAGAGGGTAATCTGCCTAGTGAAATTGGCTATACTGCTATATATGGTATTTTGTCCACTGAACAGAATCTAGCTAATACGGTTACTGATGCATTTACTGGTACACATGGTCTAGATGCTATTCTTAATCCAGACGGTACTATGTCTGATGATGCGCCTAAGAGTAATGTGGCTGACGTTGCGCATGGTTTACAGACGGGCGCACAGGTCATTGGTGTAACACAAGACGGTGTGATTAGCGTAGCTATAGGAGCCAAAACTATAACTATGACAATTATGGATGGTGCAGTGAATATAGCAGTTGCAGTCGGTGATACGATTCAAAATAGCGTGGTGTCGTTGGTTGGTGTTGCAAAAGACACAATTAATGCGGCAGCGCAGACTGTTGTTAATTTGTGGAGTGACCTTTTGCGACTGACTGCTGGCGAGCAATATTACATATATGGTACGGGTGGCAAAGATGTTATAGACGCTCCACGCATTTTGCGGAATAAGGCTGAGGAAACTCGAAACTGGTGGTACGAAAGAATTGGTGCTGTTATAGAAGCTAGCGGCGGCGACGATGCCATGGTAGGCACTGGGTATCGAGATGATATATATGGTGGAGCTGGTGATGATTCTATATACGGCGGATCGGGCGATGATATTCTGTATGGAGAATCAGGCGACGATATAATAAAAGGCGGATATGGCGATGATATGTTGTTTGGCGGCACGGGCAAAGATGACTTAAATGGCGAAAATGGCAATGACACTCTCGATGGCGGAACAGGTGATGATTTACTATCGGACGCATACGGTGATGATGTGTATATGTTTGGCCGAGGGTATGGTCGAGATACTATTGCTGATGAACGTCCGCCTAGCGTTTGGTATGATTTTAGCGGACCGTATAGCGGTGGCGAGAACGATACGATTATATTTCGTAGCGATGTTCGTCCAGAAGATATAAAGTTACATCGTCGCGGGAGCTGGGATTTGGAATTCCGTATTAAAGGTACTAACGATATATTGTTAGTTAAAGACTATTTTAGGCTAAATTCAGGCAAACATGGAGTGGGAGCGATAGAGCAAATCAAGTTCCCTTCTACGAAGACTGTTTGGAGATACGCGGATATTGTCAACAAAGCCCGCTATGTCGATGAGTCTTCACCTACAGATCCAAAACTCTTTACCGGGTTTGACCAAGACAATATTATCACTGCTGGCAACGCAGATGAACGCTTAATCGGCTCTAACAACAACGACATTTTGTATGGAATGGCTGGCGACGACGTTTTAGAGAGCGGTAATGGTAATGACATTCTTGACGGCGGCACCGGTAATGATAGTCTAATGGGCGGTCTTGGCGATGACACGTATATTTTTGGCAAGGGATACAGACACGATGTTATAGATGATAAAGATATCGGTTCTTGGGCAGGTAGTCATTATGATATAGATGGCGGCAAGAATGACGCGATAGGCTTCTTGGTTGGGGTGTCGCCAGAAGATGTTAAAGTACATCGTCGCGGAAGTTACGATTTAGAGTTTCGTATAAAAAGCACTGGCGAGACACTATATGTTAAGAATTTCTTTAGTAATGATTCTTATCATAAGTATGAAGGCGTTGGCATGATAGAGAGCGTACATTTTGCCGATGGGACAACTTGGACAGTTGATGACATAAAGGACAAGGCTCGGTATATAGACGAATATTTTGTGGGTTATACAAATCGGTTATACGGTTATGACGGGCAAGATGACATAGTTACCGGTAGTAAGGCCGACGAGATTATAGAGACAGGGGGTGGTAATGATCTGTTGTATGGTAATGGTGGCGATGATATTCTCAACGGTGGTTATGGTAATGATAGGTTATATGGTGGTGATGGCAACGACACCTTACAGGCGGATGTCGATAGTAGCTATGGGATGCCTGGTAACGACACTCTCGACGGTGGTGCTGGCAACGATATTTTACGCGGTGGCTATGGTAATGACACGTATATTTTTGGCAAGGGATACGGACGTGATGTCATAAACGACGTCCACCAATATCGCGATTATGTTGGAAGAATATCTTACTCTGACGGCGGCAGTCTTGATGTCTTAGTACTCCAGCCAGGCGTATCGCCAGATGATATTCAAGTTAGAAGGCGCGGAGTCAATCTAGAATTAAAGATTTTAAGTACTGGTGACGTTGTGTGTATATCTAGTTTTTATGACAACAGTTACGGCAAACTGGGCTATGGTGCGATTGAGTGTGTGCAGTTTGCGGACGGTACAATTTGGAATATTGATGTATTATTAGATAAAGCTAGATACGTAGATGAACCTATGAACGTCGATGACCCTGACAGGATTGACGGATATAGTTATCAGAACGATATTCTTACTGCAAACGATAATGACAATTCCATAAAAACGTATTCAGGTGATGATGTGGTGTATGCTTTTGGTGGCAATGATACGATTGATACTGGCGAAGGGGACGATATTATCAATCCTGGAACCGGCAACGATGTTATGTACGATCTGCAGGGTAACGACGTGTATATATTTGGTCGCGGGTATGGGCACGATACTATCTATGATGGGCGTGTGGGATCATACTACGATAGTCCCGTCGATGGCGGTAACCGTGATAAGATAAATATTTTGCCAGGAGTATCACCGTCTGATATTACTATAAAACGACACAATAATGACATGATACTCACAGTAAAGGGAACCGATGATCAGCTAGATGTCATAGGCTTCTTTGCCGATAGCAGTAAAAGTTCTCACAGTGTTGGCGTTGGTGCTATTGAGCAGATTTGCTTTACGGACGGCACGATCTGGGAACTGAGTGACATACAAGATGCTGTGCGTCATATAACAGAGCCTGTGTATAGTAACGTCGACAAAGACACCTACTATGGATTTGAGTCCGATGACATAATTATAGGAAGTAACAAAAATGATGAGATGTATGGTTGCGGCGGCGATGATACTTTGAATGGTGGCGTAGGTAATGACAAGCTAGATGGTGGACTAGGTAACGACACGTATGTGTATGCTAAAAATTCCGGAAGTGATACGATTTGCGATAGCAGAGGCAACGATACGATAGAGCTTAGGGAGATAGATTATTCCTCTGTGGAGTTTCTGCGATATGGCGACTCTCTAGTGATTAATACAGGAAAAGACTCAAGCAATAATAGTATTTCTATAGAGAAATGGTCGTATGGTGATATCTATAGAGTAGAGAATGTTAAATCGTCGAACGGCTATAGTATTACTCATACCCAGATTGATCAGCTAATTCAGGCTATGGCTACTTTTTCACAAGATACCGGTATGACGTGGCAGCAGGCATTGGAGGCTTGTCCGGCTGACACAACTGCAATCTTGTCGCAATATTGGACCGCTCCGACCCAATAAGTCATGAAAAATTTTGGCACTTCTCTAGCTTCTGCGTTATAATTAGTGAATAATGAGTACAATTACCAACGACGATGTGCGTCATTTGGCACAATTAAGCAGTTTGCAGATGTCTGATGCGGAGGCTGAATTGCTCCGCGTCGGTATCGAGAAAATTATCAATTATATCAATCAGCTGGATAATTTGGATACCGACGGTGTGGAGCCGACGTATCAGGTGACGGGTCTGCAAAACGTCTGGCGCGACGACGAAATTATTGACAGCAGCGTATCGCGGCGACAGCTGCTGGCCTTAGCAGCCGAGCAAAGCGACAATTGCGTGAAAGTGCCAAAGGTGTTGTAGTTATGAAAATTATTGAATTAGTAGATAGGATTAAAAAAGGCGAGACCACTGCGCGGGCACAAGTCGAGCGGTCGCTCGCCAAAGCCCAAGAAACCGAGGAATATCATGCGTTGCTGAGCCTGACGGCGGAGCGCGCTCTGCAGCGAGCTGACGAGATCGACGAGCGGATCAAAAAAGGTGAGAATCCGGGCGTCCTGGCGGGCGTACCGTTCGTGGTCAAGGATAATTACTTGGCGTTCGGCGCGCCAACTACTGCGGCGGCGAAAATGCTCGAGAACTTTCAAGCGCCAATCCAGGCGACCGTCGTCGAGAAGCTTGAAGCGGCTGGTGCGATTTGTATTGGTAAGTCGAATCTCGATGCTTTTGCGCACGGCGGTTCGACCGAGAACTCATATTTTGGCGCGACGCATAATGCCGTTGACCAGACCAAGGTAGCCGGCGGTTCGTCGGGCGGTTCAGCGGTCGTAACGGCGCTAGATGTGGTACCGTTTGCACTTGGTACCGATACTGGCGGCTCGATTCGCCAGCCAGCTAGCTTTAACGGTGTCTACGGCTTCAAACCGACTTATGGTTTGAGTAGCCGTTACGGTGCGGTGGCGATGGCCTCGAGCACCGACACGATGGGTTGCTTTGCACGGCATGCCGACGATGTGGCATTAGTCACTAGCGTGATGGCTGGCCGTGACGATAAAGATATGACGACGCTACCGGATTACTTTGAAATGCAAAAATCAGCAGGCGAGCGTTTGAGGGTTGGCCTGATCAGCGAGGCGATGAGCGACGGTGTCGACGCAGAAGTTCGCACTAACGTTAATGATTTTGCCGATAAATTGCGCGCAGCTGGCCACGTGGTCGAAGATGTTGATATGCCAAGCCTTAAATATGCTTTGGCGATTTATTATATCGTCGTGCCAGCAGAAGTTTCTAGCAATCTGGCGCGCTACGACGGCGTGCGCTACGGCTATCGCGCCGAAGGTGTCAAAACGCTAGCCGAGCTTTACGGCCGCAGCCGCAACGAAGGTTTCATGACCGAGAACAAACGCCGCATCATGATCGGCAGCTACGTGCTATCCAGCGGCTTTTTCGATGCTTATTATCTGAAAGCTCAAAAGGCGCGCACTGTTTTGATTAACGAATTTAACAAGTTGTTTGAGAAGTATGATTTCTTGCTGCTGCCAACCGCGCCGACGCCGGCGTTTGGTCTGGGCGAAAACACTAGCGATCCAGTCAAGATGTACTTGGCGGATGTCATGACGGTGCCGCCGAGCCTGGCAGGTTTGCCGGCGATTAGTATACCGGCAGGTAGTAGTTCTAGCGGCTTGCCAATCGGCGCGCAGTTAGTCGGCCCGATGAAGTCTGACGCTAAGTTGATCGCGCTAGCAGGCGATATGGAGGGTGAAAATGAATAATAATTTCGCAACGTGGTTCATTTTGATCGCGGTACTGATTTTGGCGATTGTCGGTGCAGTTTTTATTGCCTTTGCTAGCAAGCGTTCGCCGAAGCTCAAAGTCGAAAAATTCCGCGCCCGTTGGCTGGCGATCGAAAATAGCCTCGACAAAGAAAGTGCTCCCAGCTGGCAGCTAGCTATCCTTAACGCTGATAAGCTTGTTGACAAAGCCTTGCGTGATAGTCACTACAAGGGCGAGACTATGGGCGAGCGCATGAAAGCCGCTGGTAAGGTTTGGTCGAATGCTAACCATATATGGGGCGCGCACAAAATTCGCAACCATATCGCACACGAAGCTGATGTCAAGATAAATTATGATATTGCGCGCCGCGCTCTGGCCGCTTACAAACAAGCATTGAAAGATTTAGGAGCAATCTAATGGCAGTATCTGACGAAATTTTACAACAATATGAAATGACCATTGGCATCGAGTGCCACGTCCAGCTGGCGACCAAAACCAAGCTGTTTAGTCCAGCCGATAATGATGCACGTAATGCCGAGCCGAACGAAAAAACGCATGAGATTGACTTTGGTCTACCAGGAATGCTGCCAGTGCTGAATAAGCACGCTGTCGAGCTGGCGGTGCGTGCTGGCAAGGCGTTGAACGCGCCGATTGCTCGCGTTAGCCGGTTTGATCGCAAGCATTATTTCTACCCTGACTTACCAAAGGGCTACCAGACATCGCAAATGTACCAACCGATCATTTTGGCTGGCTATGTCGACGCGCCGCTGGAAGACGGTTCGCTCAAACGAGTGCGAATTCATCACGCGCACATGGAGGAGGACGCTGGCAAATTGACGCACCACGATGGTTATTCGCTGGTTGACCTCAACCGCGCTGGTACGCCGCTGATTGAAATCGTCTCTGAGCCGGACATGCATTCTGCTGAGGAGGCCAAGGCGTACGCTTCGGAGCTGCACAAATTGATGGTCTACGCTGGCGTTACGCACGGTGATTTGTACCACGGCAACATGCGTTTTGATGTCAATATTTCGGTGGCTAAGAAAGGCGCGACCGAACTCGGCAAGCGCGCCGAAGTCAAAAACCTCAATTCGTTCCGCAGTGTCGAGCGTGCCGCTGAATACGAGTTCAAACGCCAAGTTGACTTGCTGGAAAGTGGTGAATCGGTGGTGCAGGAAACCCGCGGCTGGAATGATGACAAGCAAGTCACCACTTCGCAGCGCTCGAAAGAAGACGCCCAGGATTATCGCTATATGCCTGACGCCGATATCCCTCCAGTAGTATTGACCGATGACTTCATCGCTGATATCCAAGCCGAAGTACCGATGCTGCCAGGTGAATATCGTGAAAAGTGGAGCGGATTGAACTTGGACAAGTCGGTGATCAATTCGTTGTTGTCCAATCAAAATTACGCGCGTATCATGCTGGAAGTTCAAGAAAAATCGGGCGATGTATCTGCCAAGCGAGTCGCGCACTGGTTCGCTAGCGCGCTGACAGCCAGCGGCAGCGGTGCCGACGATGACAATACGCCGGTCGATGTCAGTGCGCCGTATGTGTCGGTTGACGATTTGGTGGAATTGGCAGAAATGACCGAAAAGACGGAAATTTCCAGCACCAATGCTAAAGAGCTATTTAATGAACTATTGGCGGGTGCCGAACATCCGCGCAAGCTAGCTGAAGAAAAGAACTTGCTGCAAGTCTCCGACGAATCTACCATCGCTGCCATCGTTGACGAAGTGCTAAACGACCCAACTTCAGCAGCTTCCATTGCCGACATCAAAGCTGGCAAAGACAAAGCCATCGGCTACCTGGTCGGTCAAGTCATGAAGCGTTCCAAAGGCCAAGCCAACCCGAGCCTGGCCCAGAAATTAATCCGCGAAAAATTATAAGGCTCGACACTTCAGGAAGAGGAGAGAATAGGAGTTAAATTATGAAAAAACCAACCAAAGCCATCATTGCTGCCGCTGGTTTCGGCACCCGGTTTTTGCCGCAGACCAAAGCCATGCCTAAGGAAATGCTGCCGCTGATCGACAAGCCGATTATTCAGTATGTCGTCGAGGAATTGGTTGAGGCTGGCATCAAGGATATTATTATCATCGGTAGTGCTAACAAGCGGGCGATCGAAGACCATTTTGATACGCCAAACGAAGAGCTACTCGCCAATCTGCGTGCTGGCGGCGCCAAAAAGCAACCGCTAATTGATGTCGTCCAGCGCTTGTCCGAAATGGCTAATTTTGTCTACATCCGCCAGAAAGGCCCGTACGGCAATGCCACGCCGCTGACTTGCGCTTCACATTTGATTATGCCAGGCGAGTCGGTGATTTACACGTTTGCTGACGACTTCATCGAGGCTAGCCCGAGTCGTTTTCGCCAAATGATTGAGGCGTCGCAGCAGCTCGACGGGGCAATTTTGTCGTGTAAGAAAATTGTCGAAGACGCCGAATTCGATCGTTACGGCGTAGTTAACGGCCAGCAAGTCAAAGACGGCGTCATTAAAATGACTAATATCGTTGAAAAACCTGGTAAAGCTAACGCGCCGTCCGACTTGGCGAGCGTCAGCAGCTATTTGCTACCGAGCGAGTTCTTCGGCTATCTCGAGCGGGCTCGCGATGACTTTGACGGCCGCGGCGAATTTACTGTCCAGCCGATTATGCAAGAGATGATCGACGACGGATTTGATTTTTACGGCGTAGAAATCACCAACGGTACTTATTATGATACCGGCGATAAATTGGAATACATCAAAACCGTGGTTGATTTCGGATTGAAACATCAAAAACTCGGCCCAGCGCTGCGGCAGTTCTTGCAGTCGCGAATTAACGGCGAAAATCGCTAAAAGCACTAGCTTTTTCTGACAGAACGTGGTATAATGAGAGTATAGCTGCAAAAAGCAGTATTAAAATAAACAAAAAGGAGCGCAAATATTGATGGAATGGGCTCAAATACTTGTCATCATTTTGGCGGCAGCTTTGGCGTTGTTCTTGCTGCTAGCAATTATCTTGACGATCAAGCTAATTCAAATCTCCCGCCAAATCAAGCGGGTGGCTTGCGCAGCTGAACGCACTGCCCTCAAGGTAGAGTCGGTCGCTAATAGCGCGGCTGCTATGGTGGCGCCGGCAGCAATCGCCAAGATCATCAAATCGATGATGTACAAAACCAAAAAACATAAAAATAAGGAGGACTAATTATGTCAAAACGTAAATTTGTTTTGGGAGCGCTCTTTGGCGCAGTTGCCGGGGTAGTTGCTGGCGTCCTAACGGCGCCGAAATCAGGCAAAGAAACCCGTGCTGATCTCAAGAAAAAGGCTAACGAACTAAAGAACGAAGCTGGCGAAAAAGCCGAAGAGGTCAAGGCCAAGGGCGAGAAAGTTTATAGCGATGTCCGCAACAAAGCCAATGCTGCCGTCGAAGAAGGCCGCAAAACTGTTGACGACTATAGCGACCGCGCTGTGCGTGCTGCTAACGCCGCCAAGGACGAGTTCAACCGCCCAAGCAAGCGCAAATAATTGTAGCCAATCAAATACTCAAGGCGCTCTGTTTCGCTGTAAATCAGGGCGCTTTTTTATTGTGAAAACTGGCGAGTTGTGGCAAACTAAATCTATGGCTAAAAAGCACAATAATATCTTCGCCCGCATGGCTCAGCGTCTGCACGATGACAACGAAAAAGGCTCGCGCCAGGCGCTGCTCGAGGAGCTGTTCAACGACTTCAATCGCAATCGCCACGAAATTTACAAGATTAACTTTTTTCGCGGTATATTTTTCGGTTTTGGGTCGCTTTTAGGTGGTACTATGCTGATTGTGTTGTTGGTTTGGGTGCTTAATCTCACCGGCCAACTTGTCCCGAGCGTGGCTGGCTTTATCGATCAAATACTTAATGTTATGCAGAATAGCCGGCGCTAGCGTTACGAAATAGCTTCTTTGCTTCTTAAAATTACTGCGCCAAGAGTGCAGGCAGATTGGCGCGGCGCGTCTTCAAAAACAACCTAGTCTGCGTTATAATAAGCATAAGATATGGGTAGTAATTCAACACAAGGCCAGCCGGCGCTGCAACCGAGCGATTTCGTGCACCTGCATAATCATACCTTTCATTCGGTGCTAGACGGCTTGACTAAAATCAATGATTTGGTTGATAAGGTCAAAGAATTTGGTATGGAAGCGGCGGCAGTAACTGATCACGGTACGATGAGCGGTATCCTTGACTATTATAAAACTGCCAAAAAGGCTGGTATCAAGCCGATTCTCGGTATCGAGACGTACGTGGCGGCGCGTTCGCGCTTTGATCGCGATCCGGCCAAGGACAAGCAGCGCTTTCACTTGACAGTGCTAGCGATGAATAACACCGGCTTTCATAATTTGATGAAGCTTTCGACGCAGGCCAATTTGGAGGGAATGTATTACAAACCGCGGATTGATCACGACTTGCTAGAGGAGCTGAATGAAGGTTTAATTGTGATGAGCGGCTGTGCTAGCGGTGAAATTGGCGTAGCTCTCAAAGAAGACGATTACGATCGCGCCCGCGATATAGCCAAATGGTACAAATCGATTCTGGGCGACCGCTACTATCTGGAATTACAAGACCACGGCCATCCAAAATCAAACACGCACTGGGACGTCCAGGCGAAAATCAACGAGGGCTTGATTAAGCTATCGAAGGAGCTAGACATCGAGATGGTGGTGACCTGCGATGGTCACTATTTGACGCATGATCACCAAGACGCGCACGAAATTTTGCTGTGTGTCGGTACTGGTTCGTACTTGAGCGATGAAAAGCGGATGAGCTTGAAGGATTTTGAGCTGCACTTGACCGACCCGCGCGACATCATTGCTCACTGGGGCGAGGAGTATCCCGAGGTAATTCGTAACACTAAAAAGGTGGCTGACCGCTGTAATGTTGAAATTGAGCTGGGCCGCATTCTTATTCCTAAATACCCGCTGCCTGAGGGCGAGAACGAGCACTCGTATCTGCTGAGGTTGACTTATCAAGGTCTATTGCAGCGTTATAATAGCGCCTCGAAAGAGGAAGCCGAGAAATTAGATCCTGACGATATCATCCCGCAATTGTCTGACGAAGTTCGCCAGCGCGCCGAGATGGAGCTGGGCGTGATGGGTAACATGGGTTATGAGGGTTATTTCTTGATCGTTCAGGACTTTATTAACTGGGGTAAATCTCAAGGGATTGTTTTTGGTCCGGGTCGTGGTAGCGCCGCCGGATCGATTATTGCCTACGCACTGAACATCACTGACCTTGACCCGCTGAAGTATGGCCTGCTGTTTGAGCGTTTTCTTAATCCAGATCGTATTTCCATGCCGGATATCGATGTCGATATTCAGGATACGCGCCGCGACGAAGTGATTGAATATTGCGCTAAAAAATACGGCGAAGACCACGTCAGCAATATCGCTACCTTTGGTAAGATGTTCGGCCGCATGGCGGTGCGCGATGTCGCTAGGGTGCTGGAAGTGCCTTATGCCGAGAGCGACCGTTTGGCTAAGCTGGTGCCGCCGCCGAACCAGGGCCGGCATATCCCGCTGTCGGTTAGCGTTAAAGAGGACGCCGATTTGCGCAATGAATACGAGAATAATCCCACCGCCAAAGAAGTGCTGGATTACGCCATTCAGCTCGAGGGCACGATTCGCAGCCATGGTGTCCATGCCTGCGGCGTGGTGATTGCGCCGGACACGCTGGTCAATTATATTCCGCTAGAAATGGCGCAAAAAGGCGTGGTGGCGACGCAGTTCCCGATGGGCGAAGTTGAGGAATTGGGACTGCTGAAGATGGACTTTTTAGGCCTCAGCAACTTGACGATTATCAATAATGCCATGCGTATTATCAAAAAAGTTTATAAAGAAGAAATCGACCTGGCGCATTTGCCGCTTGATGATAAGCCGACATATGAGCTGTTTCAACGCGGCGACACCACCGGCGTGTTTCAGCTAGAATCGGCGGGCATGAAACGCTACCTGCGGGCGCTCAAGCCGACGCATTTCGAAGATATCATCGCCATGGTGGCTCTGTACCGCCCGGGGCCGATGCAGTTTATCGATAGCTTTATCCGCCGCAAGCATGGCGAAGAGCCGATTACCTACTTGCACGAGGGCATGCGCAACTCGCTGGAAAACACCTACGGAATTTTGGTCTACCAAGAGCATTTTATGAAATTTTACATGTATTGGTGCGGCTACAGGGGGGGTCAGGCTGATACATTGCGCAAAGCGGTCGGCAAGAAAAAAATCGACTTGATGAAAAAGGTTAAGCCGGAGTTCGTCGAGGGCGCGGTCAAAGTTGGCGGCGCCACCCGCGAAATGGCAGAAACTTTCTGGACGCAGCTGGAGGAATTCGCTAATTACTGCTTTAACAAGTCGCACGCCGCTTGTTACGGCTTAATTGCTTATTGGACGGCCTATCTGAAAGCGCATTATCCGGACGCTTTCATGGCGGCGCTAATGACCAGTGATCACGACGATATCGACCGCCTGGCGATTGAAATTACCGAGTGCAAGCATATGGGCCTGGAGGTTCTGGCGCCGGACGTTAATCAATCTTACGTTGAGTTCGGCGTGGTGCCGGCTGCCAAGCAGGTTCGCTTCGGCATGGCAGCGGTCAAAGGCGTCGGCGTCGGTGCGGTTGAAGAGATTATCCGCGCCCGCGAGGCCGACGGTCCGTTCAAGTCGGTCGAGGATTTTGCCAAACGTGTCAGTACCAGCAAAGTTAATCGCAAAGCTTGGGAATCGCTGGTTAAGGCCGGTGCTTTCGACGCGCTAGGAGACCGCAGCGATTTGCTATTTAATCTCGATACGATTCTAGCTTTTGCCAGCAAGCTGCAAAAGGAAGCGCTCAGCGGGCAAGTTGATATGTTCGCGGCGCTCGGCGGCGACAAATTGATGCCGTCGGTCGAACTGAAGGCTTCGCCGGTCAAATACACCAGCAAAGAACAGCTGATGTGGGAGCGCGAATTGCTAGGCCTTTATATTAGCGCGCATCCATTAGATAATTATGATGCCTTTTTCGAGGAGCAGACCATTCCGCTGCATGCCTGCACGCCGCAAATTGACGGGCAGAAAGTGTCGGTCGGCGGCTTGGTATCGACGATTCGCACTATCGTCACCAAGGCTGGCACCAAAATGGCGTTTGTCGGTATCGAGGACAAAACTAGCGAGGCAGAATTAATCGTTTTCCCGAGGCTGTACGAGCAGCTCGGCGACAGCTTGCAACAAGATGCTATCGTCAAAGTAGCGGGCACAATCAATGCCCGCGACCGCGACGGCAACATGACCGACGAAGCCAAAATCATCGCTGACGAAATTAGTATCGTTACCGACAAAGAACTCAACGAATACCAAAGCCACGGCCGCAAAATGACGGCGCCGAAAGGCCGCGCGGCCGTCAAAAGCAAGCGCTATCCGCGCAAAAACGCTAATGGCGCGCCAGCTGTGACGGCTGCAGCTAGCGCCAAAGCGGCGCCAGCAATCACCCTCAAGCCGCTGGAAAAGCTGGAAACTGTCTATGTCAAAGTCAAAAACCCGAGCGACCGCGACCTGCTAGTGTCGCTGAAGAAATTGTGCAGCCAAAATCCTGGCCAGAACGACATTATTATGATTTTGGGCGATGATAAGTCCAATGCCATCCGCCTGCCGTTTCGGGTCGATGCTCAGCGCAACCTGCGCGCTGGCCTGGCCGAACTATTGGGCGACGAATGCGTCAAGGTGAAATAGATTAGGGTAAGATAATTTTGGCCAAAGAAAATAGCCCGCCGAACGAGCTCAAGCTGAACGCTAGTTCAGCGGGCTATTTTCGACGGGCTGTTAGCCCTCTTCGACCGCCTCGGGGGCGTCGTCGGTCTCCTCCTCTCCTATGATAACGAAACACCCGCGGTTGGGCGTCTCGATCGTGTAAACGCCGTCTCTGGTGACATTGGAGACCCAAAGGGTCTCGGTGGCTGCGTCGAGAAGCGCGAGTTCCAGCTGACGCTTCCGCGCCTTCTGGAGTCGCAGACGCTCCTTCAGGTTGCGCAGCTGCGCAATCTTGGTCTCTTCAGTATACTCGGCGTCAATCTTGTCAAGCATCAGCCTGACAAGATTGACCGCCCCATAGAGGGCGATGACCGTCAACCCAAGTGCGGGTTGTCCCCCACGCACCAACAGTGCGGCCATCACGGCCGCGCTGAGAAGCACGGCATACTCAATGGTGAGCTGGATGAAGAATCTCTTCATAATCTCCTCCTAAGGGATCGAGCTCAGACAAAAAGGGCAACCTTCCGCCCTCTTTTAGGTAATCTGAGCGAAAAGCTAATATATATATATCACATATGAATTGCAAAGTCAATACTTTTCGCAATTATTTCGTAAAATTTGCAAATTTTAGGCATTTTTGGCGGTTTTGCCGCTCGTCGCTAGCTCGTACAGCGCGATTCCGGCCGCTACCGATACGTTGAACGACTCTTTTTGCCCGAACATCGGAATCTCAATGATGTCGTTAGCCAAAGCCAGCCATTCGGGCGCGATACCGCCGACTTCTTCGCCTAGCAGCAGCGCGACGCGGTCTGGCGCCGAATAATCGCGCAGATTAGTGCTATTGGCGGCTTGTTCCAAGGCAGCAATACGGTAGCCTAGCTGCTGCAGTTCGTCGAGCGGCGGCGTTTCGCGGTACTCAAACGGCACTAGGCTCTCGGCGCCGAGCGCCGTCTTGTGGATTTGCCGAGTGATTTTCTGACGGATATGCGGCAGGCGCTGGTCGTCCCGCGTGATTTCACCGTCGATTAGCGCGCAATCTGGCGCTTCGCGGCACAAACTCAGATCTGGATAGGGCGTATAGCCGCTCAAAATTAGCTTTTCGACGCCGAACCCCTCGCTGGTACGAAAAATCGACCTGACATTGAAAGTCGAGCGGATGTTGTGGGCGATGACGACGATTTTTGGCATAATTCTATTGTAGCACTGTTTTTAGCGCAAGCTTTTTGCTAAAATAAAGGTGATGGATGAAGAAGAAGTTCAGCGCCGCCGGCGCGAACAAGACGAAAAAGCTACCCGCCAGCGGGCGACTATTTTGGGTTTGCCGTATGTTGATATGCGCAATCTAGAGGACACGCTACCGCTAGTCCCTGGCATGATTCCAATCGAGAAAATGCACCAATACCGCATCGTGCCGCTAGCCAAAGGCGGCAACGAAGTGATGTACCAAATCGGCGTGACCTCGCAAACGCCGCAATCTATTTTGCAGAAGATCAAGCGCGAGTATCAAGACCGCGGCGACAAATTGCAGTTTTTGCTGATCAGTGCCAGCGGTTACCGGGCGATGATGTTGCGTTACGATCCGCCGCAGCGCACTGCTTACGATGATATCGAGATTGCTAAAGAAGGCGATAGCAATACCATCGCTCAAGTTAGTCAGACATTAAATCTGGTGTCGAGCGAGGAATTATTTGATTTCCTGATCAAGCAGGCGGACAAGCTTGGCGCTAGCGATATTCACATTGAAAACGAGCGCGATTCTATCCGCGTACGCATGCGCGTCGACGGCGCGCTGCACCCGGTGGCGCAGCTAGAACGTTCGCGCTACCGAATTATTATGGGCGAGCTAGCTAGCCGTGCTGGCGTTAGTAGTGCGGCTATGGAGTCGCAGTCCGGCCATATGCAGATGGAAATCACCACCGACCAAGGCACGCATCTATTGAACCTGCGCGTCGAGACTGTGCCGACGTTGTACGGGCAAGATGCGGTGCTGCGTTTGTTTAATTTTGATGAATCATTGTTGAACTTGGATTTGCTGGGCATTCCGCCGCGCCAGCGCAAGGAAATCGACGAAGTTGTCAGCCACCCGCGCGGCTTGGTGTTGATGGTTGGGCCGACTGGCTCGGGTAAATCGACGACGCTTTATAGTATGCTCAACGCGTTGAATACCACCGACCGCAAGCTGATTACGCTCGAGGATCCGATCGAGTATGGCCTGAGCGGCATGTCGCAAATCCCGATCGACACTACGCACGGACAGAGTTTCGCTGATGGTTTGCGCAGCGTTTTGCGCCTTGACCCGGATGTGGTGATGGTTGGCGAGATTCGTGATGTCGATACGGCGCGCACGGCTATTCAGGCGTCAATCACCGGCCACTTGGTGTTATCGAGCTTTCACGCCAATACTACCAGTACAGCCTTTAGCCGTATGATTGATATGATTGGAGTTAATCCGATCTTTTCAAGCGCTATCCGCTTGTTGATTGCTCAGCGTTTGGTGCGGCGTCTAGTCGATCACACCAAGGAAGCGTACGAACCCGATGAGGCAACACGTAAATACGTTCAGCGCGTGCTCGAAAAGCTGCCGCCTGATGTCGAGAAGCCTGATTTGGATAATTTCAAGCTGTGGCGCCCCGTGCCTAGCGAAGATGCGCCGTTTGGCTACAAAGGCCGGGTGGTTATCATGGAGCAGCTGGTTGTTACCGATGAAATCCAGAAGTTTATCCGCGGCGACGTCCAAGATGTTCACCCCGAGACGATCGAAGAAACCGCTCGAAACGAAGGCATGCTGACACTCGAGCAGGTCGGCGTGCTGGCGGCTTTGCGCGGCGAGACCACGCTCGAGGAAATAGCACGGGTGATTTAACGCAAATTGTGGTATAGTATTGAGTGCTGGCTCTAAGATGTAGAGTTTGAGTACATCCATCGTCGAGTGGCCCCGGTATGGGGCGGAAGGGGGTCGTGATGATACTCTATTCAAGTAGTATGTTTACCGTTCCTAAAATTAACGGTAGCAATTATTATGAATGGACAACTTCGGATCGTCGACTTCATAAGATGGCAGCTGCAAACAAGGAATACTCAGAGAGTGCCCGTACTGCGCTCTGTCTCGCGAACACTGTCTGCGAGGCAGGTTTTTGCTCTGAGACGCTTTGTTGTGTTTCGGAATACGGCAAAGTATCGTTTGTTGTGGCGGTGCTTGACGATGAGAGAGGGAGGCTTCTCGCTCGCTTCTACGTTGGTTTTGGTGATATCGAGATCCTGTACTCCCTGTATGCAGAGGAGTTGCTGCTGGAATCGTCCAGCTGGCGTGCGTACTTCGGACGTATGATGGACTGGTATACTAGCCCATCAACCACGCTCTAGCCTTGTTAGCCATCAGCAGAGGCGTGCTCAAGCCAGCAGAGCCGTGCCTTTGCTCTGGGGCGGGGCGCGCAATTCAGTTCGCCGTCCCGCCCCCAACTCAACTACTTAGTATTGATTTAGGATTTATTTTATGACGTTGGCTACCGCTGGTACGACGCGTTTGTCGAATGGCGACGGTATAACTTCGTCGGCGGTTGGGTTCTCGACCAGCGCTGCTAGAGCTTCGGCGGCGGCTAACTTGTGCTGGTCGGTGATTTTCTGCACGCCATGGTCGAGCGCGCCGCGGAAAATACCAGGGAAGGCTAAGGAATTATTAACTTGATTTGGGAAGTCGCTGCGGCCAGTCGCTACGACAGCTGCGCCAGCGCTAATCGCGGCATCGGGCATGATTTCGGGCACTGGATTGGCTAGAGCGAAAATAATCGGCTGGCTGGCCATTGCCGCGACCATCTCTGGCGCTAGCGAGTTGGCGGCCGATACGCCAACAAAGATGTCGGCGCCGTTTAGTACTTCCGCTAGCGTACCACTTTCTGAAGTGTTCAAATATTGCTGCAAGGTGGTTTTTTCTGGCGACAGGTCAGTACGGTCGCTGCTCAGCGCGCCATGGCGATCGAGCGCAATCAAGTTTTTGACACCGTACAGATTGAGCAGTTTGATAATCGCCGTACCAGCCGCGCCTGGCCCTGCCAGGACGACTTTGCAGTCGCGCAAGTTCTTGTCGACAACCTTGGCGGCGTTGATTAGCCCGGCTAACACTACTATTGCCGTACCGTGCTGGTCATCGTGAAACACTGGAATGTCTAATTCGGCTTTCAAACGCTCCTCGATCTCGAAACACTTTGGCGAAGCGATATCCTCTAAATTGATCGCTCCGAAGCTCGGCGCTATCGCCTTGATGGCAGCGATAATTTCTTCTGGCTCATGAACGTCCAAGACAATTGGCACGGCATCGACATTAGCAAAATGCTTGAACAGCAGCGCCTTGCCTTCCATGACTGGCATAGCGGCTTTCGGCCCCAAATTACCCAAGCCTAAAATCGCTGAGCCGTCAGAAATCACGCCGACCAAATTGTTCGTCCAGGTGTATTTCGGCAAATCCGCCGGGTTCTCGGCGATGGCTTGGCTAACGGCGCCGACGCCCGGGCTGTAATAAGCGCTAAGCTTATCGCGGTCAATTTCGCCGTTATCGCGCAGCGCGGTGGTGATTTTGCCTTTATATTTTTGGTGTAGTTCGAGTGCTAGTTTGTTGTAATCCATGAGTATATTATAGCGCGTTTTGGCATTTTGGGCGCGCATGTTGAACTAAATGGCAGTTTGTAGCATAATATATTTATGAGAAGAAATGGAGAGTTTTTAGGCACAATAAGAAACCGGTTGACAACATTTTTGGCAGTTGGAAGTTTAGCGTTAAGCCCGTTTGTCGGGTCGTGCTCGGCTAAGCGTCAGACGCCGGATTCTACGCCAGCCGGGAGTACTGCCTCCGAGAGCGCTACTGCCGGGACACTAACTTATGAGGAGTTAGCCAAAAAAATTGGCGAGGGTGATTCAGTTTGGATCGCTCCAGTTGCTTACATACAGAGTACAGACGGTGAAAACAGCGGCAAGATTGTTGTACGCCCAGCTGCTGAAGTCAACGGCGACCCGACATGTCAGCAGCCTGGCGAATCGCGGCAGGTGGGCGACGAACAGGTAAGATACTACGCCGTTGAAGATGGCAAATTGGTGGAAGTAGACCCTCCGTCATCCAAGGCGGCCAGACGGTCGGATAGCGTCGATGAAAATACGGTTATCTGCGTGAAATTTGACGGGGCAGTCGACGGATTCCAGCCAGGAGCGGAGCTTCCGACGATTATGGTTATTGACGGCGAGCCCTACCGTGTCGTATACGTAGAGGGTTCAACAGAAAACTCGTCGACCCCGCGTCAAGCTCTTGACCCAACCGATGAATAGCTTTTTGCTTGCATTTTAGTATAGTTTGTGGTATAATAAAAAGACATACCAATTTTAATTTCGAGGTGAAAATATAACGAAATGGATATATTAAAATCTGGCAGGTCAGCTATGAGGCATGCAGCGTCTGAGGGGTCTACTGGCTTAGATTGGGATTGGCTGCCCGATAAAAAGTCCGGAAAGACGATAGCCGGCCTCTCTGCGCTTGCCGCAGCGGCGGCTTGTTCTACTGCGTACATATCTACAAACTTAGCTGAGCAAGGGAAAAAAGATCCTACTCCTGTGATAGACGGGACTGATAATTTACCTCAGCCAGCGGTGTCAGGTGACTCTATTGACGCTGGTGTCGATCAATCTTCAGATAAAAAAGTGGTCGACGGAGCTTTCTACTATACTACTTGCCAAATATGGAAAGGACTAGGCCAAGATGGTAAATTCGTATGTGTCAGCCCGAAGAGAATTATCAATCCGGGGGTTCAGCCGGTAGGCGGCGCTAACCCTGATACTCAGGTTTACGTCAATATCGATAGCACTGACCAGTCGACCACAGCGTAAGATTTTTCTGAAATTGATAAAATATCAAGCGCAGCTGGCGGCTAGACGGACTATGCCGCCAGCTATCTTTGCGTCTATTGCTTGCTGCTTGATATTGTGTTAGAATACTTGCATTGTACGAGAGTTAATTATTCGGGCTTTGTTCGGTGTGGAGCCGCAGAGGTACAACTGCGTGGCCAGTCAGAATCGGTTCGAAAGATAGGAAAAATCATGAGTTTTGCACTAATTCAAAAAGTCAACGACGAGCAAAAAAAGGCGCAAGTAGTCGATGTCCGCAGCGGCGACACCGTGCGCGTGTATCAGAAAATCAAAGAGGGCAACAAAGAGCGCATTCAGATGTTCGAGGGCGTGGTTATCCGCACCGACAACAAAGGCCAGCACACTAGCCGCATCACCGTCCGCAAGGTAGCGTCGGGCGTCGGCGTCGAAAAATCGTTCTTGCTGCACAGTCCGCTGGTTGAAAAAGTCGAGATTGTGCGCCGGGCCAAGGTTCGCCGCAACTTCCTCAGCTTCCTGCGCAAGCGTAGCGGTAAGTCGGCCCGACTGACTGCTGTTAAGTTCGACCGCGAGGCGGTGAACGCCGTCCGCGACAAGCACGCCGAAGAGGAAGCTGCTCGCCTGAAAGAAGAAAAAGCCAAAGAAGCCGCCGAGAAAAAGGCCGCCGAAGACGCTAAACAAGCCGAATTGGACGCCAAGGCCGCTGAAGTAGCCGCTCGCCACGCCGAAAATTAACGGCAGTCTGTATCTAGCGCTAACGATAAATCCCGCTGATCAGCGGGATTTTGTTTTGCTAGCGAAATAACCGTGAAAAGGAAAGTACCCGCCGAGGCGGCTCAAGCAGAACGTGCGTGTTCCACGAGCCGCCCCGGCGGGCGTCGGAGAGGAAACGGCCCACCGAGTAGGCCAATGGCAGGTCAGGATTTCTGCCTGCGGACCGTTTCCTCGGGGGTTAGGGTCAGCGGCCGTTGTGCTGGCGGTATCGCGGGCTCGGCGGCGGATCGGCCGCCGCCGAAATAAGGGCAAATGCTATTGTGGTGAAGAATACCATCGCTACAATCAGGCTTGCCCAGAAAGATAGGGCCGGAATTGCATTGCACACGCTGTGCAGTGCACCCAACGCTATCATGATAAGCCATGACACAGCAACCCACATCATGGCCGGAATCCCGACTATAATGAAAAGGATGAAGATCTTTCCTTTCATCTGCTAAACACTTCCTTTCCATGTTTGGGGTTTAGCTTACCAATATTATAACACAAAACCCGCCGCCTGCGCCCGCGATTGAGCCTATCGCCGCCATTTGTTATCATGAACTTATGATTCTGGGGATTGACGAGGTTGGGCGCGGGCCGTGGGCGGGGCCGCTGGTGGTTGGCGCGGTGATTTTGGGCGGCGCCGAGATTGACGGCTTGGACGATAGCAAAAAGCTAACCAAAAAGCGCCGCCAGGCTCTGGACGCGTTAATCCGCCAGCAGGCGGCTGCCTGGGCGCTGGGCTGGGTGGGCGCCCAGGAGTTGGACAATATTGGCATGAGCGAGGCACTGCGGCTGGCGACGCGGCGAGCGGTCGAACAAGTTCAAGCGCAATGCCGCCAGCAAAATATAGCTTTTAGCGAAATCATCATCGACGGTAAGGTGAATTTTCTGCGCGGCACGGCGCTAGAGAAGTTCGCCATGACCATGCCCAAAGCCGACGGTTTGATTCCGAGCGTGTCAGCGGCGTCGATCATCGCCAAGGTGGCGCGCGACCAATTTATGGCCGAGCAGGCAGCAGTCTATCCGGGATATGGTTTCGCGTCGAACGCTGGCTATGGTGTGGCCAAGCATCGGGCGGCGATTGAGCGCCTGGGCGTGACGCCGCTGCACCGGCTGAGTTTCGCGCCGCTGGCGAAGTATACTGTGACGCCGCGAGCAGTGCCTCAGAAAAAATCAGGTGTTCAATCTATCGAGCTGCCTGTCGGGTATCCCCAGAAAAGAATCAGGGGCCCACGTAAAGTTGCCCTGATTTTTTCTGGGGATACCGCTCCAGACAGTTCTGTAAATCCTGATGGTGATACCACTCAAAGCAAACCAATGACAACCCGTCAAATTGGCGATAAGGGCGAGCAGGCAGCGGCGGATTGGCTGGCGGCTGACGGCCACGAAATCATCGCGCGCAACTGGCGGACGCGGTACTGCGAAATCGATATCGTCAGCGTGAAAGGTGAGGTGTTGTATTTCACCGAGGTGAAGTATCGTAAGAATGATGATTTCGGCGATGGACTGGCGGCGATTACCGCCAAAAAGCAGCGGCAGATGCGTTTCGCGGCAGAGTTGTTTTTGGCGGGCAAGCCAGAATGCAGCGGCATGGCAGCCAAGCTGCTAGCCGCCAGCGTAAGCGGCGACCCGCCAGCTGTCCAAGCGGTAGTAGAAGTAAATTAAACCAAAGAAAATAGCCCGCCGAAATGGCTCAAACCGGAATTGGGTTTATTTCAACCCGGGAGACACTTAATGATTAAGCGTCTCCCGGGTTGATAACCAATTCGGCGAGCTATTTTCAGGCGGGACTAGCCCTCGTTGGCGGTCGCAGCCGCCCTCTCATCGTCCGTTTCCTGCTCCTCCAGCCCCAATGGGGCAAAAGACCAGATTAATTCATCCCCACCCCACCGGGGAGCTAAAAAGAACAGAACCGCGGGATTCGGCCCGCGTGCGAGCCATGTGTAGGCGTGGGCGACAAGCGTCGCCCACGTCATCGTCCATCCGGCCCAGCGGCCGGACGACTTGAAGGCGGTGATCGTCGCCCATGGGGCGACGATCGCAAAAGAGATGACAATCAGGCTGACGATAACGAAGATGGCGTACATGATTTCCTCCTAGAAATCATGCTATCGCTCAAGCAAAAAGGGCAACCTTCCGCCCCTTTTTACGTAACTTGGGCGAAAAGCTATTATGAATATAGCACATTATCGCATAAATGTCAAGCGTTTTAACGAAAAATGTGTCATAATAATTTTGCTACCTCTGTAAAAGCCGCAGAATTGCTTATCTCAAAAAACCGAGATTACTTTGCTAGAGCTGCTATGACTGCCGCTTTGTCGCGGTCGATTAGGTCTAGCTTGCCCTCTAAATCTAATATTCCCATGTCGATGGCGCGGACGAGCGACTGGTCGCGGCGCAGCGGCGTGAAAAATTCGCGGTATTCGGCTAGCTGCTGGCGCGTCATCAGCAGCATGGCGGCGTAGCGCGGGAAATAATCGTGGCTTTTGTCGCTGGCGAAAGTTTGCTCGATCCAACTCCACTGGCTGCGCATCCAGCGCCAGGCGGCTTCGCGGCCGTAGCGATTACGCAGCAGGTCGACGAACCAGCGAACGGTGTCTTGGCTGCGGATGATGTCGGTGTTGGTGAGTAGCCCGATTAAGCGCGCTAGCTGCTCGGCGTCGCGTGTCGTGGCGACCCCTGCGGCGATGTCGCTGCGCAGGTCGGCCGATTGCGTGGCTTGGTAGGCTTCTAGCAGCTGGCTGACTATATCTGCCGGTTGATCGCTGTAGCGGACGGCGGCACCGATGATTGATGGGCGCAGGTCGGCGCTGAGCTCGGCTAGAGGCGTGTTTTGGTAGAGCTGGCGCGCGGTGCTGATTGCCGCTGCGTCTTCGCTATATAGCATGCAATCGATGATGGCGGCGCGCAGTTTGCTGTCGGATTCTGGCTCGCCGGGGTGTTTGCTCCAACCTAGGCGTTCGAATTGCCGACGAGCTAGATTGCCCGATAGGCGGCGCAGCAGCTTTTCGGCGGCTTCGTCTTGGTCAATGAATTTCTTGAGATCGCTGATGGCCAGCGAGATGATTTCCCAGACGGTCTGATCGCTTTCGTTTTGGAAGGCGGCTAGCGCTTCGACTAGCGTACTGCTAGCAATTAGACCGCCGCGGGCTAGTAGGATTTGCTCATTGAGGTACTGGGCTCGTTGTGCTGGCGTTAATATGCCATCGGTGATCGCCTGTAAAATGCGCGCCTGTAGGGCGTCGTCGTAGCAAGTGATAAAGTGCGAGGCGTTTTGGTGATTGAGCAGCAATAGTCCGTCTGGCGCGGGCGAGAGATGCTGTTCGCGCTCCTTTAGAATTTCGGGCAGGCGCTGGTCGTTGGCGTCGAGCGGAATCGGCCACAAACGATCAGACGGCTGGTGCGGCCCAGTGAAGAATTGTTCTTGGCGGAGCGTCAACTCGCCATTGTTAAGCGACGCGTAGACTACCGGGTAACCTGGTTGTGAAATCCAGGTGTTCATTAGCGCCCCGACATCTTTGCCGCTAGCTTGGCTTAGGCATTCCCAGAGGTCGTCTCCAGTGGTGTTGCTATACTTGAAGCGGGTGAAATACTGCTTGAGGCCAGCGCGGAACGCTTCATCGCCGATCCATAGTTGCATCATTCGCAGCAGCCGGCCGCCTTTGGCGTAGACAATCGCCCCATCAAACAGTGCGCTAATTTCGGCTGGGCTCGATACGTCGGTTTGAACTGGTTGCACGCCGTCGATACTATCTCGGCGCAAGGCAGCAACGCCCTCGTTGTTGGCGAACTCGTCCCATTGCCGCCAATCCGGATGCAGCGCGTCAGTTGCTAGGTATTCCATCAGCGTAGCGAAACTCTCGTTCAGCCACAAGTTATTCCACCACTTCATAGTCACTAGATTACCGAACCACTGGTGGCTTAATTCGTGGGCGATAACCGTTGCAATATATTGGCGGGTCGAAACGCTAGCGGTTGCCGGATCGGCCAGCAGGGCGGTTTCGCGGTAGGTCACCAAACCCCAATTCTCCATAGCGCCGCTAGAAAAATCGGGTAGTGCTACATGGTCAGATTTCGGCAGCGGGTAAGGCACGCCAAAATACTCGTTGAAAAAGTCAATTGTTTGCGCTGCGTGCTGGAGCGCCCAGTTCAAACTGTCGGCTGGCTGCGCTGGCGTGGCGTAGACGTTGACTTCGACGCCGCTCTTGGTGGCAGTAGTCGCGCGCTGCAAATCGCCAGCGACAAAGGCCGCCAGGTAGGTACTCATGCGCGGTGTTTGCTCGAAGGTAGTCAGCGTTCCCTCGCTGCTTTCCCGCTGCGAAATGACTGGCATATTGCTGAGTACTACCGGTTCATTTGATAATATTGAAATCGCAAATGTAGCTTTGGCCTCTGGTTCGTCGACGCATGGGAAGGCTTCGCGGGCATGGTGGCTTTCGAATTGGGTGGCGTATAGCTCGCGTTTTTGGCCTTGATGCTCATAATAGCAAGGATAAATACCGTGCATGGCGTCGGTTAGTGCTAGTGAGAATTTGATAGTGATTTGCACTGGACTGTCGTCGGTATTGTCAAGCGTCAAAATGTCGTTGTCGGTTGATGTCTTGACTGCTTGGCCGTTGACAGTAGCCTCTTCGATCTGCAGATCTTTGGCGTGCAAGCGAATTGGCTCGACTGCTAGATGTTGGCCGCGGATAGTTGCCGTGCCGCGGATTAAGCGATTGCTCTTCGCTTGACGCAAATCCCATTGGATATTGTAGTGTTCTGGTTGAAATTGAGAAAATAATCTGTCCATACGTCCATTATAGCAGGGTGTATAATATGCTTATGCAGCGGCGTCGTAGAATGGTCCTGGTAGCGCTAATTTTGATAGGTACTCTCGGGTGGATTGTTGTTAAGGAGTGGCCGAATTTGCCGCTGATGCTGCCAGATTCGCAGCCTCAGCAGTCGGGGTCGAACTCTGGCCCTGGCGAAATAGCGCGTGACGCCTTAGCGGCATTGCCAACCAAGGGCCGCGCTCCCAAGACCGGTTACAAGCGCTCGCAGTTCGGCGACGGCTGGGCCAAGGCGGGCGGCTGCGACACGCGCAATGTTATCTTGCGGCGCGACTTGACAAACACTGTTCTGGGCGACGACAACTGCAAAGTACAGGCTGGCGCTCTTAGCGACCCGTACACCGGGCAGCGAATCGCTTTCAAGCGCGGTGCTAATTCTAGCGGCGCTGTGCAGATCGACCACGTAGTGGCGCTGAGCAACGCTTGGCAGACTGGTGCTCAGCAGTTGTCTAGCGAACAGCGAATCAGTCTGGCTAACGATCCGCTCGAGCTGCTAGCCGTCGACGGACCAGCCAACCAGCAGAAGGGCGATGGCGATGCGGCGACTTGGCTGCCGTCAAATAAACCGTTTCGCTGCCAATACATTGCCCGTCAAATTGCCGTCAAGAAAAAATACTCGCTGTGGGTGACACCGCCGGAGCGCACGGCTATGGAACGGATTTTGGCGAGTTGTCCGGAACAGCGCTTGCCGGCGTGATATAATCATAAGATATGACAAAGAAACAACATTATTCTCTGTATGATATATTTGCGGTACTTTTTGTAACGACACTATTGGTTAGTAATATTGTCAGCGTCAAAATTGTATCTGTTGGCTGGCTGACTTTTGATGCTGGCACGGTTTTGTTTCCGCTAGCGTATATCGTGGGTGATATAATCACTGAGGTTTACGGTTATCGCCGGATGCGCCGGCTGATTTATAATGGCGTGGCAGCCTTGACATTGATGACGTTGACTTTTTGGGTGGTGCAATTACTGCCGGCAGATAGCAGCTGGACGGGGCAAGCGGCGTTTGAATCGACGTTGGGTGTGGTTTGGCGGTTGGCTATTGGTTCGGTAACGGCGCTGTTTGTCGGTGAAATAATGAATGCTTACGTAATGGGCCGGATGAAGGTTGCTAGCCGCGGCCGTGGTTTGTGGTGGCGAATGATCGGCAGCTCGGCGGCGGGCAGCGCTCTAGATACGGTGATTTTCTCGACGATTGCTTTTGCCGGTACTATGCCGACGACCAGCTTTTGGCAGCTTATCGTCACGGTGTTTTTGATCAAGATGGCGGTAGAGATTATGGTATCACCGCTGACGATACGCTTGATTGCCCGCGTGAAAAAGCATGAGAAATTGGATACGTTCGAGCAACCAGCGAAATATCTGGTGAATTAGTTGCTTGGTTTATCCTGGCGTTAGATTTTGACGCGGTTTTATTTTATAATGTGACGCCGATTGGTAAATTATCGCCGTAGTAGCGAGCTAGAAACGACTGCTTGAAATCAAAAAATGTGCCGTCTAGCAGCGAGGCACGGATTTGGTCGACGGTGCGCACCACGAAGCGTTCATTATGAATGCTGGCGAGCGTAGCGCCGAGAATCTCGTCGGCGCGAAACAGATGATTGATGTAAGCGCGCGTATGATGCTGGCAAGTATAACAGTCGCACTCAGCGTCGATCGGCGCGAAGTCCTCGCGAAAGCGAGCATTACTGATGTTGACGCGGCCATCAAAGGTATACAGAGCGCCGTTGCGGGCTTGGCGGGTCGGCGCGACACAATCGAAAGTATCGATGCCATATTCGACGCCAAGAAACAAATCGGCCGGCTGCGAACCTAAGCCTAATAGGTGGCGCGGCTTATCCTCGGGCAAAGTCTCGCAGACCCAGCGGACTACGTCGGCGATTTCGCCAGGCTGGAAAACGCCGCCGATGCCGTAGCCGTCGAAGTCGCGCTGGCCCAGGAAATTAGCCGACTGGCGGCGCAGTGTTTCGTCGCGGGCGCCCTGGACTACGCCGTAGAGAGCTTGCAGGTTCTCGCCGCGCGCTAGATGTTCGGCGTTTAGCTCATCGTGGCGAACCAAGCAGCGCTCCGCCCAAGCGTGCGTTCGCTGCATTGCCTTTACAATCGTGCCGCGGGCCGCTAGCGGTGCAGTCAGCTCATCAAAAGCCATATGAATATCAGCGCCGATGGCGTGCTGCAGCTCCATCGACGATTCGGGCGTCATCATTATATATTTGCCATCCAGATGCGACCGAAATTGCGCGCCTTGGTCGGTAACTTTGGCTAGCTGATTAGCAGACTTGACCGCTTGCGCAGCGTTGCCTTTTTGGGTGTGAGCGACGGCATCAATGCCTTTTTTGTAAGCAATTCCCAGGCTGAAAATCTGAAAGCCGCCGCTGTCAGTGAAAGTCGGCCCATCGTAATCCATAAATTTACCTAGGCCGCCAGCTTTATGAATGATTTCGGCGCCTGGCCGCTGCATCAAATGATAAGTATTGGCCAAAATTGATTGCCCGTCGTAGGCTTTGACTTGTTCGACAGTCAACGCTTTGACGGTTGCTTTAGTGCCGCCAACGATGAAAGCTGGCGTTTGAATCGTGCCGTGCGGCGTTTGAATCGCACCAGCACGCGCCAAGGTGCCGGGGAGGCGATGGGTAATACTGAAGGCAAGGGGTTGATTCATAAGGTCTAGTATATCATTTACCTCCTGGCGGCAAAGTGTAATTTTTTGCCAAAAAAATGAAATATGTTGAAAACATTGACGGTCCTCAGTAAGTATAGTATAATTATAACTAGCCTTTCAGATAAAGGCTGCCTGATGCGTGCGGAGAGACTGCATGTATCCGAGGTAGCGGTCTGGATAGGCTGCACCTCAATATGCTAGAGAGGACTGGCATGTACAACCCTATTCTTTGCAACGTGATTTTCGTGCTCTGTAGTGCGATTTTCAGCGTCATCGCGGTTGTTGCTGCTTATCAGCTCAAGGTCATGAGAATGTTTGTCGCTCTCGGGACACTTTTCTCGTTTGACTATCTTTATACGACTACGGTGGCTCTTTCTGCTATGGTCAACTTGCCAGCGGAGTTTCCGCTGGATGGCTTTGATGAATTGGTGTATAAAGCCGACGCCTGGATGGCGTTGATCTGCTTTATCCTTGCGACTATAGTCGCTGTAGACAGGAAGCGGCCAAGGGTCCTGGCCTGGATCTCCAGGCTGTGGATTCGTAGGGCGCAGACAGATAGGATCTCTGCCCTCGTCAAGATGGCGCAGCTGAGCCTAACCGAGCAGGCCCGGGGACCCCGTGAGGGTTATCCCCCAGAGAGCCCAGACGACGCATGAGGTGCGGGGGCGGGATGCGCGATTTATTTCGCCGTCCCGCCCCCAACTCAACTCTTTGTGAAATATTTTTGTATCGCACTGCTGGTCTTGACGCCGCCAGCCCTCGCGTGTTACATTAAATACGTACTCATCCGGCCGGCAGGTCGGTTGTTTTCGTATTGGAACTAAAAGAAAGGAATTATATGGAAGATTTGAATATCAAGCAGTTGACGCTAGCGGTGCGGGCGATTGCTGATGAAAAGGCGTTGCCCGAAGAAACTGTACTAAACGTAATCGAGCAGGCGATCGCTGCTGCCTGGCGCCGCGATAACGGCGAGCGCGAGCAAAATGTGCGCGCCGAACTTAATATCAATGACGGCACCGCCAAGGTGTTTGTCCAGCGCGAAGTCGTCGAGGATGTCGTCAATCCGGCCACTGAAATCAGCTTGGCGGACGCTCAGGCAGGGAAGCCAGATGCTCAGTTAGGGGATACTGTCGAGGAAGCTCATGAAGTTAAGTCCTTTGGCCGAGTGGCCGCCCAGACTGCCAAGCAGGTCGTCATGCAGCGCTTGCGCGAAGCCGAGCGCGAAGTTGTTCTGGCAGAGTTCGAAGACAAAATCGGTACGGTCGTTACCGGCATGGTGCAGCGCGTCGAGCCGCGCGTGGTGCGTGTTGAGTTAGGCAAGGCTACCGGTATTATCCCGCAGAGCGAGCAGATTCAAGGCGAGTTTTACAAAATTGGCTCGCGGATCAAAGTATTAATCAAAGACATCGAACGCGAAGGCCGCGGCCCGCAGCTAATCCTCAGCCGTGGCAGCGAGGACTTTATCGAATATCTCTTCCGCCAAGAAGTGCCCGAGATGGAAACTGGCGCCGTCGAGATCAAAGGCATCGCCCGCGAAGCTGGCCGTCGCACTAAACTAGCGGTTGCTAGCACGGTGCCAGGCGTTGACCCGGTCGGAACGTTCGTCGGCGGTCACGGCGCGCGCGTCAATGCGGTGATGAGCGAAATCGGCGAGCAAGAGAAAATCGATATCGTTACCTATGATGATAATATAGATACGTATATCCGCAATGCTCTTAGCCCGGCTGAGATTGTTAAAGTTGAGATTGATAAGGACAAAAAAACCGCCAATGTTTACGTTACTGAAGACCAGCAATCAATCGCTATTGGCCGCGGCGGGCAAAATGTGCGTTTGGCGAGCCGCCTGACTGGCTACGAATTAAATATCGAGACCACAGCGCCGAAATCAGCCGAGAAAAAACCGCGCAAGAACGTCGAGGAAGACCTGTTTAGCGCTATCGAAAATCAAGACTAAAACCCGCAGCCGCTTTTTGCAAATTAGCACTCTGCCTTGACGAGTGCTAATTTGTTATGTATAATTGACTGTAATGGGCAATACGCTCAGAACGGAGAACTCATGATGCCAGAAGACTTTGCAGATTTTATTTCGCGATTGACCGACAACGCGCGCGCTAGCGTCCAGCATGCTGACGCGATTGCTCGCGGTAACGGTAGTAATTACATTGGGACGGAGCACTTACTGCTCGGCGTTTTGGCGCAAGGGTCGAGCTCGGCGGCGCAAGTATTGACTGACGCTGGCGTAACCCTGCAACAAGCTGAAATGATCCTAGATATCAAACCGTCGCGAGTGGTTACCAGCACCGGTATGGTGGGCCTTAGCGAGACGGCCTTGTTGACATTGCGCATGGCGTGGGAAGCAGCGCGCGATTACGGCCATGATTATCTCGGTACAGAGCACATTCTATACAGTGTTTTGCGCCAAGGTAACGCCCGAGCTACAGCGCTGCTGCGCGAGATGGGCATCAACGTCGATATGATAATCAGCGAACTCGAGAAATCGTTTGAAGAGAATCGCGGCGAACATGGCGATATTGCTACCGAGCCGCGGCGTCGCGGCAATACGCGCGGCGGGGCGCTTAGCGCCTTTGGCGTGGATTTGACGGCGCGGGCAGCCAACGGCGAGCTTGACCCGATGATTGGCCGCGACAAAGAGCTGGAGCGAATGATTACTATCCTTAGCCGCCGCACCAAGAACAATCCAGTATTGATTGGTGATCCAGGCGTTGGCAAAACCGCTATCGTCGAGGGACTGGCGCAGCGGATCGTCCGCGAGGACGTACCGGGCCATTTATTAGACCGCCGAGTGGTTATGCTAGACATGGCGGCGATGATTGCCGGTACCAAATATCGCGGCGAGTTCGAGGATCGGCTAAAAAAGGTAATCGCTGAAGTCAAAAAACAAGGTAACATCATTCTTTTTATTGATGAATTGCACTTGCTGGTTGGCGCTGGCGCCTCGGAAGGTTCGATGGATGCGGCTAATATCCTCAAGCCGGCATTGGCGCGCGGCGAGCTGCACATGATTGGCGCGACGACTCTCGATGAATACCGCAAGCACATCGAGAAAGACACGGCGCTAGAACGGCGTTTCCAGACGATCGTCGTCAAAGAGCCAACTATGGCGCAGACAATCGCTATTTTGAAAGGTCTTAAAAATTATTACGAAAAGCATCATGGCGTCAAAATTACCGACGAAGTGATTGAATCGGCGGCATATATGAGCGACCGCTACGTCAGCGACCGTTTCATGCCCGATAAAGCGATTGACGTGCTCGACGAGGCGGCTGCCCGAGTTCGCGTCAAGCGGGGCCACCGCCCGAGCCGCGAGCGCGAATATCTCAAAGAACTCAAGCACCTCAATGAACGCATGGAGGATGCTGTCTTGCACGAAGATTATCAGCGGGCCGCTATGTACAAACAGCGCATTAGCCAGATTAGTAAAAAACTCGAGACAGAAGTTGCTGCCCAAAAAGGCCGCCGCGCTATCCAACTGACCGATGACGATGTGGCGCATGCTATCGCTGTGATGACCAATATTCCAGTCGAAAAAGTCCAGACTAGCGAAGCGAAGTTGCTGCGCCAGCTCGAAAAGCATCTCGGCAAGTACGTCATTGGCCAGCGCGAGGCTATCGGTAAGGTAGCGCGGGCAATCCGCCGCAGCCGCAGCGGCGTAGCTAGCAGCCGGCGGCCGATTGGCAGTTTCGTCTTCATGGGACCGACTGGTGTCGGCAAAACGCAATTAGCTAAGGTGCTGGCGCGAGAAGTTTTCGGCAGCGAAGAAGCGCTTATCAAAATCGACATGAGCGAATTCGGCGAGAAGCATAATACATCGCGCCTGCTCGGGGCGCCAGCTGGTTATGTCGGTTACGAGGACGGCGGTAAATTGACTGACAAAGTTCGCCGCCAGCCGTACAGCGTGGTGCTTTTTGACGAAATTGAAAAGGCGCATCCAGACGTATTCAACCTGCTGCTGCAGCTACTGGAAGATGGGACGATGACTGATGCTAAGGGGCGCGAAGTTAGCTTTCGTAATACGATTATCATCTTGACTAGCAATCTCGGCGCCGACAAAATGACCAAAGAGTCGGAACTCGGCTTTCACTCTAGCCGCGATAAAAGCAGCGAAATTGACGATTTGCATCGCCGCAATGCTAAATTTGCTCGCGATGCTCTCGATAAGTTTATGCGCCCCGAGCTGATTAATCGCTTTGACGGGATTATCACTTTCCGAGCGTTGACTCGCGCCGAGGTCGGCAAGATCTTCGACCTGCTGATCGGCGAGCTGCGCCAGCGTTTGGTGCGCAAAGGCCTGGCCCTTACGATTAAACCTAGTGCCAAAAAATTCCTTATCGACAAGGGTTACAGTATCAAATACGGCGCCCGTCCGCTGCGCCGTGTCATCGAGGACGAGGTTGAGCATGCTATTGCTGAGCAAGTACTTGACGGCGCCTATGTTAAAGGTGATATCCTAGAAGTAGGGATCAAGAAAGGAGCGATAGCGATTGAACGGCGCAGCGAAACCGACAGTCAGACGTAACATCGTCTCGAAAATCATCACTTTGATGGCAGTGATAAGTATTGCTGCTGGCGGTTTTTTCTACGGGCAGACAGCCTTTGATACTTATCGAGCGTCGACTTTCACGCCGCCTGCAGCTGTTGCCGCGGTTGAAGATTCAATCAAGCTGACTCCGGCGGCACAGCGTACCTTTCGAGCAACTCAGCCAGCTATCGAGGCCAGCGACCAGTTCAATGCTCATTGTAAAAGTACCGAACGTACCGCAGCCATTTTGGGTTGCTATTATGGTGATCGGATTTATCTTTTTGACGTCGAAAATGCCGAATTAGCTGGCGCCAAAGAAGTGACGGCGGCGCACGAATTGTTGCATGCCCAGTATGCGCGGCTGAATATCTTCGAGCGGCCGCGAGTCGACGCTATGATCAAAAAGGCTTATCAAAAGGTCAAAAATGATCCGGAAATTGCCAAAGCTATGGAATACTACCGCGAGGCCGAGCCAGGCGCCGAGCTAGATGAGCTACATTCGATTATCGGTACCACGATTGGCGAGCTCGACTCTGACCTTGAACAATATTATGCGCGTTATTTCACTGATCGAGCGTCAATTGTCGCCAAAAACCAAGCTTACACAGCAGTATTTACTCGAGTTAATACCCGGGCTGAAGCGCTGCAATCTAAGTTGCAGTCAGCCGCTAAACAAATCAAACAAGATGTCGAAGCTTATCAGTCCGATTTATCGCAAATTAACGCTGATATTAATAGTTTTAATGAACGGGCTAGGAGCGGCGAGTTTAGTTCGCAAGCTGATTTCGCAGTGGCGCGTTCGGCGCTGCAGCAGCGAATTAGCGCTATTAATGCTCGGCAGGGTTCGCTCAATTCGCGGATTAAAGCTTACAATGACGATGTGGCAACTCTCAAAAGCTTAGCCGTTAAAGCCGATCAGCTCAATCAAAGCATCAACGGCGTAGCCGCGCCGGCCGGAGTAAATAGTGGCCAAAGCGCGCAGTAATTTCGTCTGCCAAAATTGCGGTGCCAGCTATCCGAAATGGACTGGCAAGTGCGAGAATTGCGGCGAATGGAATACGCTCGTCGAACAGATAGTCGAGACCAAGGGCGCTTCGGCGGTAGCGCGCAGCCATTCGCGCGGTAAGATCCTAAAGCCGCAGTCGATGTGTTCAATCGCTGCCGAAGATTCTGTACGGCGTTTACCGACTGGCATTGCCGACCTCGATACAGTACTGGGCGGCGGGATCCTGCCGGCAGGCGTAATGCTGTTAGCGGGGCAGCCGGGTATCGGTAAATCGACACTATTGATGCAGGTAGCAGCGTATGTTGCTGAGCAATCATCGGTCCTATATGTCAGCGGCGAGGAAAGCGCTTCTCAGGTTAAGCTCCGCGCTACGCGCCTCGGTGCGACCTCTGGCGATGATCTGCAGTTTGTCGCTAGCACTAGCGCTGACGACATTGCCGCGACAATTCGCAGCGGCCAGTATAAATTGGTGATTATCGACAGTATTCAGACGCTTAGCCTCGAGGAAATCGCCAGCGCGCCAGGTACCGTTAGCCAGATTACCAACTCGAGCAATGTTATTATCCGAGCAGCGAAGGCTTCGGGCGCAGCGGTAATTTTAGTGGGCCACGTTACCAAGGAGGGCTCGATCGCTGGGCCGAAAGTTCTCGAGCACCTAGTCGATGTGGTCTTGCAATTCGAAGGCGACCGTTACGGCGGCTTCAAAGTAGTGCGCGCCGTCAAGAATCGCTACGGCTCGACTAGCGAAGCGGCAATTTTCGAGATGAACGATAAGGGTTTGCAGGTCGTCGAAAATCCGTCAGCCGCGCTGTTAGCCGAGCGCCAAAACGCCGATGGTTCGGTGGTATTGGCGACGCTTGAAGGCAACCGTCCGATTCTCGTTGAGATCCAAGCTCTTGTCAACTCGACTAATTTCGGGTATCCTAAGAGGACAGCCAGCGGTTTCGATCTCAACCGCCTCAATCTGCTCATCGCGGTGCTAGAGAAGCGCACCAAATTGAATTTATCCGATAAAGATATTTATGTGAATGTAGTTGGCGGTTTGAAACTTGCCGACCGGGCAGCAGACTTGGCGGTGGCGATGGCGATTGCTAGCGCGGCGGCTGGGCGTAAACTCGACGATGGCCTGGTGGTATTCGGCGAAGTGGGCTTAGGCGGCGAGATTCGCTCGGCACAAGGCGCCGATAAGCGCTTGAACGAAGCCAAAAAACTCGGTTTCACTCAAGCGATTGCACCGGCAACCTCTGGCAAAAAGAATTCATTTGTAAAAGGCGTCAAAGATTTACGCCAAGCTTTGATCGGTTATCTCAAGTAGTCAATAGTCAATCAAGGCAAAAAGAAAGGAAAATATGCAAACCAAAGACTTAATATTATTAGCGGTTACACTGCTTATTTTGGGCGAGGTGTCGTACTTATTAGCGCGCTTGCCAAAAAACTCCATCAAATCAAAAGATCGGGCTATTTTGGTAGATACCTCGGTGCTGATGGACGGGCGAATTGTACCGGTAGCGCAAACCGGCTTTATCGGCGGTACGCTGGTGATTCCACGCTCGGTTATCGGCGAACTGCAGTTTCTAGCTGACCACGCCGATGCTGACAAACGCGCCCGCGCCCGTTACGGGCTTGATGTAGTCACCGAGCTGCAAGCTATGGAACGCGTCAACGTCGAATTGCTGCAAGACGGCAGCCACGCTCGCGAAGGCGTTGACGATCGCCTACTCAAACTAGCCAAGCAGCATGGCGCAGTGATCATGACGCTAGATTACAATCTAAACAAGGTTGCTGCCGTCGAGGGTACCGAAGTGCTAAACCTTAACGAATTAGCGCAGAGTATCCGGATGGAGCATCTACCCGGCGAGAAAATCACGTTAGAGCTTATTCAGAAGGGGCAAGACGCGCATCAGGGCGTGGGCTACCTACCAGACGGCACAATGGTTGTCGTCGAGCAGGCGAGCGCTCAGATAGGTCAGACGCTAAATGTCGAAATTATCCGTAATTTGCAGACTGCAGCCGGCCGGATGATCTTTGCCAAGAAAATAGAGACCGTTAGCAAACCTCTTAAATCGACCGCCAAAGCCGCGGGTAAAACTCAAAAAACAGCGAAAATCGCAGCCGCAGCAGTATCAAAAACGCCCGCGAAAAGTACTGCTAGCGCCAAGCAGCGTCCTGCTGGTCGCACTCGCGGCCAATCGTCAGCTGGCAGCGCTAGCAACCGTGATTTGGTCAAGGCAAAGGCATCAGGCGAGACCAAAACTCAAGCTAAACCAGCCAGCAAAAAAGCTAATTCGCCGAAAACAAAACCGCAGCCGAAGCTAGCTGCTCCAGCGACCCGTCGCCAGAGTGCTCGCCGCCGCCCAGACCACGAGAGCGACTTGATCGATCTAGTCAATAGCCAATAAAATCGCCAGCGCGATATATAGATAGCACGCTACTAGGAGCGTGCTATTTTGTTGGGTTTTGGCGGCAAACTAACTGCGATACGAAGCGGGTTTAATCGTCGTCGTCGCTGCTGCTGTTTGGATTGTAGCTGGCGCTACTAGTCGCCGTGTAGTAGCCAGTGTCGGTAATTTTGGCGGTTAGCGTGCCGCTACTGGCTGCTGACAGGTTGCCTTTATGAATATTCCAGATGCCGCTGCTATCGACTTGCTTGCTGGCGACAACGGTACTGCCAGATAATAATTCGATGTTTTGCAGTTTGTAACGGCCGCTGGTATAGACGATGGATACGCCGCCGCTAGTCACCGTTAACGTAACATTCGGCTTCGGATCGTCGCACTTGTGTGCATCGTCGTCTTTCTCGGCGTCGTAGCTAGAGTCGTTAGGCGTGACTATCTCTTTTCTGGTGATTGGATCAGCCATTTTCATGACATCAATTTCGATCTTGGCAGCTTCAGGAGTACAGGACGTAGCTTTCTTTTTCGAGACGCGGTCGAAAGTCATCTTGGCATTGGTAGCAGCGCTAGCCTTGTTGTAATACGACGGATAAATCTCGCCCTTGATTGTCTGGATGCCGCTCGGCGCAGTATACCAGTCGCTTAACTTCAGCTTGCCTTGGTCGGCATACATCTTGGAGATATCAGCCATCGTACGGTCGAAGAACATAGCTGGAATCAGCGAGTTGCCATTGCGCAGCGGCGAGGTGTCGGAATTGCCTAGCCACACTGCCATTGACAGATTCGGCGTGTAGCCGGCAGCCCAGATATCTTTAGCGCTAACCTTGCCATTAATCTCGCTGTTGCTGGTACCAGTCTTGACGGCTGCCTTGACGCCGGCGCGGCCGAGGTTGACTAGGTAGTCGCGGCCCGCCAATCCAGCGCGCGCCTTGCCGTCGCCAAGGATGTCGCTAACGATGTAAGCTGCTTGCTGGTCAATGACTTGCTTACTAGATTCTTTGTACTGTTTGAGTGTTTGGCCGTTGCTGTTGGCGACCTTAAGGATAGTCGTCTGCGGTTTATAAGTGCCCATTCGCCCCAGTGTTGCGAAAGCGTTAACGTGGTCAACCAAGCGCGTGCCACAGCCGCCGATAGCGCTCGATAGGCCAGCTTGCGCGTCGGCGCCTTGCGTGCAGTACTGCAAATCGCCGGCGGAGCGGATCAGCGACCAGGTGCTACCGCTGTTGTTCTTCTCGTTGATGGCCATAGCTTTGATAGCTGGAATATTGCGAGAGCGGGCCAATGCTTGGCGCAGGGTAATATTGCCTTGGAATTTGTTGTCGGCGTTGTTCGGACTATAATTGCCCGGGAAAGTTGTCTTGGAATCGGCTAGAATCGAGCCGCTGCCGTAATTGGCGTTATTGCCGCCTTGGTTGCTAAATAAGCGGGCGTAAACAAGCGGCTTAATCGACGAACCCGGCTGAATGAAAGCGGTGGCTGCATTGTCCTGCCCGAAGCCAGCATAATTGAAGTCGCGGCTGCCTACTAGGGCAACAAGCTGACCGGTTTTAGTGTCCTCAATAGCTGCTGCGCCGTTTGAGAAACCAGCAAACTGCGAACAGTTGCGATAACCGCAGTTGCCATCGGTAATCTCGCCGTTAAATAATTTGGCTATATTGGTTTCTAGGGTTGTTTGCGCGTCGAGGTCGAGTGTTGTCTTGACTGATAAACCGCCTTCGCCGACGATAGTCTTGCCAAGCTCCTCCTCTAGCTGTTTCTTGACCATTTGGACGAAGTGCGGCGCCTTGACGTTGGCGTATTGGTCGGCCAGCGGTTTGATGGTATCCATGATGTCGACTTTCTTGGCTGCCGCTGCCTCTTGTTTGGATATGTAATTCATCGACACCATGTCGTCGAGCACTTTGTGCTGGCGTTCGACAAGCGCTTTGCGGCCGTAAGTATTGTACGGGTTGTAAAGCGACGGGTTGTTCGGGATAGCGGCTAGTAGCGAACATTCTGGCAAGGTTAAATCTTTGGATGATTTGCCGAAATAAGTTTGTGCAGCCGATTCGACGCCGTTGCGCCGGCCGCCGTACGGTGATTCGTTGAGGTACAAGCCGAGGATTTGGTCTTTACTGTACATTCGTTCGACCTCGATGGCTAGAATCATCTCTTTGATTTTGCGCGGAATACCCGACAAGCCCCGCTGCATAGCTTCGTCCTTAGTAAAGAACACTTTCTTGACTAGCTGCTGCGTTAGCGTCGAGCCGCCCTGCACGGCATTGCCCTGCGAGTTGCTGATAAAGGCGCGAACAATACCGTTAGCGCTGATGCCGCTGTGCTTATAAAAATCTTTGTCCTCGATAGCTATAGTGGCTTTGCCCATGCACGGCGCGATGGTTTTGGCGTCAACCACTAGCGTGTAATCGCCGGTACCTTTGTCCTCCCAGAGCAATTTGTCGTTGCGGTCGTAATATTTGGTGACAGTCGTTTTGACGCGCTGTGCTAGGGTATCAGGGTTAATTTTGTCGAGATCTTTGCGGAAATAGGCGAATAGCGAAGCTATGCCGATGACGATTAGCAGCAAAGTTATGCCGACAACCTTCAGCGCCATAATTGCGCCGTCGCGGCTAAACCAGTATTTGGCTAGGCGTTTCGGATGCAAGCGGTATAGTAAGCGCTTGACCGGATGTTTCGGCAAAGTTGCCAGATATTCGGCTTTTTTGCGCGCTCGCGCGTCTTTCTTGACTCGGCGTTTATTGGCTAAATTAGCATAAGCGCTGACGCCGCCAGCTACTTTTCGTTTCTTGTTTCCCACTTTCACTCTTCCCATAAGCAATATTTCCACCATTATAGCACTGTTCGCATCACGACGGCTAGTGCTTTTGCTGATAATTTGCAAATATGTTACTATCTCACTATTAAATAAAGAAAGGTTTCAGATGACGCTAGCAGAAGAACTAACGTGGCGCGGACTCATCAACCAGACGACGTTCGCTGATGTCAAAGATATAAACGAGCCGCGAACGTTCTATTTTGGCGTTGACCCTAGCGCGCCGAGTATGACTATCGGCAACTTGGCGGCGATGATGTTGTGCCGGCATTTTATCGACCACGGCCACAAACCGCTATTGCTAGTCGGCGGCGCTACTGGTATGATTGGTGATCCAGATGGCAAAAAGCAAGAGCGCGACCTGCGCAATGCCGAGACGGTAGCGCGTAATGTCAAAGGTCTGGCGGCGCAATTCCGCCAAGTTTTCCGCGGCCAGGATTTTGAAATTGTTGATAATGCCGACTGGTTCTCGCAGATTAATTACATTGATTTCTTGCACAAAATCGGCAAGCATATCAGTATGACGCAGTTGCTCGACCGCGAATTCGTGCAGCAGCGTATCGGCGAGGGTGGCGCTGGCATCAGCTACGGCGAATTTAGCTACGGGCTGATTCAAGGGTATGACTTTTTACACTTGTACCGCGAAAAAGGCGCCACTTTGCAGCTAGCTGGCGCCGACCAGTGGGGCAATAGCATCATTGGCGTGTCGCTGATTCGCAAGCTCGAAAGCAGCGAAGCGCATGTTTTGACCGCGCCGCTAGTTATCAACAAGCAAACTGGCGTCAAGTTCGGCAAGTCTGAGGGCGGCGCTATCTGGCTCGACCCCGAGATGACTAGTCCGTACAAGTTCTATCAATTCTGGCTCAACTGCGACGACGAAACCAGCGAGGATCTCATCAAAATCTACACGCTGCTCGACCGCGAAACCGTTGAGGCGCTGATCGACAATCATCGAGCCAATCCAGGCGAGCGCGCCTTGCAAAAAACCTTAGCGCGCGAAGTTACTGACTTGGTGCACGGCCGCCAGCGCCGCGAAAGCGTCGAGCGGGTAACGGCTGCGTTGTTTGGCGGCGGCGATATTGCGGCGCTTAACAGCGACGATTTGAACGCTTTAGCTAACGAAATCCCGACGGCTGATCTCGAGACGACGGTGGTGGCGGCGCTGGTCGCTGCTGGCTTGTGCGCTAGCAACGGCGAAGCGCGCCGGCTGATCCAGAATAACGCGATTAGCGTCAACGGCGCGAAGATTGCCGGCGATATGCCGCTAACCGAAACTAGCTTAATCAAAAAAGGCAAGAATGACTTCTTGCTGGTAAAATAATTGGAATAGGAGGAAATCATGAAGAAAATTATCGGTTTTGACCTGGACGACACGCTGGCGGTTAGCAAATCGGCGATTTCGCCGCGCATGGCGGGTTTACTCGCTAAATTACTGGAAAATTATCAAGTTTGTGTCATTTCCGGCGGCAAATTTGAGCAATTCCAAAAGCAGGTCATCGACAAGATGAGCGTTTCGCCGGAGTTGCTGGCGCGCTTCCACATGATGCCGACATGCGGCACGCGGTATTATACCTTCGATATAGCCAGCGGCGCTTGGCAGACGCATTATAAAGAGGATTTCACTGACGAGCAAAAGCAGAAAATCGCTCAGGTTTTGGAGGAATCGGCGCGCAAATTTGATCTGTGGGAGGAAAATCCGGACGGCGAGATTATCGAAGACCGCTTGAGCCAGGTGACGTATTCGGCGCTAGGCCAGCAAGCCTCACCCGAGAAAAAATACGCTTGGGCGGAAACCAACAAAGCTGTCCGCAAGCAAATGCGCGACGATGTTGCCGCCAAATTGCCGGAATTTGAAGTGCGCCTGGGCGGCACTACCAGTGTTGACATTACTAAAATCGGTGTCGATAAAGCCTATGGCATGAAAAAGTTGATGGAAGCCACCGGCGTGAGTAAAGAGGAAATCTTGTTCTTCGGCGACAAAATAGAAGAAGGCGGCAACGACTTCCCAGTGAAAAATCTCGGCATCGACTGCATCGCGGTGGAGCGCTGGCAGGATACGGCTTACGCGCTGGAAGGGATTAATGCTGTTAGCGAGTAGTCCTGTCCCTCTTATTCAAATTCAAAGGACTATTTTGACAGAGCTATGAATCTCGCGACTAGCCTCGATCAAATCAAAGGTGTCGGTCCTAAAACCGCAGCTGAGCTGCGCCAGGCGGGGCTCGAAACGGTTGGCGATATCTTGTTGTTTTTGCCGCGCAAGCACGAAGATTTCACGCACGTGACGCCGATCGCCGAGTTGAGTCCTGGCAAGGTAACGATTCGCGCTCGCTGCCAGCAAATCAGCACTCGGCCAGTCCGCCGTGGTTTGCGTCTGACTACGGCGGTGCTGGCCGACGACACTAGCAAGCTCAACGCTATTTGGTTTAATCAACCGTATCGAACGCAGCAATTAGGCGATAGTGATGAGTGGTTTTATTTTAGCGGCGAGTTCGAGTATAACTACGGCCACTACCAGCTAACCAATCCGACGGCCGAGCTCGCCAAGGAGCTGCCAGTACAAGCCGATCGTTTGCTGCCGGTGTACCACGCGGTGCGCGGGCTTAAATCGCAAACGGTGCGCAAAATCCTCGAGCAGCTACGCCCATTGATGAGCGTTTTGCCCGAAACTCTGCCGCTAAGCGTCGTCAAGAGCGAGAAGCTGCTCGACCGCGCGGCGGCAATTTCGGCGATGCATTTTCCGCGCAACGAAAGGGAAGTTGAGCAGGCTCGTCAGCGCTTAGCGTTCGAAGAACTATTCGAACTGGTTTTGGCTAGCCAGCTCAACAAAATTGACAACCAGAAGCTAACTGGCTTCACTATTCCGTTTGAAAAGTCTGTCGTGCAGGATTTTGTCAAGAAATTACCGTTCGCGCTAACCAACGCTCAGCGCCGCGCCGCCTGGGATATCTTGCAAGATTTCGAAAATGCTAGGCCGATGAATCGCTTGCTACAGGGCGACGTTGGTAGCGGCAAGACGGTGGTGGCCGGATTGGCAGCGCGGCAGGCGGCGAGCGCTGGTTATCAGACGGCATTCATGGCGCCGACCGAGATTTTGGCGCGGCAGCACGCCGAGACGCTAGCGAAGCTTCTCGAGCCTTTCGGCGTGACGGTCGGATTGCTAATTGGCAGCGTCAAAGGCAAAGCTCGCGCTATGCTTTATCAGCAAATCGCAAACGGTGCGATTGACGTGGTCGTCGGTACGCATGTGCTCGTCCAGGGTAAGGTGGAATTTCACCGTCTAGGCTTCGTGGTTATCGATGAACAGCATCGCTTCGGTGTCGAGCAGCGGCAGAAATTGCTGATGAAGGTTAAGGACGAGAGACTAGAAGCAGGGGTGCTCGACACGCTTTCTTCACCTCCGTGTCTCGCTCGCGAGCCTGGGGCTGCGCGCCTGGTCTCTCGAGACGAGCCAGCGGTAATAGTCACAGGTTCAGAAAGCGTGTCGAGCACCCCATCAGATACGAAAAAACCATCAGTAGCCGCCATGCCGCACCTCTTAGCGATGACTGCCACGCCGATCCCGCGCAGTTTGGCGCTGACGGTCTACGGCGAGCTCGACGTTAGTATACTTAACGAGCAGCCCAAAGGCCGCCAGCCGATTCTTACGCAAATCATTTCGCCACCGTCGCGCCAAACGGCTTACGCGGCGATTGACGAGCAATTAGAACAAGGGCGCCAAGCTTATGTCGTTTGCAGTTTGATCCGCGATAGCGCCGTTAATGACCGCAAAAGCGTTGAAATGGAATTCAAAAAGCTTAAAAATAGTGTTTTCGGCCATCGCCGAATAGCTATGCTGCATGGCAAAATGCATGCCGACGAAAAAGATCAAATCATGCAAGATTTCAAAGACAAGAAGTTTGATATTCTCGTCAGTACGACAGTCATCGAAGTCGGTGTCGATGTGCCGAATGCTACGATTATGGTGATCGAAGACGCTGACCAGTTCGGTCTGGCGCAGCTGCATCAATTGCGCGGGCGCGTTGGCCGCGGCCAGCACCAAAGCTACTGCTACTTGATGATGAGCACGAACAACAAACCGTCGCAACGTTTGCGGGAAATAGAAAAATCCAACGACGGCTTCCATTTAGCAGAAGTCGACATGGCGCTGCGCGGTCCGGGCGAGATCTATGGCCGCATGCAGCACGGCGCGCTTAATCTGCAGATTGCTACGCTAGCCGACACGCAGCTGATTGCCCGCGCCCAAAAGGCTGCTAAGCGCTTCATTGAATCAGGCGAACCGCTATCAAATTACCCAACACTAGAAGCGCGCGTCCGCCACAACCAGCGGGTGACAACGCTTAATTAACTCTCGTGCTATAATACAATTCATGTACAGCGGGACAACATTTCGTTCGCATTCGGGTAATTTTATCGGCGTGCACCAGAAAATCGACCGGATTGCTCGCCGCGATTTGCGCAAAATATCAAGGGTTGGCCGCGGTTTTCCTTCTGCCAAGGATATTTTGCATTTCGAAGGCAACAACGGCCCCGACGGCATCAAGCGCAAAAGTCCAGGCGTCGATGAGCCGTGGCATTTCATCGACCCCAGCGACCCCAGCGATACGGCGCTAGTCGAGATGATTATGGATCATTACGCCAATTTGGTGCAGGCGCTTAAGAAGCGTAATAATGTGCGGGCAGCCTTTGAGGCGGCCTGGATGGCGCATGCTATCACCGACGGGCTAACGCCGGCGCATCATTATCCGCTAGGCGAAAAGATCGAGGAGTTGTGGGGACGGCCTCAAAACGAGCGGGCGTCGATTGCCGAAAAAGGCATCATCAGAGGCTCGACCATGCGCGAGACTCTTAGCAAAAACTGGGAGTATTGGGGTGCCAAGGGCGTATTTGCGACACATGTGCTATTTGAGCTAGGCGTAGCTACCAGCATCAAGACGACCAAATTTCCCGATTCGGCGCCAAATTCAATCTGGCTCAAACTAGCAGATGATAAGGATTTGCAGACGGTATTTCTCGATGCGGCGCAGCAAGTTTACGCGCTAGGCATGTACGAGGAGTTCTGGAAGCGCGGCTGGACGACTCATCTAGCGCAGCAGACGCGGCAAACGCTGATTCCGCTGATCGCTAATGTCATCACCTATTTTTGGTACCGCGCCTACCGCGAGGCGCACCAGTGAGCTCGATCCGAGTAATCGCTGGGCGCTTCGGCGGGCGGCTACTAGATGCGCCTAAAGAAAACAGCACCCGCACCAAGCCGATGGGCGAGCGGATTCGCAATGCTATGTTTAATAGTATTGGCAACGAGATTAACGGCGCACAGGTTTTAGACGCTTTTGCTGGTACTGGCGCGGTTGGTCTCGAAGCTCTCAGCCGCGGCGCTGCCCATGTAACGTTTATCGAGCGCGATAAAATTGCTCAAAAAATCTTAAGCAATAATGTGTCCTCGCTAGGCGTTCAATATGAAACAAAAATTATTAGCGCCTCTGTCAATTCATGGATTGAGTCTGGCGGCGCAGGCAAGTATGACATAATCTTCGCCGATCCGCCATACAAAAATCCGCAGTTTTCCACAGTTAGCAAGCTTTTTGGACTTCTCAAACCAGGCGGGCTTATGGTATTATCACATCCAGGAAGAGGTGAGGAACCAAATCTGGGAAACGAAATTGTTGTGGTGGACAATCGTAGTTATGGAAATGCTTACCTCACCTCTTTCCGCCGAAAATAGATTTCTTTTGCCATTTATATCAGCTTACAACTAGTAAGCTGATTTTTTTATCAGCAGCGAAATACCCGTTGCCTGAATTATTGAGAAAAAAGAACGGTAGCTCTGGCAACGGGCTACCGTTCTTTTTCTTATAGAGCGTGTCTAGTGTGTGATTCACTGATACGCTGTTCAGATAAAGAATCCGTACATTAACAATTCGGACAACAATAGCAAACTCTATCATCGTTAGAATAAGTAAACTGGCCGAAGAAATGATTTATAGCGGCTGCAGAGAACATAAGCTAACGACGAAGTTAAAAAGATGACTTTCAGTGTTGTATAGGTGAGTGTGTTCCCACCTTTATATTCAAAATCTTTTGGCAGAATGTAAATTATACACTCACCTACTCAGCACTGAAAGTTGAAAAATGCACCTGTAAACAAAAATAACAAGCGAAAGCGAGGATAATAAGATGAATAAGAGATTCAATCTAAAGCAAATTGTAGAAACTATGAAAACGATTATTATCGTAATGCTTATTGCACTGCCTATCGGATTTTTTCTAGGTATTCAATACCAAGAGAGTAAATCCGATCAGCAGCAAAAAGCATTGACCAAAATAGTTCGCGAATTAAAACAAAATCAGTAGCTAATGTGGCGGCTACTGCGTCTAAGGGTAAGCCACAGAAATCAGTGACTGTCGAACCAACCGTACTACAGCCAAAACCAGCTGTAGCAGCGGGCTGCGAATTGGTTCGACAAGAGCTGGTTAAATATCCAAACTGGAGTGTCCGGCTAATGATGGCTATCGCCAGAGCTGAGAATAGAAACTGCGACCCACTAAATCACAACCTAACTAATACCGAGAATCACAGAGTGTGCATCGGAAGTTACGGTGTGTTACAGGTTGGTTGTGTACATTTTCGCTCTGACGAAAACAGAAACGATACGGCAACTGTTGTAAAAGTTGCATATCGAGTTTGGCAAAGTCAAGGATATACAGCTTGGACTAACTACCGAAACGGTGCGTATAAGGAGTTTTTGCGATGAATAGTAAAACAACAAGCATGTTAGATAGTTTTGAGTTGAAATATGAACGGCTAAAAAGCGAGGATTATCTAGCAAGGCGGGCTAGCAACTGGCGCGCTCGTATGAAGCGGCGCAAGCAAAGAAAGGAGAGAGTGCGTGTACATAAGAGCAACACATAAGAAGTTCGACATAAACGACATACGGTCCACCGCGTCTTGTCCTGAATGCCAGTCAAAACACCTCATGCTTTCCCGAGGAAGGCTATCCTGCCGTAATTGCGGCGTAGAGATTGGTAGAATCGGGAAAACCAACAAGTACGGTGCTAAGCGTACTGAAATGAACGGTAAGATATACGATTCAAAGTTTGAAGCGCAAGTGGCCGCAGACCTAGAGGTTGAGAAAAAACTTGGCCAGATAAAAGACTACGACACGCAATATCGAATTGAAGGTTGGGTATACGATGAAAACGGTAATAAAGCATTCCCCTACCGGCATAAAGTAGACTTCAGGATCCATAACTTAGATGGCTCATTTACTCTACGGGAAGCTAAGGGAGTGGAAACCGACGACTACAAGTGGCGACGGAAGATACTAGAGAATGTTTGGTTGCCTGCTCATCCTGATTACACGTACGAGGTAGTATTCCAAAAACGCAACAAACGAAGTTTTAAGACTTCGCGACAATAACAACTAATAATCTGGTGCCCTATTCTATGCCAGTTTTTCCTATTCTATGGCATGGAAGATTGTAAAGTGAGCGGTTAAATGGCTAGAGATACTTAAGATTCTTAATCTTTAGAAATTGGTACAATTTTTAAAATCTAGCAGCAGCCAGAGTCCACCCTAGGAGGTAGAATGAAGCTAATTGTGACGGTTGACTGTAAGGATAGAGAAATATCACGGTATATTGATTCAGACACCGTAAAAGAGAATATGATGACAGAAGTCTGGAAAGGTATCCAAAAGCAGTTAGAAGAAAAAGGCTATAAGATAATCACTCTTTCTGTAGAGGAATATAAGGAGAAGTAAGTTATGAAAAAACCAGTGGCTGAAGTGAATATCAAAATATTTAAAAAGGGCAGGAAATACTGTGGTGAAACCAAAATTGGTATGAATTCTGATGATCCAGAATTAGTTTTAGCTATTTTAAAAGCTCTTGATGACATATCAGCTAGATTTGCTAAAGACAGCGCAAAGGAACTAGCGAAAGATATTTTGAGAAATATTTTAGAAGACGAAGACCTAGAGGAGCTTTTTAAGGAAGATGAAACGATATAAGCTACTCAAAGACTTGCCGACTATCAAAGCCGGTGAGATCTTTAAGGAAACGGTCACTGGTTACAATGAAAAGAATTTGCTCGTACGAATAGCGCCGCTAAATGCAAAAAGTCCAAGACTAAAAGTTCAGGATATTGATAATTTTGATGAGTGGTTTGAAGAAATCCAAGAGCCGACAGATAGTATTCATTGGAAACCTAGAATCGGCGATAGGTGTTTTATTCTTGCGAACGCCAACATAAGACCAACATCTTATACCGGAATGCTACGTGATTATAACGCTTGGCGTACTGGCAAAGTATTTCGCACCGAAGAAGAGTGCGAAAAAGCCTGCGACCGTGAACTAGCCGAGGTTAGACTACGCCGAACCTCAACGTTTAAGCCAGACTTTGAGAATGCAAACGGCGGGTGGATTATAGGGTACAACTATCATTATGGAGAGTTGACCTGTACTGATATCGATTGCGCTGATTACGGCGAGCCTGTGCGTTATAAAACCGAGGAAGAAGCTGAAAAATCTATCAAAGAGAACGAGCAAGATTGGCTAATTTACTTTGGAATAAGGGAGGAAAAATAATGTCAGCAAATAAATTCAAAGTCGGTGATAAAGTCAAAGTTCGCAAGGGGCTTGTCGTAGATAAGTATTATGGTGGTGTGCGTTGTAGTAGTCTCATGGCAAGAATGGGTGGCGAAGTGCTTACAATTAATCACATGACCAACGACTATTACGATGTCAACAAGTATGGCTTTTGCTGGACAGACGAAATGCTTGAGCCAGTAGAAAAGACACTAGACAACCTCTGCAGAGGCGACATGATTCGCGATAGTCATGGTGACACCAGAAAGATTTTAGCAGCATTGGATGGCTGTTATCTATTAAACTACGGAGGGAATGAAGATGCAACTGGTGACTGGTACACAGTGGCTGAATTGAAAAAACTAGACTACCAGGTATTTAACCCAAACAGCCCAAAAGCCACCATCGAAATAGACGGCAAAAAGTACAACAGGGCTGATGTTGAGAAGGTTATTAAAGACCTAGAGTCTGTTGAATAGGTAAACGCCATTAACCAACGACCTACCATACGTCGATAAACTAGGTGAACATTAACCAAACAAAGGAAAATAGCAATGCAAGAATATGCACCATCCAAAATACCAAGCCTAATCATAGAATCAGACGGCAATTCATGGTTTTGTCATGACAGCACTTTTACAAACATACAAGAGGATAATCGAGTGATGTTTGGCAAAACCCCAATAGATGCACTCAATTTATTCACTGAGAAATTTCTGCAAACCAAAAACATGGATAAAGACACTCTTGACAAAGTGCGGTCAATAATGAAAAACGATATGCATGTCCCGTTTTACGAGGTCAAGGAGGAAAACTGTGACTACAATCACTACGAAGTTTTACGGCTAGATATCGACTCTGAAGACCGTATGCTGTTCAGAAATTCATCTGCAGTTGATGAATACGTATTATTTAGTTTTAGCGAGTATGGCCCTCAGGTACGTTCATTTAGTATGTGTCGTGAGATCGTGGGAAATGATTACGACAGGCAACGTCGTAAGGGTAATTATATGAATATAAGAAACGTAAAAGCTATCTATTCAGCGCTTGAAATTTTAGCGCAGGGTAAGCGCCTGAGGAAAAGTGAGACAAACACTTCCGAAGCATAGAGTTGTTGACCTGAGTAAGTCAGTAAACTGCTCAATCGGGTACAAATTGTACCCAGTAAAACATTAACATTTCAACCGTATAACTGGATAGATAATCGTAGCTTAGATGGTAAAGCCGCGCTGCAGCACGTGTACGTACGCGACGGTGGTTCAAATCCACCCGATTGTCTATTCAACTGGACAGATGATATGCACAACTTCTGTTTAGTCGCGCTGTATCAACCTCGCGCGCACAAAAAACGTGGAACGTTGCTCTGATTACTAGGGTCTATGCAACGTGTATCGTCTGTTCAACTGATAGCACCGGTACCTTCAAACGACCAACGCCAAAAGGCGCAAATACTGTAGCGCTGGTGCTATCAACTGGCTATATAAGCAGTGAACTAGCAGTCGCTAGTTGCTCATCGCAGTAAGTGTTTCCTAATAGCATTAGCTGGTAACGGGCAGATGACAGGTTAAGTCCCGTGTGAGTTTTTCCTAGCTGCTTATATAGCCAACCAGTTATGCGGTTGAATAACACAGTGCTTTTCTGCGAGATTGCACTGTACAGGATATGTAAACAACATACATGTACTTTACATATATTTAACATAAGAGCACGACTAAACTACACGAAATCGTGTAGATAAGGAAGGATTGTATGGGTTTTAGTATAACAATACAAGTAGATGAAAATTCTAGTATGTACCTATCAAACGGCTACGGAGATTTTTCGGTTGGTCCTCTTGGTAGACTAGCTCGTAAATATCAGAGTACAGGTTTTCATAATGACGATGATTTTGAAGTCAAGATAGATAACGTGGATGACCTTGCAGATGCGCTAGCTGAAACTCAAGAGAAAGCCGAAGAAGCGCTTGGTGATAGAGTATGGAACTTAAAGCCCGATGCACTGTACAGCCAAGACCCACAACAGTATATAAGAGAGCAGATACTATATGATGATGGTTGTTATGCTCTAATCTTGGGCAGAGTATTCGACTATTTGTTCAGACAAGATTGCCTGGAATTTGACCATAACACCAAAAGCGGCTACAGGCTCAAAGATGGCAAAAAGATTATTCTGAGAGGTAGCTAAGATAATGTCAACTAAACCCCTAATTTTGTGGACATAAGGAAGGAGATGCCAATGATTTACGAAGCAGATATTGAACAAACTATAATGGGAAAGCTCTTTATTAAAGCCGACAATCTTGAGCAAGCAAAACAAATCGCTGAACGGTGCGTGCAAGACGAACAAAACCTCATAGATGTCGATTTTGACGAGATTTGGGGTTATGATGTTCGAGATGTATCAGAGGCAGACACTGTTGGTGATGTGAAGGTTATCGAGGCGGAGGACGTGTTGTGATAAAGTTAAAACTCAACGACGTCGTACAATTCAATGAAAACCACAAATGGTGTGGTGCTTTGGGAATCGTAAATGAGGTCAAAGAACTCGAGAATGACACAAAGTATCTGATTGGCGTGCCGATTCCCGAAGCGGCTAGTGTCAGCACTGCCTATATTTTCGTTATGGCAAGCGAGATGGCGTTAGAGCGAATTGGCGTGGCAGAGTTGGGAGAAAGCGATAGGAGCGAGAATGAAAACTGATTTTAGTTCATCTAATAATAGTTGGAGTGACATAGCCATTGCCGCAATAATAGTGTTAGCGATTGTTGCCTTCTTCGTTTTATTGGACAAACTTGAACAAGAGGCTGCTAATCAGCTAAATGAAAACGATAACACTTATGCTCGCTGCAAATCAGCTGGTGGCGAGATGGGCTACTCGAAATGTTATAAGAATGGAAAGGAAATCTAATGCGTGAACTAAAGTTTCGTGCCTGGGATAACCTAGAAAAAAGAATGCGCAAAGTCGTGTCTCTGCACTGGCAAGGCGACAAACTTGTATCAGCTAGACTTGAAGGCGAGAATGAGCCGATTCCGATTGAGGGACGACTGGTGATTGAGCAAGGCATAGGGCTGAAAGACAAGAATGGTACAGAGATTTGTGAGGGTGACATCGTACAATACTATCCACGCCACTGTGGCGTTCCATATAAAGTTTACTATGTTGATGAGTCTGCCAAATTTCTCATAGGTCGCGATGGCGTGATTGGTCAAGAATTGTCTTCTATTATGTATAATCTGGATACAGGTCGTATTGCACTAGAGGTCGTTGGCAATGTTTACAAAGTAAACAAAGAGGAGTTATGAAAACTACCCCAACATCCATACTTGACGCTTGCTGTGGTGGACGTATGTTTTACTTTGATAAAGACCACCCAAATATTCTGTATATAGATCGCCGGCGCGAAACTGTCGAGATGAAAGACAGAGACAAAATCAGAACACTAGAAATCAACCCAGACCTAGTCATGGACTTTACTGATATGAAGTTTCCTGATGAGCGTTTTAATTTCGTCGTTTTTGACCCGCCCCACCTCATCAACTGCGGCAAGAATAGCTGGCTCGCCAAGAAATATGGCAAATTAGACAAAGACACCTGGCAAGAGACCCTGAGCAAAGGCTTGAGTGAGTGTTTGCGTGTCGTCAAGCCTGGCTGCGTCGTCGCCATGAAGTGGAGCGAGCACGACATTAAAACCACTGAATTACTAAAGATATTACCTCAAAAACCAGCCTTTGGTGACAAGTCTGGAATGACGCGGTGGCTGTTTTTTGTGAAAGGAGTTGAAAATAATGGATAGACACGAATTCTTTACTCTTAGACTATTAGTCTACTCTGTGTCCATGACGATAGTAGGGCTGTTCTTACGATATTCTGATATTGGAGTAGCTTTAATGACGTTTGCTGCATTTTTATGTTTTTGGAGCGGGTCAACATTGTTTAGAGAGTATAGCGACAATCTAATAGAAGAACGATGGAAAATATTCAAACCTGGTATATTGGAGGTAATATTGATCGTGTTGTTCATTGGTTGGTTTGCCTTTATAAGCAGCCTACATCTTGAACATAAACGTCCAGAACAAATAGAGCAAGAGCACCAGAATCGTTGCAAGCAGCTGTATGGACCTGGAGCTGGGACGTTCACGAAACGTGAATATAGAGGAGGTATATATCGCTATTGTTACGACGCTAAAGGTGACGTAAAAGTGTTTCATTAATAAATGATAATAAAGAGGCTAAATATGAGTACTAAAATATCCGACCAAGACCAAAAATGGCTAGACGAAATAAATAAACTGTCAGAAGAAGGCATCTCGATAGCAAAACGTTCAAGTATGGAATCGCGCCAGAATACACGTAGGGCGATTCATTCGCAACATTGTTAAGGAGTTAAATAAGAGAAATGACGAAGAGTGAATCAAAACAATCTACCGAGTACGACAAGCTACTTGACGAGATACGCAATTATCAGCCGTATTGCGATCCATTTGGACACGAGGTTTGCGATATTATGAGAAAAATGGCAAGAGAGGGCGTATACCTCTGTACACCAGAAGATGTCGCCCGAGTCACCGCAAGTTTAGATTTAGAGAGCAAACTAGATAGCGCTGCAATCGCCAAGATAAGGAGTTTCAAAGGCAAAAACTCCACACCAAAAATTGGCGAACTGTGCGGCATAGATTTACTGCTTGACCTGTCTAACGCGCCGGATGAAGCAAAATATGAGCTGTATTTTAAGGCGCGGACTATACTTGAAGAGGTTATAAAAAAGGAGGAGTTATGAATAATCGCAAGAGGCGTCGCATCGAGAACTTGGTAAGGTCGATTGACCGCGTAAAAGAAAGAATATCGTATTGGGAGAAATTTAACCAATATGGTGGCTACGATATCCTTATAAGACTCAATATAAGCAACAAAGAACCTGAGGTAGTTAAATACGAAGATGATATCGTAAAGCAAATTATCAATAATTATAAACGAGACCTCGAAAGGTATAATAAACGCCTGGATGAGTTACTTACTCCAAAGACTACAGGAAACGAGCAATATGTGCCGCGCAAGGACAAGAGATGGTTTTGGAGGAAGGAAGAATAAATAATGCAAAGAGAAAGGATTATAGTAGGTTTTCGCCCATCAAGCAGACTATCATATTTGTATGAAGATTTATTTGGAAGGATAAACCATGAACCGAAATAGCACAACTATAGTATGCGACAAGTGCGGAAGAACCTTAAGCTCTCGTGGCATGTACGGATTTGCTCATCAATGCAGAGGGCTGATAAGAGAAACAAACGAGCGCTTTAAGAAGGCTATTACTTTTGCCAGCACTAAAGAGGAGATTCGCGAAGCGCGTGAGGCGCGTGATTATGCTAATACCATATATAGCCCTGCGCCCGCATTCTGTAGACGACCATCTCGTACCTACTATCCTCCCAGAGATTATCCTAGGATATTAAGCTAAAACGAGACCGCGTAAAGTGGTCCTTTTTTAAATAATCTTTACAATGTTTATGTTTTCTAGTATAATGTGTGCATAAAGTGGGTTTTTAGCTGTTACATTCTGCAGAGCGAGGATGTAAATGGCAAAAAAAGTCTCTAAGGCTAAACCTGAATCTTCTAAAGTACCACCGAAGAAAGCGCCAAAGAAAAATGGACGCCCTTCAAAATACACTAACAAATTGGCGGACAAGATTTGTAAGATGATTGCCCAAGGGCAATCGGTCCGTTCTATTTGTTCAAAAAAAGATATGATCTCAATGCAGACGTTTTTTCGCTGGCTGCGAGAAAATGATAAGTTTCGTGAGCAATACGCGTGCGCGTGTGAGGAGCGGTCGTATATGCATGCTGAAGAGATTATAGAGATTGCTGATGACGCTACCAATGATTACATGGAGCAGCATGATGAATCTGACGAGCTGACAGGCTATAAACTGAACGGCGAGAATATACAGCGATCACGCCTGAGAATTGATACGCGTAAGTGGTTGATGTCTAAACTAAATCCGAAAGTTTACGGCGACAAACTGGACATGACGACAAACGGTAATGATATAGGAGTGACGCTGAGTGCAAGCCAAGCCGAGCAGCTGCTTAACGCAAGAGCAAATCGTCGGGATTCTTAGAGAATCTGCCGAAAACGGCTCTTTCGCTGAATACTGTATTGCTATTGATCCAGATTATCAGCTGAAATGGTTTCATGCTGAAATTGCAAACAAATTAGAGCAAGGATTCTACAGGCTGATGGCAGGCGAAGATGTACGCCTGATAATCACTATGCCACCGCGTCACGGTAAGAGCGCTATGGCTACGCAGAAATTCACGTCGTGGGTTTTAGGCAAAGTGCCAAATATGCCAATTGCAGTGACATCATACAATGCCGATTTGGCGACTGATTTTGGACAAAACACCAGGGATATTATGAAATCTAGTGCATACCGAGCAATGTTCTCAACACGCTTGCGTCCAGACTCTCAAGCTAAAGGTCGTTGGATTACTAAGGAGGGCGGCGCATATACAGCAGTTGGTGTTGGTGGTGCGCTGACAGGACGAGGTCTTAAAATTGGTATTATTGACGACCCATTCAAAAATGATGAAGAAGCAAACAGTCCTGTTATACGTGATGCAAGATATTCCTGGTATCGCTCGACATTCGCTACTCGTGAAGAGGGGAATTCAATGGTAGTGTTAATATTGACGCGTTGGCACGAGGACGATTTAGCAGGTAGGATATTAGCCGCCGCCGCTGACGCTAAAGCTAAGGGTGAGCCGCATGATGAATGGGAAGTAATCGAGTTCAAGGCCATCGCCGAAAAAGACGACGAACATCGCAAAAAAGGCGAGGCTCTATGGCCAGAGAAATTTTCAATTGAAAAACTGCGGAAAAAACAAACAGAGATAGGCAGTTATGCATTTTCGTCACTTTACCAACAAAGCCCAATCAATGAGCAAAATCGTAAGTTCAAGAAGGCATGGTATAGATATCGCGAATTTAGCAATGTATTACAGCTTGATACTTACAACGTCATGACTATCGACCCGCGCGGTAAAGATGATATTGATCAGGGTACCGACTACATCGGCATCACCCTCAACTTTATCGATCGTGAAGGTAAGTGGAATGTGATATGCTACCGCACAAAATTATCAGCAACAGACCTAGTAGACCTCATGTTCACCAACTGGAAGCGCTACAACCTACACAAGATTGGTATCGAGGACAACCAATTCACTCAAGCCCTGAAGTCGGTTTGGGAAGAGGAGATGGTACGACGTGGTGTCTACATGGATGTCGAACTGCTGAAGCATGGCGGCCATAGTAAAGCACTACGTATCGAAGCCCTAGTTCCACGATACGAGCGCGGCGGCATTTACCACATCAAGCACGGCGACACGAATTTCTGTAAAGACCTAGAAAGTGAACTCAGCATGTTTCCTAAAGCCACCAACGATGACTCAAGCGATTCATTAGCATATCAAGTACAGCTGGCGCAGCGCCCAGAGGACGACGTCGGCAGCGGTGAAGCGTATAATCAATCGCTTGCGGATAGAGACGTAACAGCAACATGGAATTAAGGAGGGAATTATGAAAAAATTTGTACCAGAATTTGGCAAAGTCAAAGAGAAAAAACAGCTTAACGAGAACACGACGGTTGAAGTTGAGAAGAACTATCAGAATCGCAGCGTTATAGGCACAAAATTGCATTACGAGGAGCGTTTTCGTGTCGAGTCTATGGCGGAGGCACGGGATAAGGTCGATGAATTAGCGATGCGGATTGAGAAAGACGAGGGACTGATTAATCCATCAATCCGCTATGACGGCCGAGCAAAAATGTTATACAAAGGCTCATTTGACGTCGTGTTTGAATATACGAGAATCAAAGCGTGACGGGGATATTCCCCCAATAAACATAATTGTGATATAATACGAGCGTAAACCACTGAAAAAAACCAGAGTTTACTGCAGATAACAGTAATCTTTGGAGTAATCAGTGGCTTTTTCTTTTCTAACAGAGGAAAACATCTTTGAACTATACGGTACTGCTAAAGAGCAGACCGAACTGCTGACCGAGCCGTTTCCGGAGTTTTCTCGCATTGCCCGAAATAAGCCGCACCCGAAAATCCCGAAGGCATTTCCGAAGACTACTGACGGCACGGCATCTTCAATCATCATCAAGTCGCCGCGCCGCACAATTCAGCAGTTACCAACTGGCGTCGTTAGTACTGTCGATGAGAACAGTCCATGGCCGATCATCGCCGAGTTTGCCTACCTGGAGAAAATCCTGCCTAATGCCAATACTGAATACGACTTGATTCATAAAAGCTGGATGACAGTAGAGGGCGGCGAGACGTTTGGCTCAGTGGCAGTATACGCCCCAATGCTATACAACGATGGTGAACTGCTGCCAGACTACCTGATTGTATCGTGGCGTGACATTTCCCTCCAGCCAGGCAAAAAATCTGCCAGCGATTGCAGCTATGTATTCATGCGTTCATGGTGGCAAGAGGCTGACGTTGATCAGCTCATTGATGCCGAGAAAGAACGCCGCCGTAAAGCCAAGGAAGAGGACGCAGAGTATGAGCCGTCGTGGGACTTGGAGGCTTTAGAGGAAATCAAGAATGCCATCATCAGCAAGGACGACAAAGCACAGAATGAAGCCGAACAGGAGCGGTCGCTTGACCCATCAGGTATTGAAATCGTCACTGGTTTTCAGGTTGGCGCGGGCGCAACGTTCTACACATTCAATCCTGCTACTGAAAAGATTGTGCGGCGCAAGCAAAACAAAGACCCGCGCGGTAAAATACCTATCTCTTGGTATTTCTATGACGCCGATGGTGCAAATCCTCTTGGCCGTAGCGTATTGGAGCTTATTGGTCCTCTGCAGAACCTGATTGACGGTGATATGCAGGCATATCAGTACAACCGCGCCGCAGCATTGCAGCCAACCGTTAATGTGTTTGGCAACGTCAATGAACGGCGGCTCAACTTTGGCGCTAATGCTGTCAATAAGATTCAAGATCAGAACGCGCGCATCGAGGTGATGAATGTCGATACAACTGCCTTGCGTGAATACCCGAACCTGTACGGTTTGCAGAAGTCGCAGATGCTGAACCTAGTCAACAGTCCAGATACCTCAATCAGCGCTGAAGTTGGCAATCCTGGATTTGGTAAGACGCCGCAAGCACTCAAGACTCAACAAGCACAATTATCCATTGACGATAACGCCCTCCGCAAAGGCTTTGAAGCATTCTTTGAAGAATGGAGCGAGACGGCTATCAATCTGTATTTTGCTGAGCGTAATGGCATCGAGGAAATGCAGCTTGATGATGAAACGGCCGAGAAGTTGCGAACATTGGAGCGCGATGGCCATAGTCTGGACGGCGTTGAGCTAGATGAAAATAACGTAGCAACTATTGATTTCTCTAAAGCACAAGGCGTGTTGAAGTTTAAGATTGACGCCTCAACCACCAAGGTCAACAGCGAAGCGGCACAGCTTGATGCGCTGAAAACCCTGATTCAGACATTGGACTCTAGCCAATCGCTCAACCAAGTCGTACCAATCAAGAAGAAGCTGGCAGCGTGGAACGCAATCGTCGCCAACTCTGGCATTGACGGACTGGACGAATTGAAGGTTACCGAGGAAGAGATGGAAGAAATGCAGCAGATGCAAGCACAGGGGGCACAGCCGATGGAGCAGACCGAGAGCGAAACGCCAGAAGCTGAGATAGAACAGCCTGCTGAGACAGTAACAGGCGAGACCTCGCCAGTAGAAATGTCAACTGAGCCACAGGAAGCCGCTGAACAGAGCCTGATCGATGAACTACGCCAAATTGGTACGCCAGAGAACCTAATCGCCGAAGTACCGAGCATGGTTGAAAAAGGCTTTACAGAGGAGGAGATAATCACCTCCATTATAGGCGTTATCCAGAAAGAGGAGGATGAATAATGGAAGACAATCTATACCCACGCAGCACTGAGTACTTTGTGCCGAATGCCGACATGGACGAGCAGCGCGAAAAAGCCAAGGAAGAGGAAAATGCTGCTGTAGCTAAGGAGTTGAATAAGTTGCAGCAAATTGTAGACCGATGGAACGAGCGGATTGATTATTACAAATCACTTGATGCTATCCCGAATGAAGCTGTTACCGACAAAGAGCAGTTATCGATTTACATGCTCGCCCATAAGGAAGTTGTACGGATTTTACGACAAGAAAGGAGCGAATTGGAAAACATCATCAACTCTATTTAGAGAGGTACGTTGCTTTGGTTGGCTAAATCCTCGCTAGTAGCTAACCAAAGGAGCGCATCTCACGCAGCCCAGGTTCGTCACCTGTAATCGACGTCAAAACAATGTAACGAGAAGGAGGGTGCTATGCCGCAAGCAGAAGCGGAAAGCCAAGAAGTCGTAAATACCGAGGTAGAGCAGGAGTCTACCCAAGCTGAGTCGACGGCAGCTGAAACACAAAACTCTGAGGCTTCGAGCGAGCCAGACACCAAAGCAGTTATCTCAGATAGCGGTGAGGTGGTACGTGTCAAAGTTGATAAATCCAAAGAGGACGAATCCGAGGACAAGTCAGACGATGACCCGAAGCCGAAACGGGGCAAGGAAGCCCGCCAAGAGCAACTAGAACGCGATATAGAGGAAGACAATCGAGCTATCCGCGAATTAGTTGCCAGGCGGAATGAAGCAAGAGCTTACCGCCAGCAGTTGGAACAAGAGCAGGCGCAGCATTATCAGGAGACACCACCTGAAATGCAAGACCGGCCGCTACCAACACTAGAGCAGATTATGCAGACGGAGAATCCAGAAACTGGAGATTTCTTCACTGAATTTGAAGCTAAGGCGGTGTTGCAAAACCTACAACTACAGCAGCAGCTAGTGGGTATGCAGGAAGCTCAAGAGCAAGCGGCTTACGAAGCCCAAGTCAGTGCATCAATTAACGGCATGTCGTCAGATGCTGAGCGGGCGCTCAAGGACTTTCCAGAGTTCGACCCAGAGTCTGATGAGTATGATCCAGAACTTGACGCTAATGTAGATGAATTCCTACAAGGAATGCTCATTTATGACAACGCTGGCAATATTGTTGGTTCGCGCGAGAGTATATATCAACTATATCAGTCATTCCATAAGGCGAGAGGTAAGGGTGCTAAGCGAACGGTGATAAACGATGCAGGTGATTTCCGCGGTAGCGGTGCCCGAGTCGAGAAACCGTTCGAGAAGATGTCCACTAAAGAGATGGAAGCTTATCTTCGCCGAAAAGGACATGACGTTTAAGAAAGGCTATAAAGATGGCAACAAACACGACCGCAACACTTTCAGCCGAGATGATCCAGTACCTGGAAAAAACATTCTTGGAGCGTAGTGAAGCGCGCACGATTCATGCTGAAGGTGCAAAAAAGAAAACCTTGGAGAAGAACAGCGGTACAACCGTTACCTTCACCAAACGTTCACCATTCGCCCCAGCGACTACACCGCTGGTGGAAGGTGAAAACCCGCAGGACGACGAGATCAAGAGTAACAAAGTTACTGCAACCCTAAAAGGCTACGGTAAGTGGACAAAAGTCTCGAGTATGCTGTACAACACGTCGATTGATCGTGAAATGAAAGAAACGATTGAGATGATGGGACAAAATGCAGGTGAGACAATCGACGCATTGGTTCGCAACGTACTGCACCAAGGTGCAACTGTTCAGTTTGCAAACAAGAAAAGTGCATTAACTGGTATCACTGATGACGACATCTTGACTGTCGCAGAAGTTCGCAAGGCAGTCCGCACGTTGAAGAAAAACAACGCGATGGTCTACCCTGACGGCTATTTCTTGGGTAAGGTCGGTCCAGATACTGCCTACAACATCACCGGCGATACTGCATGGGTTGATGCTCAGAAGTATACTGGCCGCCCAGAACTGTACAAGGGCGAATTGGGACGCTTGCATAAAGTTCGCTTTATCGAGGCATCAAGCAACCAGATGGAGGAGAGTAGCACTAAGACTGTTTACTCAAACTTCATCCACGGTCAAGAGGCATTCGGCGTAGTGGACTTAGCGGGTAGCGGCTTGAAGAAGATTATCATCAAGATCAGTGACAAGAATGATACCTCTAACCCGCTCAACCAGTTCATGACGGTTGGTTGGAAGGCTGAAGCGTTTGCAGCAGCAGTGCTTGATCCAAAGTGGATCATCAACGTTAAGACGGGTGCTAAGGACTAGCAACCATTAATCGGGGCGGTGTTAGCCGCCCCGCCAAAGAAAGGAAATAACATGGCAGAGAAAACTTCACCGAAACCAGAGCCGACTAAAGCGGAAACTCCAGACAACATGGAGGCGCAAATCGCTGCGGCAAAGAAAGAAGCTGAAGCTAGCGCCGCTGACATCATCGCGCAGGCTAAAGCGGAAGCCGAGAAAATTATCGCTGACGCTAAGGAAGCTAGCTCAGACGACGAGGTCGTTAGCCGTAGTGTCTCTAAAAAGGATATTATCGACGCTTACGACCATGGCATGAGCCATATGGAAATTGCTCGGAAGTTCTATGGCAATGTCAATGACGACAACATGCAAAAGGTTATTAGAGTAATCAGCGCAGAGTTTGAACCGCTGGACGACATTGACTCAGAGGTTGAAGTCACCGAAGCTTGGAGTTAAGCAAATGGACGGAACAAGAGAGGGAGAATTAAAGCGACTGAGCGAGGTATTTAATGACCCTCTCAAGTCCCGTCATGAGCGCAGACTAGCCCATGACACATTCAACAAGATATTACGCCAAGTAAAAGACAAAAAACTCACCGAATTACGTCGTAGGTTAATCCGAGCTCACAATGCCGAGGATGTAGATGCCGCTGAAAAAATAACCGATGAAATATATGATTATTCAAGGCGGATGGGATATAAGTAGAAAAAACTCCACGATGATGAAAACCATTTTCCTCACGTGGGAAAAATGGTTTTTTTGTTTGGCTTATGCTATAATAACCTTACAATTAAGCACGAAGTGTGACTCCAAAAAAACGAGAGCGCGTTGTCATCCAAAAAGAGGGAAGCGTGCGTTGCAGCGTTGTATAAGCAGTTATCCGAGGTGATCGTCAAAGAAACGCGAAACCGCCCAAGCCAGTATGGAGCAAAGGAATAGGCCCCCTGAGTGACCAGACAGCAGACGACAGCTCTTATCCAATTTAATAGCATATTTATAATTTGGAGTGTTATTGAGAGATTTGGTATTTGTGGTGTATACTAAAAATACTTTAGTAATAAATGGGAGTCTTTACTAAGATGGGAACAAAACCACAAGTCGTTAAAGGCGCTATTGGCGCCACTATTGGTATTATTGCACTAGCCGGCATAGCTGGAGCAATGGGCAATACTAACAATCAACAGCAACAACATGCGACACCAGTCGTACAGCCTGTAACATACTCAGACTGTAGAACGGAGGAAATACCGTTTGAAACGCGGTACGAGGGAAGCGTGGGTCAATACGGCTATACTGAATCAGTCAAGCAACAGGGTACTGTTGGCAGCAAAAAGATTTGCAAACCAAACAAACCAGGCTATCAGGATAAGGTAGAGGTAGTCACACAACCAACACCTCATATTGTTGTTCGCACACCAAAGCCAGCGCCGCAACCAGTACAGCAGCAATCACACTATCGTGTCGGAGCAATCTGTCGTGATGGTTGGCAATCAAGTGCTACCGGAAGAGGCGCATGCTCACATCATGGCGGAGTAAGCGAGTGGCTGTACGAGTGAGGATATGAAAGATAAGCTTGTCGACTTTGTTGTTGGTATATTGGTAGTAGGAATGGTAATACTCGGAATGTATGTGTATAACCGCTACTTTGATAACCCTAGCAGCACAAAGTCAAACCACACTCACAGCAAGGGTAGCAATGCTTCAGATATCACCAACCCAAGCAGTAGATATTACGATCCTATCGATGAAGACAATCATGATGATGAGGACGACGTGTACTATGAAAACTGTTCTGAAGCTCGTGCAGATGGCGCGGAATCAATCCGTGAGGGTGAACCCGGCTATCGGGAAGAACTTGACCGAGACGGCGACGGTATAGCATGTGAGCCATGGTACGGTAGATAAACAACTACCGTGCTACGCAAAAATGCTGCACCACAATCTTACCGTCGCCGACACCAATACCAGTATAAGTATACTTCGGGTCGAGCATGGCGGCTTTGTGAGATGGTGAATTAAGCCAGCTGTTCATTGACTGCTTTGTGTTAGTTACATTGTCATCCCATGTCAAATTCTCGCTAGCGCTTACACAAACAGCAGCTTGAAGTTGTCTCATCTCTTCTGTGAGAGGCTGGTTAGTGTCTGGCATGTAATGGCTACGGTAATTTCTGGCTATCATGTCGTCAGCTTTCATTTGAGCAGTCCTTGAGATATTAGGATGTAGCTTTAATGGTGCTACACCAACCTTGGCGCGTTCAGTATTTACGGCAGCAAGTATGGATTGTTCGGTGGGCGGAATAACCTTTGTCGGAAGGGATGCATCAGATTCCTCGGCATCGACTGACGATGCTTGCTTATGAGGAGTAATAAAGCTCTTAACAGCAAAACAAACCCCTATTACAGAGATAACTAAGGCTATAGTAACTATAGTGGAGACTATCACATTGATAGTTTTCTTCATATTTAGATTATAGCAAAAAATACCAGATTTGTCAATAACGCTCCAGATTAAGAAAAGGAGCTTTTTTTATGGCATGGATGTGGAATTCACCTCGACCAGGCGCTCAAAATCAAAACTTAGCAAAAGACTGGGTAGACAGTGTGTTTGCCGGTGTCACCGGACAAACCCCTACATGGAAGCTACAAGAAACTATCGACAGAAACAACGCGGAATCAGCTAGAACGCGAGCAAAGCTGAAAGAGTTGCAAGAGCAAAAGAGTAACAAGGCTGCCGCTAATCAAGATTTGAATCTTGGCTACTACGGTGGCGGCTGGCGTAGTGGATACAGCGGCGGTAACCGTGCTAGCGCTGCCCAATTAGCAGAATACGACCAAGGCATCGGTCAGCTAGAGCATGGTTTAGGCCGGGTAGACAACCAGCTAGGTGTACGTCTGGGCAATATCAATAACCAGTACAATACCAAGAAAAATGAGCTACGTAGCTCATGGAACCGTGCAGAGGGCCAGTTCAACGACCAGACGCGCCAAAACCAGCAGCAACGCCGTACGAACATCAATAACATCAACGACCGAGCGTCAGTTGGATTGCGCGGTTTGCTTCGCTCGCTTGGCAGCATGGGTGCTGTAGGTTCAGACATGCAACTAGCGGGACGCGCGGTTCAGAGCCAAGCCAACCAGCAGCGTGCTGGTGCAGGGCAAACATACGCTCAGAACCAAAAACAAATCGATACCACATGGGGTCAGTTTAAGAACGACTATGCGGACGAAGATAAGAAGCTGAATGACTGGAAAGCTAACGAAGACAATGCCGCCCGCCAACAATCTCAAACTACCCGCCAAAACCTGCTGACACAGTTAGCTCAGTTAAGAAGTCAGAAAGCTACTGCTCAAGGCGCCAATGGAGCAAATGCCGCTCGTGCCGACCTGAACCGTGCAAACGCTCTATCGAACGAAATCGACAACCTCGGTCGCCAGCAGAGTACCTACAACGGCAATAAGGTCCAGTACAACGCTAAAGACCTAGACAGTTACAAGGTAGCAGGCGACACAGCCGTTGGTGTATCTAACCCAGCTAACCCGGGTAGCGACCCGACACTTAGCGTCTACAACACTCGCCTCAACCAAGAGGAAGAACGCAAGCGCCAAAACCAATACCTGTAAGCAACTAGGAGGGGATTTATAGTATGGACTTTTTTCAGAGATTAGGTAACTTCTTTACTGGTAAAGGCTGGATTAATGATGACGAGAAACGTCGCAAAGAGCAGCAACCTCAGCCTGTACAACAGCAGCCAGTACAACAGTCAACTGTGCAGCAGCCAGCATGGATTCGTCAGAATGCACAGACGCCTACTATATCACAGCCCTCGACACCGAAAGTCAATCTTAATCCCCTCCAACAGGCTAATCAAGCTACTCAGCAATTAAATCTGAATAGTCAAAACAATCAGCTAAAACCACAGGTGACAGCAAATGATGCACCAAAAGTGCTTACTCCGCAAGGACAGCAAGATTGGGCTAACCAGCAGAATAAGCAGATACAAGCACATAACATGGCCGTACAACCGCCGAAGCCGCAGCCAGTCCAACAACCAGTACAGCAGCCTCAACAGGCGCAGAAAACTCAGCCATACTTTGTCTATCAGAATCAAAATAGAAACCAAACACTGAATGATATAGCTAACCAAAACAAAGTGCCAACCCTAGCCCAACAAGTACAAAGGACAACACCGCTGCTTCAGCAGAAAGTGGAGAGAATTAATGCACCGATAAGCCTGAAAGAGAATGAAAAGGCAAACTTTTTTGATTATCTAAACCCGTTCGGGCGACATGGACTATTCGGTCCAAAAAATCAACAAGATTTTCAAAGAGCGGTAAAGCCTGTTAATGACGTACTCAGCGGTTATGAGAAGTGGGTAGATTCTGGCGATAGTAAAGAGGGATTCCAGTGGAACGACCCTATGGATTATGCTCGCTTCGTTGCTAAGTTGCCGTCTGGTATGGCTGGAGGGTTAGTAAATGCACCATCAAAGATTAGTACGGCTATGAGCGGGTACCGCGTTAAGGACGATGGAAATGTAGAGAAATTAAACGACGAACAAAGAACAGCTACGCTGCTGGATGGGGCTATTGATGTCGGCGGATTAGCATTCGGCGGTAGCGGTACGCTATTGAAATCACTTGGCAAGCAGTCCGCAAAACAGGCGGCCGACCGAACTGCAAAACAGGCAATATTGAATACAGTTAAAGAAATTGCTAAAGATGGTGCTAAAGAAGGACTTGAGGAATCTACTCAGACGTTTTTGGGCGATGTAGCCGATAATGGCAGATTAGACGCCGGAATAAAAGACTATGGGCAAGCATTCGGACTGGGAGCCTTTGGCGGCGGCGTAATGGCCGGCGCCGGCAAGGGCGTCCAAGCAGGCAAGAGTGCTTTGAACAACACAATAGACAGAGCTGTTCGAAACATCAATAGCGTACAGGCCAATGCAGATATGCCTAGTACAGCAACGAATGGTGGTGCTAACACCATAACCGCCCGCCAAAATGATGCAGGATGGCTAGAGCAAGAAAACTCAGTGCGGCGACCAGTGCAGCAACAACCGCAGATTCAAACTCAAACCGTAGCAAGTGCAGAGATAAACCCTGTAAACAGCCGGCAAGCAGGATATTCATCATTCTTTAGGCGCCCAGTAGAGAACACTTCAATCCGCCAAGCGGCAGAGGTTAACGCGGTCAATACACGAACCAACCAAGCACACCCAATCCAGCAGGTCAGACAGTAGAGACTACTATGCCAAACGCCAGCCCTGCCCTCAAGCAGGCTGTCAGCCAAAATATATCCGACATCCAACGCGGCGACACAAGCGCTATTGCTACCCGCCAGCAAACTGCTGGCAAGCTGGAAAATTATCTCGTCGAACAAGCTACTCAGAGCGTACAGAATATGGTAGCGGCAGACGTAAGATATAAGCTAGATGATCAACCTAGTATCGACCACACAGCAGAAATCCAAGCTTATAACGATCATCTGGGGCGGCTTCGTCAACAGGAAAGCAACCTATTAGCGCAAGGACTAAGCGAGAACTCTGCACCAGTCATCAATAACCGCAAAGCACAAGCTGAGGCTATCTATGCACGAAATCACGTAGGCGAGATGAGTGGTGACGGAGTACGCTATAAGTTAAGCCCTGCCCAAGAAGAATTCTTTAAGGACTCTAAAATCCGAGACGAAAACGGCAACCTTAAGACTGTTTATCATGGCACAAAATCTGACTTTGATGAGTTTAGTCGTCGGAAGATTGGCAGTGCTACTGATCCTGGTCTGTATGGAACTGGTTTTTATTTTTCAGATCACGAAGGAACCTCCAGAAACTATGGGGATCGGGTAATAAAAGCTCATCTTAACATTAAAAATCCACTGAATCTCGGCGATTTTAACAGTAAAGAATCTCTGGCTGAGCATTTAAGAATATCGCCAGATATTTTATCTGATTCTGGTGGCTTTATACATCCAACAACCTCTCACACAAGCAACTTCTCATCCGCCTTAAGGTATGCAGGATATGATGGTGTTATCATTCCACACACAACCAAAGGTGCACGTGGTAATGAGATAGTAGCTCTAGATCCAGAACAGATTAAATATATCGATAACCTCAATCCAACAGACAATCCGGATATGCGGTATAGGATAGACACTGAAGCGCAAAAGACTAGCGATACTAAGCAAGACCTAATCAACCGCTCACGTGAGGTTATGGGCGATAGTGCAGTGTTATTTGCCGATCTAGGCACGTTTAATGGTAGAGATATTGATGGATTCTACCGTGATGTCGAAGGGGTGGTTTATATAGCAGAGGGCAAACCAAGCCTCAATACACTCAATCACGAATTAGTGCACCGCGTGATGGCTAGCGTAGACGATAGAGCCAGAAATAACGCCATAGACTATATTGTCAAGACTAATGGTGCAGAAAGCCTAGTAACCGAATACCAGCGTAAGGGATATGATATAAAGCTAGATGAGCAAGGTGTTAAGGTAGCTGCGGAAGAAAAGCTAGCCGATGGCTTTATGGAGTATGCTAAGGCACGTGCGAAAGGCACGGATATAGACATACTCGGCAAAAGACTACACATTCCAGGCGAAATAGTTGCTTACTTTGAGCGTATTTGGCAATCCGTTCGTTCATTTGCCGGCAAAGCTGATCTAGCTAAACGACTATACGCCCAAATGGAAACAGGGAAATTTAGGGGTATAGCATCACAAACTAGAGGTGGCGTTGAGGGTAGTCTTGCGTATAAAATTAACCCAGAAAGCGCTAAAGATGCAATTGCTCGCTTCAATTCGGTAAAGAACGGTTGGCGACGCAAGACTATTATGTCTCGTATAACACCAGAGTTGGCGCAGATGTATTCTGAGGCAACTGGTTTCAAAGTCAGTAGTAACGCTAAATTGGTCCTTACTGATAATGCGGTCAGACACATGAAAAATAGCGGACATTTAGACGGTAAAGGGCGCTATGGCATAGAAGATACCAACCCAATAACAGACGCCGACATTGCAGATATTCCTTTAGTGTTTGCAGAACCAGACAACATCAAGGTAAAAAGACAAAAAGGGTACAGAGGTGAAAAGATAGAGTTATCTAAGCAGCTGGATAATATGCACATCTTGGCAGTAGAGCTAGAGCAAAAGCCCAACGGAGACTTTTATATAGTATCGTACTACAACAAAAGCAGAAGCCCACGGCAAGCGCAGGCTTCTGGCTCTCAGGGGCTGGATGCAGACTTCAGCGAAGTCCCGACCAGTTCACGTCCGAAACGGCCCGGAGAGGCTAATGACAACAGTGTAGCAAATCTTACCCAAAATGTCAACACCGGCCCCCGTTACCGACTAAACCAACCACAGAATCAGTCTCTTCAAGAGACCATCAACAATATCCAAGATAATCCTAAACCAAGAATGACCAAAGAGCTACGTCAAGCTATAGATGAGGAAATATACAACTACTACCCAGAGTTATTCGCGAATGAAGCCGCCGACCTCCAAAGTACCAACGGCGATTGGAATATACCTCGTCTGCACGTCGATGACTTAAGGCACTATTTAGGAGAATTAGCCAACGATATACCATCAAGATATAAGAGACGAGACGGCAAGAGAGATATCGATACCGTAGCTCAAGAGATGGGCTATGACGATATCGACAGCTTCATCAATGAGATACATCGAGTGCTAGAGGCTCGCCGTAATGTACGTGCTGGTAAACAACGACTAGCAGAGCTGCGTCGAGACCCAGATATTATTGCCGATGCGCAACAAGCGCTTGCAGCTAAAAATAGTAGCGAACGCCATTCCGTTGGCTTGGAAAACAGTACTAAGGCCACCATTAACGAACAGCCACCCGACTCAATACTGCGGCAGACTGTTGAATCTCAACCATTAGAACAAAGCCAAGCACAAGAGTTCAAGAACGTACCAATGGATGAAGGACATTTGCTAACTAAGGGAAATCTGTATGAGCAGACTAAATCTGGCATACAAGACGACTGGACGAAGCCATTTCAGGATGGCGACTATGAATACCGCTTGCACACCAAGCGCAGCCGCGACGGCAAGAAGAGTTTTAACAGCTTTGAACGTCGCTATGTTGGTGATGACGGCGAATATGGCGATTGGATGCCAACCTCGCGAGCTGCTTACATATGGAAAAGTCAGTCCAAAAAGATAGATAAGGTTAATAGAGATCAAGCAATCCAGGAAGCCTTAAATGCCGCTAAGCAAGACGGTGAGGTCCAAGAGTTTATGGCGTATGAGAATCCTGGTCGTGAGGGTGGTATTGCAGTTGTGCCGCTAGCGGGCGAGCACTCAATTGATGGTGGCTTCGTCCGTAATCCAAAGACGGGAGAAATTGAAGGTAACTATATCCAAGTGACACCGTTCGGCGTAGTACACCAAACAAACGGTAAGTTTGACGTGTTAGAGGTTGACCATCTGACAAGCGCCCTAGATAAAAGTAAAGGCGGTATAACAGATAATTTTAATCGCTTAGTTGAGAAAAACGTTAAAGACGAACTTGGACAGAAGCTACTCAAAGACCTGTACTATCAAAAGACCGAGGCGTACGCTAACTATGCTGATGCAGTTGAAAATATCATAGGTAAACACAAGGCAATAGCTAAGTATGTAGATAAAGCTCGACCACGATTTAAGAATGAAAAGAAGTTCTGGGAAGATGTGGGAATGTACACCGAAGGTAAATTCCCAGTAGGTGCTGCTGATGAAAGCATGCAAACGGCATTCGCGAAAAAATATGGCGAACAGGCGGCTGCCCGCGTCAAAGAATACGATCAGTTTATGCGAGAAAACTATGATTCAATGATTGAGAACCTGAATGAGATTAGGCGAATGTATGGTAAAGATGAAGTCCCATACCTTAAAAACTACATGCCTCATATCGAGAAACGTAGCGGCATGCTAGGCCGCGCCGTAGATAAGCTGCTAGCCGCTTCACCAGTAGGTATTAAGGGAGATATAGAAAGCCAAGCCCGAGGCGAGATACCAGCCTCATTAGCAGGACTATCAGCTGATTTCAAACCAACTCATAAGTTCAATGCTAACGAGAAGCAGCGCCGCGGCGGTATGATGGATTACGAAAAAGACCCGCGCAAGGCTTTTGAATACTATACCGATGTGATGCTCTACAATACCCATATGGAGCCAGTGATTGCCCGTGGTCGGCAAATAGAGTCATCAATGAGGGCTATGGATATGGCGAGAAAAGATGGTACACACATTGACCCAGATAGCAATCTCGCGCAGGGCGAAAAAATATCGAATAAGGCTACTATTGCCGTACAAGACTTTGTAAATGAGATGGCTGGCAAGAGTAGTTCATTAGATCGTCCATTCATAGACAGAACTAACGCAGGAGTTCAAGCTATCCGCCGTCTAGAAAGTGTGAATGGTGCTAATAAGATTTTAGGTAACCTATCATCAACCTTAGCGCAGACATTAAACCTGCCAGAAACGGTCCGAGATAATGGACTGCGCAACACTGGTCGTGCGTTCTTAACAGCATTCCAGAAAGACACTAAAGAGGCAATGCACAAATCAGCATTCCTACGCGAGCGCTACACAGATACTGAAGGTAAGTTTATCAAGTCAAACTACCAGAAAGCTACCAATGCAATTAGCGTAGTGTCAGGCATGAATCTAGTAGAAAAGAAGTTTATACAACTCAACTGGGCAGCTAACTACAACAGATTTAAGAAGCAGGGCTTGACAGGGTACCAGCTGATAAAAGCAGCCGACCAAGCAACGGAGCGGGCTGTCGGTGGACGCGGTATCGGTGCTATGCCGCAGGTGTATAAATCGACGCTAGGTAAGATGTTCTTGCAATTCAGCTACGAAACAAACGAGAGCTGGAAAAATAATATTGCCCATGCTAAGAAAATCGGTTCAGACATAAAATCTCTTCAGTTTAAGGATGGTGCTGTCGGTGCGGTACGAGCCGCTGAAGCATTCGTAGTTGCCTGTGGATTAAACATGCTGATGAAGCAAATCACTGGCAATGAGCCACTAACTAATATGGCTGATGCTATCAAAGACGCACTAAGCAATGATGCTGATGATGATGGTGAGGACGACAAATTAGGGCAAAAAATAGCACGAGTTGCCGGTGAAGCGGCAAAGGCAAATCCATTTTCGCAGGCAGCGGTCAATATGATACCTAAATCAGAGCGAGAAAAGATATTTGGCAAGTCAAGCGACTTCGGCCGCTTTGATGGTGCTACTGGCGTCGCACAAACGGCTAGTAATTTACTAGGCGCTGGATTTTATGCGGCTCAGGGCGATAAGGAGAATACCGAGAAGAACTTGCGAGGATTGATACCGGCAGGTAACCAGATAAAGAAGACCACCGAGGGTGCACAATTGTTGCGCGAAGGTGCTGATACCTATACTGACAAGTATGGTAAAACACGTACTAATTTTGAAGTAGACAATAACGACCCTTGGACGCAGGCAAAAGCTTTGCTGTTTGGTAAAAACGCTGTACGCCCTGACGAGAAAGCAAATGGCGGTACTCTATCTACTGGCGGCGGTGAAGCCGGCAAGGCGGCCAGAGACTTTGAACGCGGAATGAAAAAGGGAGAATATAAAATCCAAGATGGTTTGCTGGTAAATAAAAAAGGTGATGTTCAGCGGGAATACTATAAAAACCTCGCTACCGCCCAGGGCGAAAGCGATGAAGCCTACGATAACTGGATGAAAGCCTACAACATTGATGGCGCATCGACCATAAAGAAAGAGTTCAGTTCGGGTAACGATATCCTGAATAAACTAGAAAATGGTGAGAAGAAAGCTAACAAAGCCAAGAGCGCCGTAGACATCCTCATGGGCAAACATAAGGACTTGCCAGATTGGGTACGAGAACGCTACTATCGGGAGTCTGGTTATACCAAGGAGCAAATCGAGTATGGGGCAATGACTACTCATAAGGAAGTGAGCCTGATGGACAATTATTGGCGTCAGAAGGCACAAGAGTCGTCGCACGAGGAGCTGATGCAAGCACTCACCAACGGACGCCGTAAAAGTATCACCGGACAAATGTTTGCCAAGAATGGCGTCATCAATAAGTTACGTGCTGAGGGGTATATTACTAAGTGGGAAGCACGAGCCTTAAATGCCGCTCAATTTGACGTAGATGGCAACAGGATTACTAAAGAGATGTCTGGCGGAGGTAATGGTCGGAGCGGTTCTGGACGCAGCAGTGGTGGCAGAGCTTCATCATCGCCATTGATATCGGCTGCTGTCAAAAACATCAACAGCCTAACCTCAGCCGCACCAAAAGCAAACCAGACCTCAGTAAAGGGCGTAAATATTAACCAGATAGGACAAAACCTGATTAATAGATCGGCTACTCAGAGGCAAGTAAACGCTACTTTGAAACAATGGAACAGCACCAGTAAGAAGAATCCAAAAATACACATCAAGAAAGCGCGAGCATAATTACTCAATTTATGCTATAATTAAGAGTAAGAAAACAGCGTGACCTAAATAACACGGAGCGTCTGGCAACAATAAGCCGGCTCCGTGTTTTTAATTCAGGAAAACGCTATGAACACTAGACAACTCGTATCAGCAGTCATGCTAAAAGCTACTGGTAAAGTACGAAACCTACCAGACACCGATAAAAAATATCAAAAGATAGTAGGTATCGCTAACATGTATATTCCTGTATGGCAAAGCGAGCCGAATGTTGATTGGCAATCATTATACGACCCGTCTTACTCTATCGGTACGTTATCGACAGAGCAGTCGTACGATATCGATACAAGTGAAGTAGCTAAAGTAAGCAATATTCTGGGTGACAGCATTAAAGTCCGAAAAAATGGACAAGTAAGAGAGTACACTACAGTACCGCCAGAGCAAGCAGGTATGTACAAGGGACAAAACTGCTGCACCATTGCTGGTAATAAATTGGTGTTTATCGACCCCATTAGAAATGACGATCCAATGCTGGGCGGGGAGATTGAAATACCTGTCTACTTAAAAGCGTCATTGCTCACTGGAGCTGGCAGTACTATCCCAGTAGACAATCCAATGTGGCTAGTAACAATGTGCGCAGCTGAGTATGCCCGTAACGACATTCTTCTACAAAATCAATACGGCAACCTCATTGAAGAAGCAAATCAGCTGATGCAGAAAATGATTGAAAACAATGGTGCTCAAGCAAGCTATCGACCGCTACACACGATACCAGGAGTGTCTGATATATGCTGAAGCCAACCCAAAACATGAAATCACCAAAGATACAGCGTTTGGTAGTTCAAGATTGGGAAAACGGCGTAGTAACAGCCTTTGATGACGGACGTTCGCCACTAAGAGGTTTGCGATCATCTGAAAATATGATTCTGGATCAGGATTCGGTTATTACATCCAGGTGTGGTACAGCGAAATACGGTCCACAGCCATTGGGTAAAGTATTGGGCGAGTTAGCAGAGTTTCGCAGTACAACTAGTAAAGGCTCGATAAATTGGCTAGCTTGCCTCCAGCGGATCAACGATAAGACAAAATTATGCGTTGCCAAAGGTGAAGATGCCGCCTGGCGAGTAATTGACGGCAAAGAGTACCATGAATCTGCCCGCGGGCATTTCAAGCAGATAAGAGGCAATCTGCTGATTATGAATGGCGAAGATACGCTAAGCTACCTAGATATTTCTGCTATGAAAATTGTAGCATTCCAGAAGATAGCCGACCCAACAGTGCCAATACTGGATAAGAATACAGGGTTAACCGGTACTGGGTTCAAGGTATTTTATGCAGTTACTTTCAATTCTACAGTGGGTGAGACGGCAGGTTCGCCATTACTCTCTACAACAATATCTACAGACCGAGACATGTGGAATAGTGAGAAGCAGAGTTTATCTATCAAACGCCCAGACAGCACAGAAGCGAAGTCATGGAACATTTATTGTGGTATCGGTGTGGACGGCGGAGGCGACCCAACGTTGTACCGTCTGGCGGCCGCTCTACCTATGGATCAGACAGCGTTTATCGATAATGGCTCGCGCAGTCTTGACGTATCTATACCGCTGCCGAAAGACAACAACACTGCCGGTCCAAAAGCCACGCGCGGTGATGTGATCAATGGGCGTATTTGGCTGACTGGAGACAGAGACAACCCATTTTACGTTTGGCGCGGCGGCGATTATGGTCATGAACTAGATTTCTCGCCAGGATACGGAGGTGGTTATACGCCTGTTGGTAGCGGCACAAAAGAAGTGCCAATTGCAGTAAGACCATATCGCGACGGTAAAGGCGATCCAAAAGTTACCGTTCTATCTAGTGGTACAAACGGTGCTGGTAAGCGATTCTATGTCGCACCAACGAATATATCATATGGCGATGAAAGTATCACCGTTTGGCAGGTACAAGAGGATACTGGTGCAGATGGTACAGACAGTCCTGATGCTGCAGTAATCTATAATAATGACTTACTCTATCCAAGCCGTGATGGATTCAAAACAACAGGTACGCTGCCGCAATTACAAAATGTATTATCCACCAAGAGAATAACTAACACTATTCAGGACGCAATTAGTACGCTGAATACCAAAGCTATTGAGAAAGCCGTTGGATTAGCATTTGAGGGACGTGTGTATTGGGCATTGCCAGTCGCAGCTAACTATAATAATCAAATTTGGGTTTATGATGCCGAACGCAAGGGTGCATGGATGAAGCCGTGGAATATTCGAGCCGATTGGATGACGCTATATAATGATAATTCTGGTATAACTCATTTTCTCATTGTTCAAGGAGATAAGATTGTCGAGATATCAAAGAGCGTAAAAACAATGGATGATGGAAAAGTGTTTAATACTAGTGGCCAAAGCGGGCAGCTGCGATTTGAGGAAACTGGTCGTGATTGGGGTCGAGTGTTAAAAGCTATATTTACACTTCTCCGACCACAAGGAAGAATAACACTAAATGCCACTATAAAAAATGAAGATGGTGAGCTACAGAATTTTTCTGAAACACGATATTTTAGTGCATCGTCAAGCCGTACTGGCTGGAGTGAACCAGGAGTGCATTGGAGTACGCCGGGTGTGCCGTGGAGCGGAGTAAAGAAAACCCCGAATGTATTTAACTCATCCAGCGAGGATGTAGAGATAGAAGTAGATGAAGATGCTCAGTGGGTACAGTATGGGTGGTCGTCATCCGAGCCAGGAGTGAACTATGCGATATCAAGAGTGGTGTTTGAATATGTAAATATTGGTGCGAAAGACTTAAATTAAAGGAGAAAATCATGGCAAGTATAGAAGATAAAATTACACGAACGATGGAAGGAACTACATATCCAAATGTAGCGCGTGTAGTAAGCCCGCGCGCGGCAGGATCCGACACATTGATGGCTGACGGCTTAAGCGGCTGGAGTACAGAAACGGCAATGAACTTCATAACCTATAGAGCTGATTCTGCTGGCAATGTAATCGAGGGCACTGTCCGCGATTGGACAGGAGTGGCCAACAAAGCAAATAGCAGTATCATAAACCTGAAGTTATTAGCAGGTCCTGAAGATGATGGTAGCAATGTTGGTGATATTGTGCAGCCATGCGCCTCAGCTTCATGGGCTGATCGTCTGGCGCAAGCCCTACTAGAATCCCTTGATACAGACGGAAAATTAAAAGAGGGTATAGTTGAGACTAAGAACATAAAGGATAAAGCTATCACTCCAGACAAGGTTGATTTTGCGTCGCTACCAGCATACGACTACAGCTCTGAGGAGGTTGATACAGGCAGGAAATGGATTGACAGAAAGTCAATCTATCAGAAATCTATAACTTTTACTACGAAGGGTTCTGGCACAGAAGAAACTGGAGCAAACAATGAAACGTTCGACTACATAGATAAGCTAATTTCTCTGGATGCTGTTCTGAATATGTCGAACGGCGAGAGATATCCAAACGGCTACACAAATCCAGGCGCGCCATCTTTACAGTATTTTCAGCTTAAATTCGCTAACTGGGAAGGTGCCCCAAAAATACGTTACCAAACAAGAACTGTTGGCGTTGTAGCGATGACTATTTTGTATACGAAGAAATCTAAAGAGGACTAGATGTCTGCGACAAACCTTGTCTGTCTATCGTATAAGTGGTAAAATATAACCATAAGTTAAACAAAGTGTGATCTCAAAAAACGGAAGCACGCGTAATCATGAAAGGCTTCCGTTTTTTATATGCCAAAATCAGATACAGAGCAAAACGAGCGCCTAGCAAGACTAGAGGTATTTAATGAGAAGGTAGTAGAACCGTCTCTTACGCAAATCTTAGAAAAGTTAGACGGCCTGGTGTTAAAACGCGAATTTGAAGAGTATAAAAAATCGACTGACGACTCACTAAAGAAACTAACGGAGTTAAACGACAAACTGAATAGTAATTTTCTAATCAAGGTAATAGTACTGTCTGAAAATAAGGTATTAAACTTTTTCGCCGGCACTATTTTTACTCTGTTTATCGTAGCCACAGGATTGAGTGCGATGCAGATGGCACAGCAATTTTTGCGGCAACCAAACGTGATTAAAGAGGTAATTAATGTCAAGGAGGATAAATAATGGCAATAGATATCAACGTAGATCAGTATGCGCTCAAGCGTCTAAATATGTTCTTTCCAGCCGATACTGATAATACTGGTCGAGACGGCAATCTAACCGGTCAATGTGTATCGCTAGTCAAGTGGTTTCTAGCAGAGATGACAAGCGTACCTAATCCGTTCATAGCACGCGGTCACGCTAAAGATTTTGGCGACCAGTTAGTACGAGAAGGCCACGCTTACGTAGTATCATCACCGAAACGCGGCGATATTGTTGTCTGGAAACAAGATGGCGGTGGATATGGACACATTGGTGTTGTGACGAGCGGCGATGTTTTTGAAGAGAATGTACATATACCGGGTCCCGTCACGCGTGTAGTAGATGGCGACGTAGTCTATGCTTCGCGCCTTGGCAAGATTAACGAGAGTTTTCGCCGCGGAGCACCAACGTTTTATCGAGTACGCACCTATGTCGAAAACCTGCCAAAGCCAGCAGCGCCAAATAACGCGCCAGCTATCCAGCAAGCATACAGAGAAATCCTAGAGCGTGAGGCTGATGCCGGCGGATTAAATCATTATCTATCTCAGATGAGTAAAGGCTGGAGTATCGAACAGGTACGTCAAGATTTGATGGAGTCGGCAGAGCGACGCACACTGCTGGCTAACAAGACTAAGGCCGAAGCTGAGCGCAAAGCGCGTGAGGAGACCGCCAGAAAGGCGGCCGAGGAGAAAGCTCGCCAGGAAGAGCAAGCACGCAAAGAAGCTGAAGAGAAAGCATCGCGCGAAGCTGAGGAGAAGAAAAAACAGGAGCAGGATAGTAGCGTAGATACTCGACTATCTAAAATCGAAGAGATGTTGCGATTTATTGTAGATTTTATTACATCAGTGTTTAAGTTTAATAAAAAATAAGGAGGATATTATGGAAAAAGCAAAAGCACTATTTAGCGCTAAAACCGCTAAGGGCCGTATGGTTCGCAGTTTCTTGCAAACTATCGGCGCTGGCCTAGCATTATTAACAGTAGTAGTCATAGCACCAGAGTTTAAAAGATTTCTAGACATGTTAGGGCTTGGCGGCTGGATCGGCGCAATAGCTAGCTTCGTAGCTGCTGCATCTGGTGTTTGGTCGGTCGTAGAAAAATGGTACTACAAGCTAGCTGCTTGGGCGGAATCGTAAAACATGAATCAACAGAAAATCACCATCACCAAATCAAGCTTGTATTTTCGCGAGTGCAAGGCTTGCGGCTGCGTTACACTGCACGTCGGTAAGTCTACGCCGCAGATGACGCCAGGCTCGACATATAATGATTGCTTGCAATGCCTAGTTGACGCGCACGGCGTGCCGGGCTTAAGCCGCTGGCATGATCCGAAAACTGGCGCACTATTAAACGCGCCACGCGGTAAGACGCCGCCGAAAGCGAAGGAGTAATCATGGAATTTAAGCGAGGCGATACAGTTACTCACACCCTAGTCATTCCAGAGATGTTTTATAAAGCTGGTCTTAAAGTGTTTTTCATGGCAAAAGAGGAGATGGACGATGATACAGCCGACGCCAAGGCTTTAATAGCACGCGAATTTGGCGACAGCAATATCACTAGTCGTGAAAGCGGCGAAATTACTTATGCTCTGAAATTTCAGCCAGGCGACACTAACGGCATAAAATTTAATGGTGACGCTAAAGCAATCTTGCAAGGTGAGTTTGAATTTAGATATGCAGATGGACAGATTAAGACATTCCCAGAAACTAAACCGCTAAAAGTAATTGTCTATTCAGATGTGAGGAGGGGAAATGGCTAACGTTACGATTACAGCTGATGGCATAGTTCAAGTGATTAAAATTGGCGAGGTGATTTCTGGTCCACCAGGTCCACAGGGCATTCAAGGCGAGCCAGGCAAGCCGCTAAGATATGAAGACCTAACGCCAACTCAAAAGGCGGAATTAAAAGGCTCGAAAGGTGATAAGGGCGATACTGGCGAAAGAGGTCCACAGGGTGTACCAGGCCCCGCAGGCCCTGCAGGGCCTAAAGGTGAGCGGGGGATTCAAGGGCAGACTGGTCCTCAAGGAACACCTGGGCCTGCTGGTCCCAAAGGAGACCCTGGCACTACCGACTATGAGCAATTAGACAACAAGCCAGACCTAACCCTAAAAGCCGACAAATACTACGTAGATAGCCAGGACACGGTCTTCACGAAGAAAATAGACACAGGCTTGCAAGATAAAGTTAATAGAGCTGGCGATACGATGACTGGTAATCTAGTGTTATCGACAAATACTGCAAACCCGCTTGAATTGGCGACCACTTCAGCAGCTGGGTGGCAAGAATTAAATATGTCTCATATGGGCGGTGGCAACCAAAATATCATTATATTTAATGCGCAGAATTCAGCTGGTATCAAAACCAGGTATGCGCAGATTCAGGCTTTTATGTTTGACCGCCAGAGAACTTTAGGCTCTGTTATTATATCCGCTAGCAACGGTGGGAATATGAAAAGCGTTGTTACTTTTCTAACAGGAGAATTAAGACTTGAAAACTCTAAATTGACCTTTGGTGCAAGCGACGTCGCGATGATAGCAGGTAATGGTATGCCAAACGGCAAAGTTCTAGCGCCAGTTGGCTCAACTTATATAGACAGAGACGCTACTAATGGCGCTATTCGTTGGGTTAAAAAGACTGGCGGAAATTCAGTCAATGGCTGGGCAGTGGATTATGGAGATACAGGTTGGCGAAACATTACACCTAATCCGTTACCAGCTAATATCGATAAAACAGATTGTAAGATACGACGGGTCAACGACGTAGTCGAAGTAGCTATCGGCTACACGAACGTAATAAACGCCACCGAGATGGTATATACTAATAGCCTGCCGCTAGGTTTTCGCCCAGCTCAAAACGTCTTCGTTACCGGGACATCTACAGGTCCTGGCACTTCAAGGACAGGCGGTGTTGCAATCGATGGAACTAGAATCAGATGGCAATCTACTGTTGGAAACTGGAGAACTGCTTACGCACGCTACACCACCGATGACCCGTGGCCGACAACGCTACAAGGCACTGCAGCGTAAAACTCAACTATAAAGTAATCATTTATAGTTGAGATAGTAAGGATTTCTTATTGTCTGAACTGTTCGGGATTTCCGAACAGCTGGATTTAGCAGAGATAATACAAGAAAACCTGAATAGCTATTGACATTTGCTTAAGTATTTGCAACAATATAATTAATCACACACTAGACATGCCCTCGCAAGAGGGGTCTATAAAATCCCTCGCCCGCGCGAAAGTCGGGAGGGGGATTTTTAATTCCTCGTACAAACAGAAAATCTTGTCAAGCCCTAAAGCACTAAAGGTCTTGCTGGATTTTCTCATAACGCACAACACCCTTGTCTAGCGATGGTGCTAGTTAGATTTGGGTTTAATTTTGGAGGGTTAACAGAGGTGACGACGCATCAATTGCAATCTCAATCTCAATTTAAAAGGTTTCCTAAAAGAAACCCCAATCTCAATACCAATTACAATTGTTTAGTTATGTCGGACGAAAAACAACCGATGGACAAGTGGCAAAAGACGCGGCGAGCTGAATCAATAGCATTTCAACTTTGCGACAAGTTTAACAATCACGACTACTTTTCGTTCTATTGCAAAGTAGCATTGAAATTGCCAGAATACAGAATTTGGCAATTAGTCGAAGAAGCTCAACGTGGACATCAGCCAGCGCGACTATTCTCATTTCTGTGTAAGAAAGCAGGTGTATGACGTTTGATGTTAGTAAAGCGAGACATAAGCTTGCTAAGCAAATTACCGAAGTTAGAGCTAAACGCAACCAGCAGAGATTATTCTCAAAAAGAAACGGCAACTGTAACCATGAGTGGAGACTATATAAACAGCGCCTTGGAATAGATCGTAACCGACCGACGGGAGATATATACTGCGGTCCACCGGGTCCATATTTAGTGGTTTATGGTTGTACTAAATGTCATAAAAAACATTATGTCGATCTGAAGTATCTGTAGAATAATAATCTGGGGTTTAAGGTAATAGTAAAAATTTTAAGTCATTCTGAGGAGACTACAATGAATGCATCAATATCAACTATTACAACCTCTAAATCTACGGTAATCAATGAATTGTCGCAGATGAGCAATCTGTTTAAAACTGAATGCTATACAGAGAATATCAAAGAGCTCGCGTTTCAGTTCATTCATTACTCAGCCATCATTGAAGATATGTCACCCGACACAATATCAACAAGGGTAACGCGCCTTAGACAGTTTGTAGGATTTTGTGACAGGTTCCATAAAACCAATATAACCGAGTTATCTATTAGATGGCTCGATTTCTATTTCTATGAATATCGAAAGAATCATGCCGCATCAACTACTAATGCAGCTAAACGTGTACTAAAGGCGTTTTTCAAGTGGTGTAGAGAACGCATGAACTTAGATTGCATTAACCCAAACCTCGTCAAATCACGCAAGAACGTAAAACCACGACCAAGATACATACAACATCGAATTATACAGTCTGTACTACAGAAAACGGCTGAGAGCGGCTATGAAAGGCAAGTAAATATGCTCATAGATTTTGCTTACGACACTGGACTTCGTATATCAGAATTATGTAGGACTAGCTACAATGATATCGACGGATTGAATCTGTATGTAAAGGGGAAAGGAT